>CAYMTJ010000052.1:20985-22332 GCA_964393345.1 uncultured Anaerolineaceae bacterium | reverse complement strand
TTACGAAACAGCTGCTCTACCGCTGAGCTATGTCGGCGCGAGGGCAAGGATAGCCGATGGATTCAGGAACCTGCCTCAGGCTCGACTCGAGACGGGCAGACGACCTCGGAGACTCGATACGTGCCGTATCCCCAGACCAGCTCGGTCGGACCGGCCATCGGCCATCCGAGGTCTCAGCGTCGCGGCCTCAGGTGCTTGCCGAACTCGATGAGGAAACTCCGCTGGCGCTCGCGGAAGGCCTCGTCCCGCGGGTCCAGGCCCGTCACCGATCGCGTGACCTGCGGGAAGCCGAGCGGGAACATGTTCACCGCGATCGTCATGAGCAGGTAGAGCTCCGGGTCCAGGTCGGCGGAGACCAGCCCGCGGGTCTGGGCTTCCTTGACCCAGGTCACGGCGCCGTCGTAGTTGCGCCGAAGCGCCGCGGCCCCGACCGATCCCTGGCTCTCCTCGGTGAGCGCCTCCCAGCCGAGAAGGCGAGTCCATTCGATGTCGCGGCTGACCTCGTCGTACCAGTACGGCAGGGCGTCGACAGGGTCGGTCGGATTCCCCTCGACACGGGTGCCGTGGGCGACGACCTGTCGCTCGTAGACCTCACGGTAGAGGTCCCGCTTGTTCCCGAAGTAGTGATAGAGCATGCGCTTGTTGACACCCGCGGCCGCAGCGATGCGGTCGACGCGGGCCCCGGCGAACCCCAGCGCCGCGAACTCCGACTTCGCGGCATCAAGGATCCGGTTTTGAGTCCGTTCCGGGTCTCGCGGGCTGCGCGCCGTCGGTCGTTCCATGTGCCGGTCATCCTACGACTCGGGCTTGCATCCGAAGTAACTATCTGGTTACTATACGCTCCTGTCGAACACGAAGGAGGCTCACGATGGGCAAGCTGGCGATGTCGGTGACCACCCGGACCAAGCCGGGCAAGCGTGAGGACGTCCAGCGGCTCTACGAGCAGCGGCTTGTGCCACGCGCGAGCGAGAACGAGGCCCAGGAGATCGTGGTCTGGTGCGCCGACGCGGCGGACCCGGACGTCTTCCATCTCTTCGAGATCTACCGCGATCCCGAGGCGGCCCAGGCGGCCGGCCAGGCCACGTGGTTCTGGGAGTACCTCGCCGAAGTCGGACCACTCCTCGAGGGTCAGCCCGAGGTCTGGACGGCGGTGCCGACCTGGGCCAAAGGCATCGACATCTGACGGACGACCCGACGTCCCCCGATCACCGGTCGACGCCACGGTCATCGCCCCGCCCGAGGCGACCAAACCGCATTGAATCGCGCTCCCGACTGGGGCACGATGCGCGGACACGCGGATCATGCGGCTGGTACGGCCACGACCCGTGGTGGCAAGCGAGGGCAGAC
>CAYMTJ010000052.1:9200-20885 GCA_964393345.1 uncultured Anaerolineaceae bacterium | reverse complement strand
ATCGCCGCCGGGGGCCTCGTCGTGCTCCTCTCCGCCCTACAGCAGATCACGGTCGTCGGGGTCCGCATCGGTGTCGGCCTCGGCGGCCTCGTCTACGGCGTCATCGGCGTGCTCCTGCTCGTCCCGGCGGTCCGACGGCGGGAGGCGAGCTGGTCCGCGCCGGTCTTCGACATCCTCCTGATCGCGATCGCGATCCTCCTCCTCTACCGCGTCGCCACCGCGGACACGATCGAAGGACTGCTGACCGTGGCGTCGTGGCTGATCATCGCGTTCGGCGGCGTCGTCGTGCTCTTCGGCCTGTTCCGGCGCCGGCGTCCCGCGCCCACCGAGCCACCGACGACGCCCATGGCGCCGGGCCCGTCGAGCCCCGAAGCGACCGATCGAGGCTGACTCAGCACGTGCCACCGGGTCCGGCATCCAGCACGCCCCTGCCCGGACCGGTCGAGGCCTCCGCGACGGTCATGCCCGGACGCCTCCCGACGCCGCACGCCGGCCGACGCCTCGTCCTGGTCAGTCTCATCGCCGCGGTCGTCGCGGCGGCGCTGTACGTCCTGACCGTGGGGACGCGGACCGGCCAGCTCGTTGGCGAGGTGATGCTCGGTGGACGACCGGCGTCCGCGGATGCCGTCGCCAGCGCGGAGCAGGTCCTCTCGATCCTTTCGCGATCGTCGCTCATCCTCGGGACCGCGACCGTGGTCGGGATCGCGCTCATCCGACGCCGGCCCCGCCTCGCGCTCGTGGCGGCCGTGACCATCGCCGGCGCCAACGTCACGACCCAGCTGCTCAAGCAGTTCGTCCTCGACCGCACGGACCTCCTGGGAGGCCTGTTCTACGTCCTGCCCAACAGCTTTCCGAGCGGGCACGCCACCGCGGCCGCGTCGGTCGCCGTCGGCTTGCTGCTCGTGCTCCCGCCGCTCCTGCGCGCCCCGTCGGTGGCCCTGTCGTCGGTCGTCGTCGCCACGGTCGGGATCGCCACGCTGATCGCGGGCTGGCACCGGATGGCCGACGCGGTCGGAGGGGTCTTCGTGGCGACCGCCTGGGGCGCCGGGCTTGCGGCGGTCCTGGTGTGGCGGCGCGGCATCGAAAGTGTCGGCCGCCGGACGGCGATCTTCGGCTCCGTGTCGTCGAGCCTGCCGATGCTCGTCGGCGCCGGCCTGCTCACGCTGGGAAGCGTGAGTTACCTCGTCGTGGCGTTCGATCCGCTCGAGGTCCTGCTGCTCCTCGCGGAACGAGGTGGGAGCCCGGCACTCTTCGGGATCGGCGTCGTGATCACGATCGGTACGTCCTTGCTCGCCCTCGGTGCCCTTGGGTTCGCCGTCCGGGATGTCCAGCTCGACCCGCCGCAACCGCGGAGCGACCCTGGGGTCTGAGGCCGCGCGTCATCATCGGAGCGTCGCGCTGACGTCGCATCCGGTGCGCAGGGTTCGGGACGCGTCCGACCGCAGGCAGACACGGCGCGGCCGCGCCGCTCGGCTGGCCGTCGAGCGTCGAGCGTTCAGCCCCGGCCTGCCTCAACGATGGTCTTCAGGCGCCGCAGATCCCCCGCCACCGAGCGCCTGACCATCGTCCGCAGGAGCGGGCCTGGGAGGCCGTACATGCCGCGAGCGTCGCCGCGGATTCGGATGCTCGCTCTGGTCGATCCACCGTCCCCGACCGGTTCGAGCACGTAGTCCACGTCCATCGGGAACGGGCTCCGGAGCGCGTGCATGCCGACGTGACGGCCCGGCTCGTACGCCGTGACCTGCATGAGCCACTCGATCGGCCGGCCCATGAACCGGCCGATCCGAAGCACCTGCGAGTCCTCGCCCAGCGGCGGCGGCGTGATGAGCTCGATCCGGTCCACGCCACCGATCCACTCGGGATCGCGGGTGGGATCGAACTGGACGGAGGCGACCGCGTCCGACGGCGCCGCGATGTCCAGCGAGGCGGTGACGTCCAGCGCCATGACCGCGGCCCTCAGAAGTCGAAGAACGGCTGCCGGTCGCCGCTCTCCGCGTAGCCCTTCAACCGCAGGATGATCTGCGCCCAGGCCGGGGTCACGATCGGGATCACCGGATTGTCGGGCGCGTAGTCCCGGTGACTGAACTGCAGTCGCGTGCCGGGTGCATCCGGGTTCTCGGCAAGGTCCCAGCGGATCGTGGTCCCAGCCCACCAGGGCGGGAAGCCGCCGGTCACCCACTCGACGCGGTCGGCGTCGTTCCGGGCCACCGTGAACTCGAAGGGCTGCGGGACGTCCGGGAACGACACCCGCAGCTGCCCGTCCGTCGGCCCATCCGTCCGGACCGACCACCAGCTTCGGATCCCAGTCTCGGTCGCGACAGCCCGATGGACCGTCCCGCGATCGGCCGCGACATCGAACTGCATCAGGATGTGGTACTCGCCCATTCGTCGCGTCGATCCTCCCTGCTAGTGCGGATCCCGGTGGTGCCCGGATCCGTCCCGTCCCTGTGTTTTAGTCGAGGCTATAGTACCGTGTCAGACGGACGATTTCAATCCCGACTAAAATAGAGGCCGATGGACGCCCTCGAGATCGTCTCCGAACCCCGCCGTCGGGAGATCCTCCGCCTCGTCTGGGACCAGGAACGGTCCGCCGGCGACATCGCGGGCCGGTTCGACGTGACGTTCGGCGCGATCTCGCAGCACCTCGCGATCCTGCGCGATGCCGGCTTCGTCCGGGCTCGTCGAGACGGCAACCGACGCCTCTACCGGGTCGACCGCGACCGTCTTGGGCCCCTGGCGCCCGCGCTCGAGGCGATGTGGGCCGAGGCGCTCGACCGGCTCGCCGACGCGGTGGAGGAGGAGGTGGGCGAACGGTGACCGTAGACGACGCCCTTCGCCTGGATCGCCGGATCGCGGCGCGACCCGCCGATGTCTACAGGTATCTGACCGATTCGGTGCGGTGGGCGCGCTGGCAGGGCGCCGAGGCCGAGATCGAGCCCGTCCCCGGCGGTCGGTTCCGCATGACGATGACCGGTGGCGCCGTCGCCGAGGGGACGTTCGTCGAACTGGTGGCCGACCGGCGCGTCGTCTTCACCTGGGGGTGGCGGGGCAGTCCATCGGTCCCGCCGGGATCGTCGACCGTCGAGATCGACCTCGCCCCGGATGGCGACGGGACGCTTCTGCGCCTGACCCATCGCGGTCTACCGTCGGACGAGCGACCGATCCATGACGCCGGCTGGGCGCACTATCTTCCGCGGCTGGCCAGCGCGGCTCGTGGCGAGGACCCCGGTCCGGATCCGGCACGGGGCTGACGCTCGTCAGGCGTCCAGTGGCCAGACGTCGTCGAGGCGCTGACCGGGCTTGACCACGACCACGGTGCGACCGACGTGGTCGACGATGTGCGACGACACGCTGCCAAGCAGCAGCCGACCCACCGCTCCCCGGCCGTGACTGCCGACGAGGATGACATCGGCGCCCTCGGCCTGTGCCGCCTCGACGACCGACGGACCGGGCGGTCCCTCCCAGATGAGGAACTGTGCCGGGATCCCCTTCGCTCGCGCGACGTCGATGAGGCTCGCGAGCGCCACCTCGCGTTCATGGCGAACCTGGTCGACCCGGGTGTGGAACGAGCCGCCGGGCGATCGAAGCCGCGACGGATCGATCACGCTCAACACGATCAGGCTCGCGCCGACGCGAGCGGCCAGTTGGATGCCCGCTCGCTCGGCGCCCGCCGACGTCGGTGTCGCATCGGTCGCGACCATGATCCGACGGGGGATGCGCGCCGGCGAAGATCCGTTCGAACCGGTCATCATCGGACGCGCCGTGAGTGGCCCATGGACCATACGGTGGCGCACCTATGGGGTCGACCCACTGTGCCGGTCGGCAGGTTTTCGGTGGGCCGGACGTCCCTCCCCGCCCGGACGTCTCGTCGCTCCCGGAACGCTGCTAGGCTCGCCGCCATGGCCCCACGTCGCCCGAACCAACGCCCGGCGCCAGCGACGCTCGATGCGGACGCCCTGGCGGCCGTCGACGAGGCCACCCGGGCGATCGCCGGGCTGCTGGACCTCGAGGAGGCGCTGCAGCTCATCGTCGAGCGGGTACGCGGCCTGGTCCGGGCGCGCTACGCGGCCCTCGGGATCGCCGGCCCCGACGGCCAGATGCGACGCTTCATCACGAGTGGGGTCACCCCCCACGAGCGCGAGCGGATCGGCCCGCTGCCGCGCGGGCGCGGGCTTCTCGGCCTGATCATCCGCGAGGGCCGCTCGTACAGGATCCCGAACATCGCCGAGCACCCGGACAGCGCAGGCTTCCCGACGCACCACCCGCCGATGACCTCGTTCCTCGGCGTCCCGGTGACGTCGAGCGGACGATCGGTCGGGAACTTCTACCTGACCGACAAGACCGATGCCGCCGAGTTCACGCCGCAGGACCAGCGCCTCGTCGAGCTGTTCGCGTTGCATGCCGGCATCGCGATCGACAATGCCCGCCTCCATCAGGAGGCCGCGGACTTCGCGATCGTCGCCGAGCGCGACCGGATCGGGCGGGACCTCCATGACGGGATCATCCAGTCGCTCTATGGCGTGTCGCTGTCGCTCGAGGACGTCCCCGAGATGATGGTGGTCTCGCCGTCCGAGGCGGAGGCCCGGGTGGACGCCGCGATCGACTCGCTGCAGGCCTCGATCCGGGAACTGCGCGGGTTCATCTACGGGCTCCGGCCCGAGTCGTTCGATGGCCGCGACGTCGCGGCCGGCATCGCCTCATTGGGCGAGCAGTTCCGCTACAACACGCTCGTCGAGATCGATCTCGATGTCGACCCGGACGCCGGCGCGACGCTGAGCCAGGAGCACGGCGCCGAGCTGCTCCAGCTCGTTCGAGAAGCGCTGAGCAACGCCGCCAGGCACGCGAACGCCAAGAACGTCTCCGTGTCGTTGCGTCGGGCCGCGGTCGGGTCGACATTGACGATCGCCGACGATGGCGGAGGATTCGACCAGACGGCACCCACCCTGGCGGGGCACCACGGCCTCGCCAACATGCGCACGCGAGCCGAGGCCATCGGGGCGTCGTTCCAGATGACGAGCGCCCCGGGCGACGGCACCACTATCATCGTCGAGTTGCCCGCCAGCGCCGATGTCCGGGGGACATGATCATGTCCGAGACCACCGCCGCCAGGGCCCTGCGCATCCTCGTCGTCGACGATCACGAGGTCGTTCGCCACGGGCTCGTCGCGCTCCTCGACCGACGTCCAGGGTTCGAGGTCGTCGCGCAGGCCGGCGACGTCGCGGAGTCCATCGCGCAGGCCCGCCTCCACCGGCCGGACATCGTGGTGATGGATGTCCGACTCCCCGATGGCTCGGGCGTGGAGGCCTGCCGCGAGATCCGGGCCGAGTTCCCGGAGACCCGCGTGGTCATGCTCACGTCCTTCCCGGACGATGAGGCGGTGCTCTCGGCGATCGTCGCCGGGGCGTCGGGCTATCTGCTCAAGCAGATCCGGGCGCGTGACCTCGTCGCGGCCCTCGAGGCCGTCGGCCGTGGCGATTCGCTGCTGGATCCGGCGGTCACGGAGCGGGTCCTCGATCGGGTCCGGCGGATCGCGGCCGGCGACGCCAACGACGAGCTGTCCGTGCTGACGCCGCAGGAACGCAAGATCCTGATGCTCGTCGCCGAGGGCAAGACGAACAAGGAGATCGCCGCCGACGTCTTCCTCTCCGACAAGACCGTCAAGAACTACGTGAGCTCGATCCTCTCGAAGCTGAACCTGGAGCGGCGCGCGCAGGCGGCCGCGTTCGTCGCCAAACATCGGCGCGAGCGCGGCGGATAGGTCGTCGGCGTGCCGCGCTCGTCCACGGTCGGATCCGCGATGAGGATGTTCTGGAGGCACCCGGAATGACCGATCAAACCACGTCCGAGGACCTCGAGGCCAGGGCGACTGGCCCCTCCCCCGATGAGATCCCACCGGTCACGACACCGGTGGATCCTGACGTGCTCGAGACACCGGACGCCGGACTCGGCGGGCGCGCCGGTCCGCGTAAGCGCATCGTGATCGTGGGTGCCGGCCTGGCCGGCCTGGTCGCCGCGTTCGAACTCAAGCGCCAGGGTCACGATGTGACGGTCCTCGAGGCGCAGAACCGCGTCGGGGGCCGGATCTACACGCTCCGAAGCTTCGCGCCGGGGCTGTACGCGGAGGCGGGCGGGATGCGCATCCCGCGCGCGCATGACCTCACGCTCCGGTACTGCGAGCTGTTCGGCCTGTCGCTTCGGCCCTTCGTGATGGGCAACCCGAAGGCCCTCGTCCACATCGGCGGCATGCGGCTCACGAAGGAGGAGGCCGACCGGGACCCGGGCCGGCTCCCGTTCACCGTCGAGGAGCACGAGCGTGGACGGACCGCCGACGACCTGTGGGAGTCGACCATCGCCGACCTGCGGGCGATGGTGGCGCACGACGGCGACGCGGCGTGGGAGCACATCGTGCGCGAGTACGACCAGTACTCGCTCTACGAGTTCCTGCGCTTCAAGGGCTGGTCACGGGGCGCCATCGAGTACTACGCCGTCCTCAACTTCCTCGAAGCCGACATGCACAACTCGCTGGTCGAGATCCTGCGCGAGGACCTCGGCGGTGCCTATGTCGACATGCAGGAGATCGTGGGCGGGATGGATGGGCTCCCCGATGCCTTCTACGCCCACTTGCAGGACGAGGTCCGGTTCGGCGCGAACGTCTTCGCCCTGGACCAGGGCACCGATCAGGCGACCGTCCATTTCAAGACGGAGTCGGGCCGATACCAGATCAGCGCGGATCACGTCATCGTCACGATCCCGTTCTCCGTCCTGCGGACGATCGAGGTGATCCAGCCGTTCTCCCATGCCAAGCAGCGGGCGATCCGACAGCTCAACTACCACGCGTCGACCAAGATCCTCTTCCAGGTCCGCAACCGGTTCTGGGAGGAGGATGACGGCATCTTCGGCGGGGGGACGGTGACCGAGCTGCCCGTGCGGCGGATGAACTACCCCACGCCCGACCCATCCACGCGCCGTGGGGTCCTCCTCGCGAGCTACACGTGGGGTCAGGATGCCCTGCAATGGGGGGCGATGGACGAGGAGACCCGCCTGGAGGAAGCCCTCGACGACGTGGCCCGGATCCATCCGCGGGTCCGCGACGAGTACGAGGGCGGCGCCAGCCACGCGTGGTACTCGGACCGCTGGGCGCGTGGCGCGTTCGCGATGTTCGCGCCGGAGCAGCAGACGGACCTGCAGGCCGACATCATCCGGTCCGAGGGGCGCATCCACTTCGCCGGTGAGCACTGTTCGCTCTACCACGCCTGGATCCAGGGCGCGCTCGAGTCAGGGATCCGCGCGGCACAGACGATCCACGACGCGACCGGCTAGACCCTACTCGGCCGTGACCTTCGGGAGCTCGTTGCGCATGCCCGTGTGGATCGCGTAGGCGTTCTTGGTGGCGGCGGCGATGGCCCCCTCGATCCAGCGACGGCCACGCTGGTCGCAGGCATCATTGGCGAACCAGACACGCCCCACCGGGCGGACGATGTCGCCGTAGAACTGGCTGGTCAGCTCGTGCGGCCGGAACAACGGCCCGATGCCGCCCGCGAACGGGTCCAGGGCCCAGTCATAGGAGACGCCGAATTCGAACGTGTCACGTGCCTCGGGATGGACCTTGCCCAGGTCCTCGAGCGCCTGCGAGATCCGTTCGGCTTCCGTCAGCATGCTGTAGGCCATGCTGTCCTGTTCCCAGGCGTACGAGGCGATGAGCACGCCTCGCTCGATCCCCGGGACCTGGCCGGCCGGCGTGTAGACGACGTTCCGGATCGCGAGGTCGGTCACCGTGACGCCGTGCGTGATGCCGTAGTCCTCCACCCACCACTTCCGGCTGAACTGCATGAAGATCTTGTGCGCGCGGCCGTAGTAGACGTTGCGGATCGTGAACCACTTGTCGATGTCGAGACCGCTGATCTCCATGTGTCGGAGCAGGATCAGCGGAGCCGTGAGGATGCATTCGTCGGCCGTGACGGACAGTGAGGTTCCGACGCCGTCGCGGAAGCGGACCGTCACCTGGTCCGGCCCCTGCTCGATCGCGTGGACGACCGCACCGAAGCGCGTGTCGCCGAGGAGGATCGGCGCGAACGCGTTCGGGAGGGAGTCCGCTCCGGCGTCGATGAACGACAGGTCGCCGAAGACATCCTCGTGGTAGTGGGCGAACCACTCGACGAGTGAGAAGTGGTAGCGACCTTCCAGATTGAGCAGCGGTCCCATCAGCCAGAGTGCCTGCTCGCTGATCCGGCGCTCGAGCAGGTAGCCCAGGAGCGAGTACCCGTCGTACCGCTCGATGATCCGTTCCCAACCTCCCGGTTGCGTGATCAACTCGTGGAGCGGCTCCATCGCCGCCTTGAGGATGTCAGACGGGGCGAGGCCGCGCTCCCCATCCGGCAGGCTGTAGTCGAAGGTCGCGGCGTCGAACAGGCTGCGCCGGACCAGTCGGCCGTTCAGGTGGATGAACGTGTCCTCGTCGTACATCGGGAACGGCGTCGTCGGCAGGTGGAAGCGCTCGTGGATCAGGTGCTGGCCGAGCCGGTGCTGCTTGGGGAACCGCATCGCCCCGAACTCGCCATACATCCCCCCGGCGAACCCGCGGTACGTGTAGACCCGCCCGCCGAGCCGATTCCGGGCCTCCAGGATCGTGACCGTGTGCCCGGCTTCCTTGAGCAGCATGCCGGCCGTGAGCCCGGCCATCCCGGCACCGACGATCACCACGTGCTTCGGCGGCCCGTCGAGCTTCGGGAGACCCGCGCGCAGGGTTGCCAACAGGTCGAGCGGTTCGATCACGGCGCACCTCAACGGGACGTCGAGCGGTCCGGCCCGATCCCGCCTCGAATCATCCGGTCGCGGATGACGCCGCGTCAAGGCGGACCAGGATGGACGGCGTCGGACCACGGAACCGCGGCGGGTGTGGCATCGTCTCCGGGCCATGCCGACCCCCCGACGCACCGCCACTCGCCGCGCCGCGCTGCCCATGCTCGTCGCCGCACTCGTCCTCGTGACGGCCTGCGCATCGACGGCACCCACGAACTCGCCGTCTCCCAGTCGCGGACCCGTCACGACGCTGGCCGAGGCGTGGGCCGCGGTCCTGGCGTTCGAGCCACGCTTCTCGTCGATCACGGCCAAGGATCCGAACCTCATCGGGCAGTCGGCCTGGTTCGACGTCCAGCCGGCCTCGGGCGTCGGCGCGTTCGTCGTGATGGTCCAGATCGGCTGGGGCGACTGCCCCGCCGGTTGTATCGACCGGCACACCTGGACGCTTGCCGTCGCACCCGACGGCGCCGTGTCGGTCATCTCCGACGAGGGGCCCGTGGTACCCGTGGAGCAGCTGCCGGCCAGCGCGATCGCCATGGGCCTGTCGATCCGGGCGACCGCCGGTCCCATCTGTCCGGTCGAGACCGACCCGCCCGATGCGTCCTGCGCTCCCCGTCCGGTGACCGGCGCGCGGATCGTCGTCAAGGATGGCGCCGGCTCGATCGTCGGCGATGGACCGACCGGGCTGCTAGGCATCCTGGACCTCGCCCTCCCGGCTGGCGGGTACACGATCGAGGCCGCGCCGGTCGACGGCCTCATGGGCACGCCGGAGGTCGCGTCGGCCACCGTGGCGGACGGACGTCTGACGGCGGTCGACCTGGGGTACGACACCGGCATCCGCTAGGCCACGAGACACCCCACGATGGGGCGACGCCGCTGGCGCCCGGGTAGGATGCCGGGATGCAACTCGCCGTCGCCCTCGTGCAGCTCGCCGCGACCGACGACACCGACGCGAACATCCGGACAGCCGTCAAGCTTGCGGATGAGGCGGCGGTGGGCGGGACCCGATTGGTGGCCCTCCCCGAGTATCTCCAGTTCCGTGGGCCGCACGAGGGGTACCGGGCGTCGGCACGAGCGATCCCGGGCGAGCACACCGAGGCCTTCGGCGAGGTCGCTCGCCGACACGGGGTCTGGATCCTGCTCGGCAGCCTGGCGGAAGCGTCCGCCGATCCGATGCGACCGCACAACACCAGCGTCCTGATCCGCCCGGATGGCACGATCGCCGCGACCTATCGCAAGGTCCATCTCTTCGACGTAGCGATCGAGAACGGACCGGTTGACACGGAGTCGTCGTTCGTCAGCCCGGGCGACGTGGCTGTCACCGCCCTCGTGGAGGGTGTGACCGTCGGCCTGTCGATCTGCTACGACGTTCGCTTTCCAGAGCTCTACCGCACCCTGGCGCTGGCCGGCGCCGAAGTCCTCTCGGTCCCGTCGAACTTCGCCGAACGGACCGGACGAGACCATTGGGAGGTCCTCCTGCGAGCGCGCGCGATCGAGAACGCCGCCTACGTCATCGCGCCGGCACAGATCTTCGGTCCGCCGGGGCAGCCGGCGTACGGTCGCTCGATGGTCGTCGATCCGTGGGGCGTCGTCGTCGCCCTGGCCCCGGATGCCGTGGGGATCATCCGCGCCACCATCGACACGGACCGTGTCGCCGCCGTCCGGCGACAGATCCCCGTCCTGGCCAATCGACGCCCCGGCGTGTACTGACCCGAGACGTCCCCGAGGCATGAGGAAGAGCCCGACCCCCTGGCGGGCCGGGCTCTTCGAGGTGGCGATCGGGTGCCGGCCGACGCCGGCGGGTTCTCTCGGTCCTAGCGCTTGACCGCGCGGCGGGGCGTAAGGCCCGCGGCCCCGAGGCCGACGGCACCGAGGATCAGGAGGACCAGCGGCAGCGAGCCGTCAGGGCCGTCCTGACCGGAAGGGGTCAGGGTATCGGTGGGCGGGAGCGTCGGGTCCGAGGTCAGCGCGGCGACCTCGCCGGACGGATCCTCGCTCGGCTCCTCGCTGGGCTCTTCGCTGGGCTCTTCGGACGGATCCTCGCTTGGCTCTTCGCTGGGCTCTTCGGACGGCTCCTCGCTGGGCTCTTCCGAAGGCTCCTCGCTCGGCTCGTAGCTCGGCTCTTCGCTGGGCTCTTCCGAAGGCTCCTCGCTGGGCTCGTAGCTCGGCTCTTCGCTGGGCTCCCAGCACGGATCCTGGACGAACGTCGGCGCGAGCCGCTCGTCGCACCATTCGTCATTGGCCGAGACGGACGCGACGGCAGCGAACGACAGGACGACGGCGCTCGCGAGGGCGGCCAGTCGACGATAGGTCATGACGGATATCTCCCCGATCGGCCCGTTGCGGGCGGTTGGACTGAACAGGTCCGAGCATCCGCGACGGGTCCCCGTGTGTCCAGTACTGATGGACCATCCCGGACCTATCAGATTCGCATCAGAACCGCACGCACTGACATCGAAAGCGGTGCATGAACGCACCGCAAGTCCCAGGACCTTGGGCGCGCGGACCAAGCGAAGAGCCCGGCCGATCGGCCGGGCTCTTCAGGTCGGGCGTCGTCGGTGCGCCGGAGGCGCCGGCGCGCGAGGTCGCCTAGCGGCGTGACCGCTTCGGCACGAGGGCGACGCTGGCCAGTCCGATGGATCCGAGGAGCAGCAGGACCAGTGGCAGCGTGGCGTCGGGTCCGCCCGTCGTCGAAGCTCCAAGGCCGTCGGTCGGCGGCAGCGTCGGGTCCGACGTCAGGCCGGCGACGATGCCGGATGGCTCCGTGCTCTCCTCGTCGGATGGCTCGGACGACGGCTCTTCGCTCTCCTCGTCGGATGGCTCGGACGACGGCTCTTCGCTCTCCTCGTCGGATGGCTCGGACGACGGCTCTTCGCTCTCCTCGTC
>CAYMTJ010000052.1:0-9100 GCA_964393345.1 uncultured Anaerolineaceae bacterium | reverse complement strand
TCCTCGTCGGTCGGCTCAGCGGACTCCTCGTCCGTGGGCTCGGCCGACGGATCCCACGACTCTTCGGGGCACTGGCCCGAGATCTGCTCCTCGGGGTTGCAGATGGGCTGGATGGCGGACACCGCACCGACGGTGCCCAAGGACAAGACGGCGGCGCACAACAGCACCACCGATCGACGAACTCTCATCGTTCGATATCTCCCGATCCCTGCTGATGAATGGATATGGATGAATGCGGACGCCCGGCGTCCTGGGTCGAAGTATGACAGTCGACGACACCAGAACACTCGGGACTATCCCTGACCGCACCAGAATAGCGGTGCGTCCACGCAACGGCTAGCCGGTTCTTCGCTCAGATCGAGCGGGGGCGCTGGCTACCGACGGGCTCGCCTGGTCGCGTCGAGGACGAGCGAGAAGCACGCGCTCCCCAGGATGAACAGCAGGAAGGGCAGCGTCGGGATCGTCCCGTTCGCCGTGATCGTGCTGATGAGGTCGGTCCGTGGCAGCGTCGGCTCGGGCGTGGGCGACCGGTGTGGGGGCGGGCTGGGCGTCGGGGTCGGCGTCGGCGTCGGGCTGGGCGTCGGGCTAGGCGTCGGGGTCGGGGTCGGCGTGGGGCTCGGGGTGAGCGTCGGCGTCGCGGTCGGCGTGCTGGGTGACGGCGTGGGCTCGGGGGATGGCTCGCGACTCGGCTCGGACGACGGCCCATCGGACCGTTCGGCGCTCGGGCCCGTGGACGGTTCGTTCGATGGGCCGGCGCTGGGTGCGGTGGATGGCCCGCCGCTCGGACTCGCGGAGCCGAGGTCCGTCGCCGTCACGACACCGACCAGGATGATCGCGAGGACGCTGGCGTAGGCGACCGCGCTGAGGGGACGAACCCTCCCGAGGATCGAGAGGGCGAGGGTCCGAGGGGTCACGGGGACAGTATGACGGACCTCACCGGACCATACCTATCCGACCTGCACCGAACGGCCGTCCAGGCGGGCGGCCGGACCCGCGGCGCGACGCCCGCTACCATTCCGCCGTGGCCATCCCCACCGTCCGATCGCAGATCCGCGCGGCCATCGAGCGTGCCTGGGAGCGCGCCGTCACCGCCGCGACGCTGCCGGCGATGCCGGCGGGTGACGCACGCGTCGAGGTGGAGGTCGAGCGCCCAGCCGATCCCGAGCACGGCGACCTGGCCACGAACGTCGCGATGCGGCTCGCGCGCCCGTATCGCCTGGCGCCGATGGCGATCGCGTCCGCGCTGGCGGCGGAGCTCGCCGCAGACTCCGCGACCGCCGATACGCTGATCGAGCGCGTCGATGTCGCGCCGCCTGGGTTCATCAACCTCCGGCTCGCCGATCGCGCGCTCGAAGGGCCACTCACCGCGGCGCTCGGCGACCCCGCGGCCTGGGGCCGGTCGGTGACGACAGAGCCGCGGATCGTGAACGTGGAGTTCGTGTCCGCCAATCCCACGGGCCCGCTCCACGTCGGGAACGCGCGCGGCGCATTCATCGGGGACATGCTCAGCCGGGTCCTGGAGGCGGGCGGCCAGCGGGTGACGCGCGAGTACTACTTCAACGACTCCGGCGGCCAGATCCGCAACCTCGGGGCGTCGATCGCGGCGATGAAGCGCGGTCTCCCGCTCCCCGAGGATGGGTATCGGGGCACGTACGTCGACGACCTGGCCAGATCGCTTCCCGACGACGTGTGGGCGAAGGCGACGGCCGCGGGCGCGGACGAGGATGGGATCGTGGGGCACTGGGCGTCCGGCCGTGTCCGCGAGGGGATCGAGGCCAGCCTCGCGCGACTCGGTGTCCACTTCGATGTGTGGACGAGCGAGGCGCGTCTGCACGACGAGGGCTGGGTCGCCCGGGCGGTCGATCGGCTGCGCGAGCGCGGCCACGTCTACGAGCTCGACGGGGCGGTCTGGTTCCGGTCCACGACCTACGGCGACGACAAGGACCGGGTGATCTACCGCTCGACGGGTGAGCCGACCTACTTCGCGGCCGACATCGGGTATGTGACCGAGAAGTTCAGCCGCGGCTTCGGGCACCTCATCTACATCTGGGGCGCCGATCACCACGGGACGGTGGCCCGGGTCCGGAACGCGGCGGAGGCGATGGGCTTCGACCGGGAGGCGGTGGAGGTCCAGCTGTACTCGTGGGTCCGGTTCGTCCGGGATGGCGTCGAGGTCTCGATGTCCAAGCGCGCCGGCGAGTTCATCACGCTCGACGACCTGCTCGAGGAGGTCGGGGCCGACGCGGCGCGCTGGTTCTTCGGGTCAAGGTTGCCGACGTCCGCGATCGACTTCGACATCGATCAGCTCCGGGGGCAGCGGGAAGCCCTCGAGCGGGGCGACCACGAGCAGGCCAGCCGCAGTCCGGTCTACTACGTCCAGTACGCGCATGCCCGGATCGCCTCGATCCTGCGCAAGGCGGCCGACGCCGGGATCGTGCCCGCCCCGTCCCTGACCGGGTCGCTGAGCGGCGGACCGGAAGGCCGGCTGGCGCGCGTGGTCGCGCGGTTCCCGGAGGTCGTCGAGGACGCGACGCGGTCGGAGGAGACCGTCGGGATCACCACGTACCTGACCGAACTCGCCACGACCTTCAGCGCCTTCTATCGGGACGCGAAGGTGATCGACGCGAGCGAGCCCGATCGATCACGCGCCCGGCTCGCGCTCGCCCGCGTGACACAGGTCACGCTCGCAGGCGGGCTGGCGCTGCTGGGGATCTCCGCGCCGGACTCGATGTAGGAGCGGGGTCTCGGCTAGCCGGCGAGGCCGAGCACGCCGGCGACCGTCTGGAGGGTGGCGTCGTCGTTCGCGACGACGACCCAGCGCGTCGTTCCGCCGGCACCCGGGAGGACCGTGCCGACACCGCCGGCCGTCGACAGCGCCGCGGTCGCCGCGATCTCGAACGCTGCCGCGTCGTCGGTCGTGTCCCAGACCGTCTGCCAGGCCAGGGACCACGCGCCGTCGGGCCCGTTGATGACGGCCAGGCGATCCCCGCCCCAGCCCGCGGCGGCCGCTTCGGGATCGACGGCTCCGCCCTCGCGCAGCCAGATGGTCGTCTGGAACTCTCCGAAGGTGTCGAAGAGCGGCACCGTCCACCCGTCGCCGAGCGACGCCGCGAGGTCGGCCGGGAGCTCGACGTCCACGGGGCGATCGTCCGCGGCGTAGGTCTCCGGATGGAGGATCTGCTCGGTCGACTCCGGCAGACGCTCGAAGAGGGCGTCGACCGCCTCCCAACCACCCTCGAACTGGATGCCCTGGACGAAGGCGTAGCCGGTCGTGTAGGGATAGAGCAGGCTCTCGCGGAGGATCGCGGGCAGCGCGTCGATGATCGCCTGCTGCTCGGGCGCCGTGCCTTCGGTCAGGAGCTCCTGAAGCTGCTCTGCCGACAGGTTCGCGAGCGCCCACTGGAACATGAGCGTCGTCGCGTCACCTTCGTAGGCCGCCTGGCGGCCAAGGAACCAGTCGCTGCGATCGAGGACGCCCTCCTGGTCCGAGAACGCCGTCCAGTGCTCGTCCTGGAGCGCGTGCGTGAACTCGTGGGCGTACGTGACCTGGTCCGAGACCGTGAGCGCGCCCGTGCGCGCGACGATGTACATCTTCTTCTGGTCGGGACGGTAGAAGCCGGCCACACCGGACTCGAGCATCTCGAGCGTCGTGGCGCGCAGGTCCATCGTCGCCGGCAGCAATCCCAGCGCCTTGTAGAGCCGTTCATTCGCCGCCACGTAGGCGGGCGGGCTGTCCTTGTCGTACTGCTCGGTGATCAGCTCCAGCAGCCGGGCCTGATCGATGATCTCGCGATCGAGCTTCGTCGTGGACTCGAGCCCGCGGATCTCGGAGACCTGGCGCTCGATCCCGTCCAGGAGGGCGTCGACATCAGCGGCCGATGCCGACGGCGCGGGCGTGGCGGTCGGGGCGACGCTGGGGACCGCGGTGGGGCTCGCGCTCGGGCTCGAGGTGGTCGTCGGTGTCGACGGACCGCACGCGGCGGCGGCGAGCGCGAGCACGATGACGAGGGCGGACGCGACGGTCGACGCGCGCCGGCGGGACGGAGTCATGCCCCGATCGTCGCACAATCCGGCGATGGGCCCATCCGGCCGATGGTCCTGCGGGTACCGGTCCATCGAAGCGTCCGTGGCGCATGTCGCTTTCTTAACCGGATGCCGACTCGATGCTGAATCCAGCCCACCTACCGTAGGCGTTGGACGAACCCACAAGGTTCCATCCTCCCTCCCTCCGACCGGAGGTGCCGATTGGGCAGGCGCCTCCGGTCTTTCCTTGTCCGGCACCTGGCGATCCTGTCCGTGACGGCGCGCTTCCCGATGTGCCGCCGTGGAGCCTCGTGTGTCACGATGGGGGCATGGAAGTGACCTGGTACGGGCGGACCTGCATCCGCCTTCGTGGCCGCGACGCGGTCGTCGTCAACGACCCCTATCAGTCCGTCGTCGGGCCCACCGGCCGGGGGATCACCGGCGACATCGTGACGTTCAGCCACCCCGACGACGCGAAGCCGGCCAAGGCCAAGGGCAAGCTCTCGCGCGATGGCCGAACGCACCTGCCCTCGAGCCTGGAGGACGCGTTCGTCCTCGATGGCCCGGGCGAGTACGAAGTCAAGAACGTCCTGATCACGGGCGTGCGGACGTACCGGGACGAGGACAAGGGCGCGACGGCCGGCAAGCAGGTCGCGTTCGCCGTGGACATCGACGGGATCCACACGATCCACCTCGGCGACATCGGCCATCAGCTGACGGAAGAGAAGCTCGGCGACATCGGCGCGGTCGACATCGCCTGCGTCCCGCTCGGCGGCACGCTCACCCCGGCTCGCGCGGCGGCGCTCGTCGCCCAGCTCGACCCGAGCATCGTCATCCCGATGCCGGTCTGCGACGACGAGGCGGATTGCGCGGAGGCCCTCAAGCGCTTCTTCCACGAGATGGGGGCGGAGCCGGTCAGCAGCCCGAAGCTGTCCGTCACGATCTCGAGCCTGCCCGCGGAAACGACCGTCGTCCTGCTCGAGTCGCGCGGCAAGCAGGTCTAGGCCCGGTCGAGCGCCCCTAGGCCCGGTCGAGGACCACGCGGCCGCGCTTGATCACGGTCCGGACGAGGTCGGCACCGGACCAGTACGGGATCTGCGTCGACGTCGGGACGCGCCACACGACGAGGTCGGCGGCCTTGCCCGGTTCGAGCGACCCGATCTCGTCTTCGAGCAGGAGGGCGCGCGCCGCGTTGATCGTGACCGCGCTCAGGACCTCGTCGGGGGACATCCGGAGACCGACGCAGGCGGCGGTCATGGCCAGCGGCAGGCTCGCGGTCGGCGATGTGCCGGGGTTGAAGTCCGTCCCGATCGCCACGGGAACGCCGCGCTCGATGAGGGTCCGCGCCGGCGCGTGGTGATCCTTCATCAGGAACCAGGTCGTGTGCGGCAGGAGCGTGGCGACGACCGGCTGGTCGGTGGCGGCCGCGGCCGCGAGCGCGTCGATCCCCGCGTCCGAGGGGGTCGCGAGGTGATCGGCGGACGCCGCACCGAGCTCGGCGGCCAGCTCGGCGCCACCGGACGGCGCCAGTTCGTCGGCGTGGAGCCGCGACGCCATCCCGTACGCCGCCGCCGCCTCGAGGACCCGCCGCGACTGGTCCGCGGTGAAGACCCCGGCTTCGCAGAAGACATCGCAGAACCGCGCCCGACCGTGCGCGGCAACGCCCGGGAGCTGCTCCTCGATCACCGATCGGACGTACGCCTCGATCCCGTCCGGCCTCGCGCGGAATTCCGTCGGGACGGCGTGCGCGCCCAGGTAGGTCGGCACCACGTCCACGGGACCGTCGCGGCCCAGCCGGAACGCGACATCGAGCAGTCGGATCTCCGTCTCCAGGTCCAGCCCGTATCCGGATTTGGCCTCGATGGTCGTGACCCCGTGCCCCAGCATCTCGTCGAGCCAGCGACGACCCGATCCCAGCAGGTCGTCCGCCGAGGCCTCACGGGTCGCCGCGACCGTCGAGAGGATCCCGCCGCCGGCCTCGAGGATCTCGAGGTAGCCGGCACCGCGCTGGCGCAGCACCAGCTCCCCCTCGCGCGATCCGGCGAAGAGCAGGTGGGTATGCGGGTCGATGAGGCCCGGCGTCACCGCGCCACCGCGCGCATCGAGCCGGGCGAACCGTCCGAGCGGGTAGCCCTCCGCGTCGAGGGCCGCCTCCACCTCCGACCTCGCACCGACCGCCACGATGCGCCCCTCCCAGCACGCGACCACCGGGGCGCCCGGCATCTCGGGGCCGCCCGCGTCGGCCGCGGTCAGGCGCGCGACATCGCCCTGGGTGTCGCCTCGACGAAGACCACCCGCGAGAGTGGTCACCTCCGAGGCCCCCGTCACCAGGAGCCCGGGGGACGTCTCGTCGACGCGGCCGCCGTCGATGACGCGGAACGTGGAACCGCCCATCGCCGACATGGGCCTGGGTCAGCCTGGCCGGCCGGCGCGGGACGCCTCGAGCCGAAGTTCCAGTGCCTGCATCGGCGAGAAGTCCCGCAACTGGAGGAAGTCCGCCGCGGCGGCGAGCCGGTCCTCGACGTCGTCGTCGGGAGGCGCTCCGGCGTGGTCCGCCACCGCCAGGAAGGACGCGAGCGGCGCGAGGCCGATCAACTCGGACTCGGCCAGTTCGACCCCGTCCTCGGCCGCGAGGTCGCGGACCGTCTCCCAGACGAGCCAGAGTGGCGTGACCGTGAAGTCCAGCACGTTCATGGAGACCTGCGCGCGCGACAGCTCGTCGATCCAGAAGCCGTTGCCCTGAAGACGGGGCAGCCCGCCCCCGGATTCGCGCACCCGTCGGGCGATCCGCTTGGCGAGCTCGACGTCGCTCGACTCGAGGTTGATGTTGTAGGCGATCAGGAACGGGCGCGCGCCGACCGCGACGGCTCCCGCGGACGGGTGCATGCGCGCCGGACCGAAGTCCGGCTCTCGACCATGCTGCGAGATCTCCAGCTTGAGCCCCTCGTATTGCCCGCGCCGGACGTCGGCGAGCTTGACCCGGTCGGACCGGGTGGCCGCGTTCGCGTAGAGGTACACCGGGAGGTCGAAGCGCTCCGCGATGGATCGGGCGAATGACCGCGCGACGCCGACGGCCTCGTCCATCGACGTCTCGCCGAGCGGCACGAAGGGGATCACGTCGACGGCTCCGATCCGCGGGTGCTCGCCGGTGTGCCCGTCCATGTCGATCTCGTGGATCGCGATCTCGACGAGTCGCTCCAGCGCCTCGGTGACCGCGCCGTCCTCCCCGGCCATGGTGAACACCGATCGGTTGTGGCTCGCGTCGCTCGTCCGATCGAGCAGGTGGACCGCCGGAACGGCCTCGATCGCGGCCGCCATCCGGTCGATCACCTCGAGACGGCGCCCCTCCGAGACGTTCGGGATCGATTCGATGAGCACGCGACGATGCTACGTCGACCGGCGGCGTCGCGAACCGTCGTCGTGCGCGGGATAGAGTGCCGGCATGACCGCCCCGTCGACCAGCCTGCTCCGACATCCGGACTTCCTCAAGCTCTGGACCGCCGAGACCATCAGCCAGTTCGGGACGCAGGTAAGCCTGCTGGCGATCCCCCTCGTGGCCGTCGTGCTCCTGCAGGCGAGCGCCTTCGAGGTCGCCCTGCTCGGCACGATCGAGTTCCTGCCGTTCATCCTGTTCAGCCTGCCGGCTGGCGCCTGGGTCGATCGCCTGCGTCGCCGCCCGATCCTGATCGTCGGGGACATCGGCCGTGCCGTCAGCCTTGCGTCGATCCCGATCGCCTGGCAGCTCGGGGTGCTGACCGTCACACATCTCTATGTCGTGGGGTTCGTGAACGGCGTGATGACGGTCCTCTTCGACGTGGCCTACCAGTCCTATCTCCCGTCGCTCGTGGAGCGCGACCAGCTCACCGAAGGCAACTCGAAGCTCGAGACCTCCCGAACCATCGCCCAGACGGCCGGGCCGGCCATCAGCGGCGGCTTGATCGGGCTCGTGACGGCACCGTTCGCGATCCTGATCGACGCCGTGAGCTTCCTGGTCTCGGGGCTGTTCGTGTTCCTGATCAAGACGCGGGAGGCGACGCCCGATCGCCACGTGGTCGAGGCCGGTGTCGCGCGTCCCGGTCTGCGGCGTGAGGTCGCGGCGGGCCTCCGCTACGTCCTCGGCAATCCGTATCTCCGGGGCATCGCCGCCTCGACCGCGACGTCGAACCTCTTCAGCAACATCGCCTTCGCGGTCTTCATCGTGTACGCGGTCCGCGAACTCGGTCTTTCCGCGGTCACCATCGGCGTGATCTTCGGCATCGGCAACATCGGGGCCATCCTGGGCGCCCTGATCGGGAACAGGATCTCGCGTCGGTTCGGCGTCGGACCGACGATCGTCGGGGCCATGGCCGCGGGCGTCCCGGGCATGTTCCTGCTGGCGATCGCCCCCCGCGAGGGCCCGGCGCCGTTCCTGGTCGCCTCCGGGTTCCTCGTCGGGCTGTCAGCCGTCGTCTACAACATCACGCAGGTGAGCTTTCGACAGGCCATCACGCCGACTGCGATGCAGGGGCGGATGAACGCGACGATGCGGTTCGTCGTGTGGGGGACGATCCCGATCGGATCCATCATCGGCGGCGCGATCGCGACCGGCGCGGGCGTGACGACCGCGATCTGGGTGGGGGCGTTCGGCTCGATCCTCGCCGTGGTCCCGGTGCTCGTGACGCCGGTCCGGACCCTCCGCGAGATGCCGTCAGGCGAAGCGACCTGACCACGCCCTGGCGCGGTCAGACGTCCGCGTCGAGCATCGGGACCCGGACACCGCGCTCGCGGGCGACCTCGATCGCCCGGTCGTAGCCCGCGTCGACGTGCCGGAGGACCCCCATCGCCGGATCCGTGGTCAGGACTCGTTCCAGCTTCTGAGCCGCCAGCGGGGTCCCGTCGGCCACGACCACCATCCCGGCGTGCTGCGAATAGCCGATGACCACGCCGCCACCGTGATGGATCGCGACCCAGGTGGTGCCTTCGTCCTGGGGGATTTCATGCGGGATAACCTCGCACAGGCCCTGTCACGCACCCCGGGGGAGGGCGGCGCCGCCGCGGCGCTCGTGGCGGGGATCGCACTCGGGGAGCCACGTCCCCG
>CAYMTJ010000051.1:18582-23128 GCA_964393345.1 uncultured Anaerolineaceae bacterium | reverse complement strand
AAAAGCGTTGAGTCGAAAGACTTCGTGGGTTCGAATCCCACCCTCTCCGCCACCGCGTGGGTACCAGCCACGGCGGTGACTTCCGGCACGTGTCCGCGCCGCACGCATCACGGTAGCGTTGCCCCTGGTCAAACCCGGATCAGGAGTCCACGTACTGGTGTTCGGCGCTCGGCGACGCAAGCGTCCCGTCCTGCTCATCCTCGTCTACGGCATCTTCATGGTCATCGTCGGGGTGACCGTGGTGGCCCAGACGGTGCTGGTGGCCGCCCACTTCTCGACGGCGACCCTGAATTCCGCCATCGGTGCCGATGCCGCGCTCGTGCGGCTGTTCGTCACCAGCAACATCGCGCCAGAGGACCTCGCCGCCCAAAGCCCTGACCCGGCGCGCATCGCGGAGATCGAGGCCCGACTGGGTCTCCTCGTGGAGCGTGGCAAGATCCTCCACGTCGAGATCCGTCGTCCGGACGGTACGATCGTCGCGTCGAACGAACCCGGTCAAGGGGGGTCATCCACGCCGGCATCCGCGGATTTCGCTGGAGCGCTTACCGGGGAGAGCGCGACGGCCACCATCAGCGAGGTCGCGGCCAGCGAAGCCGGGGTCGCCCTGCCGACGGACCAGGTCCTGCGGGAGTACTTCCCGCTGGTCACCGAGACGGGCGTCCTCGCGGTCATCGGCGTCTGGCGTGACGCGGCACCGATCCTCGCGCAACTCGATACGGTCCGGAGCACCGTCATCCTCGTCACGCTCTCGGCGGGGATCATCGCGGCGATCGTCCTGTCCGTGGTCTTCCGCTCGGCCCAGGGTCGGATCACCCGTCAGACCGAAGCCCTGGTCGAGGCCAGCCGACGCGACACACTCACGGACACGCTCAACCACGGGGCGCTGGTGGAGGTCCTCGCCGAGGCGGTGGACCACGCCCGAGCGGACGGCTCCGGGATCGCTGTCGCGGTCGTCGACATCGACAACTTCCGCTCGCTCAACGACGAGTACGGACACGAGGCTGGCGACACGGCCCTCCTCACCCTGGTCGACCAGGTGCGGACCGGCGTGTCGATCGGCTGGTCGTTCGGACGGTCCGGACCGGACGAGGTCATCCTGATCGCGCCCGGGGATGGCACCGCGCAGCTCCGATCCAGTCTGGAGGCGCTCCGCACCAACCTCGCCGAGCACAGCCTCCAGTTCGCGGCGTCCGAGCGACTGCCGCTCACCGTCAGCGCCGGACTCGCGGTCTTCCCCGATCATGCCGACTCCGCGACGGGGCTCCTCGCGGCCGCCGCGCAGGCGCTCCAGGAGGCCAAGACCAGCGGTGGCGACGCGATCGCGGTCGCCGGGCGGGCCGACGAGGTAGAGCCCGACGCACGGACCTTCGATGTGTTCCAGGGCCTGATCCTCGCCGTCGACACCAAGGACCGCTACACGAAGCGCCACTCCGAGGACGTCGCCCGCTATGGGGTCTTCCTCGGCCAGCAGCTCGGCCTGGACGAGGATGCCCTCGCCTCGATCCGCGTGGCGGGTCTGCTCCATGACGTCGGCAAGATCGGCGTGCCGGATCACATCCTGCGCAAGCCCGGCCGCCTGTCGGCCGACGAATACACGATCATCCAGCAGCACGTCGCACTCGGCGACGCCATCGTCCGCGACCTGCCCGACATCGAGCGGATCCGCGAGGGTATCCGCCACCATCACGAGCGCTGGGACGGCAACGGCTACTTGCATCGCCTCGAGGGTGAGGCGATCCCGCTCATCGGCCGGATCCTGGCCGTCGGTGACGCCTTCTCGGCGATGACGACGTCGCGTCCATACCGCAAGGCCCTCCCGCTCGAGGAGGCGCTCCGACGGCTCGAGGATGCGGCCGGCTGGCAGCTCGAGGAGCGGCTCGTCGTCGCCTTCGTGCAGGGCATCGAGACCGCACCCGATGCGCCGCTCCCCGGCGCCGATGCCCACGGCCTGCGGTTGTGGACCCCGTACTCGCGCGTCGCGTGATGGCCCGGGCCCGCGCCACCGCCGTCGCCCTGGCCGTTGTCGTCCTGACCGCGCTGCAGGTCCCCGCCACCGCTCTCGCCGCGCACACGTGGGAGATCTCCCGGTCCCCCGGCGGGTTCGAGGCCGGGGACCGGACCAAGATCACCGTGAGGTTCTCGAACCACGGCGGAGGCCCCGACGGAAACATCAAGCTCGGGTGCGTCATCATCGCGATCCCGGGTTCGTTCGACGTCGTGTCCGCCGTGATCGAGAACGTCCCGAACGGCAAGAAGTGGCTCATCTCGACGGCTGGTTCGACGAGCGTGACGATCCAGGCGAAGGGTGGCGGCGACCGGCTCGACCACGGCAGCACGGCGACGGTCCGTGTGGGCATCACCGTGGACGCGACAAACCCCGGCACCTATACCTGGGTCGCCGACGCTTTCGAGGGCGAGAACGACTGCGACAAGCCGTTCGATGATCCGGCGTCGCTGGGCGTGCAGGTTCGGGATCCCGCCCCGACCCCGAAGCCGACGCCCGCCCCCACGCCGACGCCCGCCCCCACGCCGACCCCGAAGCCCACACCGAAGCCGACGCCGACCCCAGAGCCCGGGAGCACGCCAGTGTCGACCCCCACGCCCGGTCCGGACGAGACGCCTGCCCCCACGCCGACCGATGACCCGGTCGCGAGCGCCTCGATCGAGCCGTCACCTTCCGGGCTCGCCTCGTCGACACCCGCCATCACGTCGGCGAGCCCGACGCCGATCCCCCCCGCGACAACGCCAGCGCCGGCGACCCCGACGTCGGGCACCGGGGGGGCGGGCGGCAACGGAAGCGGCGGCGCCGCCGGACCGGGAGCTGGGATCCGGATCCCCGGGACCACCACGGATCCGACCGTCGCCGAACCGGACGGCCCCATCGTGCGGCTCGCATCCAGCCTCATCTCACCGTTCGGCACGTCCCTGCAGTGGGCCGTACCGGGCCTGGTGCTGTCGGTCCCCGGGCTGATGCTCGCGCTCGTCGTGGCGGCCCAGGCGATGGGCGCCCTGGCCTGGTTGCCGCTCGTCCGCCGCCGGATGAGTGGCACCGGGTCGTCCGGCGACCGGCGAGACGGCCGGTCACCGGGAGACCGGCCGACAGCGGGTCACGCTTGACGGTCTCGCCGGGGCGCGACCATACTGCGCGCCACATCACGAAGAACGGGCGATGAACGGGACGAGTACCCGTCGCGCGTCGGCAGAGAGATCCGGTGGCTGGTGGAAACCGGAGCGACGACGGCGGGGAATGGCCCCGGGAGCCTCCGGACCGAACGCGAAGCGGCCATGCCGCAGGCGCCAGTAGGCTCCGGCGCAGAGCGCCAGCGATACAGGGCAGCGCCGATCGGCAGGGTGGCGACACCAGGCCCGTCGGTCACGCGAAGTGCGGCATCGCCGAATGAGGGTGGCACCGCGGAAGGCACGACCTTTCGTCCCGGGACGAACTGGTCGTTCCTTGATTCAGAGGCCCGAACCGCGATGACGACGATGGATCCGCTCAGCCTGGCCCAGACCAAGCGTCTGGCTGCCGACGCCGACACGATCCTGTTGCGCGCGACGCGCCCGGCAGACCTCGAAACGCCGATCGGAGCGTTCCTCCGCCTCGATGATGGCGGACCCGCCTACTTGCTCGAGTCGGTCGAAGGGGGAGAGCGGCTCGGCCGCTACTCGTTCGTCGGGGTCGGCCCACGCCGGCTGCTGGAGGTCCGCGACGGCCGCGCCAGCATCCAGACCCGCCCCGTCACGGTCCCGGTCTACGCCCCGGACCTGCCGGTCGTCGTCAACGACGCTCCGGACCCGCTCGATGCCATCCGGCGGTTCGTCCCGCGTCGACGCGTGCTCCCCGTTGAGGGGATGCCCAGGTTCACCGGCGGTGCCGTCGGCGCGCTTGCGTACGACGCCATCGCCGCGTTCGAGCCCAGCGTCCCGCTGCCGGAGCACGATCCGATCGGCGTCCCGACCGCGGCGTTCATCGAGACGGACCTCGTCCTGGTCTTCGACCACCTGACCCACACGCTGTCCGCCATCGCGTCGCTGCACACGCAGGCGCCTGACCTCGAAGGACGCTACCGGATCGCCGAGGCCGCGATCTTCGAGGCGCTCGAACGGACCGCCCGGCCGTCCGCCGCCGAGATCGCGGGCAGCGGTCGGTATGCGGGTCGTGGTTCGGGTGGGGAGACACCGCCGGCCCCCCAGCGTCCGGTCGAGACGAGTCTCGGGCGAGACGCCTACGTGCGTGCCGTGGAGGTCGCCAAGGACGCCATCGCGTCCGGCGAGGCCATCCAGGTCGTGCTCGCCAGAAGGCAGTCGTTCGATCTGCCCACGGACCCCGCCACGGGGCGGACGCTCGACGGCATCGGCATCTACCGCGCGCTCCGGCGGGTCAACCCCAGTCCGTACCTGTTCTACGTTCGGACGCCCTCGTTCGAGGTGGTCGGCGCCTCGCCGGAATTGCTGCTTCAGGTCCAGGGCGACCGCTTGACGACGCACCCGATCGCCGGGACGCGGCCGCGCGGCGCGGACGCCCGCGAGGACGCCCTGTTGTCGG
>CAYMTJ010000051.1:0-18482 GCA_964393345.1 uncultured Anaerolineaceae bacterium | reverse complement strand
ATCGCCGGGACGCGGCCGCGCGGCGCGGACGCCCGCGAGGACGCCCTGTTGTCGGAGCAGCTCCAGCGCGACCCGAAAGAGCGCGCGGAACACGTGATGCTCGTCGATCTCGGTCGAAACGACCTTGGCCGGGTCTCGCGGCCGGGCACTGTGACCGTCAGCAAGTACATGGAAGTCGAGAAGTACAGCCACGTGCTGCATCTGGTCTCGCACGTCGAGGGCCGGCTCCGACCCGAGTCCGATACGCTCGACGCGCTCCGGGCCGTCTTCCCTGCGGGCACGTTGTCGGGCGCCCCGAAGGTCCGCGCCATGCAGTTGATCGCCGCCGCCGAGAACGAGCGGCGGGGCCTCTATGGCGGCGCCGTCGGCTATCTCGGCTACGACGGCAACCTCGACACCGCGATCACGATCCGGAGCGCGGTCCTCAAGGATGGCCAGGCGCACGTCCACACGGGCGCGGGGATCGTGGCGGGCTCCATCCCCGAGCGGGAGTTCGAGGAGACCGACCACAAGGCCGCCGCGCTTCGCCGAGCCATCGACATCGCGGCCGGCGTCCCCGACGCCCCGGCCGGGGACGCGGACGAGGCGCCCGACGCCGAGGGACCGGCTCGGGCTGGGGCGACGCCGTCACCGGAGGGGCGCTCGTGATCCTCGTCGTCGACAACTACGACAGCTTCACGTTCAATCTGGTCCAGGCGCTCGCCGCGGCTGGCGCGGAGATCCGAGTCCTGCGCAACGACGCGATCGATCGCGCCGGGGTCGAGGCGATGGCGGCGGACCCGGAGGCGGACCTGCGTGGCATCGTGATCTCTCCCGGGCCCGGTGACCCCGACAGCGCCGGGGTCTCGATGGCCGCGATCGAGGTCGCGGCGGGCCGAGGCATCCCGGTCCTCGGCGTGTGTCTCGGGATGCAGGCCATGGCCCAGGCCTTCGGGGCCCGGATCGTCCGCGCCCCGACGCTGGTCCACGGGGAGGCTTCGGAGGTCACGCATGACGGCGAGGGGCTCCTCGAGGGGATGCCACCGTCATTCTTCGCCGCGCGCTATCACTCGCTGGCGATCGATCCGGCGACACTCCCGTCGGTCTTCCGCGTGACCGCGATGAGCGAGACCGACCGTGTCGTCATGGGCATCCGTCACACGTCGCTCCCGCTCGAGGGCGTCCAGTTCCACCCGGAGAGCGTGCTGACCCCGGACGGGCCGCACCTGCTCGCGAATTTCCTGCGCCAGGCCGGGGAAGGGGAGGCAGCGCGGCTTGATGCCGTCGCCGGCTCGTTCGCGACGGCCGGGATGGCCGAGACCCCGGAGCCGGGCGCATGAGCGAGCATGTTCGGGCCGCGCTCCAGACCATCGTCGAGGGCGGGACGCTGTCGATGGAGACCGCGAGTGCGGCCATGGGCGCCGTGATGGACGGCGAGGCCACGCCCGCGCAGCTGGCCGCGATGCTCATGGGCCTCCGGATGCGTGGCGAGACCGTCGACGAACTGGCCGGCTTCGCGACCGCGATGCGCGAGCGGGTGGTGCGCGTCGAGGCGCCGGCCGGCGCGATCGATGTCGTCGGGACGGGCGGCGATGGGAGCGGCACCTTCAACATCTCCACGACCGCGGCGCTCGTGGCCGCCGCCGCGGGCGTGCCGGTCGCCAAGCACGGGAACCGCGCGATCACCTCCAAGGCGGGCTCCGCGGACGTGCTCGACGCGCTCGGGATCCGCATCGACCACGACGCGAGCTCGGCCGCCCAGGCCCTGCGCGAGATCGGGTTCGCGTTCATGTTCGCGCCGTCGTTCCATCCCGCGATGAAGCACGCCGGGCCGACCCGTCGCGAGATCGGCGTGCGGACGGCCTTCAACCTGCTCGGGCCGCTGACGAACCCCGCCGGGACCACGCGCCAGCTCCTCGGCGTGGGCGACGCGACCGCCGCGGCCCGGATCGCCGAGGTCGCCCGACGCCTTGGCACGGAGCGCACGTTCGTCATCCACGGCGACGGGATCGACGAACTCCCGCTCGACGGGAGCGGCGTCCTCTACCGGGTCGCCCCCGACGGGATCGAGCGGCTCGCCGTGGATGCCGCCAGGTTCGGACTCGTGCGGGCGGCCACGAGCAAGCTGCGCGGTGGTGATGCCGACGAGAACGCGCGGGCCGTGGAGTCCGTCCTGCGCGGCGAACCGGGGGCACGGCGGGACGTGGTGCTCCTGAACGCCGCCGCGGCCCTGCTCGTCGCGGGCGCCGTCGACGACCTCGAGGGCGGGATCGAGCGCGCCGCGCTCACGATCGACGCCGGGCTCGGCCGAGAGCTGCTCGAGGGCCTGCGCGCGGAGCGGCGCACGGCCGGTGGGGCTGGGGCACCGGCGTGATCCAGGCCCCGGCGCGCCAGACCGTCGTCCACGAGATCGCCGAGCGGCGTCGCGCCGATCTCGAGGCGGATCTCGCGGCAGGCGCGCCCACGGCCGCGGACCTCGCCGCCGCGCCACCCGTCCGATCCATCGTGGACCGCCTCGTCCGTCCGGGGCTCCACCTGATCGCGGAGATCAAGCGCTCGTCGCCGTCGGTCGGGCGGATCGCGGCTGACGACGAGGACATCGTGGCGCGGGCCCGCGCGTACCAGGCCGGCGGCGCGGCGGCCATCTCCGTCCTGTGCGAGCCGCACTGGTTCGGCGGCTCGATCGACGACCTGCGGGCCGTCCGCTCCGCGGTCTCGATCCCGGTCCTCGCGAAGGAGTTCGTCGTGGACCCGCGGCAGCTCGACGTGCTCCGCGCCGCGGGCGCGGACGCGGTCCTGCTGCTGGTCGTGCTGCACCCCACGAAGCGTGGCCTGCGCGCCCTCGTGGCGCGGGCCCTCGCGCTCGGCCTGGAGCCCCTCGTGGAGGCGCATGACGAGCGCGAGCTCCGGCTGGCGCTCGCGACCGATGCTCGCCTCATCGGAATCAACAACCGGGATCTCCGGACGCTCGAGGTGGACCCGGACCGCGCCGGCCGCCTGCGCGATCGCATCGACGACGATCGCCTCGCCATCGCCGAGTCCGGCGTGTCCGACCCGGCCACCGTCGCACGCTGGCGCGCCCAGGGGTTCGATGCCGCCCTCGTCGGGGAGGCGCTGGTCCGGTCCCGGGACCCAGCCGCCGCGGCACGGCGGTTCGTCTCGGCCGGCGCCGTCCCGGATGACCCGGCCAACGGCGGGCGGCGGCCGTTCGTGAAGATCTGCGGCGTGGGCGATCTCGGCAGCGCGATGGCGGCCGTGTCGCTGGGCGCGGACGCGATCGGGTTGAACCTCGTCCCGCGCACGCCGCGCGCGCTCGCGCTCCACGAGGCGGCCGATCTTGCGCGGGCGATCCGCGCCGTGGGCGGTGCCGCCGGTCCGCCGCGCATCGTCGCGGTCACCGCGGACGGGACGCGCGCGGAGCTGGCGGCGATCGTCGCGGCCCTCGATCCGGACGCGGTCCAGCTCAACGGGACCGAGACCGTCGCGCTCGCGGCCTCGGTCGGCCGGGAGACGTGGAAGGTGCTGCACCTGCCGACCGAGGACCCCGCGAACGTGGCGTCCGCCGCCGCGGAGCAGGTCGCCCGCGGCCGGGCGTACCTTGATGCCGGCGTGGAGCGACTGTTGCTCGATACCGCCGGCGGACCCCATCCCGGTGGCACGGGCCAGCGGGCGGCCTCGACCCTGGCCGCGGCGATCGCCCGGGACGTGCCGGTCACCCTCGCCGGCGGCCTCGCTCCGCGCAACGTCGCGGCCGCGCTCCGCGAGATCCCCGCGGTCGGTGTGGACGTCGCATCGGGCGTCGAATTCCCCCGTGAGCCGGGTCGGCGACCCGTCAAGGATCCCTATCGCGTGGCGCTCTTCCTCAAGCGCGCCCGTGCCGCGCGCGACGACCGCCCGAACGTCGCGTTCGGTCCGACGCCGGTCCACCCGGGTCTGCTCGAGGCGGACGGTCACGGACGCTGGGGGCTCGAACGCGATTTCGGCGGCCGCTACGTGCCCGAGACGCTGATGGCGGCCCTTGGGGGCCTCGAGACAGCCTACGACGCCCTCCGCTCCGACCCGGTGTTCTGGGCCGAGCTCCGGGAGCTGCTGGCCAGATTCGGCGGCCGCCCCACCCCGATCTACCGCGCCGACCGACTCGCGGCCGCCGTCCGCGTCGAAGCCGACCGACTCGCCGGCGGGTCGTCACCGATCCCGACCCTCGCGCTCTACCTGAAGCGAGAGGACCTCGCGCACACCGGCGCGCACAAGCTCAACAACGCCCTCGGCCAGGCCCTGCTCACGCGGCGTCTGGGCAAGACCCGCGTCATCGCGGAGACCGGCGCGGGACAGCACGGCGTGGCGACCGCGACCGCGTGCGCGCTGCTCGACCTGCCGTGCGTCGTCTACATGGGCGAGGAGGACATCGGGCGGCAAGGTCCGAACGTGCTGCGGATGCGGGCCCTCGGCGCCGAGGTCCGGTCCGTGACGTCGGGCACGGCCACCCTCAAGGATGCGGTCAACGAGGCGATGCGCGACTGGGTGACGAACGTCGAGACCACGCACTACGTCCTCGGCTCCGCCATGGGACCGCATCCGTACCCCACGATCGTCCGGGATCTCCAGCGCCGGATCGGCGACGAGGCCGCCGCCCAGCTGGTGACCGTCGAAGGGCGTCTCCCCGACGTCGCTGTGGCGTGCGTCGGCGGCGGATCGAACGCCATCGGGCTTTTGGCGCGGTTCATCGGGGAGCCGACGGTCCGGCTGGCGGTCGCGGAAGCGGCCGGGGATGGCCTTGCGACCGGGCGCCACGCGGCCGCGATCCTCGGCGGGACACCCGGGATCCTGCATGGCTCGCGCTCGCTGATGCTCCAGGACCGGGATGGTCAGGTGGTCGAGGCCCATTCGGCCTCGGCGGGTCTCGACTACCCGGGGATCGGACCGCAGTTGTCGGCTCTGGCGGAGGCCGGTCGGATCGAGGTCGCCGCAGCCACGGACCGGGAAGCCGTCGCGGCCATGAAGACCACGACCCGGACCGAAGGGATCCTCCCGGCGCTCGAGACCGCGCACGCGGTCGCGGCCATCCCCAAGATCCTCGCCGGCATCGAGGGTCTGCCCGGTGGCTGGCCCGACGACGTCCTGATGCTCGTCGGGTTCTCCGGTCGCGGCGACAAGGACCTCGCCGCGCTGGAGCGATTCGCCGACGTCCCCGCCTGGGACGGCGTGGCGTGACCGCGATCGCCGACGCGGGCCCCGCGACGACCGGCACGAACGCCACCGCTGGCGCGAGACGGATCGCGGCGGCCTTCGCCCGGGCGCGCGCGGATGGCCGGGTCGCGTTGATCCCGTACGTGGTGGCGGGGTATCCGGACGCCGACACGAGCCTGCGAGCCGCCCTCGCCGCGGCCGATGCCGGGGCCGATCTCCTCGAGGTCGGGCTGCCGTACTCGGACCCGCTCGCCGACGGCGCCACGCTCCAGCGAGCGTCGCAGACGGCGATCACCGCCGGGGCGTCGCTGGAGGGCTCCCTTCGTCTGATCGAGCGGATCGGGGCGGCCAGGCCGGACCTGCCGCTGGTCCCGATGGCCTACGCCAACCAGGTGATCGGCGGCGGGGACGGCGAGGCGGTCGCCCGTCGCCTGGCCGGTGCCGGCGCGGCGGGGCTGATCGTCGCGGACCTCACGCCGGACGAGGGGGCCCCGTTCGAGACCGTGGCCCGGGCCGCCGGGCTCGCCGTCGTCTACCTCGTCGCCCCGACCACCGCGCCCGCGCGCCGATCCATGATCGCGGCGCGAAGTGGGGGGTTCCTGTACTGCGTGTCGCTCGTCGGGGTCACGGGTGCCCGCACCTCGCTCCCGACGTCGGTCGGGCGTCTCGTCCGTGGCGTCAAGGCGGTGTCGCCGGTCCCGGTCGCCGTCGGGTTCGGGGTCAGCCGTGCGACGCACGTCCGCGCGATCGCCAGGGCGGGCGCCGACGGGGTCATCGTGGCGTCCGCGCTCGTCGACGCGCTCGGCCCGGACGGTCAGGACGTCGAGCGGCTGGCCGCCCTGGTGCGGGACCTTCGAGCGGCGACACGTGTCGCTTGACGTCGCCATCGAGGCGGGCGCCAAGAAGGTCTTCGCCTGGGTCGTCGACTGGCCGGGTTGGTGCCGCTCCGGCAAGACGGAGAGCGAGGCGCTCGACCGGGTCGTCGCGTATCGCGGGCGATACGCGCGCGTCGCGTCTCGGGCCGGCCTGGCGGTCCCCAGCGTGTCGGCCGCCGACCTCGCGGTCGTCGATCGACTCGCCGGTGGCAGCGGAACGGACTTCGGTGTCCCGTCGTCCATCACGGACGCGGATGCACGCGCGACCGACGCCGACGAAGCCGGGCGGCTGACGGCGCTGGTCGCGGCGGCCTGGGAGACGCTGGACGCGGTCGTGGCCACCGCACCCGAGGCGCTTCGCAAGGGCCCGCGCGGTGGCGGGCGCGATCGGGACAGGATGTTCGCCCACACCATCGAGGCGGATGAGGCCTACGCCCGCGAGATGGGGATCAGGCGCCCGCGCATCGACCCGATGGATCGAGTGGCGATCGATGCGCTGCGCGGGGCCATGTTCGACATCGTCCGGACGCCCTCCGATGGATCCGCGCTCGCGGGGCGCACCTGGCCGGTCCGCTACGCCGCCCGCCGCGTCGCGTGGCACGCGCTCGACCACGCCTGGGAGATCGAGGACCGCTTGGAGTCCTGAACCCGTCAGTCGGGGAACAGCGACCCGACGTCCGAAGCGGCGATCGCGCGGCGCACCTCGATGCGCCCGATCGCCAGCGCCGCCTCGCCGATGAGGTCCTCGGCGGCTCGTCCGGCCGCCCGGAGCTCACGAACGCTCGTGGCGCCATCCGCCTTGGACAGCTTCCGGCCATCGGGCCGGCGGATCAGGCGGTGATGGGCGAAGGTCGGTGGCCGCTCACGCCCAAGGAAGCGCCCGAGGCGGATCTGGGCGGGCGTGGCCTCGAGCAGGTCGAGTCCACGGACGACGAGGTCGATGCCCTGGCGCCGGTCGTCGACCACCACCGCGAACGCGTACGACCAGTTGCCGTGCCGGTCGCGGATGACCGGATCACCGGCCGGCGCGACCTCGCCGCCACAGGGACCGACGAAGGCGTCCATCCACGACTCGGACCCACCGCCGATCGCGACCCGGATCGTGGTCTCCGGCACCTCTCCGCGGCGGCCCCGGCAGCCACCGGGACATCCCGGCCCGGTCCAGGCGCGGCCGTTGGTGGTGCCCCAGTCCGCGAACGTCCGCCGCGAGCAGCCACAGCCGTAGGCGACGTCAGCGGCTCGCAGCGTCGCGAGGGCGTCCTCGTACGGTCCGTCGTCGTCGGACTGGCGGACCGGACCGGAATCGGGCAGGAACCCGAGCCAGTCGAGGTCCTCGATCAGGGCCGCGTCGTACGCGGGCCGACAGCGTTGCCGGTCGTGATCCTCGATGCGCAGCAGGACCTCGCCGCCCCGCGCGCGCGCCATCCCCCACACGTTGATCGCGTTGGCGACGTGGCCGAGATGGAGGTAGCCGGTCGGTGCCGGCGCGAACCGCGTCCGGAGCGACGGGGACGCGCGGTCAGTCGGCGCCGTCGTCGCCATCGGGTCGGGCGCGATCTCGGGCCTCGAGCGCGCGCGTCGCCTGCATCAGTCGACGGTAGAGCGCGAGCAGGTCGGCCTGCGCGAGCGGTCCGGTGTTGGCCATCGTCACGCGTAGCAGCACCTCGCGTTCGCGATCGGGATCGCGGATGGCCCGCACGCCCGCCGCGGCCTTGGCGCGTCCCGCGTGGCGGGCGAGCTCGGCGCGCTCGTTGAGCAGCGCGACCAGCCGCCGGTCCAGGGCGTCGATCTTGTGGCGTAGCCGGCGCAGCTCGGCCGTCTCGGGCGGTCGCTCAGGCACGGTCGCCTCCGACCCGGCGCGCGATCGCCTCGAGCGCCAGGTGATAGCCACGCGCCCCCTGGCCGACGATCGACTCGAGGGCGATGTCGTGGAGGTAGTTGACGTGCCGGAACGGCTCGCGCATCGACGGGTCCGACAGGTGGACCTCGATGAACGGGCGCTGGACGGCGAGGAGCGCATCGCGAAGCGCGACGCTGGTGTGGGTCAGTCCCCCGGCGTTGACGATCGCGACGTCGAAGTCGCGTTGGTGGAGCCGGTCGATGAGCGCGCCCTCGTGGTTCGACTGGAAGAAGCCGACCTCGAGGCCGAGTTCGATCGCCCGGGCCGCGATCCCGTCGTGGATCTGCTCCAGGGTGTCGTGGCCGTAGATCTCGGGCTCCCGCGTCCCGATCAGGTTGAGGTTCGGTCCCTGCAGGACGAGGACGGTGGTCATCGACGGCTCCCCGCGGCCAGCAGGCTCCCCGCCGCATCGGCGACGAGCCCCGGCTCGACGTCATCGCGGATCACGACGCCGTCCGCCGTCGGCAGGACCCAGCGAAGGCGTCCGCCGGCATGCTTCTTGTCGGCCGTCAGGTGCCCGAGGATGGTGTCGACCACGTAGGGCAGTGGCTCGCGCGCGAGCTCCAGCTCGTCGAGCAGGCGGCCGATCCGCTCCGCCCGCTCCGGCGGCGTCACGCCGACCGCCGCGCCGATCCGACAGGCCGCGCGCAACCCGTACGCGACGGCCTCCCCGTGGAGGACGCTCCCGAACCCGCCGGCCGCCTCGATCGCGTGGCCCAGCGAGTGGCCGAGGTTGAGCGTGATCCGGCCGCCCGCGCCGTCCTGCTCGCGCTCGTCGGCGAGGACCACGTCGATCTTGGCGACGGCGCAGCGCTCCACCACCTCGGCGACGGCCCCGGTCTCGAAGGCCGCGTCCGAGCCGTCCGCGATCGCGCGCCCGTCGCGTTCGAGCAGCTCGAACAGCCGCTCATCCCCGAGCGCCGCCATCTTGACGGCTTCACCGAGGGCGGCCCGTCGCTGTCGCACGGGGAGCGTCCGCAGCGAGCGGACGTCGATGACCACCGTGTCGGGCTGGTGGAAGGCGCCCACGAGGTTCTTGCCAGCGGCGATATCGACCCCGGTCTTGCCGCCGATCGACGAGTCGACCTGGGCGACGAGGGTCGTGGGGACGTGGATGATGGGGATCCCGCGGAGGTAGGTCGCCGCGAGGAACCCGGCCGCGTCACCGAGCGCTCCGCCGCCCACCGCGACGATCGGCTCGGCCCGCTCGACCCGCAGCGCGGCGAGCGACTCCGCGGCGTCCGCGATCACCGCCAGGCGCTTGGCGTCCTCGCCCTGCGGCAGCAACAGCCGCTCGGTCGACCAGCCGATCCCCTCGAGCGCCGCGGCGATCCCGGCACCGGCCGCGGCCCAGGCGCCCGGCTCGGACACCAGGATCGCCCGTCGTGCCCCGCTCGCGGTCAGGGCGGCGTCGAGCGCGGTCGGCCCGATTCCGTCACCGAGCACGAACCGGCCGATCGCCGTCGAGCGCTGGAGCAGCGTCGTCGGGCCGTCGACCTCTGGCGCGCCGAGCTCGCGCAGTCGACCGTCCAGCGCGACGACGACCCCGCCCACCTCGGCCATCCCCTGGAGGTGGATCTCGGCCGCCGCGTAGAAGCGTTCGCGACGGGCGGCCAGGTCACGCACCGTGCCGATCGGATCGCGCCCGGCGACGAGCGGTCGGACGTTGGGGGATCGCCGCAGACGCTGCGCGAGGACCTCGGGCCGAGCGTCCAGCCAGGCGGATCGCCGGCCGCGGAGGAGCGCCCAGCGATTCGCGGGATCGACCACGGCCCCCCCGCCGGTCGCGACGACGCGCCGGATCGCGGGATCCGGATCGGGTGCCCCCAGCGCCTGCACGGCCTCGCGCTCGAGCGCCCGGAAGGCGTCCTCCCCGTCCTCCGCGAAGATCTCGGGGATGGATCGACCGGATGTCGATTCGATCCGCTCGTCGAGGTCGATGAACGTCGCGCGATGACGACCGGCGAGGCGGCGGCCCACCGCGGTCTTGCCGCTCCCCGGGAGACCCACCAGCACGACGTCCATCGGGGTCAGTCGTCCCCGCCCGAGCCGGCCTCGTCCGTGCCCGTCAGCCCGTGGCCGACGCTCCCGGCCGTCGGCCGGCCACCGGCGACCGGCGGTTCGGGCGCCGCGGCGATCCGCGCGCGGTACGCCGCGAGGTTCGTCCGGACGTCGTCGACGGTGTCGCCACCGAACTTCTCGCAGATCGACGCGGCCAGGGTCAGCATCACCATCGCCTCGGCCACGACGCCCGCCGCCGGCACGACGCTGATGTCGCTGCGCTCGTAGTGAGCCTTGTCGACGGGGCCACCCGTGATCAGGTCCGCGGACGGGAGCGGCTTCGCCAGCGTCGAGATCGGCTTGACCGCCCCGCGCACGACGAGGGGCTCGCCGTTGGTGATGCCACCAGTCAACCCGCCCGCATTGTTCGACCGGTGCACCCAGTTCCCCGCGTCGTTGCGCCCTTCGATGACGTCGTGCACCGCCGATCCGAAGCGGCGGGTCTGCTCGAACCCGAGCCCGAACTCCACGCCCTTCACGATGTTGATGCTCATGACGGCCGCGGCCAGGGCCGCGTCGAGTCGTCGGTCCCAGTGGACGTACGATCCGAGGCCGATCGGGAGTCCGTGGACGACCACCTCGAACACGCCCCCGACCGTATCGCCGTTCGAGCGCGCCTCGTCGATGCGCTCGATCATGCGCGTCTCCGCGTCCGGGTCCGGGCAGCGGAGCGGGGACGTGTCGGCCTCCTCGCGCGATCGCGTGCAGGCGGCCGGGTCGACGGCGACCCCGCCGACCTCCGCGCTGAACGACCAGGCATCGATGCCCAGCGCGCCCAGGAACGCGCGCGCGACACCTCCCGCGGCGACCCGCGCCGCGGTCTCCCGCGCCGACGCCCGCTCCAGCACGTTGCGGACGTCGTTGAACCCGTACTTGAGGGCGCCGGCGAGATCCGCGTGGCCCGGTCGGACGCGAGTCACCGGGGTCGCCCGCTTGTTGCCGCCCTCCGCCGCGCCAAGGAGCGCCGCGGCCTGATCGTCGGTGAGCGGCGCCACCTGCATCACCGATGTCCAGTTCTCCCAGTCGCGGTTGCGGATGAGGAGCAGGATCGGCGACCCGAGCGTGCGACCGTGACGGACGCCGCCCAGGATCTCCGCGCGGTCGTGCTCGATCGCCTGGCGCGCCCCGCGGCCGTAGCCTCGCTGCCGCCGCGCGAGGTCGATCGCCACGTCGTCCTCGGTCAGCGCGAGACCTGCGGGCACGCCCTCGATGGTCGCGCCGAGCGCCGGCCCGTGCGACTCGCCGGCGGTCAGGAACCGGAACGCGGTCACTCGGCCGAGGCCGCCGCCGGCTCGCCGGTCGGCTCACCCTCCGCGGAACGGATCCCGCCTGCCCTCGCGGCCACCAGCCGCTCCTGCATCAGCTCGAGCGGGGCAGGCTGGCCGGTCCACAGCGTGAAGGCGGCCGCGCCCTGGTGGAGCAGCATCAGCTCGCCGTCCGCGACCGTGCAGCCCGCGGCGGTCGCCTCGCGCAGCAGCCTCGTCTGGGCGTAGATCAGGTCCAGGACCAGCAGCTCGTCGTGGAGGACCTCGGCCGGGACCGGACTGTCGTCGCTGGACAGCCCGATCGAGGTCGCGTTGATGAGGACCTTGGTCTTGGCCAGCTCCGCCTCGATGATCGACTCGTGCCAGGGCATCGCCCGGAGCTCCATGTGCGCCGCGCTGCGGCCGAAGTGCTTGACCAGGCCCTCCGCGCGATGGAGGTGGCGGTTGAAGACGATGATCCGCTGGAACCCCTCGGTGATGAGCCCGTACACCACGGCCCGGGCGCCACCCCCGGCACCGAGCACCACCGCCTGCCGCGGCATCTTCTGCTTGCCGACGAGCCGGTCCAGGGCGACCTTGAACCCGGGCACGTCCGTGTTGTGCCCGATGAGCCGCTTGCCCTCGCGCGTGATCGTGTTCACGGCGCCCGTCGCGTGCGCCTCCTCGGTGAGCCGGTCCACCATCGGGACCACCCGCTCCTTGTGCGGGATCGTGACGTTGGCCCCGAGGAACGCGTCGGTGCGCAGCTCCGTGACGGCGTCGGCGAGCTCGATCGGGGCGCGATCCCACAGCTCGTAGGTCGCGTCGATCCCGAGGGAATCGAAGGCCGCCTGCTGCATCGCGCCAGACAGGGAATGGGCCACCGGGTGGCCGATGAGAACGACGCGCTTCGTCATGCTCGCACCCTTTCGAGGTCGTCGAAGAAACCGGGATAGGAGATCGACGCGGAGCCTGGTCGGCGCACGACCGTGTCGGCCGCGGCGACGAGGCTCGCGATCGCGAAGGTCATCGCCAGGCGATGGTCATCGAGGCTGTCCGTCGTGGCGCCGCGGAGCGTGGCGCCACCACCGATGTGCAGGTCGTCGCCGTCGACCGCCACGTCGGCGCCGAGGGCCGTCAGGCCGCTGAGCACGCCGGCGATGCGGTCGGACTCCTTGTGTCGCAGCTCGCCGGCGCCACGGATCGTGGTCGAGCCGCGCGCGACGGCCGCGGCGAGACAGAGGACCGGGATCTCGTCGATCGCCGCGGCCACCTCGCCGGGAGCCACGTCGATCCCGTGCAGGTCCGATGACCGCACGATGAGGTCCGCCAGCGGCTCGCCGACGCCGTCGTCCTCGACCGATGCCCGCTCGGTCGCGCGCTCCTCGATGGCCGCGCCCATCCGCCGCAGCAGATCGATCACCGCACGGCGAGTCGGGTTCACGCCCACGTCGCGGAGCGTCAGCTCGGCGTCGCGGTGGATGGCTCCGGCCACCAGCCAGAACGCGGCCGCGGACACGTCCGCGGGGACACGTGCCTCGATCGCCCCCACCCGGGTCCCTCCTTCCACCGTCCAGCTGACCCGCCCGTCGGGCCCCTCGTCCCGTGTCACGGGCACGCCGCGCGCCCGGAGCATCCGCTCGGTGTGGTCCCGCGTGGCGATCGCCTCCCGGACCGTCGTTCGACCCTCGGCCCGAAGACCGGCCAGCAGGATCGCCGACTTGACCTGCGCGCTGGGCACCGGCGTCGCGTAGTCGATCGCCGTCAGCGGTGGGCGACCGGTGACGGTCAGGGGAGGGAGGGAATCGTCGTCGCGTCCGTGAAGCTCCGCCCCCATCAGGCGCAGCGGTTCGATGATACGAGCGACCGGACGGCCACGCAACGACGCATCTCCGTCGAGGGTGCACGTCATCGGGAGGCCGGCGAGCACGCCGCTCGTGAGGCGCAGGCTGGTCCCGGAGTTGCCGCACTCCAGCGTGGTGGAGGGCTCCCGGAGACCGTCCGCGCCCGGCGATATCACGCGGTAGTCGACGGTCCGCCCGTCGTCCGCCAGCCGCTCCACGGTCGCGCCGAGGCTGGCCACGATCCCGGCGGTCGAGCGCACGTCCGCGCCGTCGCCCGCGCCCAGGATCCGACTCTCGCCGTCGGCAAGCGCCGCGAGCAGGAGGGCTCGATGGCTGACCGACTTGTCACCGGGCAGACGCAGGTCGCCGCGAAGCCGCGTCGCCGTTCGAAGGCGGACGAGGTCCCCGGTGACGAGTCCTGGCGCCATCGTCGTGCTCAATGCCTCGCCAGTCCGCCGCCGGGCCCACCGATCCCGAGCGCGGCGCTCGAGAGGACCGGGCCGTCGTGCAGACCGCGCACGTGCTCATGGACGGGCACGATCGTCGCCATCAGGTCCGCGAACTGGTCGAGCGTCAGCTGCTGCTCCGCGTCGGACAGCGCCGCGTCGGGGGTCGGGTGGACCTCGACCATGACGCCGTCCGCGCCGACCGCGACCCCGCCGATCGCGAGCGGCTTGACCAGCCAGCGCTTGCCGGTCGCATGCGACGGGTCGACGATGACCGGCAGGTGCGAGAGCCGATGGACGAGCGGCACCGCCGCGAGGTCCATCGTGTTGCGGGTATAGGTCTCGAAGGTCCGGATGCCGCGCTCGCACAGGATCACGTTGGGATTGCCCGAGCTGACGATGTACTCGGCGGCCATCAGCCACTCCTCCACCGTCGCGCCGTAGCCGCGCTTGAGCATGACCGGGCGAGCGACCCGGCCGACATCGCGCAGCAGCGAGTAGTTCTGCATGTTGCGGGTGCCGATCTGCAGGATGTCCGCGTACTCCGCCACGATGTCGACCTGGCTCGGCTCCATCACCTCGGTGATGACGGGCAACCCGGTCCGCTCACGCGCCTCGGCCAGGTATCGCAACGCCTCGACGCCGAGCCCCTGGAACGCGTATGGGCTCGTGCGCGGCTTGAAGGCGCCGCCCCGCAGGATCGTGGCGCCCGCCGCCTTGACGGCGTCGGCGGTCTCGAAGAGCTGGTCGCGGCTCTCGACCGAGCACGGGCCGGCCATCATCGTGAGCGATCCATCGCCGATGACGGCATCCATGACGCGAATCACCGTCGGTTCGGGGTGGAACTCGCGCGACGTCAGCTTGAACGGGCGGCTGATCGGGGTGACGGCCTGGACTCCGGGGAGGGCCGCGAACCGGTCGACCAGGACGGCCTTGCGCGCGCCGATCTCGCCGACGACCGCGATGACGACGTGCTCGGCCCCGACGTGCTCGAAGGGATTGAGCCCCTCGGCCAGGATCTGGCTCTTCACGCCGAGGATCTCGGCCTCGGTGGCGCTGGTGGCCATCACGACGAACATCGCGTCTGGGTCTCCTCGTCGATCGGACCGGGAAACAAAAAAGCAGAGGTCTTGCCTCTGCTTCGTTCGCCCGGCACGACCCGTGCCCCCGGTCCTATCGACCGAGAACCATCATGCCGGGCGTTGAAAGTAGAAGAAGGGGCTCATGCGTGCATGGAAGTGTGGCCGAGCGGCCGCCCTCGTGTCAATGTCCGCGACCGTGCCGGATGCGGCCCCACGGACCTCGTCGACGACGCGTGGAGGGGCGCGACCCTCATGGTAGGATGTCGGCCGCCGACGCTTCGGAGAGGTCGCATAGAGGTCTAGTGCAGCGGTTTGCTAAACCGCCATGTGGGGTAACCTGCATCGAGGGTTCGAATCCCTCCCTCTCCGCCAGATCCCTCCGGTCAGCCGATCGGCATCGCGTGCGCCCGTAGCTCAGCGGATAGAGCGTTAGGTTGCGGACCTAAAGGTCGTGGGTTCGAGTCCCGCCGGGCGCGCCAACTTCAAGCACTGGGAGCCGACGCGGCACCCTTCGCCCCTGAATCGATGTAGGTCTTCGCCACGTTTCGCTTTCGCCTGCCGCATGAGTCCGGGCGGGTGTGGTTGGCGGGACCCAAAGCACGAATCGTGTGGCCATGGCCTGGTGATGGGTAGAGTTGCGCACGGACCGCTCCCGCGGCCCCAGCATTCACGGGGGTCGTGTGGCCAAACGAGCCAGCCAGCCCAGCCCGGCGAACACCAGACCACTTGAGGTCATCCTTTGGGAGACCGCGGACAAGATGCGCGGCAGCCTAGAGGCGTCGGAGTACAAGCACGTTGTCCTTGGGCTTGTCTTCCTCAAGTACATCTCGGACGCCTTCGAGCAACGTCGCGAGTTTCTTGAGCATGCCATCGCCGACCCTGAAAACGACTACTACATCTCAGACCCGTCCCGAAGGCACCTCGTTTCGGAGTCGCGCGATGAGTATTTGTCGGAGAGTGTCTTCTGGGTGCCTTCGGAGGCCCGATGGCCGTTCCTCCAGGCAAAGGCGAAGCAACCCGAGATCGGCGTGCTCATCGATGCCGCGATGGACGCGATCGAACGCGACAACACCTCGCTAAAAGGCGTTCTGCCCAAGACCTATGCGCGGGCGGACATCGACAAGCGACTGCTGGGCGAGTTGGTTGACCTGATCGGATCGATCGGCTTCACACATGTCGACCATGGAGCGGATGACGTCCTGGGACGAGTCTACGAGTACTTCCTCGGCCAGTTCGCAAAGGCGGAAGGCCAGAAGGCGGGCGCGTTCTACACGCCGCGCTCGGTCGTCCGTCTCCTCGTCGAGATGCTCGAGCCGTACAGAGGCCGCGTCTACGACCCGTGCTGCGGCTCAGGCGGCATGTTCGTGCAATCGGCGGAGTTCGTTGCCGCGCACGGTGGGAGTCGCTCCGACGTATCGATCTACGGTCAGGAGTCGACGGCGACGACTTGGCGGCTCGGTCGCATGAACTTGGCGATTCGAGGGATCGAGGCGAACTTGGGCGATCGTCCGGACGACAGCTTCCACCGCGATCTTCACCCAGACCTTCGTGCGGACTACATTTTGGCGAATCCGCCCTTCAACCTCGATGACTGGTACAGCGACGCCCTGCGTGACGATCCGCGATGGAAATACGGCCTCCCACCGGCGGGCAATGGCAACTTTGCTTGGGTCCAGCACTTCATCTATCACCTCGCACCCAACGGTGTCGCTGGCTTTGTCCTGGCAAACGGCAGCCTCTCGGGGAGTGGCGGAGAGGGGGCGATTCGCCGCAGGCTCGTCGAGGCCGACATGGTGGACTGCGTCGTCGCCATGCCGGACCGTCTCTTCTTCAATACCGCGATTCCGGTGAGCCTTTGGTTCGTCGCTAAGAACCGGGCAACCGACGCATTCCGCGATCGAAGTGGCCAGATCCTCTTCATCGACGCTCGCAAGATCGGGCAAATGGTGACCCGGACGCTTCGATCGCTTAGCACAGACGACGTCGCCCAAGTGGCCGGGACTTATCACTCGTGGCGCAACCAGGAGACAGACGTTCCTTACGTGGACATACCCGGCTACTGCAAGTCGGCTGGTCTAGATGAAGTCGCCGGTCACGACTTCGTCCTGAATCCCGGCCGGTATGTCGGGGCCGAGGAGTTGGCATCCGATCTCGAGCCCGTCAGGGACAGACTCCTCCGCCTCCGCCATGACCTTGTCAGCGAGTTTGACGAGAGCGCGCGACTTGAACAGGAAATCCTTGAGCGCCTGTCGGGACTGGTTGATGGATGAGTGGCCGGTACTCCCATTTCGTGACCTCATGCTCGTGCCAACGCGCAATGGGATCCACAAGGGCCCGCAGTTTCAGGGTCGCGGTACTCCGGTCATCAAGATGGGGGAGGTGTACTCGGCCGCATATGTCGGGGAACGAGAGCGAGACCTCTACGACCTGACTGTGCCCGAGAAGGAGCGGTTCGCGGTCCTGGAAGGGGACCTCCTCTTCTGCCGAACCTCTCTTGTCGCTGAGGGCGTTGGTCGTTGTGCGATGGTGAGATCGCTGACGACTCCCTCGTGTTTCGCGTCGAATCTGATCAGAGTGCGCATTGATCGGCGTCGCTCGGACCCACGGTTCATGCACTTCTTCTTCCGTTCTCCGGCTGGCAGGGCGCTCGTACGCACAATCGCCCGTGGTACGACTGTGACGACTATCACCGGCCCAGACCTCGGGGCCCTGCCTGTGCCGGTTCCTTCTCTGACCGAGCAGCAGAGAATCGGTGACCTCTTGGGCTGTATCGACGCGAAGATCGAGGCGAACCAGCGGCAGATGAGGCTCCTCGATCAGATGCTGGCTGCGCTATTTGCTAGCTGTTGCTCTGGGGTCGGAACCGCGGGCGCGCTGTCAAGTCTCGCGACCTTCGACAAGGGAGTCTCATATCGAAGCACAGACCTTGCTCCATCCCGCACAGCGATGGTGACCCTCAAGTCATTTGATCGCGTTGGGGGATATCGCCCTGATGGCCTGAAGGAATATGTCGGCGAGTACAAACGCGCCCATGTGTTGGCGCCCGGGGACATCGCCGTTGCACAGACGGATCTCACTCAAGCGGCGGATGTCGTTGGTCGCACGATTAGGATTCCACCATCACCCGAACACGACATCCTCGTCGCAAGCCTCGACCTGATCGTCGTGCGGCCGAGGGACGGAGTGCCGGCCGAATACGTGTACGCCGCCCTCCTCGAGGACTCCTTTCGAGAGTACTGCCGCAGCCGCACATCTGGGACGACCGTGCTTCATCTCGCAACTGACGCCTTGCCGTCCTATCAACTGAACATATCGTCCGCCGACGCGCAGCAGACATTCGCGGCTGCAGCGCGGCCACTGCTCGCAAAGCGAGATTTGTGCTTGGTTGAGGCTCGCAGCCTCGATCAGCTCCTCGGACTTCTGATGCCGCAGATCCTGTCCGGTCGGTTGCGCTATCAGGCACCGGTTGGCGATGTCGTGTTGAGTTCATGAGTGGCATAACCGAGGGGCTCGTCGAGGAAGCGTGCCTCGGGTATTTCCGCGCCATCGGGTTTAGAACGCTCTACGGCCCCGACCTGGGTCCCGGTGGCACCGAGCAAGAGAGAACGGGATGGGACCAAGTCGTTCTCGTCGATCGGCTTCGAGCGGCGATCGCGCGAATCAACCCAACGCTTAGTCCGGAATCGGTCGGCTCCGTGATCGCGACTGTCCTTCGTCCCGAGTCCCAGAACGCGGTGGCGGAGAACCTCCGAGTTCACGGCTTGGTGACCCAAGGTGTGGCAGTCGAGTACCGCGAGGGCGCGGGAGCGATCCGCCACACCCTCGCTTGGTTGGTTGATTTCGATGATCCGTCCAACAACGACT
>CAYMTJ010000050.1:0-23167 GCA_964393345.1 uncultured Anaerolineaceae bacterium | reverse complement strand
CTCGCCCGGAAGCACACGATCTTCTCGTGGTCCGTGCAGAACGCCCTCGACCCCATCGCGATCGACCGCGCGGAAGGCGTCTACCTGTACACGCCCGAGGGCCGGCGGATCCTCGACTTCAACAGCCAGCTGATGTCGGTCAACATCGGTCACGGCGACCGCCGCGTCATCGATGCCATCAAGGCGCAGGCCGAGCACCTGCAGTTCGTCCAGCCGGCGTTCGCGACCGAGATCCGGGCGCGCCTCGGCGCGAAGCTTGCGGAGATCCTCCCGGGCGACATGGACAAGGTCTTCTTCACGCTCGGCGGTGCCGAAGCGATCGAGAACGCCATCAAGTTCGCGCGCCACGTGACCGGGCGGTACAAGGTGCTCGCCCGGTACCGCTCGTATCACGGCGCCACGTTCGGGGCCATGTCGCTCACCGGCGACCCGCGCCGCTGGGCGAACGAGCCGGGCCTGGTCGGCGTGGTCCGCTACCCCGATACGCACCGCTGGGGAGAGGCGGAACCCCGTCCCGTGGCGGAGAGCCTCCAGGGGCTCGAGGATGTGATCCGGTACGAGGGGGCCAACACCGTCGCGGCGGTCTTCCTCGAGACGATCGTGGGGACGAACGGGATCCTGATCCCGCCCGATGGCTATATCGCGGGCGTCCGCGAGATCTGCGACCGCCACGGGATCCTGATGGTCGCCGACGAGGTGATGGCCGGGTTCGGGCGGACGGGTCGCTGGTTCGCGGTCGATCACTGGGACGTGACACCGGACCTCATGACGATGGCCAAGGGCCTGACGTCGAGCTACCTGCCCTTGGGCGCCGTGGCCATGCGCCCCGCCATCGCGGACGCCATGGCGGACCGGATGTTCTACGGCGGTCTGACGTACAGCAGCCACCCGATCAGCCTCGCCGCCGCGCTCGCGACCATCTCGGTCTACGAGGAGGACGGGCTCATCGAGCACACGGCCCGGATGGATGGCGTGCTTCGCGGCCATCATCACGCGCTGGCGGCCAAGCACCCCAGCGTCGGGGCCACCCGAAGCCTCGGCCTGTTCGGGATCATCGATCTCGTCCGCTCGCGAGACCCGTGGACACCGATGACCCCGTTCAACGGCACCTCGGATGAGATGAAGGCCATCGGCAAGCACTTCCGCGAGCACGGGCTGTACACGCTCCTCGCCAACAACTCGATCCATACGAACCCGCCGTTGTGCATCACCGAGGCCCAGCTGGCGGAGGGTTTCGAGATCATCGACGCCGCGCTCGACATCGCCGATCAGGCGGTCACCGGGTAGACGTGGTCCGGATCGGGCCGAGGCTCCGCCGCCCGGACGCCCGAGGCGTGCATCGACGACACGGTCGGTCGACGGTCCGATGACGGCCGCCGCGTCTGGGCTCGTGGTCGCACGACCGGCGTCGATCCCGCTCCGCCGTCGCCTGCGTCCGGTCACCGGGTTCCTGACCGTCCTCGTCGTGATCCTCGTCGTCTGGGAGCTGGCGAAGGTCATCGGCGGTGATCCCTGGCGCTACGACTCGTTCCTGTGGACGGGGACGCCCCTGGAATATCACCCGCCACTGGCGTTCTCCTTCGCGACGGACTCGAAGCTGCCGCACACCTGGGACATCGTCGCGGAGTTCTGGTCCCCCGATGCCGTCGGGGCCACCACCCTCCAGCGCCTGGTCGGTGCGGCGCTGTTCACGCTGCGGAACGCCGCGATCGGGTTCGCGCTGGGCTCGGCGTTCGGGCTGGGGCTGGCGATCGTGCTGGTCCACGTCCGGATCCTGGAGCGGGCGCTGGTGCCGATCGTGGTCGCCAGCCAGACCATCCCGATCATCGCCATCGCCCCGCTGATCGTCATCGGTCTCAAGGCGGACTGGTTCGGTGTCGCGATCGTCGCGACGTACCTGACGTTCTTCCCCGTGACGATCGCGGCGATCCGGGGGCTTCGCGCCTTCGACCCGCGGGCGCACGAACTGATGCGTTCCTACGGTGCCTCCCGATGGGACATCCTCCGGATGCTCCGCCTGCCGGCGTCGCGGCCCCACCTGTTCACCGGGTTCCGCATCGCCGGCCCCGCGGCCGTGGTGGGGGCGATCGTCGGCGAGTTGCCATCGCTGATCCAGGACGGTCTGGCGCGCCAGATCATCACGGGGATGCAGTACTACTCGTTGAACGCCGAATACCTGTGGGCCACGATCGTCGTGTCCTCGTGGCTCGGCATCGGCGTCTACCTGCTCGTTGCGGGCGTCGAGACCTACATGCTCCGCCACGAACGGCGCGTCGATGAGGCAGGGACCCGATGAACCAGCCAGCCGATCCATCCACCGGCGCGGACCGGCCCGTCGTCGAGATCTCGTCGGTCTCGAAGGTCTTCGCGGCCCACGGTGGGGCGGCTGGCCGCGTCGAGGCGCTGGTCGACATCGACCTCTCCGTGGGCGCCGGGGAGTTCGTGTCCCTGATCGGGCCGTCCGGCTGCGGCAAGTCGACGCTGCTGCGGATCGTCGGCGACCTGATCTCCCCGACGTCCGGCAGCGTCACCGTCAACGGCAAACCGGCGCCGCAGGCCCGCCTCGACCGGGACTACGGGATGGTCTTCCAGGCCCCGATCCTGTTCGACTGGCGGACCGTTCGCGCGAACGTGGAGTTGCCGCTCGAGGTCAACGGCACGCCGCGTGCCGAGCGGACCCGCCGCGCGACGGACAACCTGCGCCTCGTCGAGCTGGAGGATTTCGCGGGGCACTACCCGTGGCAGCTGTCCGGCGGGATGCAGCAGCGAGTCGCGATCGCGCGGGCGCTCGCGGTGGACCCGGCGATCCTGCTGATGGATGAGCCTTTCGGCGCGCTCGACGAGATGACCCGCGAACGCATGAACCTCGAACTGCTCCAGATCTGGCGGCGGACCGGCACGACCATCATCTTCGTGACGCACTCGATCGCGGAGGCCGTCTTCCTCTCGACGCGCGTCGTGGTCATGTCCGCGCGACCGGGGCGGATCAGCGACGTCATCGACATCGACCTGCCCCGCGACCGGGATGCGGACACCCGCGAGCTCGACCAGTACTTCCATCTCGTCACCGCGGTCCGCGAAGCCCTGCGCGGGACCGACGGCAAGGGCGGCGACGCCGGCGGCCCGCCGACGGCCGCGGCGCGCCGGGTCTCCGCCGAGGGCCTGTCCGGATGACCGGGCCGGCCTCGGTCGACCTCGCGACCCCATCGCGAGCACCGGGCGCCGGTGCCGCGGGCCGGGCGCGCGACTGGGCGCCCCCGCTCCTGGTGGTGGCGGGCTTCCTGGTCGCCTGGGAGCTGGTGGTGCGGGTCTTCGAGATCCGGCAGTTCATCCTGCCCAGCCCGATCGCGATCGCCGTGGCCTGGCAGACGTACCTCCCCGAGCTCCTCGCCGCGGCCCGCTACACGGTCGTCGAGATCGTCCTCGGCCTCCTGATCGGCTCCGGGGCGGGGATCCTCGTCGGCGCGGTGACCGCGCGATACCGGGCGATGCAGGACTCGCTGATGCCGTTCGCGGTCGCGGCGAGCTCGGTCCCGATCCTCGCGTTCGCGCCGCTGTTCAACAACTGGTTCGGGCTCGATTCGCAGCTGTCCAAGGCGATGGTCGCCGCCGCCCTGTGCTTCTTCCCGGTGATGATCAACACGGTCCGGGGCCTCACGAACGTCGACCCCGGGTCGCTCGAGCTGCTGCGCTCGTACGCCGCGCCCGAGTCCGTCGTCTTCCGCAAGGTCCGCGTCCCGAACGCGCTGCCGTACGTGTTCACGGCCCTCCGGCTCGCGGTCACGCTCGCCACGATCGGCGCGGTCGTCGGGGAGTACTTCGCGGCGCCGCGCTCGAGCCTCGGCCAGTACATCGCCACGTATTCGGCGTTCCTCAACTTCGAGCGATCCTGGGCCGCCATCGTGTTCGCGAGCGCGATCGGCATCGGGCTGTATCTCGCCGTCGCCGGGCTGGAGCGCCTCGTCATGCCGTGGCAGCGCCACCGGGCGGCCGCCGTCTGAGACGCGGTCGCGGCCCGGTCGCGGCCCGGTCGCGGCCGCCCGCGCCCGCGTCGCCAAGGGTCGCTAGACTGCATCCGGAGGAGGCGGATCGGATGTCCGATCGCGGTCCGAAGCAGAGAGGTGTCCACATGCGAATGCGTCGATCGATCGCGCTGCTCGCCGCGGTGGTCGTGGTGGCCGCGGCCTGCTCGTCGACGAGCGCGCCGGCCGAGCTCAAGCCGATCCGGCTCCAGCTCCAGTGGTTCCCGCAGGCCCAGTTCGCGGGATACTTCGCGGCGCTCGAGAAGGGCTACTACAAGGAAGAGGGGTTCGACGTCACGATCCTGCCGGGCGCGGTCGAGATCGTGCCGGCCGTGGTCGTCGAAGGCGGCCAGGCCGAGTTCGGCATCAGCTGGGTCCCGCGCATGCTGGCTCCGCGCGAGTCCGGCGCCGACGGCGTCGTGATCGCCCAGATCTTCCAGCGCTCGCCCACGCTCCAGGTGTCCTTCAAGGACCGGAACATCACCAAGCCCGAGGACCTCGCCGGCAAGAAGGTCGGCGCCTGGGGCTTCGGCAACGAGGCCGAGCTGTACGCCGGGCTGCGCAAGGCCGGGCTGGATCCGGACGACCCCTCGAGCGTCTCGATCGTCGCCCAGCAGTTCGACATGGAGGCCTTCGCGGCCGGTGAGATCGATGCCGCCCAGGCCATGATCTACAACGAGTACGCGCAGGTGCTCGAGAAGATCAACCCGGCGACCGGGGAGCTGTACACCGCGGACGACCTCAACGTCATCTCGTGGGAGGACTACGGCACCTCGATGCTCCAGGACGCGATCTTCGCCTCCGAGGCGTGGCTCGCCGAGCCCGGCAACGAGGACGTCGCCGTCAAGTTCCTCAAGGCCTCGTTCCGTGGCTGGATCTTCTGCCGGGACAACGCCGCCGAGTGCGTCGACATCGTCCTCAAGTCCGATGCCGCGCTGCCCAAGGGGCACCAGACCTGGCAGCTCAACGAGGTCAACGGGATCATCTGGCCGTCCCCGAACGGGATCGGGATCACCGACGGCGCCGCCTTCGACCGCACGGTCCAGGTCGCGCTCGACGGCAAGATCCTGAGCAAGCCCGTCGAGGGCACGGCCTGGCGCAACGACCTGGCCGAGAAGGCGCTCGCGGCGCTCGGCGACGCCGACACCAAGGGTGCCTCATGGCAGAAGGCCACCGTCACCCTCACCGAGGGCGGCAAGTAGCCTCGCACCACCACCCGCGACATCTCGAGGCCGGTCGCCCAGGCGGGCGGCCGGCCTCGCGCATCCCGGACCCTTCTCGCGCCGACCCGCACGCGCGCGGCCAGGCGATGCGACCCCTCGCGGGGTTGGCGCTCGCGGTGCTCCTGGGGGCCGCCGCCTGCGGCGATGGCGTCGCGACCTCCACACCACCAGCCACGGCGGCCGATCCCACCGCCAGCCCCAGTCGCTCCCTGGCGCCGGGACCCATCGCCCTCACGCTCCAGCTGTCGTGGCCGCGTGGGGCGGCCGCGGCGGGCTACATCGCCGCGATCGAGCAGGGCTTCTACGAGGCGGCCGGGCTGGACGTGACGATCGTCGATGGCGGACCCGAGGTCGAGTCGCACGTCCTCGCCGCGGCGCCGGATGGACCGGAGTTCACCGTGGCCTGGCTCCCCCGGATGCTCGTCGCGCGCGATGGCGGGGCGACGGACCTGGTGAACATCGCGCAGGTGTTCCAACGGTCGGGCACGCTGTCGGTCTCGTGGCGGGGCACCGACGTGACCGGACCGGAGGGTTTCCTCGGCAAGCGCGTGGAGATCCGTGACTTCGGCGACGGCGCCGAGGTGCTCGCCGCGGCCCGGATGGCGGGCCTCGACCCCGAGACGGACTTCCGGACGTCGATCGGGGGCGTCGAGCCCGCGAGTCTCCTGGCACGCCAGGTCGACGTCGCCCAGACCACGCTGTACGACGGTTACGCGCGGATCCTCGAGACGACCGACCCGCGCACCGGGTCGCTCTACCGGCCCGATGACCTCAACGTCATCAACTATCGCGACGAGGGCACGGCGATGCTCCAGGACGGCATCTACGCCCGCGCCGCCTGGCTGGCCGAGCCCGGGAACGACGATGTCGCCCGACGCTTCCTGACGGCGTCCTTCGAAGGCTGGATCCACTGCCGCGACCACGCCGGCGAGTGCGTCAGCGCGGTGATGGACGCCGGCGCGACGGCGGGCGCGGGCCATCTCGCCTGGGGGATCAACGAGGTCAACGGGCTCATCTGGCCATCCCCGGCCGGGATCGGCGTCATGGATCCGGCGCTCTGGGAGCACACGGTCGAGGTCGCGCTCGGGGCGGGGATCATCGCCGCGGCGCCCGATGACACGGCCTACCGGTCGGACCTCGCCGGCGCGGCCGTGGCCTCGATCGCCACGCTCGACGTGCAGGGCCGCTCGTTCGTGCGGGGGTCCGTGGAGATCACGCCCGGCGGGGAGTAGGCGGGACGAGGCGCGGCGTCGGCGAGGGGCAGGCGGCGAGTAGGCCCGCCGGGGGTCGTCGTCAGGCGAGCGCGGCGTCGGCGAACGAGGCCATGTCCGGGTAGGACGCATCGGGTCGGGCGATGGCCGCCGGGGTCGCGCCCGCGCTGACATGCCCTCGCCGCCGATCGATCCAGACCGATGTCATCCCCAGGATGTTCGCCGGCACGTGATCGTGATACAGGCTCTGGGCGACGTGCAGGACCCGATCGTGGGCGAGGCCCGATCGCTCGAAGAACGCGTCGAAGTGCGCCATCGCCGGCTTGTAGTTCCGGACGTCCTGCGCGGTGACGATCCAGTCGAACGTGACGCCCAGCTTCGCGTTCGATGCCGCGAACAGGTCGTCATCACAGTTCGTGAGGACACCGAGCCGGAACCCCGTCGCGAGTCGCTCGAGCGCGGCCCGGGAGTCCGCGAACGGTGGCCAGTCCACGACCGAGCCGCCGAACCGGTCGACGGCCTCCTCCTCGACCTCGACGCCATACGCGCGCGCCACGCCGCGCCCGGCGAGGCGCAGGACGTCACGGTAGGCGACGAACGGCCCGCGCTCGGCGTCCGCCTCGAACCCGGCATAGGTCTCGAGGAGTTCGTCGTGGTCGACCGCGGCCCCGATCGAGCCGAGAAGCTCGCGCAGCCCGGCATCGAGTCCCGCCTCCCAGTCGATGAGGGTCCCGTAGCAGTCGAACGTGAGCGCCTCGTAGCGCGAGAAGTCCAGGTCGGCCATGGCGCGATTGTGGCAGGACCGGGCGAAGCCGACCAGGGCCTCGGTCAGGCCCCGACGTACGCGGCCAGGTGCTGGCCGGTGAGGGTCGCGCCGGACGCCACGAGGTCGGCGGGTGTGCCCTCGAAGACGATGCGCCCGCCGTCGTGGCCGGCCCCGGGCCCAAGGTCGATGATCCAGTCGGCGTGGGCCATGACCGCCTGGTGATGCTCGATGACGATGACCGACTTGCCGGAATCCACCAGCCGGTCGAGCAGCCCGAGCAGGTGCTCGACGTCGGCGAGGTGGAGGCCGGAGGTCGGCTCGTCGAGCACGTAGACGCCGCCCTTCTCCGCCATGTGCGTCGCGAGCTTGAGCCGCTGGCGCTCACCGCCCGACAGCGTGGGGAGTGGCTGGCCGAGCCGCAGGTAGCCCAGTCCCACGTCGGCCAGGCGGCGCAGGATCGCGTGCGCCGCCGGGGTGCGTGCGTCGCCGCTGCCGAAGAAGGCGTCGGCCTCGGTCACGGACATCGCGAGGACCTCGCTGATGTCCCGGCCACCGAGCTTGTACCCGAGGACCGACGCCTCGTAGCGCTTCCCCTCGCAGTCCTCGCATGTCGTGGCGACGGTGTCCATGAACCCGAGTTCGGTGTAGATCACGCCGGCCCCGTTGCAGGTGGGGCAGGCGCCCTCGGAGTTGGCGCTGAACAGCGCCGGCTTCACGCCGTTGGCCTTCGCGAAGGCGGAGCGGATCGGGTCCAGCAGCGCGGTGTAGGTGGCCGGGTTGCTGCGCCGCGAGCCCTTGATCGCGCCCTGGTCGATGGTCACCACGCCGTCGCGACCGGCCACCGAGCCGTCCACGAGCGAGCTCTTCCCCGACCCCGCCACGCCCGTCAGGACCACGAGCACGCCGAGCGGGATATCCAGGTCGACGTCGCGCAGGTTGTTGGTGCTGGCCCCGCGCACCTCGAGCGCGCCCGCCGGCGTCCGGACCGCCGGCTTGACCGTCGCCCGGTCGCCGAGGTGGCGGCCGGTCAGCGTGCCCGATGCGCGCAGCCCGTCGACCGTGCCCTCGAAGACCACCTCGCCGCCGGCGCTGCCGGCACCAGGACCGAGGTCCACGACGTGATCGGCGATCTCGATCACCTCGGGCTTGTGCTCGACGACCAGCACCGTGTTGCCCTTGTCGCGCAGTCGCAGCAGCAGCCGATCCATGCGCGCGATGTCGTGCGGATGGAGGCCGATCGTCGGCTCGTCGAAGACGTAGGTGACGTCGGTCAGGGACGAACCGAGATGGCGGATCATCCTCGTGCGCTGGGACTCGCCGCCGGACAGGGTGCCCGACGGCCGGTCCAGCGAGAGGTAGCCGAGCCCGATCTCGACGAACGAGTCGAACGTGTGCTGAAGGCCGGCGATCAGCGGCGCGACGGATGGCGCGTCCAGACCCCGCAACCAGTCGGCCAGGTCGTCGATCTGCATCGCGCACGCCTCGGCGATGTTGATCCCCAGGATCTTCGAGGATCGCGCCGGCTCGTTCAGCCGGGTGCCACCACAGTCCGGACACGCCGTGAAGGTCACGGCGCGCTCCACGAACGCCCGGATGTGCGGCTGGAGGGCGCCGACATCCTTGGACAGCATCGATCGCTGGACCCGGACGAGGAGCCCCTCGTAGGTCAGGTTGATGCCGTTGATCCGGACCTTGACGCCCTCCTTGTGGAGGAAGTCGCGGAGCTCGTCCGGCGAGTAGTCGCGGATCGGCTTGGACGGGTCGAGGAACCCGGAGTCGGTGTAGAGCCGCGTCGACCAGCCGTCCGGGGTGTAGCCGGGGACGATGATCGCGCCCTCGGCCAGTGACCGGTCCGGGTCGTACAGCTGGGTCAGGTCCACGTCGGTGACCGAACCCATGCCCTCGCAGCGCGGGCACATCCCGCCGTAGTAGACGGCGTCGCGGACCACGATCCGCTCGCCCTTGCCGCGGTCGATCGTCATCGCGCCGCTCGCCTTGCGCATCGGGACGTTGAACGAGAACGCCGTCGGCGGGCCGACGTACGGATCGCCGAGCCGGCTGAACAGCACCCGCAGCAGCGCGTTGGCATCGGTGGCCGTGCCGACGGTCGATCGGGCGTTGGCCCCCATCCGCTCCTGGTCCACGATGATCGCCGTCGTCAGGCCGTCGAGCACGTCGACCTCGGGCCGCGCCAGCGTCGGCATGAACCCCTGGACGAACGCGCTGTAGGTCTCGTTGATCATCCGCTGCGATTCCGCGGCGATCGTGCCGAACACCAGCGAGCTCTTGCCCGACCCGGAGACCCCGGTGAAGACGGTCAGCCGCCGCTTCGGGATATCGACGCTGATGTCCTTGAGGTTGTTGACCCGCGCTCCCTGCACGCGGATGAGGTCGTGTCGATCGGCCGGGTGTGGCGTGGACGTCGGTGCGGCACTCGTCGCTGCCATGCGAGTCGTCAGGCCCCCGGCGCCCGCTGGATCATCCCGGCGGCGACCGTTCGGTTCGTGCCCTCATCGACCAGGATGAACGCCCCGGTCTGGCGGTTCGCCTGGTACGGGTCCACGAACAGCGGCTGGGTGACGCGCAGCTGGACCCGCCCGATCTCGTTGAGGGCGAGCTCGGTGGCGTCCTCGATGCGATGGAGGGTGTTGACGTCGATCCGGTACGTCAGCTCGCGCACCACGGCCTTGGCCCAGCGGGTGGTGTGCTTGATGAGGTAGCGGCGGCCCGACGTAAGCGACGCGGTCTCGTCCATCCAGCAGACCTGGGCATCGATGTCCTGGACCACGGACGGCATGTTGTTCGGGCGGCAGAGCATGTCGCCGCGGCTGACGTCGATGTCGTCGGTCAGGGTGATCGTGACCGCCATCGGCGGGAACGCCTCTTCGACGGGGCCGTCGGGCGTCTCGATGGTGGCGATCGTCGACTCGAAGCCGCTCGGCAGGGCCACCACGCGGTCGCCCGGCTTGAGCACCCCGGACGCGACGCTGCCCGCGTAGCCGCGGTAGTCCACGATCTGCTTGGACTGCGGGCGAAGGACGTATTGCACCGGGAAGCGCACGTCGACGAGGTTGCGGTCACTCGCGACGTGCAGGTGCTCGAGATGGCTGAGCAGCGGCGCGCCGTCGAACCACGGCGTGTTCGCCGAGCGCGTGACGACGTTGTCCCCGAGCAGGGCCGACACGGGGATGAACGTCATGTCGCCGACGCGCAGGCGCGTCGCGAACTCACTGAACTCGGCCCGGATCGCCTCGAACACGTTCTCGTCGTAGTCGACGAGGTCCATCTTGTTGACGCACACCACGAGGTGGCGGACGCCCAGCAAGGTGGCGATGAAGGCGTGCCGCCGACTCTGCTCGGTGATGCCCCGGCGGGCGTCGAGCAGGATCAGCGCGACGTCCGCGGTCGACGCGCCGGTCACCATGTTCCGCGTGTACTGGATGTGCCCGGGCGTGTCCGCGATGATGAACTTCCGGCGCGGCGTCGCGAAGTACCGGTAGGCGACATCGATCGTGATGCCCTGCTCGCGCTCGGCGCGCAGCCCGTCGGTCAGGAGCGCCAGGTCGGTGTAGTCGTGGCCGCGATCGCGGCTGACGCGCTCGACGGCCTCGAGCTGGTCGCTGAACAGCGACTTCGAGTCGAACAGCAGCCGCCCGATGAGCGTGCTCTTCCCATCGTCGACGGAGCCGGCGGTCGCCAGACGGAGCAGATCGCCCGGCATCAGAAGTAGCCCTCGCGCTTGCGGTCTTCCATGGCCGCCTCGCTGACCTTGTCGTCGCCGCGCGTCGCACCCCGCTCGGTGACCCGGATGGCGGCGATCTCCTCGACGATCCGCTCGACCGTGTCGGCGTCGGAGTCGACGGCCGCGGTCAGGTTGGCGTCGCCGACGGTCCGGTAGCGGACGACGCGGCGCTCCACCGACTCGCCGGTCCGCGGCGTGATGAACTCGTTGACCGCGTACAGCATCCCGTCCCGGACCACCACGTCGCGTTCGGCCGCGAAGTAGAGCCCGGGGATCTCGATCCCGGCCTCGGCGATGTAGGTCCAGATGTCGAGTTCGGTCCAGTTCGACAGCGGGAAGACGCGGATCCCCTCGCGCGGGAAGACGCGGCCGTTGTAGAGGTTCCAGATCTCCGGCCGCTGGTTCTTCGGGTCCCACTGGCCGAACTCGTCGCGGAACGAGAAGACGCGCTCCTTCGCCCGGGACTTCTCCTCGTCGCGCCGTCCGCCGCCCAGCAGGGCGTCGAACCGGTTGACCTCCGCCGCCTCCAGCAGCACCTGGGTCTGGATCCGGTTGCGCGACCCGTTGGGCTCTTCGCGGACCAGCCCACGATCGATGGCGTCCTGGACGGACGCGACCACGAGCTTGAGCCCCAGGGTCTCGATCCAGCGGTCCCGGAACGCGAGGATCTCCGGGAAGTTCAAGCCCGTGTCGACGTGCATCACCGGGAACGGGATCGGGGCCGGGGCGAAGGCCTTGCGCGCGATCTGGAGCATGACGATGGAGTCCTTGCCCCCGGAGAACAGCAGGCACGGCCGTTCCATCTCCGCGGCGACCTCGCGCACGATGTGGATGCTCTCGGCCTCGAGGCTGCGCAGGTGGCTGAGCTGGTGGATCACGGCCACGCGGGGCCCTCCCCGTCGCTGTCGGGACCGGCCTGCGCGATGAGCTCGGCGAGATGCCCGGCGAGTCCGGGGTGGCAGATCAACACGTCCGGCGACCAGGGATCGGCCTGGTTGTACGGGATCGTCGAGCCATCCAGCCGGGTGGCGACGAACCCGGCGGCGGCCGCGACGGCGACGGGCGCCGCGGAGTCCCACTCGTACTGGCCGCCGGCATGGAGATAGGCGTCGACCCGCCCGTCGAGCACGGCCATCGCCTTGGCACCGGTGGATCCCATCGGCACCAGCTCGACGCCGGCGAGCGTCCCCAGCCTCGACACGATCGCCGGCGGGCGCGTTCGGCTCACGGCCACGCGGATCGGCCGACGCCCGGCGAGGACCGCATCGGCCGCGGCGGGATCGGGGGCGACCGCCGAACCGGTGTCGATGACGCGGCCGCAGGCCGGCAGGGCGACGGCCGCGGCGTCGACGCCGCGCTCGCGGACCCAGAGCGCGACGTGGACCGCGAAGTCCTCGCGCCATGCGCCGTCCTCACGCTCGGCGAACTCCCGGGTGCCGTCGAGCGGATCGATGATCCAGACCCGGTCCATCCCCAGCCGGCGCGGATCGTCGCTGGCCTCCTCGGACAGGACGGCGTCGGCCGGCCGCGCGGCGGCCAGCGCGGTCGCGAGGTACGCCTGGGCGGCTCGGTCGCCGGCGGAGCGCAAGGCCGTCGCGTCGACGGCGGACGATCCGGCGTCGACGCGCGCCCGCAGGTCCAGCAGGACCGCGGCGGCGCCGGCGGCGAGGTGGGCGGCGAGGGACGTGTCGTCGGCGGGATCGGGGTCGCCCACGCGATCGTCGTCCGGGGCCTGGACCCCCGGTCGGGCGTGGTCGATCATGCGGTCGCGTCGCGGCTCAAGTGTGGTCGTCCTCGAAGGTGTCGCCGCCGGATGCCGGCGGTCATCGCCCCTAAGCGTCGCAGGTATCATCGCCGCATGCCAACCAGCGGGCTCGACGGCCTCGCGCGGGTCCCGCACATCGCGCTCGACGATGATGGCCTCGATGTCCTCGAGCTGGCCCTGACGGGGGCGATCGCGGCCCTGCCCGCCCTGCCGGGCGTTCCGGATGACGGCGAGCTCGTCCTCACCGACGCGGAGAACACGCCCCTCGCGCATCTGCGGCCCGCCGGTCCGTCCGGTCGCGAGGCCGGCCCGCTGCGCCCGTTCGCGGGCGGCCAGAGCGTCCGCTGGGACCCGACGTACCGGCGTCGACCCGCCGACGTCCGGGGGGAGGTCGCGGCCGCCGCGGCCGGACGTCCGGTGCTCGCGGTCGTGGTCGATGACGTGCCGACCCGCGACGATGTCCGCACGCTCGGGGCGGTGGTCGAGCGCCTCGATCCCGCGATCGTCCTGTGCGTCGCCATGGTGGGCCGACGGCCGCGGGACGTCGGTCAGGTCGGCTGGGACGGGCTGGTGCGGTGCACCGTCGCCCTCGCCGAGACGTTCGGGGCCGGGAGGGGCGGCGACGGGATCGACGCCCGTCCGGTCGTCGTGCCGTGGCCCAGCGCGTCGACGACCGCGACGGCCGGCCTCGACCTCGACGCCGTCCTGCGAGGCTATGGCGCCACGGATCGTCACGAGATCCGCGCCGCGCGGTCCGAGGCGGACGTCCGCCGCGTCGAGGCGCTCTCGACCATGTTCGAGTCGGCCGTGCGCGACGTGTACCCCGAGCCGAACGCGACCGAGGTCATCGGGGCCGTCCGTACGACCCCGAGCCGTGGCGCCGTGATCCTGTTCACCGGACTGTCCGGCTCGGGGAAGTCCACGATCGCGCGGGCCCTCGCCGACGAGCTTCCCGAGCACGTCCCGCACCGCGTGACGCTCCTCGACGGCGACGACGTCCGCCGCTCCCTGTCGTCCGACCTCGGGTTCGACGCCGCGTCGCGCGAGGCCAACATCGACCGCATCGGCTATGTCGCCTCGCTGATCGCCGGGCACGGGGGGATCGCCATCGCGGCGCCGATCGCGCCGTTCGCCGCGAGCCGCGGCCGCGCCCGGGCCCGCGCCGAGGCGGCCGGGGCGTTCGTGCTGGTCCACGTGAGCACGCCCCTCGAGGTGTGCGAGGCCCGCGACCGCAAGGGCCTCTACGCTCGCGCCCGGGCCGGCGAGATCGCGGACTTCACCGGGATCTCGTCGCCGTACGAGGCCCCGGACGATGCCGAGGTCACGGTGGATACCTCGACGACCGACGTGGCGAGCGCCGTCCGACTCGTCCTGGCGGCGCTCAGGCCGCGGCTCGCAGATCCCGGCCAGTCCACCCGCTGACGGCGCCACGGCCGTCTCGGTCCGGGACGTCGCGCGCCCTCAGGAAAGCCGCACGCGGATGCCCCGGACCCGCGCCTTCGCCGCGGCGCGCAGACGCCGCGCAAGCACCCGGCTCAGTCGGCTGGTGGACACGCGGAGCAGCTCGAACGGTTCGGTGGTCGTGCTCGGCGCCGGGATGCCCTTGCCCTCCCCGAGATCGTCCGCGTCCGAGCGGCTGCGGGGCTGTCCGCCCGACGTTCCGCGCACCAGCCCGCTCGAGATCAGGATCCCCATCGCCACCGACGCCGCGACGGTCGGGGTGATGGCCACCTCCGGCGCCTCCCCGTCGGCGACACGCGATGGGGGTCGCGTGAGCGATCCAAGATCGCCGACGACGCGGACGCCGGACGCCGCGATCGCCGCGACCATCTCGCGCGCCACGACCGTCGTCCGCTCGACCGCCCACGCCGGCGTCGTGATCCGCGGCTCGTCCGGTTCCGGGATCCGGCTCTTGATGTAGGTCGAGGCGCCCGTCCGCATCACCAGGGCATGGAGACCGGCCTTGAGTCCCTCGTCGTAGAACCGGGCGTTGAACGCCCGGACCGCCTCGATCTCGGGGAGCGTCATGGACCGGTTCGTTCGATCGTCGTCCGCCTCGAGCGTCCGCTGCCGCAGTCCGAGCAGCGCTTCGAACACCCGCAGGACCATGTCGTGATCACGGTCGTCGAGGACGACCACCGTGACGTTGGCGGGGCCCACCACCTCCGCCCAGCGCTCGACCAGTCGGTCGTGCCGATGCCGGTGCCAGAAGGACGGGGTCATGCGCGGGTCCGGCGTGTCGAAGATGGCGCTCAGCCACGTGTCGTAGGACGCGCGGATCCCGCTCTGGACGTACTGCTGCCACTGCGACGGGAGGATGCTCGCGAGCGGACGCAGGGTCACCGCCACGTGGACGCGCGCCGGATCGAGGTCGTCGACCACGCGGCGGACCGCCTCGGGTGTCGCGTCGGCCAGGAACTCGCTGCTCAGGAGGACCCGCTGGTCACCGGCTCGCTCGATGTCGCGGACGAGCCGCTTCCAGTTGTCGATCGAAGGCGGGACGCGGGAGATGGGCCCCGGTCGGCCGATGGCGGAGAGCACCGCTTTCATCGGGTGGCGGTCGGTCCCGGCGAACCGGACGCCCTGCGGGGCGATCGCCTCGCGGCCGTTGTGGAACGCCGTCTGGAGCATCGTGGTCCCGGTCTTCGGCGGTCCGATGTGGACAAGGCGCGTCCGCTCGGGCAGGAGCAACGTGCCGGGATCCCAGTCAGCCGTCATCGAGTGCCGTTCCTCCTGCTCCCGCCCGTCCGCTCGTACAATAGCGCCGCCCCGTGGCGGACCGCCCACGACCGGGCACACGCGCCGCGACCGTCCAGGCCGTTCGGCGATGCCGACGGAGGTTCGGACGGGATGCGAGCACGGGTGCGATGACTGACGCGACCGCGAGCGCGTACGGGCGGCCCCGAGTCGCGACGATCGAGCCGCGCAACGCGGAGACGGAGCTGCATCGGCTCGGCGGGCCCCTGACGTCGGCCGGGGACTTCTTCATCCGGTCGCACTTCGCGGTGCCGTCGCTGTCGGTCGCGGACCACCGCGTGACCGTCGACGGGCTCGTCGAACGGACCCTGTCGGTGGGCATGGCCGAGCTGCGGTCGATGGGTCTCGAGGAACGGACGGTCACGATCGAGTGCGCGGGCAACGGCCGGGCGCACCTGGCCCCGCCCGTCCACGGCGTCCCGTGGGTCGGCGGCGCCGTCGGCAACGGCCGCTGGTCCGGCGTGCCGCTGCGGCGGATCATCGAGGCCGCGGGCGTCCGTCCCGAGGGGATGGCGGTCCTGATCGCCGGCGCCGATTCAGGCGTCATCACCGGCGCGGATGGTCAGCGGCGCTCGATCCGGTTCGAGCGGAGCCTGCCGCTCGAGAAGGCGATGCGCGACGAGGTGCTGCTCGCGCTGGAGCTGGACGGTGCGCCGTTGAGCCCGGAGCACGGGGGACCGGTCCGGGCGCTGGTCGGCGGCTGGTACGGCATGGCGTCGGTCAAGTGGGTGACACACGTGACGGTCATCGACGGCCCGCACGACGGGCACTGGGAGACCGTGGAGTACGCGTCGGCCGGTCTCGTCGGGGACGGCCGACGCGTGCCCGTCACGGAGATGCAGCCCAAGGCCCAGATCACCTCCCCGGCACCCGGCGGGATCGTGGCCGGCGCGTCCATCCCCGTCACGGGCATCGCGTGGGCAGGTGAGGCGGCGGTCACCGTCGTCGAGATCAGCGACGACGGTGGCGTGACGTGGGCGCCCGCGACGCTCCTCGACGAGCCGAGCCCGCTCCGCTGGACCCAGTGGACGTTCGACTGGTCACCGCGCGTCGCCGGGCAGACGGCCCTGCTGGCCCGCTGTCGTGATGATCGCGGGCGGGTCCAGCCGCTCGAGCGCGATCCGGACCGGGGGACCTACGTCATCAACGAACTCGTCCCGTATCCGGTCACGGTCCGCGGCTGACCCGGTCCGAGGCGATGACCGCCGTGCCGGCCACGGTCATCGGTCAGTCGTGGCCGGTCCCGAACTGGCGATCGCCGGCGTCGCCGAGTCCAGGCTCGATGTAGCCGCGTTCGTTGAGGCCACGGTCCAGCGCCGCGCAGTGGATCTCAACGTCCGGGTGGGCCGAGGTGACCGCCTCGACGCCCTCCGGCGCCGCGATGAGGTTGACGAGCTTGATCCGGACCGCGCCCCACTTCTTGAGGACCTCGATCGCCGCCGTCGCCGAGCCGCCCGTCGCCAGCATCGGGTCGAGGATCAGGCACAGGTCCACCGATGCGGAGTCCGGCAGCTTGTTGTAGTACTCGACGGGTCGCAGCGTCCGCTCATCGCGGAACAGGCCCAGGTGCCAGACCTGCGCCGTCGGCATCAGCTCGAGCATCGCGTCGACCATGCCCAGGCCCGCCCGCAGGATGGGCACCAGCCCGATCCGCTCGCCGAGCTCGTGGGCGGTCATCGGCTCCATCGGCGTGCGGATGTCGCGCGCCTTCACGCTCACGTCGGCGAGTGCCTCGTAGCCAAGGAGCCAGGACAGCTCGCGCACGACCTCGCGGAACTTCTTGGGTTCCGTGGCCTCGTCACGCAGGATCGCGAGCTTGTGCAGCACGGCCGGATGCCGGGACACGTGGAGCGACGGGGCGGGCACGGCGACCTCCGGCGTAGGCAGGGTCCAGATGAGGCGGTGTGACCCTCATCGTACCGACGCGCCGGACCGCCCGCCGGGGTATCCTCGCGGTTCCGGCATGCCCACTCCACCCGTGCCCGAACCGACCGGAGATCCATCCTCGTGACCGCACCCGCGGCGCAGCGTCCTCGCCGCCCGGCGACCCGTCTCGCGGGCCGACGGGGCACCACCGCGCCGATCCTCGTCCGCCACGTCCGCGACGGGATCGAAGAGAGCGTGCACCGCGGCGACATCGTCGAGGCGGACGCATCGGGCGCGCTGATCCGGGTCCTCGGCGACGCCGACCGGGTGGTCACGCTCCGCTCGACGGTCAAGCCGTTCGGGGCCCTCGCCCTGATCGAGGCGGGCGGCGTCGCCGCATTCGATCTCCAGACGGCCGAGATCGCGATCATGGGCAGCTCGCATTCCGGCGAGGATCTCCACGTCCGGACGCTCCAGGGGATCTTCCGGCGCACCGGCGTGAGCCAGTCGTTGCTGGCGTGTGGCTCTGACGGGATGCCGCTCGACCCGCTCACCGCGGCCCGGCTGGCCCGTGACGGGGAGAAGGCCGGTCCCATCCGGCACATGTGCTCCGGCCAGCACGCGGTCTTCCTCCTGCTCGCGAAGTTGCGAGGCTGGGACCCGACCGACTACTGGCGTCCGGCCCATCCGGCGCAGGTCGCGTACCGCGCCGCGGTGGCCCGGGCGTTCGGCACCTCGCCCGACAAGCTTCGGACCGCCATCGATGGCTGCGGCGTCGAGACCTACGCGTTCCCGCTTCGGAGCGTGGCGCGCGCCTACGCGTTCCTGGCCGAGCCGGCCGCGGTTGCCGCTCGCGATGCCCGAAGTGCGGTCGCAGAGCCCCTGACCGTCATCCGCGACGCGTTACTCGCCGAGCCCGAGATGGTCGGGGGCCGCCACGATCGGCTCGATACGTCGGTCATGAAGGCCGCTCCCGGCCGGTTGATCAGCAAGTCCGGGATGGAGGGTCTGCGGGGCGTCGCGGTGCTGCCGGGCACGCGGACCGGGACCACGCACGCGATCGCGTCGGGTCTCGCCGTCAAGATCGAGGACGGCGACGCGGGCGGCCGGGCGAGTTGGTCGGCGTCCGTCGAGGCGCTGCGACAGGTGGGGGCTCTCGATGGGGCCGCGCTGCGCGCCCTGGGCCGATACCACCGGCCCACCGCGCTCGATCCGCATGGGCGCGTGGGCGCGGAGACCCTGGCCGACTTCGAACTCGCGCCGGTGGGCGAGCTCATCGGTTGACGCCCCCGAAGGATCCGTACCGGACGCTCGGGCTGGCGCGAGGCGCGACCCTTGCTGAGGTGCGGGCGGCGTACCGGGCCCTGGCGAAGGTCAATCATCCCGACGTCGCCGGGCCCGCGGCGCTGCCACGGTTCCTGGCGATCAAGGCCGCGTACGAGCAGGTCATCCGGTCCGGGGTCGCCCGCGGTCCGGCGTCACGTGGGGCGCCGGCCCCGGCCGATCGCCCGTCCAGCGCGGATCCGGACCGGGCCGATGCCACGAATCGGGCGTACGGCGGGCGAGCACGACGCACCCGGACGGGTGCCCGCCCGGAGCGTGGACGACCATCGTCGGCCGGGTCGTCGGCCGCTGGTCCGGCCGGCCGCACGGGCTCCGGCGGCCCGGGCACCGATGATCCCGGCGGCGGGTCACGCGACGGACCCGGCAAGGCGACACTCGGATCCACGTCCTACGACGGCGCCGAGGGCCAGCCGTTCGAACCGGACTGGGGCGGCGCGAGCTGGTACGGGACGACGAGCGGCACGTACTGGACGATCAACCCGAAGGAGTACGCGGATCCGCGCAAGCACGGGCCGGAGTACCAGGCACGGGCCAGGCGAGCGGCACGGGCCAGGGCCGCCGCCGGCGCGATCGGCGAGGCCGATGGTGACGGCGACCCGGGCTCGCCGACGGCCGGGTCGGCGCTCGGCGACGTGCCGGAGCCCGAGGCATCGGCCCCGCCGACGGACCGAGCATCGCGGCCTCGAGCGTCAGCATCCCCGCCCGGAGCGTCAGCAGCCCCGCCCGGGGAGACGCCGTCGTCCGCGACCGGCACACCAGGGCGGGCGCGGCACGACTCCTGGGCTGGCGGCCCGGCGGCGCGCGCCGGGGGCGCCGGCGCCGTCGGAGCCGGCGTCGCGGGCGCGTCGGTAGACGCACCACCGCCGGATCTCGCCGCCGCGGCGACCGATCTCGGTCGGGCGTTGACCGACGAACGGACCGCCCACGGCCGATGGCGGCTGGTCCAGGCCATCGCGGCCTGGCTGCCGATCGCCTTCGGACTGGTCTGGCTCGTCGGGGAGATCACGGGCTGCGGTCGGTTCGCGGCCACGTGTGACCCGACCGAAGGCGTCGTCGGGCCGATCCTCGCACTCGTCTCGCTCGGCGTCCTGGCGCTCGTGCCCGCCCTCGCCTCGATCGCCGCGATGGCGGCGATCTCGCTGCTCGTCGTCGCGGTGCCGGTGGCGCTCGCCCTGTCGGCGGGCGGCGCGGCCACGGCGCCCGAGACCCGCACCATGGTCCTCGGCCTGGCGCTCGTCGTCGGGTGGCTCGCGGGGCTCGCGTTCGCGCTCGTTCGACGATCGCGCGGGTTCGGCGGCGTCGATCGGGGCGGTCCGGGCGGCGTCGGCGGCGGTCCCGGCCCGGAGGTCCCGGCCGGTCCCGTATCCTGACCGCATGCCACCTCGTCACGATCCGCACGACCTGTCCACGGCCGCACAGCAATATCTGCTCGCGCTTCGGGTCATGGCCGGGTCGGCGGACAGCGGGCACGTCACGGCCGCGCAGATCGCCCGCCACCTCGGGGTCACCACGCAGGCCGCGAGCGAGATGTTCCGGCGGCTGGTGGCCGACGGACTCGTTGCGCACGCCGAGAGCCGCCAGTTGCACCTCACCGCGGCGGGTCGGGCCGCCGCCGATGGGATCTTCCGGCGCCACGCCCTGCTCGAGTGGCTGCTTACGACCGTGATCGGGCTCGGCTGGGCCGAGTCGGACGACGAGGCGATGCGCCTCCAGAGCGCGATCTCGCCGCGGGTCGAGGCCCGGCTCGACGAGATGCTGGGCCACCCGCAGACGTGTCCGCACGGCAACCCGATCGACGCCGAGACGGCCAGGCGCCGACCCGCGGGCGTCAAGCTCAGCGAGGTCGGCGCGGGTGAGCACGCGACGGTCTACCGGATCACCGAGGAGGCCGAGGAGGACGCGGGGCTCCTGTCGTACCTCGAGGCGCGGGCGCTGATGCCCGGCGCCCAGATCACCGTCCTCGCGCGTTCCGAGTCGCTCGACTCGCTCACGCTCGACGGGCCGCGTGGACGAGCCACGCTCGGGCTTCGCCCCGCGTCGCTGGTGCGCGTGCTCCCCGGTGTCGCCGATCCGGCGCTGTTCCACCGCGTGCCCGAGATCACCGCCCGACCCACGCGCGCATGACCGCCGATCGGGTCAGGATCGCGCCGAGTCCCACGGGGCCGCTCCACATCGGGACCGCCCGGACCGCGCTCTTCAACTACCTGCACGCGCGCCATGTCGGTGGCACCTTCGTGCTCCGGCTGGAGGACACCGACCAGGCCCGCGGCTCGATCGCCTACGAAAAGGACATCCTCGACGGGCTCCATTGGCTCGGCCTGCGCTGGGACGAGGGCCCGGAAGTCGCGGGGGAGGCCGCCCGAGGGCCCTATGCGCCCTACCGTCAGATGCAGCGGCTGCCCAGCTATGCGGAGGCGGCCGCGCGGCTGCTCGACGCGGATCGGGCGTACCCGTGCTACTGCACGGCCGAGGAGATGGCCGCCGACCGAGCCGAGCAGGAAGCGGCGAAGCGACCGCCCCGGTACGTCGGTCGGTGCGCGCGCCTGACGCCCGACGAGCGGGCGTCCCGCGAGGCCGACGGTCGACGCGGCGCGATCCGCTTTCGGGTGGGGGAGGGGGTCGTGGCCTTCGACGACCTCGTCCGGGGGCCCGTCGAGTTCGACGTGGCCAATCTCGGGGGCGACTTCGTCATCGTCCGGAGCGACGGCAACCCGCTGTACCACTTCACGGTGGTCGTGGACGATGCCGCCATGGCGATCACCCACGTGATCCGCGGCGAGGACCACCTGTCGAACACGCCCAAGCACATCCTCCTGTTCCGCGCGCTGGACTACGAGGTGCCCCGCTTCGCCCACCTCCCGCTCATCCTCAACCCCGACCGCACCAAGATGAGCAAGCGCAAGAGCCAGACCGCGGTGAGTGACTACATCGCGCAGGGGTTCATCCGCGAGGCCCTGGTCAACTACCTGGCGCTCCTCGGCTGGGCGACGGGCACGGAGGAGGAGGTCCTCTCGGTCGACGAGATCGTCGAGCGCTTCGATATCGAGGCCGTCCACAAGGGCGGCGCCGTCTTCGACCGCGAGCGACTCGAGTGGCTCAACGGCCAGTGGATCCGGCGACTCGAACCCGACGACCTGATCGACCGGCTCCGGCCGTTCATCGAGGCGGAACTGGTCGCCGGGCGGATCGGCTGGATGCCCGCCGACGATGAGATCCGCGCCTTGCTTCCCGTGGTCCAGGAACGACTCCCGACGCTCGGCGCCATCGGTGACCTGGCCGGCTTCCTGTGGGTCGACGACGTCGGGGTCGACGCGACGACGCTCGTGCCGAAGCGCTGGGACGCGGCCACGACGCGCGAGGGGCTGGCCGCGGCACGGGAGGTCATCGCGGACGTCGGTGCGGTCGTGTTCGAAGTGGACGAGCTCGAGCCGCCGCTCCGGGCACTGGCCGAGGCGCGCGCCTGGAAGGTCGGGGACCTGTTCATGGCGATCCGTGTCGCCGTCACCGGGCGCACGGCCACGCCACCGCTGTTCGATACGCTGGTCGCGCTGGGGCGTGACCGGACCCTGCGCCGCATCGACCGCGCGATCGAGGTGCTCGCCGGGGCCTGAGCCGTGGTCCGGCTCGGACAGCAAGTTCGCATCGCGCCCGGTCAATGCGCCGTTAACAGTGGCCCGTACCATGGGCGATGGATGGCACGCACGATCCTGGTCGTCGAAGACGAGCCCACGCTGCGCGAGACCCTCGCCGACGCGCTCGAGTCCGACGGATTCCGGGTCCTCGCCGCCGCGGACGGCCGGGAGGCGCTGGCGACGTTCCGTGCCGAGCGGCCCGACCTGATCCTGCTGGACCTGATGCTCCCCGAGCTGTCCGGCATCGAGGTCTGCCGGATCATCCGCGCCGAGTCCGGCGTGCCGATCGTGATGCTGACGGCCAAGGACTCGGAGCTGGACAAGGTCGTCGGTCTCGAGCTAGGCGCGGACGACTACGTGACCAAGCCGTTCAGCCTGCGCGAGCTGACGGCCCGCATCCGCGCTCTCTTCCGGCGGTCCGACCAGAGCGTCGCCGTCGAGGCGCCACCGGCCATCGTCGATCTCGGGGCCGTCCAGGCGGATCTCGGCGGGCACCGGTTGCTGCGCGACGGGCAGGTCCTCGCGGTCAAGCCCAAGGCGTTCGAACTCCTCGCCTTCCTGATCCGGCACCCGGGCCAGGTGTTCACCCGCGACCAGCTGCTCGAGAACGTCTGGGGCTATGACTATGCGGGCGAGACGCGGACCGTGGATGTCCACGTCCACTGGCTTCGCAGCATGATCGAGGATGATCCGGGGCGACCGGCCTTCATCCACACGGTGCGCGGGGTCGGGTACGTGTTCCGGCGTCCCGCCTGATCGTCACTGGGTCGACCGGCCCGGCGTTGCCCGACCGGCCCGGCGCTGCCCGACCGGCCCGGCGCTGCCCGACCGGCCCGGCG
>CAYMTJ010000049.1:0-23188 GCA_964393345.1 uncultured Anaerolineaceae bacterium | reverse complement strand
GACCAGTACTTCCCGGTCAACCGAAAGGTGGCCTGCAAGCCTACCTGTGGGAGAATCCCTGGCATCGGCGTTTGTCCCGGGGGACCTGCGTCAGGACCCAACCCCGCGAACAGGAAGTGCAGATGCAGTCGTCCTCCCGGGCCAGCGTGCGGCCACGACCCGAACCGTCGACCCATCGACGCCCGACCGCCTCCCGACGCTCTCGGACGATCGGCCAGGGACTGGTCGAATTCGCCCTCATCGTGCCGGTGATGCTGCTGCTCCTGGCGGCGACCGTCGATCTCGGGCGGCTCTTCTACTCGCGCATCACCGTCAGCGACGCGGCCCGGGCCGGCGCGATGGAAGCGGCCGAGAACCCCAACTCCTTCCAGCCGAACACCGCCTGCACCAGCGCCAACAAGGACGTCAACCGGGTGATGTGCCGCGTCCTCCAGGAGGCGAACGGCAGCTTCGTGACCATCGCCCCGGCGGACGTCGCCGTGACCTGCTCCGGCGGCTGCGGGTCGAACGCGACGCTCGGTGCGACGGTCTCGGTCCAGGTGACCGGGCACTTCACGCTCGTCACGCCGATCATCGGCTCCTTCATCGGCGGCCAGAACCTCACGTTCTCATCGACGGCGTCGGCCCAGCGCCAGGTCCCGCCGAACACCGTCGTCACCGCCCCGCCCGTCGCGAGCTTCAACGCCTCGCCGCTGAGCGGACCCGCGCCGCTGACGGTGACGCTGTCGAACACGACCACCGGCGCCGCGACCAACTGGGCGTGGACGTTCGGCGATGGGCAGGCATCGTCCCTCCAGACACCGCCACCGCACACGTACGCCACGCCGGGCACGTACACCATCACCCTCGTCGCGTCCAACGCGGGCGGGAGCTCCAGCTACAACCTCGTCGTCAACGCCACGGTGCCGGCGCCCACGATCCCGGTGGCGAGCTTCACCGCGACCCCGATGACCGGCGCGGCCCCACTCAACGTGTCCTTCAGCGACACGTCGACCGGCGCGCCGACGAGCTGGGCGTGGACCTTCGGCGACGGCGGGACCTCGAGCCAGCAGAACCCACCGTCCCACACGTACCTCGGCGTCGGCAGCTACACGGTCACGCTGACCGTGACGAACGCGGCCGGCTCGAGTTCGGCCAGCAAGACGATCAACGCGGGTGTGGCGTGCCTGGCGCCCGTCGCCAACTTCACGGTGACGCCGACCAGCGGCCAGAAGAACGCGACGAACTTCGACGTCACGGACACCTCCACCAACATGGGGACGGCCGGCTGCAACAACACCTGGTCGTGGAACTTCGGTGATGGCACCGGGATCTCCACGCAGCAGGATCCGCCGCTGCACAAGTACACCAAGAAGGGCACGTACCAGATCCAGCTGAGCGTCGCGAACAGCGTCGGGTCCAGCACGCACTCCGTCACCGTGACGGTGTCCAACTGATGCGCGCCGCCGTCCGCTCCCGTCGACAGCGCCGGTCCGGCCAGGGCCTGGTGGAGTTCGCGCTCGTGATCCCGATCTTCCTCGTGATCCTCATGGGCGTGGTGGACCTGGGTCGCGGGATCTACATGTACAACGGCGTGGCCGAGGCCGCGCGCGAGATCGCTCGAGTGACGAGCGTCCACCCGGGAACGACGCTGGGCGACAGCGCCGAGACGGCGGCCGTGATCGCCACGCAGCAGCGACTGGTGCCCAACCTCGGCAATCCCACCTTCACGTGCGTGGACATCGACGGCAGCGTCATCGCCACGGCGTGCATCCCGGGCCGATCGGTCCGGGTCACGATCATCGCTCCCTATACGCCCGTCACCCCGCTCCTGGGGCTGGTGGGGACCTGGAACATGCAGTCGACCAGCTCGGTCGAGATCCAATGAGCCGATCTGGAGGCACCATGCGCGCGCACGACATCGCCGGCGACCGGCAGCACCTCGGCACCACCCAGCGGCACCTCGGCGCCGCGCCGTCCCACCCCGGCGCCGTCCGGAACGAGCGCGGCCAGGTGGTGGTGATCTTCGCCCTCGTCCTGATCTTCGCGCTCATCCCGATGGTGGGCCTGGTCCTCGACGGCGGCTCCGCCTTCGCCATGCGCCGGACCGAGCAGAGCGCGGCCGACCTCGCGTCGCTCGCGGGCGCGAACGATTACCTCATCAACCGCGACAGCACCAGCGCCATCGCGCGAGCCCGCCTCGTGGCCGGCCAGAACGGGTTCGTCCATGGCGCCGGCGGCGTGACCGTCGACGTCAGCCTGACCACCACGGCCGGCGTCAAGGTGACCGTGGACATCAGCGCGCCGCATCGCAACAACTTCGCCGCCGTCGTGGGGATGCCCACCTGGGAGGTCTCGACCACCGCGACCGCCCAGGCCTCGGACACGCCCGACACCGCCTACGGGGCCGCGCCGATCATCTTCAACATCGACGCGTTCGACAGCAACGGCAAGGCGAAGGGGCCGTACGCGGATCCGGGCGCCCCGTACAGCTTCGGTGAGGGCAACGGCGACGTGCCGGACTCCCCCGGCGACATCGCCTGGACCAACTACGCGACCGGGAACCTCAACAGCAACGACACGCGAAACATCATCGGCGGGACCCTGGTCATCAACAAGACCCTGGCCTACGGCGAGTACATCGGCCAGCACAACAACGGCAACCACACGACGCTCTACGACTCGAACGGGACATGCGCGGCCAAGCCCTCCATCCAGGCGTGCTACGCGGGCAAGGACGTGGTGGTGCCGATCGTGGACGACGCCGGCAACTTCCAGGGCTGGGCCACGTTCCATGTCGTGAGCGCGTCCGGCGGCAGCTCCAAGACCGTGACGGGGTACTTCATCTCGAGCTTCGACAACGCGCAGCTCGGCACGAACTGCCCGATCGGCGGGTGCCCGCGCTACTTCGGCAGCTACTCGATCCGCCTCACGAACTAGGGGCGCGGGGCCGGGGTCCGGGGGCGCGGCGGGGCCCGGGCGCGGAGCGGGGTCCGGGGCAGAGCGGGGTCCGGGGCGGGGCCCGGGGCGGCTCGGGGTCAAAGGGCCGGCCCTGGGCCAAGGACCAACCACCCTCACTGGTATTGTCGACTCCTCGACAGATCCCTCGTGGACAGGCGCCCAGGCTGCAGGCTGGGGCAGCCACCACGCTCATTCATCCCGAAAACGACACTGGTATTGACGGTCGGGGTCGAATACCGCGCGAGGAGCCGCGGAGAGTACCGCCCGGGGAGCTGCGGGGGGCTCGCGGGGGTCGGGCCAAGGACCAACCACCCTCACTGGTATTGTCGACTCCTCGACAGATCCCTCGTGGACAGGCGCCCAGGCTGCAGGCTGGGGCAGCCACCACGCTCATTCATCCCGAAAACGACACTGGTATTGATGGCTCGGGATCGGGGGCCGGATCGGGATCGGGGTCGATGGGTCCGGATCGGGATCCGGCTCGAGATTGGGATCCGGATCGGGATCGGGGTCGATGGGTCCGGATCGGGATCCGGCTCGAGATTGGGATCCGGATCGGGATCGGGGCCGGCACGGTCCCGGGCCGGGATCGGGGCGCGGGGCCGGGGCCGGCACGGTCCCGGGGCCGGGGCCGAGGGGTGCCGTGGTGCACCAGCGGATAGTCCGGTAAGGTCTAGGACCATTGACCCATCCGGCGGCTGTGCCGGAGACTTGATGGAGCCGGTCGAACCGGTGAGCCGGGGGTTCGCGAGGGACCCACGCTGCGCTCCGTCACCCTCGCGCGCAGGTACTCCTATCCACGCCGTGCCCATGCTCCAGGACGAGTTCTGCCCCGATTGCGGAACGCCGCGTGCCGCCCTCTTCCGGTACTGCCTGGAGTGCGGCCTGGACTACGACGCCCTCGACCTCTCGTTCGAGCCGCCCGGCGGTCCGTACTCGCCCACCCCGCCCGGTGGCTGGCCGCAGTCCGGCTTCATCGCCCGCCCACGATCCGTGCCCACCACGACGCGCGACCGGCGCGCCGAACGCCGCAGCCGCCCGGATCGACGCGGGGGCCGGGTCCGCCCCGTGCCGCTCGCCGCGATCGAGGGCCGTCGGCGCCAGCCGCGCGGCTACGCGGTCATCGGCATCGGGGTCATCATCGGCCTGGTGGCCGTCGGCTTCGCGGCGTCAACGGACCTGCCCGCCAACCTCCGAAGCAACTGGGACACGCTCGCGAGCGAGGTCGCGCGGCTCGTGGCCCCGCCGGCGGTCGCGGTCGCGCCGAGCCAGGCGCCGCAGACGCCGCTCCCGGAGGTGACGCCCACGCCGGCGCCCTCGGTCATCGTGCCGCCACTCCCCGACATCCTGCCCGGGCCGCGGGCCGTGGAAGCCGTCGTCACCGAGGTCTTCGACGGCAACACGATCGTCGTCGAGCTGGGCGGGACCATCGAGCGGGTCCGCTACCTCAATGTGGTCATCCCGTCCGGCACGCCCGACGCCGACGCCGTGGCGCTGGAGGCCGCACGGCTCAACGATTCGATCGTCGCCGGGCACACCGTCTGGCTGGAGCCCGACGTCAGCGACACCGACGACGAGGGTCGCCTGCTGCGCCACGTCTGGGTGGAGGAGGACGGCCGGTTCCTGCTGGTCGGCACGTGGCTGGTGCTCTCGGGCGTCGCGGAGACCGACTTCACCGAACCCGACGTCGCCTACAAGGACGTCTTCATGGAAGCCCAGGACTACGCGCGACGCCAGGCGATCGGGATCTGGGGCACGCCCTCGGCCGAACTGCCGACGACCGGCGAGTCGCCGCCGCCCGGTGCCACGCCCTCGCCGATCACCTCGTTCCGGACCTACACCAGCACGGAGCAGGTCATCGTTCCGGAAGGCACGGATCTCAAGCTCGAGGGGACGCTGGGCCGGTTCGTCTGGCGAACGGTGTCCTTCTATTCCACGCAGAGCACCATCGCCTGGACCATCGACTCGACGCGGCGGACCGGCTGTCGGCTGGACTGGTTCGTCCAACCGAGCGTCGGCGGGGCGCCGACGTCGCTGAGCATCCCGATCGTCGGCGAGCAGCTGGTGACGGGCTCACAGCCGCTGGATTCGCGGGCCGCGACCGCCACGATCACGGTCGAGAGCACCTGTCCGGAGTGGACGCTGCGCCTGCAGGGCATCGACCAGTAGGCCGGTAGACAGATACGAACCCCAGCCGGGGCAGTCGGAGGTCCGGCCGGGGTTCGTGGAGCCGACGGCCCTCACAGCGGGTGCGTCGACGCCGATCACGGTAGGGCGCCGGTCATGACATCGATCCCACCGGGACGCGCCGCCGGCTGACGGCTGCATAACAACGTCGACGAGCGCCGTCCGGCACGGCCGCGGGTCAGCCGCCGTAGACCTGGCCGTCCGGCCCCTGTGCGTCCATATCCGTCTTGGGCTCCTCGTCGAGCGTGGGCTCGTCGTCGAGCCTGGTCTCGTCGGGGTCGTCGTCGCGGCCGCGCCCCAGCGCCCAGTTGCGGATCTTGGCCACCAGCCGCTCCTCCTCGCGAAGCTTCGTTCGCCACTCCGGCGACCCGCGCCGCAGCCTCGCGCGCTGCGCCGACACGACCTGCAACTTCTGGAGGTCGGAGCGGCGCTCGTCGACGTCATGGGCCATAGGCGCAAGCGTGCGCCCCGTCGCGTCATGGTCGGCCGCCGCAGGCCGACCGGACCGTTGCATCGGCATGCCAGCGCCGGGACCGTGACGCATGGAACGGTTGTGCCCTTGCAACCGCGTTGCAAGTGGGCTGGCGGGCGCGGATGCGCTGGACGGGAGCCAACCCTGTGGCCATCATCGGACGATGCTCAAGGCTCACCCGACGCTCCCGCCTGCCGTCATCCCTGGAGGGGAATCGCTCATCCGCCTGGTCCGGAGCGCCGGGCTGGTCGGCGACGTCGACGGCGATGGTCGGCCGTTCCGCGACTTCATCGACGCGCTCGGCGTGGCGCTGTACACCACCGACGCCGACGGCCACCTCACCTACTACAACGAGGAGGCGGCCCGGTTGTGGGGCCGCCGTCCCGAGCTCGGCGAGATGTGGTGTGGGTCATGGAAGCTGTACTGGTCGGACGGGCGGCCGATGGCCCACGAGGATTGCCCGATGGCGATCGCGCTCAAGGAGAACCGTCCCGTGCGCGGAGAGTCCGCGATCGCGGAGCGACCTGACGGCACGCGGATCCACTTCCAGCCATACCCGAGCCCGCTCCGCGACGACGAGGGTCGTCTCATCGGCGGGGTCAACGTCCTCGTCGACGTGACCGATCGCCAGCTCGCGAAGGCCAAGCTCGAAGCCGCGAGCGAAGCGCTGGCGATCTCGAGTTCGGCGCGCGACGACTTCCTCGGCCTCGTCTCGCACGAGCTCCGCACCCCGGTGACGACCATCTACGGCAATGCCCGGCTGCTGCTGGATCGTCTCGAACGGTTCCCGTCGGAGGAGGCGGGGATGATCGCCGACATGGCGTCCGATTCGGAGCGGCTGCTCGACATCGTCGAGAACCTGCTGCTCCTGAGCCGCCTCCAGTCCGGCGTCGAGCCGGACCTCGAGCCGACGCTGCTGAAGCACGTGGTCCGCCAGGAGGTCCGGTCGTACACGCGCCGTCATCCGGGCCGGGAGGTGACGGCGTCCATCGGCGGCCACCACGTGGTCGTCGACGCGGACCGCGCGTACCTGATGCTGGTCCTCCAGAACCTGCTCTCGAACGCCCACAAATACGGCGGCGAGGCGCCCGTCGAGGTCGTGGTGGAGGACGCGGAGGGCGAGGTCCGGGTCTCCGTCCTGGACCGCGGCCTGGGCATCGAGGGGCTCGCGACCGACGACCTGTTCTCGCCGTTCTACCGGGCGAAGGCGGCACAGAAGCTGGCGAGCGGCCTCGGCCTGGGGCTTCCGGTGTGCCGGCGGATCGTGGAGATCATGGGTGGCCGGATCTGGGCGCTGCCGCGGGACGGTGGCGGATCCGAGTTCGGCTTCGCGTTGCCCGTGAGTGCCGACCCACCGGACTGACGCGCCACCCGATGGTCCGGGGGCTCGATAGGCCCAACGCGGGGACCAAAACGGGCCGCCGGACCCGTACGGTGACGGCGATGGCCAGCTCCGCCCACGTCCAGCGATCCAGCACGCCCGAAGATCGATCGGGCCGGTGGCGCCTCGTGTTCCGCCGCGCGGCGAGCGAACCCGCCGCGCTCGAGCCGGAGACCGACGACGGGCCCGAGACCCCGATGGTGCTCTTCCTCGCGTACGCGGAGGACTGCGTGCTGTCCGGGTTCGTGGCCCTCGACTCCGATCGGCTGAGCGATCTCCTCAACGACAGCGAGGAGATCCTGCTCGTCGACGTGCAGGCCGATGACCTCGTCAACGGCGGGCGCCGCGAGATCGCGGAGCTCGTGGTCGCGCGCGATGAGCTCTTGCTCGTCAGCGCGGGCGGTCCGCGTGGGCTGCCCGCTCGACGGATCCGGACGCGCCAGCACCTGATCATGCTGACGATCGGCCCGTACGCCGTCCGGGGCTATCTCCACTGCCCGCCCGGCGCCGCGCCCATCGCGAGCTTCCGTCGACGCAAGGCCATGGTCCCCCTCACCGAGGCGACGGTCGAGTACTCGCTGGGTGGCGTCCAGTACTCGCAGGCGGTCGAGAGCCTGATCGTGAACCGGCACCTCGTGGATGACATCGACGCGGTGATCGAGGAGGTCCCGGACCTGCCGGACCTGCCGGTCGCCGCGGTCAAGGGTCCGCGCGTCAAGGACATGACCGGCCACGTCTGGGCCAGGCAGTCCAGCGAGGACGACGACGAGGCCGTCTGACCGTCATCGCGCCCGGCCCCTCGAGATCGCGGTTCCCTGCCCCACCGCGTTAATGTGCCGTTGACATCGGGTCCGTACGGTCCCGGCGACCACCACCACCACGCCTGGGGGGCCGACCTCGATGCACCGCACGACCCGCAAGCTCGTTGGCGCGACCCTCCTGTCGGCCGCGATGATCCTGCCGCTGACCGCGGTCACCGTCGGGCTGACCAAGCCGGCGATCCCGTCGGACTTCGATGGGGACGGGTACGCCGATCTCGCCGTCGGCGTCCCCGGCGAGGACATCGGCTCGACGCGGGATGCCGGGATGGTCAACGTCCTCTATGGCGGCGCGACGGGGTTGACCGCGGCCGGCGATCAGGCCTGGTCCCAGGACACCGCGGGCGTTCGCGGCACCAGCGAGGGCGGACCCGCGTTCGCGGGGGATGCCTTCGGATCCGCGCTCGCGTCGGCGGACTTCGACCGTGACGGCCGGGCGGATCTGGCCATCGGCGTCCCGTCGGATCGCGTCGGCGCCACGCGCTACGCCGGGGCGGTCAACGTGCTGCACGGGACCCGGTCCGGGCTCAGCGCGGCCGATGATCAGCGCTGGTCGCAGGGCAACCTTTCGGGCGTGGCGGCGACGGGCGAAGGCTTCGGTCAGTCACTCGCGGCGGGCGATTTCGATGGCGACGGCTATGCGGACCTCGCGATCGGCATCCCCGGCGAGGACCACGGCACGGACCAGGCGCCCGGCACCGTGATGATCGTCTACGGCAGCGCGTCGGGCCTCGTCGCGACCGACGCCTGGACGCTGACCCGCGAGATGACCGGCGAGGCCTACGACGCCGACACCACGCCGCACGGGTTCGGCTGCGCGCTGGCGGCCGGCGACCTCGACGGTGACGGGTTCGCGGACCTCGCGATCGGTGCGCCGGCGAGCGGGATCGGTGGCGACGACCCGGAACGGCCGCTGGTCGACGGCGAGGTGACCGTGGTCCATGGCAGCGCCGAGGGCCTGACCGTGGACGGTTCGCAGCTCTGGTCGCCGTCCGTGACCGACATGCCGGGCGGCGCCGAGGCGGGTGACCGGTTCGGCAGCAGCCTGACGATCGCGGACTTCGACGGGGACACGTTCGGCGACCTCGCCATCGGGATCCGGTTCGACCGGGTGAACGCCGTGCGTGCGGGTGCCGTGAACGTCCTGTACGGGAGTGTCGCGGGCCTGACCACGGCGGGCGCGCAGTGGTGGCACCAGGACCAGCCGGACATCCCGGACACCGCCGAGGCGGACGACGACTTCGGTCGCTCGGTCGCGAGCGGGGACCTCGATGGCGACGGGTACGCGGATCTCGCGGTGGGCGTCCCGGGCGAATCGCTCGCGAGTGGGGAGCCCGGCGCCGGGCTGGTGAACGTCCTGTACGGATCGGCCACCGGGCTCGACGGCGCGGGCGCGCAGGCCTGGACCCAGGCGAGCCCCAGCGTCCCGGGCAGACCCGAGGCGACCGACATCGAATGGGACGCCTTCGGGCAGACCCTGACGATCGGCGACTTCGGCCGGTCCGCGCGCGACGATCTCGCCGTGGGCGTCCCCCTCGAGCGCGTCGCCGGCAGGGCGGCCGCCGGGATGGTCAACGTCCTGTACGGGCGCGCGTCCGGTCTCAGCGGCACGAACGCCCAGGGCTGGTCGCAGCGCACGCCGGGCGTCAAGGGCGCCCCGGAGAGGGACGACACCTTCGGGCTCGGCCTCGCCCCGTAAGGGCGCGGAGGGTCCTAGGGGCCGGCCCAGGGCGGCGGCTGCCTGGGGATCGGCGGCCGACCGGGATGATCGGCCGCCCGTCGCAGACTGGCTAGCTGGTCGACGCCTTCGTCCTGGACGTCGAGCCCTTCGCGGTGGTCGCCGTGGCGATCCTGGCGGCGAACACGGCCAGTTCGTCCGCGAGCGCCTTGCAGCTGTCCCGCTGCGACTTCGCGAAGGCCGTGGCCGCCGAGCGGAGGCGCGTGTCCTTGGTCGCTCGCGCGATCCGGAGCATCCCGCCCGCCGAGTCCATCTGCTTGCGCTTCATCGTCAGCAGGACCGCATGCGCCTCGTACCACTCGCTGTCCGTGTCCTCCTTCTTCGCGCTGGACAGCGTCTCCTCCATCAGGTCCTTGAGCCCGCCGGCGACATCCTCCACCTTGCCGGTCGCGCCGCGAGGCTTGCCCAGGGCCTTGAGCTGAGACAGGAACGATGCGTCGTCGGTCATGGCCGTCTTGATCGCGGTCCGGCTCGATCCGACCGGGTGCGACGTCGCCAGCGTCTTCTCCGCGTCCACGATCGATTGCTGCACGGCGATCGCCTCGTCGTACTCGTGCGTGATGAAGGCCTCGCCGACCTTTGCTTCGCCCATGGGGTGACTCCTCTCATGACGTCCGGGGGTCTCGCGAGCCGGTCGGACCCGCGTCGATGCCCAGCGTGCCCAAGCCGGCGTTCGGTCCGGGTCAACGCGTTCGCCCGCGAGGAGACAGCGGCATTGCGGTCCGGAGCCCGGGAGGGGATGCGACGGCCGGCGCCGGCCGTCGGGACGCGGGCCGCGACGGGCGGGCCGCAACGGGCTTGTTATGTCGACCCGAGCCCGGAGGGTCCCATCGTTGAGCCGTCGTCGGCGAGGCTGCGCTGGTGGCGACGACCCCCGAGCGATCCCCGCGGAACCAGCACGCGCCGGTCGCGGCGACCGAGCTGTTCCAGCGTGTCGATGCCAATCCCATCCTGACCGCCGGCGACGTCCCCTACCCGGCGAACTCCGTGTTCAATCCGGGCGCCGCCTGGATCGACGGGGAGGCCGCGCTGCTCCTGCGCATCGAGGACATGCGCGGGATCTCGATGCTGCATGTCGCCCGGAGCCCGGACGGCGTCACGGACTGGACGTTCGACGCGCAGCCTCTCCTCGTCCCGGAATCCGACGCGCATCCCGAGGAGATCTGGGGCTGCGAGGATCCACGCCTCACCTGGCTCGACGACGAGCAGGAGTGGGCCATCGCCTACACGGCCTACAGCCAGCGCGGGCCGCTGGTCTCGCTCGCGCTGACCAAGGATCTGCGAACCATCCGCCGGCTCGGGCCGGTGATGCCGCCGGAGGACAAGGACGCGGCGCTCTTCCCGCGCCGGTTCGACGGGCGCTGGGCGATGATCCACCGCCCGACGCCGCTCCGTGGCGGGGCGCACATCTGGCTGTCGTACTCCCCGGACCTGCTGCACTGGGGCGACCACACCCTCCTGATCGAGGCTCGCGACGGCGCTTGGTGGGACGCTGGCAAGATCGGTCTGGGGCCGCCACCGCTGCTCACGGCCGAGGGCTGGCTCCTGATGTACCACGGCGTGCACCTCACGGCCGCCGGGCCCATCTACCGGGCGGGGCTGGCCCTGCTCGACGCGGACGATCCGCGGATCGTGCGGCGCCGCAGCGTCGAGTGGGTCTTCGGGCCGCGGATGCCGTACGAGATCGCCGGTGATGTGGACCGCGTGGTCTTCCCGTGCGGATGGCTCGTGGACGACGCCCGGGACCGGCTGTTGCTCTACTACGGGGCGGCCGACACGGTGGTGGCCGTCGCGACCGCGCGATTGTCCGACGTCATGGACTACGTGATGGCCTGCCCGGCACCGAACCAGCGACGTCGGGCCGATGGATCGTCGGCACCACCGCACTCGACCTGAGGCGGCGGATCCGCTCGACGGCCAGGAGCCAGGCCAGCGTGGACTCCGCGCCCTGGTTCCGGTTGACGCCGGTGGGTGTCAGCGCGTCGAACCCGGCGCCGGTGGCTGGGTCGCCCACCGCGACGCGGAGATCGTTGCCGCCCAGGAACCAGCCGTAGCATCCCTCCATCAGGGTCGCGTACCTCGGATCGCCGGTGGCGTCATACGCGGCCTCGGCCGCGAGGAGCATCGAGATCGCCTCGATGGGCTGCTGGTCGAACCGCGCGCGATGCCCCGGCGTCCACCAGCCGTCGTTGCCGACGAAGGACATCCGGCCGTCAGGCCGCGTCGTGGCGGCGGCAAGCCACGCGAGCACCTCCAGGCCACGCCGCGTGACGTCTGGATCGTCGTCGCGAACGCCGCCGCGGATCAGCCCCTCGGCCAGGAGCCCGGACGCGTACGTGACGGTCGGCTCGGGCCATGGCCAGTCCGTCCCCATGACGGGCTCGAAGCGGGCCATGAGCGTGTCGAGCAGCCGTCGGTGCAGGAGGCGCAGGGAGCGCAGCGAGTTCGGGGCCGATGCGCGACCCAGGCCGATGATGAGCGACGCGATCGCTCGCAGGCTCTCGACGCCTTCGACGCCCGCGAAGGCTCGTGCGAGGAGGGTGTCCGCTCGCGCCCGGTCCTGGGCGCGGCCGGCGCCCAGACTCATCGCCCCGAGCGCGGCGATGGCCCGGCCGAAGGCGTCGTCAGAGCCGTCGTCGAGCCAGCGACCGTCCGCCGAACGCTGGTTCCGGAACCGACGCCGCTCTGGGTCGAAGGCCTCCTCCAGGTAGCGCATCGATCTTCGGATCGAGCGCGAGACCACCGGCCAGCCGAGCGTGCCCGCCTGCGCGAGGTCCACCTCGATCGAGCGGGCGACGTCATCGGTGCAGGTGCCGTGCGCCGGATCCGGTACGGCCCCCCGGGCATGCTGCGCGATCACGCCGCCGAGGGACAGGCGCTCGAGATGTCGGCGGTTCGGGGCGGGGACGGGGAACCGGCTCACCGTGTCGGCGCGCCCGCCGGTTCGGCGTGCCGCGCGGGTTCGGCGGGCCGGGCGGCCACGCGGTCGCTCGCGGGCGCTCCGGCGGGTACGGCGGGCGCCCGGGACACGTCGGCAGGCGCCCGGGACACGTCGGCCACATCGTCGAACAGGGACCGATACGACCGCCCCACCACGGGCCAGCGCATCGGGGCACCGCTGGCCAGTGCGCGCGTCCGAAGCCGCAGTCGATGGGCGTCGTCGCCCAGGACCTCGATCAACGCGGTCGCCAGGCGCGCGGGGTCCGCCGGCGGGACGAGGACGCCGCCCCCGCCCGCGAGGAGCTCCGCGGCATGCGCGTACGGCGTGGACACGATGGCGAGTCCCGCACCCAGCGCGTAGGCGAGGGTGCCCGAGACCACCTGGTCCAGGTTCGGATAGGGCGTGACGAACACGTCCGACGCTGCGAGCCAGCGGCTCAGCTCCATCCGGTCCACGAAGCGATCCTCGAACCGCACGCTCCCCTCGAGATCGCGACGGGCGACGAGCTCCATCAGCGACTCGCGATAGCTCTCCCCGTCGCGCGCCAGCAGGTCCGGATGCGTGGCGCCGAGGATCACGTAGAGCGCGTCGGGAATGGCCTCGCGCACCGTGGCCATCGCCTCGATCGCGTGCTCGAAGCCTTTGCCCGGTCCCACGAGACCGAAGCTGATGACGACGCGCCGGCCGCGCAGGCCCAGATCGGCTCTCACCGGACCGACCGGGTGGAGCGGCAGGTCCGGGACGCCGTGCGGGATCGTGTCGACCGAGGTCGAGCCAAGGTCGTACCCGGACATGAGGCGGGCCGCGGCCGCCTCCGACATGACCACGAGACGGTCCGCCCGCTGGGCGATCGCCTCCAGGACGCGCCGCTGGCCACGGGTCGGGGAGGCCGGCACGGTGTGGAGGGTGGTCACGACCGGCAGGTGCAGCCGGTCGAGGAACCCCAGGATGGCGTCGCCGTCCGGGCCTCCATACAGGCCGAACTCGTGCTGGACGGACAGGACGTCGACGCCGCTCGCATTGATCCGCCGCGCCGCGACGCGATAGTCGTTCGGGTCGGCATCGACGATGACGTCGGCGACTTCGGCGGGCCACGACGCCTGGGGCGGAACGCCGGTGGATGCTCTGGCGAGCGCGAAGACCGAACCCTCGCGACCGACGGCGGCGCGAAGGTCCCGGGTGAACTGCGCGATCCCGCAGCGGCGGGGCGGATACGTGCTGAGGTACGAGATCGAGGTCGTCACGGGTCTCCTGGGGTTTCCGGGGGCTCACCCCTATCCTCGCGACCTCGCGCTGAAACGGCGGCGAGCGATTCGGCTCAGTCCGTGACAGGTACCTCGCAACCGGTCGCCGCGCGGCGCGCGACCGGAGACCCATCTGACACGCGCCTGTCGCGCCGAGCGGACGGCCGAGGGGCGGCGACGGCACCTCGACCGGCCGAGGATGGACGCGACCCCCGGACGAGCCGATCGAGCGATCGAGAGGAGACCGACGATGTGCCTGAACTGTGGTTGCGGCGAGCCTGAGAAGCGCCACCAGCCGACCGACATCACTGCCGAGGACGTCCGCAAGGCGGCCGACGGCAACGGGATGACCTACGAGGAGGCGACGAACAACATGCGCGCCGCCTTCGACCAGTCGCGGGGTGCCGCCACCGGCGCCGGCATGAGCGGGTCGAACCGCGAGGCCTGATCTCGTGTCCGCGGGTGTGGCCGCGGCGTCCGTTCGGGCGTCGCGGCCACCCGAGGCCGCACCCCCTCGGCCGAGGCCGCGCCCTTCAGATGGTCGTATCGAACCCCGGGTCCACGAGTTCCACCGGGCCATCCCATCGCGCGCGGACACTCGCGATCGTCTCGTCCCGGTCGAAGCCCATCTGGAGGTGGGTCAGGAGGACGCGCGCGGGGTTCGATCGGGCGGCCAGATCGCCGATGGACGGACCGTCGAGGTGGTGCACACCGGGCGCGACCGGCCCCGGGCCGAAGCTCACTTCGGTGAGGAGCGTGTCGCCTGGTCGCAGGAGCGCGGCGAGGTCATCGGTCTGGCCACAGTCACCCGAGTAGACGAGCCCGGGACCGGCACGGGACGTGGTCACGCGAAAGCCGAAGCTGGAACCGGTGTGGGTGACGCGTTCGACGTCGACGCGGAACCCCGGCACGGGACGTGGTCCAGGCTCCAGGTCCTCGACATCGAGCGCCGCGTCGGTGAAGCCCGGCTCGGCATGGAGCGCGTCCAGGCGGTCGGCGATCCCCGGGGGCGCGACGACACGGACGCGACGGCCCCGCGGTGGCTGCCACTTGAGGTAATGCCGCAGGGCCACCAGGTCGATGAAGTGGTCGGGATGGAGATGGCTGATGAAGATCGCGGCGAGGGATGCCGGATCCAGCGTGGCCGCGAGACGCGGGAACGACCCCTGGCCCAGGTCGAGCAGGATGGCGTTGGGACCGTCACGCAGCAGGTACGCGGCGCCGGCCGACCCGATGCGGTCCGAGTACGACGGCCCGGCGCCGATGACCGTGAGCCGCATATCTATGCAGTGGACCCCTTGCGGTCACGGAGCACGTTCCCGACGGTGATCAGGATCACGATCAGGACGATCCCACCCACCAGGATGCCGCCCACGTACCCGGCGACCGTCTGGTAGCCGCCGTTGGCCGGATCGAGGAACGGGTACGGATACCAGCCCGTGGCCGCGCCGCGGATGAGCGAGTAGGCCGTCCAGACGAGCGGATACGCCAGCCACCACAGCGCCTCGCGGAGGTAGAGCCGCTGGGGCGGGTCGATGAGCCAGTCGGCGATCAGCACGATCGGGAAGACCTTATGCAGGACCAGGTCGACCCACGGGAGCGGGATGCCGACCTCCGCGCCGGAGAGCAGGAGCGCGAACACGATCAGCGTGACCGTGAGATACAGGACCGCCGCTCCGCGGATCAGGTCCCATGTCCGACTGGGCCCGGCGCCCGACCAGCCCCGCAGCGCGCTCCCGAGGAGGACGACGACGCCGATCAGGTTGCTCTGGACCGTGAAGTAGCTGAAGAAGTTCACCGGGTCGAAGACGCCGCGGGTGCTCAGCTCGCCGACGAGCGCGACCAGCGCGATGACCGTCAGCGCGACGAACCCGAGGCGAGTGATGGCGAGCGCCCTTGTGAGACTCACGACGTCCAGCCTAGCGGTCGGCCGGTCCGGCTGCGCGCTGCCATCGCGAGCGCCCGACTCTCGGCGCCCGCCCATCGGCCACTCAGCGCGCATCCAACGTGGACGCCCAGCCGGGCGCCCGCGCAGCGGCCGCGCTATATCGTCGCCCGCCTGACGGGAATGCGGGCTGGATCCGGGCTCGCCGGTCGCGGTTCCACGCACAGGCTTCGGCCCCACACCCGCCCGCATACCCACCTCACGGGCGACGACATAAGCGATGCGCCAGGGCGGCGCCGTCGCACCGTGAACGTGCATAGCGCCAAGCACCTGGGGCTGACCGATGCTCCCGCTTCAGTCGCCGCGCTGGCCGACCCCGGCGGGGTGCTCCTTGGGCGCCTTGGGCTGGGCGGGCTTCTTCGGGTGGTCGGAATGGTCGCCGTTGGCGTGGGTCGCGGACTTCGCGGGCGGATCGGCGGGCGGCTCGGGCTTGGCGGGGGGCTCGGGCTTGGCGGGGGGCTCGGTTCGACCATGATCGGGACCGGACCTGTTCATGGAGGCAGACTTGGCAGGAGGCGCACCCTTGTCGGCGTCGTCCCGCCGGGCGACGGCGCCCGTGGCCGCTTGATCGCCGGGACCGGTCGCGTCGGATCCGGGGTGGGATCCGGCCCCGGTGCCGGGCGGCGTGTCGGGCGCCCCTTCCAGGAATCGGGTCGAACCTTCGATGGCGGCCTCGACGGCCGGACGGGCCGGCTCGGTCGCCACGGCGAGCATCGCGGCCAGCGACGCGAGGTGCTCCATCACGTGGTGCTGGAACCAGACGAGGGCGTCTCGATCCCCGACGACTTCACCACCGGCTTCCACGACGATCGTCGAGTAGGCGGTGAGCGCGGCCACGGCCGCCATGTCATCGCCGACCGCCGACGCGGCGAGGGCCTCGTGAAGCCGCACGTCGAGCCGGTGAGCCTCGGCCTGGGCCCGGGCCGTCATGTCGCCGCCGGGCAGCGTCCAGCGCTCGGCCGTGACGAATGCGCCGTACAGCGGCCCGCCGGGGCGAGCCGCGGCCGCCGTCCCGGCCAGCATCCCGAGCGTGAGCAGCGCCGCCGACATCGCCGTGAATGGACGGGCCCAGCCGCGGGGGGCGCGCGGCCCACGGACGCCCTCGGCTGGCACGGCCGGCGTCGGGACGCCGGTGGACTGGAACGCCGCCACTCGGTGCGCGACCGCCATCACGCGGCGACGATCGCGCGCGGAGGTGACCGGATCCGGCGTGAGCCGCAGGTCCGCGTAGGCCTCGAGTCGACGCTCGAGCTCGCGGTCGGCGTGCAGCGCGGGATCGAAGTCGGTGGTCATCGGATCAGTTCTGCCGGTCCCCCACCAGACCCTGGGCCAGGCCGTTGGTGAGGACGTCGGTCGCGGCCCCGGTGGCGCCGTCGATGCCGAGTTCGCGCCGAAGCGCGGCGATGGCCCGGAACTGGAGCCCCCGGATCGTGCCTTCCTGCTTGCCCATCGCCTCGGCCGCCTCCCGGGCGGAGAGTCCGGCGAAGAACCGCAGAGCGATGGTGTCGCGCTGGTCGCTGGTCAGATTCGCGAGGGCCGCCCCCACGGCGTCGAGCTCCTGCCGGACGACGAACAGTTCGTGGGGTCCGGGACCGGGGCGGGCGCTCTCGGTCAGCGACTCCAACCCTAGATGGTCGCGGCGAGCACGGACGAAGTCGATCACGACGTTCCGTGCCAGTCGGAACAGCCACCCCGCGAACGGGATCCCACGATCCTCGTAGCGCGGCAGCGCCTCGAGGGCCTTGACGAAGACGAGCTGCGTCAGGTCCTCGGCATCGGCCGCGCTCCGGACTCGGCTCGCGACGTAGCGATGGACACCCTCGTGGTAGTGGTCGAACAGTCGACCGAAGGCCCACGGATCGCCGCACCGGGCCTCGTCGACCAAGCGGCGGATGGCGTCGTCATCAAGGCTCACGCCTGCGCGTCCCTCTCCCCGGCGTCAGGCGGAGATTCCCGACGACCGACTACGTCCCTCGTCCGTGTGTCGCTGGACCTGGTCGCGCCGACCCGATCCAGCCCCGGACCACCGATGGTGCCAGAGGGCGTGCGGTCGTGGGATGCCTGTTTCGGCGGTTTCGGCGGCTCGTGGTGCACAGACGCGCCGGTTCGCGTGTGCGCGCGGGTCGCGGAGGCGGGGGTCCGGCCTGTCCCGGATCGCGGATCAGCCGGCTGGTGGCGCCCGGTGCGGCGGCAGGGCCGGTCCTCGACCCTCGGCGTCGGTGAACCCGGCCGCGGCCGCCGCGTCATAGCCGTCCGCGAGACCCCACGAGAACTGGTCGGCCCGATGCGCGTCGGACCCCACGGTCACCCGCTCCCCGCCCAGCTCCCGGTACCGGGCCACGATCGCCGGTGAGGGGAACGTCTCCTCGCACGGATAGCGGAGCCCGCTGGTGTTCACCTCGAGGGCCGTGCCGGTCTCGACGAGCCCCCGCAGGATCGGCTCGTACAGCTCGGGCTGTGTCGCGAGGTCCGCGGCCGTGACCAGCGGATGCAGCCAGCGCTTGATGACATCGATATGCCCGATGGCATCGAACAGTCCGGAGCGGGCCGCCGCGGCCACCTCGTCGAACGACGGGGCGACGATCTCCGCGAGCGTCCGACCCTCCACCCAGCCGGCCACACGCGACCGCGCGTAGACCGACGCCCCGTACTCGTGGACGGACCCGATCGTGAAGTCGTAGGCGTGGCGACGCAGGTGCTCGCGGATATCCGCCTCCCAGGCGCGGTCGTACGTGAGCTCGACGCCGAAGCGGATCGTCACGCCGTTCGAGCCCCAGCGCTCGGCCGCGTCGCGGACCTGGCGCTCGCGCTGCTCGTAGGTGGCGTACGCGTAGGCCGGCTGGCCGGGTTCGAAGTCGACGTGGTCCGTGATGGCGATCTCGGCGATGCCGCGCTCGACCGCCTGGCGCGCGTAGTCGTCGATGTGCGGCGTCGCGTCGGGCGACAGGTCGGTGTGCAGGTGCGCGTCGAGCGGGAGGTGGCGCGCCTGTCGATCGGTGGTCATCGGCTCCCGGCGGGGATCAACCCGCGATCAGGCCCAGCTCGTGACCGACGCGGTCGAAGGCGGCGAGTGCCGTGTCCAGCTGGGTCTCGGCATGGGCGGCGGTCACGATCGTCCGCAGCCGCGACTTGTCGATGGCGACGGTCGGGAAGACGACCGGCTGGGCGAAGACACCCTCCTCGATGAGCCGCGCCGAGAACCGCGAGGCGGTATCGGGGTCGCCCATCATGACCGGGGTGATCGGCGTCTCCGAGCGACCGGTATCGAAGCCGAGGCGCGTCAGCTCCGTCTTGAAGTGCCGGGTGTTCGACCACAGCCGTTCCTGGAGCTCGGGCTCGTCCTCCATCACGCGGATGGCCTCGCGACAGGCCGCGACCACGGCCGGTGGGTGCGAGGTGGAGAAGAGGAACGGTCGGGCGCGCTGGGTGAGGATGTCGCGCAGGGCCTGGGAGCCTGCCACGTACCCGCCGAGCGAGCCCACGGCCTTGCTGAGGGTCCCCACCTGGACGGCGACGCGACCCTTCAGTCCGAAGTGATCGACCGTTCCGCGGCCGTTCCGGCCCAGTACCCCGGACGCATGGGCGTCATCGATCATGACGGCCGCGTCGAACGCCTCGGCCGCGTCGACGATCCCGGGGAGTGGCGCGATGTCCCCGTCCATCGAGAACACCCCGTCGGTGACGACCAGGATGAGCCGGTACGGTTCGCCGCTCCCAGGCCGTCCGTCGCGACGCGCGTCCGAGAGGATCGCGCGGAGGGCGTCCACGTCGCCGTGCGCGTAGATCTTGCGTGGCGCCTTCGAGAGCCGCATACCGTCGATGATCGAGGCGTGGTTGAGCTCGTCCGACACGATGAGGTCCGTCTCGCCGGTGATCGTCGGGATCACGCCCGTATTGGCGGTGAACCCGGACTGGAACGTCAGGACCGCCGGCGCATCCTTGAACGCGGCGAGTTCCCGTTCCAGGTCCTCGTGCATCGACATGGTCCCCGCGATGGTCCGGACGGCACCCGAGCCGACGCCGAAGTCCGTGACCGCCTGCAGGACGGCGGCCCGCAGGCGCGGATGGTGGGTGAAGCCGAGGTAGTCGTTCGAAGACAGGCTGATCAGGCGCTTGTCGTCGATCGACACCACCGGGCCCTGCGCCGACGACATCACCCGAAGCGGCCGGTAGAGGTGGCGCTCGCGGAGTGCGGCGATCTCGTCGTCGAGGAAGCCGAGCGGGTCGGTGCGGCGTGGGGCGGTCGTCATGATGTCGATCCTGTCGTTCGTCCGGTCATGTGGTCCAGTCCATGATGACCTTGCCGGCATCACCGGCGCGCGCCGCAGCGAACGCGGCCTCGTGCTCGCGGAACCCGAAGCGGTGCGTGATCGCGGCCTTGATGTCCAGCCCGGACTGGAGCATCACGGTCATCTTGTACCAGGTCTCGTACATCTCGCGGCCGTAGACGCCACGCAGCGTCAGCGACTTGAAGACGATCGCGTTGACGTCCAGCGAGATCTCGCCGGTTGGGATCCCGAGCTGGGCGATGCCGCCGCCGTGGGCCATCGCCTTGATCGCGGCCTGGAGCGCCGCGGGGTTCCCCGACATCTCGAGCGCGACATCGAAGCCCTCCACCATGTCGAGGTCGGCGAACGTGCTCTCGAGCGTCCGCTCGCGCGGGTCGATGGCGACCGACGCGCCCATCTTCAGGGCCAGATCGCGGCGGAACGCGTTGGGCTCGCTCACGACGATGGCCCGCGCGCCGGCGTGACGGGCGACGGCCGTGGCCATCAGCCCGATCGGCCCGGCCCCCGAGATGAGGACGTCCTCGCCCAGGATCGGGAACGCGAGCGCGGTATGGACCGCGTTGCCGAACGGATCGAAGATCGCGGCGACCTCCTCGTCCACGCCCGGCCAGTGATGCCAGATGTTGGTCATGGGCAGCGAGACGTACTCGGCGAAGGCGCCGTCGCGTTCCACCCCCAGGCCGATCGTGTGCGCGCACAGGTGCCGTCGACCCGCGAGACAGTGGCGGCAGCGGCCGCACACCACGTGGCCCTCGCCGCTCACGAGATCACCGGCGTGGAAGTCGTTGACGTTGCTGCCGACCTCGACGATCTCGCCGACGAACTCGTGCCCGACGACGAGCGGCGGGGTGATGGTCTTCGCCGCCCACGGATCCCACGCCTCGATATGCAGGTCCGTCCCGCAGATCCCCGTCTTGCGCACCTTGATCAGGACGTCGTTGATGCCGATCCGGGGCATGGGAACGTCCTGAAGCGAGAGACCGGGACCTCTGGCGGTCTTGACGAGGGCAAGCACCCCGCTAGTGTGCCGCAGATGGCACGTCCGCTCTGGGATCCTCGTCGTCCCATCGCCACCGTCGCGCCCCTCGGGGACGTGCGCGTGCAGTTGCTGCTGCGCAGCGCCACGATCCTGTTCGTCGAGCTGCTGCTCATCCGCTGGATCCCGGCCAACGTCAAGTACATCGGGTACTTCAGCAACTTCGTCCTGATGGCCAGCTTCCTCGGGATCGGCCTCGGGATCCTCGTGGGGCGGCGCGGCGGGCGCCTGCCGTTGTCACCGTTCCCGATCCTGCTCATGGCGACCACCGTCCTGGTCGGCCTCGCACAGCTGAACGTCCAGTTCGGCGGCGAGGGCGAGGTCTTCTACGGCGTCGAGCTGTCCACCAGCGCCGACGTGAACTACCTGGTGCTGCCGCTCATCGTGGTCCTCGTGGCCGCGATGCTCGCCTCGTTGGCCCTGCCGCTCGGGCCGCTGCTGCGGTCCATGCCGCCGTTGCGGGCCTACGCCATCGACATCGCCGGTTCGATGCTGGGGATCGCCGCGTTCGCCGCCCTGGCGATCGCCGGGACCGGACCGACGGTCTGGTTCATCGTCGTCGGGGTGTTGCTGCTGCTCCTCGCGCTGGGTGTGGGCCCGACCCCGTGGTCACTCCTTGGCGGCGCCGCCATGGTCGTGGTCATCGTGGCCAGCGCGCAGGCCGCACTGGTGAGCCGCGACACCTGGTCGCCCTACTACCGGATTTCCGCCTGGGGGACGGACCTGACCCGTGCGTCGGTGGACCCGGAGGACGGCGACACGCCGGAATCCTTCGCGGTCGACGGCATCCCGCACCAGCGGATGATGTCGGGTGCCGAGGCGGACCGCAGCCCGCTCCATCACCAGACCTACGCGTGGTACCCGGAGCGCACGTTCGAGCGGGTCCTGGTCATCGGGGCCGGGACCGGCTCCGACGTCGCCCTCTCGCTCGCGCGTGGGGCGAGCCACGTCGACGCGGTGGAGATCGATCCGCGGCTGGCGCAGATCGGCCGGGACTTCCATCCGGACGGGGTCTACGACGACCCGCGGGTGAACCTCCACATCAACGACGGCCGGGCGTTCATGCGCGGGGCCACCGACACCTACGACCTGATCGTCTTCGCCCTGACCGACTCGCTCACGCTCGTGAGTTCGACCGGCGGCGTCCGACTCGAATCCTTCCTGTACACGGAGCAGGCCCTCGCGTCCGCACGCGACCTGCTCGACCCGGCCGACGGGGTCTTCGTCATGTACAACATCTATCGCGAGACGTGGCTGGTCGCGAAGCTCGACACGATGCTCGAGGACGCCTTCGGACACGCGCCGCTCACCAGGCTGGCCGGGAACGCGAGCACGGTGCTGGCCGCCGGTCCCGCGGTCGCCGGCCTCATCGACGGACGACCGCCCGGCGACCAGGTGGACGCGATCCCCGACGTCGGCGAACCCGAGCCGAAGCCGGCGACTGACGACTGGCCGTTCCTGTACCTGCGCAGCCCGATGATCGCCGGCTACTACCTCGGGGCATTGGGGTTCCTGCTCCTGATCGCGCTCGGGTCGGTGGTCGCGGGAGCGCGCCTTACGGCGCTCCCGGTTCGCCGCTTCAGCCCGCACTTCTTCGTCCTGGGCATCGCGTTCCTGCTCCTCGAGACGCGCAGCCTCGTGTCGTTCAGCCTGCTGTTCGGGACGACCTGGATCGTCAACGCCCTCGCGTTCTTCGCGATCCTGGCGAGCGTCCTGCTGGCGATCCTCATCAACGCCCGTATGGGCCCGCGCGACCCGCGACCCCTGTACGCGATCCTGTTCGTCGCGATCGCGATCGCGGCCGTGGTCCCGCCCGACCGGCTGCTCATCGATCCGCCGGAGCTCCGCTACGCGCTGGCGGCCGTGATCGCGTTCGCACCGGTGTTCTTCGCCAACCTGGTCTTCACGTACTCGTTCCGCGACACGCGGTCCGCCGACATGGCCTTCGCCTCCAACCTCCTTGGCGCGATGGTCGGCGGCGCGCTCGAGTACATCGCGCTGATCACGGGCTACCAGGCGCTGCTAATCGTGGTCGCGGTGCTGTACCTGGCCGCGTACCTGCTCGCCGAGCGGTTCCGGACCCTTGCGGACCGAGATCTCCAGCGCGAGGCCGCGACGAGCTGAGGCCAGTCCCAGCGCGGGGCGGGGCGGGGCGGCTGGCGCGGCGGCGGGGCGGCGCGGGGCGGGGCGGCGCGGC
>CAYMTJ010000048.1:0-23340 GCA_964393345.1 uncultured Anaerolineaceae bacterium | reverse complement strand
GGCCCCGGCTGCCTGAACGGGCGTCCGGCCGACCGGTGCTACGCTACCCCGCATGACGGACACGACCACCGAACCCACGGCCGCGGCAGCGGAGGCCCCGGCCTTCGATGCCGAGCGGCGCGCGACCGAGCTCGCGATCCTCGATGCCCTGCGCAGCGTGGTCGACCCGGAGATCGGGATGAATGTCGTGGAGCTGGCGCTGATCAAGCAGATCATCCTGGGCCCGGACTCCACCGAGGTGAAGATGATCCTCACGACGCCGTTCTGCCCGTATGCCGGCTCGATGATCGCGCAGGTCAAGGAGCAGGCCGAATCCGTCGTCGAACACGACGTCAAGGTCACGCTCCTGGCCGAGCGCTGGGACCCGCGAGATGCGGGCCTCATGTGGTGACCTCCGCCTGACTGGACCGCCGCCGGGCTCGTGCTACCGTATCCGCACGCGTCGGCCGATGACTCAGGCCGACCAGAAACGAATGGACCGATGAACCAGAACCCGTACCCCAACAACCCGTATGCGTCGCCGTCGCCGTCGGCCCTCGGCGTCAAGCCGGATGCTCGCCTGCAGGCCGCCTTCCTGACCCAGGCATTCGTGTGGATGTTCGTCGGGCTGGCGCTGTCCGCCGTGGTGGCCTGGGCCGTGCTCCAGAGCGAGGCCCTCGCCTCGTTCGCCGCCGGCAACTTCTTCATCCTGATCATCGCCCAGCTTGCGCTGGTGATCGTCATCTCCGCGGCGATCAACAAGATCAACGCGACGCTCGCGCTCGGGCTGTTCTTCGTCTACGCGGCCACGCTCGGGCTGACGCTCGGGCTGATCGTCGGCTCGTACTCGGCGAGCGGCGTCGTCACCGCCTTCCTGAGCGCATCGGCGATGTTCGGTGCCGCGGCGATCTACGGCGCGACCACGAAGCGGTCACTCGCCGGGCTCGGCGGGATCCTGTTCATGGGCGTGATCGGGCTCATCGTGGCGTCCGTCGTCAACCTGTTCCTCGGCAACGACGGGCTCAGCTGGCTGATCTCGATCGTCGGCGTGGTGATCTTCACCGCCCTCACGGCGTATGACGTCCAGCGGATCCAGGCCGGCGATCTCGCCGCCGCCACCGGATCGCTCGAGAAGGCGGCGGTCCTCGGCGCCCTGCGGCTCTACCTCGACTTCATCAACCTGTTCCTGTTCATGCTCCGCCTCTTCGGCGGGAACCGGAACTGACCGTCGGCCTGGCCGGGTGACCGGCCGGGCGAGATCCCGATCGGCGCGGCTCCATGAGCCGCGCCGCCTCGTCGGCCGGCACGGGCCGCGAGAACAGGTAGCCCTGTCCGACCGCGCACCCGAGCTCGAGCAGCCGCGCCTGCTGCTCACGCGTCTCGATCCCCTCGGCGATCACGTCGAGTCCGAGGCCGCGCGCGAGGCCGATCACGGAGCTGACGATCGACCGGTCGGCCGGATCCTCCAGCCCGGCGACGAACGACTGGTCGACCTTGATCGTGTCCAGCGGCAGGTGCTTCAGGTACGAGAGCGACGAATAGCCGGTGCCGAAGTCGTCGAGCACCAGCCGCACGCCCATCGAGCGCAGTCGACGAAGCATCCGCATGCTGTCCTCCGAGCGGTCCATCACGATCGACTCGGTGATCTCGAGTTCGAGGGCGCGGGCCGGGAGGCCTGATGCGGCCAGGACGCGCCCCACCTCCTCCGCGAGGTCCGTCTGGGTGAACTGGCGTGCCGAGAGGTTCACGGACATGGCGAGCGAGCGGCGGTCTCCGCGACCGATGGACCAGGACGAGGCCTGGCGACAGGCGGTCTCGAGGACCCACCGCCCCAGCGGCACGATGAGCCCGGTTTCCTCGGCTAGCGGGATGAACGACCCCGGTTGGAGCAGGCCTCGCTCGGGGTGCTGCCAGCGGACCAGGGCCTCGAACCCCACGACCCGCTCGCTCGCGAGGTCGATGATCGGCTGGTAGTGGAGCCGGAGCTCGCCGCGCTCGATCCCGCGGCGCAGGTCGTTCTCCAGGTCGATCCGCTCGAGGGTGGTCGACCCCATCGCCGGCTCGAACAGGGCATGGCGATGGGTCGGGTCGGCCTCGGCCCGGACGCGGGCGATCTCCGCTTCGCGCAGCAGGTCTGCCGGCGTGGTCTGGCCGGGCCGACCGATGGCGATGCCGACCGACGCGCCGATGAACCAGTCGCGCCCGCTCAGCGCGAACGGTGCCTGGAGCGCCGCGAGGAGCCGTCCGACGAGCTGACGCGCCTCCGCCTGGTCGGCCACGGGATCGAGGATCACCCCGAACTCGTCACCGGCGAAGCGCGCGATCGTGTCGCCGGGGCGAAGGAACCCCGCGAGTCGCTGCCCCACGGCGACGAGCAGCTGATCGCCGGCGGCGTGCCCGACGCTCTCGTTGATGATCTTGAACCGGTCGAGATCGAGGAGGACGACCGCGATGGCCTCGGGGGCGCCCGGGCCGGTCCGGGCGAGGGCGCTCGCGATCCGATCGGTCAGGACCTCCCGATTGGGGAGTCCCGTGACCGGGTCGTGGCGAGCACCGAACTGCGCCTCGTCGACGAGGCGCGCGTTGACGATCGCGATCGAGGCCAGCTGCGCGAAGCGCGTCAGGGCGTCGATCTCCTGTGGCCCGAATGCCCGCTTGACGGACCCGGAGGCCAGCCCGATCACACCGACCACCTCGCCGCCAGCGATCAGCGGAACGCCCACGATGGAACCGATGAGCCCGATCGGCACGGCAGGGTTGCGACGCTCGTATGTGTCGTAGTCGTCGACGGCACGAGACTCACCGGACTCGAAGACCTCGCCGCTCAGGCCGTCGCCGGGCTCCAGGCGGTGGCCGACGACGCCGGCGTACAGCCCGGTGCCGCTCCGCAGCAGCAGCCCGGCCCCACCCGCGTCGGCGAGGTAGATGAACCCGTGCGCGGTCCCGACCAGGGCGCCGGCGCGCGTGATGATCGTCTCGAGCAGGTCGCCCGACGCCTGGCGCTCGAGGAGCGCCAGCGCGGTCTCGTCGAGGGCTCGGACGTACGGATCGTCACGCCCTGCCGCGGTCTGCCGGCGGGCCGGCTTGGCGAGGTACATCGCCTGATCGGCGACCGTCACGAGCGCCCCCTTGACGCGACCGTCGTCGGGGAAGCACGCGACGCCGATGCTGACGGCGACCGCGGGTCCGTCGCGGCCGTCGCCGGCCGCCGCCACGGCGCGACGCAGCCGCTCCGCGACGTCGTGGGCGGTCACACGGTCCGCGCCGGCCAGGATGGCCGCGAACTCATCCCCGCCGTACCGGTAGAGCCGGTCATCGCCACGAACGGCGGCGGACATCGAGCGGGCGATCGCCCCGAGAAGCTCGTCGCCCGCGGGGTGGCCCTGCGAGTCATTGAACGCCTTGAACGCGTCGAGGTCCATCATCAGGACGGCGAACGGGCGGCCGCCCCCGCCGCGCTCGATCGCCTCCCCGAGGTCGCGCTGGAATGCGCCGTGGTTCCGCAGGCCGGTGAGCGCGTCGTGGTCCGCGCGGACCTGGACCTCGCCGTGGGTCCGCGCGTTCTGGAGCGCGATCGAGGCCTGCCCACCGAAGAGCTTCGTGAGCTCGAATTCGGTGGGACTGAAGTGTGCCTCGGCCTCGCCGACGCGGGTGATGTTGAGGGTGCCGACGACCTCGTCGCCCACGACGAGCGGGACCACGATCATCGACTCCGGCTCGAAGGGCGTTCCGGGGACCCGGGCCGACCGCGGGTCGAGGTGCGCGTCGTTCGAGAGGATGGCCTCGCCGTGCGCGGCGACCCACCCGCTGATGCCCTCGTCGATGGGACCCTCGTCCGCGAGGATCAGGTCGGCGAACCGGTCGCGCGCGATGATCGCCCGCCGGATCCCGGCGGCCCGATCGATCTCGTAGATGCTCAGCGAGTCGTAGGGCACGATCGCCCCGAGGGAATCGGCGATGAGATCGAGGACGTGGGCCGGATCGAGCGTCGAGAGGAGTCGCTCGTTCACGTCGAGCAGCCGCTGCTGCGTGGTGAGCTGGTGCTCCAGCTCCACCTGCTGACGTTCGAGCCGCGTGCGGTTGGAGGCATTCACCAGGGCTTGCGCGGCGTAGCCCGCGAAGATGGAGAAGGTCGTCTCGTCGTCCGCGTCGAACCGGTCGCGACCGAGGCGCGACACGACGATCACGCCCTGGACTACCCCCGCCTGGGTCATCGGCACGATGAGCATCGACTCCGGCTCGCTCGTGTCGCCCATGATGACGCTGCGCGGGTCCGCGGCCGCATCCCCGATGCGCAGGATCTGGTCGTGCTCCGCCACCCATCCGGTGAGACCCTCGCCGATCTTCGTCCGAAGCCGCTCGAGGTCCGGGTTCTTGGACCCGAGGAACGTGCCCTGGAACGCGATCGGCTCGCACATGCCGGACTCGTGATCCGCGATGTAGACGCGGATCGAGTCGTGGCGAACGACTCGCTGGGCCTCGGCGACGATGGTCCCAGCGATGCCAGCCGCGTCTGGCTGACCGCTCAACCGCACGGCGAGCTCGGAGATCGCTCGAAGCCGCTCGGCGAGCGCCGCCGTCGACGCCGCCAGCCGCGTGTTGCGGATGGCGATCGCGATCTGGTCGCCGAACGCCCGCGCCAGGTCCATCTCGTCCGACGACCACGGGTAGTCCGAGGCGTGGTAGAGCACGAGCAGCCCGAGGACCTCGTCGCGGACGACGATCGGCACGTAGCACATCGTCCGGACGCCCTCGGCGCGATACAGGCTCGCGAGCGCGGGCACGGTCCCCGACAGCTCGCCATCGAGGATGGCGACGCGGCGCTCGTGCATCGCGCGCATCCCGGCGGTGTTGGCGTCGCGGGGCAGCGCGGCCACGAGGGCGAGCATGTCGTCCGACAGGCCGCGCTGGGCGGCGAGTCGCAGGGGCGTGGGCCGATCGTGGTACGTCCACAGCCCGGCACGGTCGACACCGAACAGCGCGAACGCCTCGTCGATCACGTGCTCGAACAGACGGCCGAGGTCGACCTCGCCCGAGACGGCCGCCGCGATCCGACGAAGCGCGTCGGCGCGAGTGGGCTCGTCGCGATGTCGCGACTCGTGCGCTTCGTTCGTGTGGACCATCGGGCGGGTCCGGACCCCCTTTGACAGCACGGCAACGCCAGGCATCGCCGACGCGCCGACGTTTCGCCCACCGTACGGCGACGACCGGCGTCGGACGATAGCCCGTCCGTACCAGTGGGTACGGTCCGGTGGGGAGCGGGGTGGTCCGGGCGTCGTCTCGCGCGCTCGCCGGCGACCACGATCCCGCGAGGCCGACCGGGACGTGGCTACGCGCTGACGCGCAGGGCCTCGACGGAGTCGAAGACCGCGTCCGCGAACGGCGCGAGCTCGGCGCTCGTCGCGACGCCCGTCAGGACCCCGAAGCATCGGCCGGCCCCTGCCGCCCGGCCCATCGCGAGATCCGCGACGGAGTCGCCGACGACCGCGGTCCGAGCCGGCCGGATCCCGGTCACCCGGGCGATCTCGATGACCGCATCCCCGGCCGGCTTGACGGGGAGTCCGTCGTCGGCGCACACGACCGCGTCGAGGAACGGGGTGAGCCCGAGTGCGGCGAGCGTGCGCTCCGTCGGGGCCCGGTCATCCGATGTCGCCACGCCGATGCGCCGGCCGCTCGCGCGGAGACCCCGGCACAGGGCGACGAGATCGGTCACCGGATGGGCGAGGTCCACGGGGTCCGGGGCTCGCCACGCCGCGTCGAGCGCGGCGTCGGCGGTGGCCCGATCGGCGCCTTCGCCGGCGAGGAGCTCGCGCACCTCGTCGCGGATCCGCGCCATCGGCGTCGCCGCCAGGAACCCTCCGGCGGTCACGCGTCCGGTACCGGGGTCGATCCCGAGCAGGCGGTCGAGCGATCGACGGAGCGCCAGCCCGGTCGCCGCCTCCAGATCCGTGGCGAGCCGGGCCGCCCAGTCACCCCACATCGCGTGGAACTCGATCAGCGTGCCGTCCTTGTCGAAGACGACGAGATCGATGCCGTCGAGCGGGTGCGTCAAACCGCGGCGCCGGCCTCGGCGTTCCCCGCACGCGCGCCGGGCCCTTCGAGGACGAAGCACGCCTCGCGCGGGAACGAGACGCGGACGTCAGTGCCGACGGCCGGAAGCTCCAGGTGCGGCTCGTTGAACGTGTCGAGGGTCATCGAGGTCACCTGCCCGCCCGGCGATGCCACGCCGAGCCGGACGCGGACCACGGAGCCGAGGAAGTTGATGTCCTCGATCCGACCGCCGAGCCGGTTGTCGCCCTCGTCGCCATCGCCGAGGGAGATCCCCTCCGGCCGCACCGCGAGCGTCACCATCTCGCCGGCCCTGGCGCTCGTGACGGGCTTGGAGGTCTGGACCTCCTGGCCACCCAGGTCGAGGCGGCCCGCGCTCGCATCGATGACCGCTGCCTGCACGAGGTTCAGCGTACCGACGAACGATGCCACGAACGACGTGGAGGGGAAGTTGTAGATCTCGAAGGGTGTCCCGATCTGCTCCACGCGGCCCTCGCTCATGACCACGACCCGGTCCGACAGCGAGAGGGCCTCCTCCTGATCGTGCGTGACGTACACGGTCGTGATGCCCAGCTGCCGCTGGATCGCGCGGATCTCCTTGCGCAGGACGATGCGGATCTTGGCGTCGAGGGCGGAGAGTGGCTCGTCGAGCAGGAGGACCTGCGGCTCGATGGCGAGGGCGCGAGCGAGCGCGACGCGTTGCTGCTGTCCTCCGGAAAGCTGGTACGGATAGCTGCCGCCGCGACCCTCGAGGTGGATCATCTCGAGGAGCTCTCCCACGCGTCGCTCGATGTCCGCCTTCGGGCGCTTGCGCACCCGGAGCCCGAATCCGATGTTGCCCGCCACGGTCATGTTCGGGAACAGCGCGTACGACTGGAAGACCATCCCGACGTTGCGCTGATTCGGCGGCTTGCGGGTGATGTCGTGCCCGTCCACGGTGATGGTGCCGCCCGTCGGGATCTCGAACCCGGCGATCATCCGCAGTGTCGTGGTCTTGCCGCAACCGGACGGACCGAGGAACGAGATGAACTCGCCGCGCTCGGCCTGGAGATCGAAGTGCTCGACGGCCGCGGTCGCGCCGAAGTATTTCTGCACGGCCTCGAGGGCGAGGAACGTCATGCGGCGGAGACCTCCATCTTCAACGGGCTCCGGCCACGGAGACGCTGTTCTTGCTGCCACGCCCGACGACCGCGATCGCGATCATGGCCATCCAGGTCAGCCCGAAGGCGATCAGGGACACCGCGGCGGGCTCATACGCCCGGTTCGCGCCGAGGAGCTGGAGATACGGCCCGAAGGTCTTGCGGGCCAGGAACGAGGCGATGGTGAACTCGCCGATGACGATCGCCAGGCTCAGGAAGGCGCCAGCGAGCAGGGCGACACGCAGATTCGGCAGGATGATCCTGAGCAGGATCGTGGTCCATCCGGCCCCCATGCTCTGGGCCGCCTCCGTCAGCGTCCGGATGTCGATGGCGCGCAGGCCCGCGTCCACCGCGCGGTACATGTACGGCAGGGAGAGCACCACGTACGCGAAGACGAGGAGCGCGCTGCTGCCGATGTCGGTGTTGGTGAGCGGCAGCGGTGGGCGGCTATAGGAGCGGATGAGGCCGAAGACCAGCACGACCGGCGGGATGACGAACGGGAGCAGCGTGATCAGCTCGACCACGGGGCGCAGGCGAGGCACCCGCAATCGGACCCAATAGGCCGTCGGGACGATCAGGGCGATGCTCAGGATCACCGTGATGATCCCGATCGCGAACGAGTACGTCAGGCTCGAGAAGAAGCCGGGGTCCTCGAACGCGTTCGTGTACGCCGCCAGGAACGGCCGGGCCCGCATCGAGACCTCGAAGGTCGCGAGCAACGGCACCGTGAAGTACAGGAACCCGATGATGAACGCGGCCCATGCCCACGGGGCCCCGAGGCGTCGCCGCTGACGGCGGGCGGCGGCCGTCACGGCGACGACGCGCGCGGCGTCGGGCGTCTGGTCCGCGGGTTCGGTCCGGCGCTCGATCACGAGCGGAGCCACCGTTCCGAACGGCGCTGGAGCCAGGTGTACGCGAGGATCGAGATCCCCATCACGATCACCATCCCCATCGCCATCGCGTAGCCGAGGCCGACGTTGTGCAGGACGTCGCCGCTGATCTGGTTGCCGATGGCCAGTGGCACCAGTGGCACCTGTCCGGCGGTCAGCTGGTACGCGGTCGCCTGTGCCCCGAACGAGTTCCCGAACAGCAGGATCATGCTCCCGAGCATCGTCGGCATGAGGATCGGGAGGGCTACCCGGCGCCAGTACTGGAAGCCGCTGGCGCCCATGTTCTCCGCGGCCTCTCGCCACTCCGGTCGGAGGCCATCGATGGCGGGCGCGATGATCAGGACCATCAACGGGAACTGGAAGTAGAGGTACACGATCTCGAGGCCGAACTTGCTGAAGATCGAGAACTCGGTGTCGGCATAGATGTCGAAGCCGAGATTCCTGAGCAGCACGGTGACGACGCCGACGGAGGCCAGTGAGTACGTGAACGCGAGGGCGAGCGGGATACCCGCGAAGTTGGACGCCACCCCGGAGAAGGTCATCAGCACGTCGCGGAGCACCTTGGGCAGGCCGCCGAGGATGACCGCCGCGGCAAGGATGAACCCGAAGATCCCGCCGACGATGGCGGTGACGAGGCTGACCTCGATGCTGTTCCGGAACGCGTTGACGACGAGCGGGGTCGAGAGCGAGCCGTAGTTGTCGAGCGTCGGTGCGCCCGTGGTGTTGTCGGCGATGCTCCCCACGGCGAGGAAGGCGATCGGCGCGCCGAGGAACATCACGGCAAAGATGAAGAACGGCACCAGGCCCAACCAGGACCAGGAGCGCTGACGACGAGCGGGGCGTACCGGTGGCACGCCCCGCTCGGTGATGACCGTGGCGTCGCCGCTCACGATCGATCGCTCAGTCGTTGACTACTTGACGTCGGCGCCGACGACGGCGTCCCACTTCTCGGTGATGAGCGTCTTCGCGGCCGCCGCCTGATCAGAGGTCGGGTAGACCGCCCCCGTGATGTCCGGCAGCTTGGCGATGAGGTCAGCCGAGACGCCACGAGTCTTGAGGTCCTCGAGTCGCGTGGTGTGGCAGTAGCCCTTCAGCCACCCGGCCTGGCCCTCGTCGGAGTACAGGTACTCCATCCAGAGCTTGGCCGCGTTGGGATGCGGGGCGTAGGCGCTGATGGCCTGGACGTAGACGCCAAGGAACCTTCCGTCCTCCGGGACGGTGACGTCGATCTCCGGGTTACCCGCCGCCTGATCCTTGTGGGACAGCGCGTTGTAGGCCCAGCGGATCGTCACCGGCGTGACACCGGTGTCGATCGTGCCCGGCTTGGCGATCGTCGGGACGAGGTTCCCGGCCTTGTTCAGCGCGGCGAAGAAGTCGAGGCCCGGCTGGGCATCGTCGAGTGAGCCACCGTTGGCGAGAGCGGCCGCGTAGACGGCGTTGATCGCCTGGCTGGACGCACGCGGGTCGCCGGCGAGGGCGACCTTGTTCTTGTACTCGGCCGTCAGCAGGTCGGCCCACTTCTTCGGAGGCGTGGCCGCCGCTGTGTTGGTCTCGAACGTCAGGATGCTGAAGTAGTCGCCGTACCAGTAGCCGTCGGGATCCTTGAGATCAGGGTCGATCGAATCCCAGGTGGACACCTTGTACGGCTGGATCAGGCCCTCGGCCTTCGCGGGGTCGCCGAACGTGATGCCGACGTCGATGACGTCCGGCGCCTGCGGGCCCGGATTGTCCTTGTTGGCCTTGATCGCTTCGATCTCGTCGCCGGAGCCGGCGTCGGGATTGAGTTCGTTGACCGCGAGACCGTACTTGGCCTTGAAGCCCTCGATGATCTCGCCGTAGTTGCACCAGTCATGGGGCAGGGCGATGGTCGACAGGGTGCCTTCGGCCTTGGCCGCCGCGATGAGGGCGTCCATGTCGCCGCCGCCACCAGATGGGGCGGCGCTTGGAGCAGCGCTGCCAGTGCCGCTCGAACAGGCCGCGATGACGATCGCGGCAGTCGCCAGGAGACCCAGCGCCCGGGCCGTGAAACGCTTGTCAGACAAGATCCATCCTCCGAATTCTTGCGTCGCATCGACGCTGTCGGCGGCTGCGCGCGGTTCCCGAAGGCTCCTCTCCCCTCGGTCCGGCCCCTCGCCATCCAGCGTCGGGTTGACGGGGCCGACGGCTTCGCCGTCGTCGTGCATTGGACAGCCCGCGCGGGCGGGCGTCAAGAGAGTGTGAGGGTTTTGTTTCCGCCGTGTGGTCGCCAAATGTACGCTCGTCCCCCGACCGGTTCAGCCGCGCAGACGCTCCGCCGCCGCATCGAAGAGCGGCTCGTCGGCGACGGTGGCCGCGATGGTCGCGCCGCGATAGGCGATGGTCACCGCCGTCCCGGCGATCGCCGCCGCGGACGGCAGCCACGCGTAGGCGATCGACCGCCCGATGCTGAACCCGAAGGCGGCGCTCGTGACGTATCCGGCGGGGCGTCCGTCGACGGCCACCGGCTCCTTGCCCATGACCACCGCCGCCGGATCGTCGATGACGAGCGCCACGAGGCGACGACTCGGCGAAGCCGCGGCTCGTCCCTGGAGGGCGGCCCGACCCACGAACTCCCCCTTGTCCATCCGGACGGCGAACCCGAGTCCGGCCTGGAACGGATCGTCGTCCGTGGTCATGTCCGTCCCCCACGAGCGATAGCCCTTCTCGAGCCGCAGGCTGCCGAAGGCGCTCCGACCCGCGGCGATCATCCCGTGCTCACGACCGGCCGCCCACAGCTCGCCCCAGAGTCTGCGACCCATGTCCGCGGTCGCGTACAGCTCCCAGCCGAGCTCGCCGACGTACGACAGCCGCAGGGCCGTCACCGGTGTGTGGCCGACATGGAGCGAGCGTGCCCGGAAGTAGCCGAACGCCTCGTTCGAGACATCGATGTCCGCGACCGCGGCGAGGATGTCACGGGCCTTCGGTCCCCACAGGCCGAGGCAGCACGTGCCGGCCGTGATGTCGCGGACGATCACGCTCCCGTCGCCGGGTGCGTGGCGCTCCAGCCAGTCGAGATCGAGGTTGCCGTTCGCGCCGAGCTGGAAGTGCTGCTCCCCGAGCCGGGCGATGGTCAGGTCGCTCCGGATCCCACCGCGCTCGTCGAGCATCAGCGTGTAGACGACGCTGCCCACCGGCCGGTCCAGCCGATTGGTCGTCAGGCGGTCGAGGAACGCGAGCGCGCCCGGTCCGGTGACCTCGATCCGTTTCAGCGAGGTCATGTCGAACAGCGCGACGCCGTCGCGGGTCGCGAGGGCTTCGGCGCCCGCGATCGGCGACCAGTAGCGGGCCGCCCAGTCGTTGCGAGCCGGGATCCTGTCGCGGTACCGACCCAGCAGACGGGCGTTCGCCTCGTACCACTGGGGCCGCTCCCAGCCACCACTCTCGAGGAAGACGGCGCCGCGCTCCTGTTGCGCTTCGAAGAACGGGCTGGCCCGCAGCCCGGCGGCCTCCTCCATCGGCTGGAGCGGGTGGATGATGTCGTACACCTGGGCGTAGTTCTGGATCCCCCGCTCGCGGATGTACCGGAGCGCGAGCTGGTGCGGTTCGAAGCGGGCGATGTCGCACTCGTGGACATCGAGTGATGGCGCGCCGTCGACGAGCCACTCCGCCATCGCCTGGCCGACGCCCGCGGCGTGCGTGACCCAGACGGCCTCGGCCAGCCAGAAACCCGGGACGTCGCGGGCCTCGCCCATCAGCGGGTTGCCGTCCGTCGTGAACGAGAAGACGCCGTTGAACGGCTCCTGGATCTCGGCCTCACGCAACGCCGGGATGACCTCGCCGGCCCAGCCCCACGACTCCGCGAAGTCGTCCGGGGTGAACTCGAGCATCGACGGCATGATCGCCGCCTGATCGTGCGGGAGCAGGTCCCACGACGTCAGCGGGAGCGGCGTGTGGCCGTAGCCCCCGACCCCGAGCCGGTCACCGTACTCGCGGGCGTACAGGTCGCGGTCCTGGATCCGCAGCACCGGACGTGTCATCTCGAGATCCGGCGGCGCCGCGATCGGGCGGAGCGCCGGGATCGGTGAGGTCTTGACGTACTGATGGGCGAGCGGCTGGAGCGGCACGGTCACCCCGACCATCGCGCCCACCTTGGGTCCCCAGATCCCCGCGGCGCAGACCACGATGTCGGCGGGGAACTCGCCGTGGTCGGTGACGACGCCCGTGACCCGGCCGCCCGGTCCGGTGCGGATCGACGTGACCGTGTGCCCGCCGAGGACCGCGGCACCGGCCTCCATCGCGCGGCGAGCCATGACCTCCGACGCGCGGACGGCCTTGGCCAGGCCGTCGGTGGGAACGAGGTAGCCGCCGAGGATCCGGTCCCGATCGAGAAGCGGCCACCGTCGCACGGTCTCGTCGGGATCGATGACGCGCGCCTCGACGCCCCACGCCTCGGCCCAGCCCTGGCGGCGGTGGAGCTCGCGAAGCCGGTCCTCGGTCAGGGCCACCTCCAGGCTGCCGACCTGGTTGAAGCACCACGCCCCGTCGAGATCGAGCGTCAGGAACTTCTCGACCGTCCGGGTCGCGAAGGCGGTCATCGTGCGCGAGCTGTTGGTCTGGAAGACGAGCCCCGGCGCGTGCGAGGTGGAGCCGCCGGTCGTGAACAGCGGCCCCTGCTCGAGGACCGTGACGTCGGTCCAGCCACGCATCGCCAGTTCGTCCACGAGCGCGCACCCGACGACGCCCGCTCCGATGATGACGACACGAGGGCCACCGGCCACGATCACGCTCCTGCTGGTTCCGGAGATGGCGATGCCGGCGCCCTTGCGAGCGCCGGCATCGGTCGTTCGGTCGACTAGGTCACGGCATCCAGGCTTGCCAGACGGACTCGTGGTCCGCCGCCCACTTCTCGCCGGCCTCGGCGGCCGTCATCCCCTGGTTGGTGATGTAGTCGGCCACCAGGTTCTGGTCCGCGTTGGTCCAGCTGAAGTTCTTGACGAGGGTGTACGCGTCCCCGCCGGTCTCGGCGAAGGTGGTCGCGACGATCTTGTTGAGCGTGTACAGCGGGTAGTCGCAGGCGACGGCCTTCGGGTCCGCGTCGCACCCGTCCGTGTACTCGGGCAGCTTCACCTGGACGAGCTTGATCTGCGCGTGCAGCCACTGCGGATCGTAGAAGTAGCCGATCAACGGCTTCTTCTGCTCGGTCGCCGTCTGGAACGCCGTGATGGTCGCGGCCTCGCTGCCGGAGTAGACCGCCTTGTAGTCCAGCTTGAGGTTCGTGATCAGCGCCTCGTCGTTGGTGACGAACGTCGGATCGCTGGCCAGGAACTGGCCGAGGTCGCCGGACTCGGACGTCTTGAACAGGTCGGCGTACTTGTTGAGGTTGTTCCAGTCGGTGATGTCCGGGTACTCGGTGACCATCCACTCGGGCACGTACCAGCCGATGATCCCGCTGATGCCGTTCGGTCCGGCATCCTGCGCGACCTTCTTCTCCGTGATGTAGGTCTGCTCGAGGTCCGGGTGCCCCCAGTTCTCGAGGATGACGTCGATCTCGCCGGTCTCGAAGCCCGGCCAGGCGACTTCCTCCGCCAGCGACGTCGCCTCGACCGTGTAGCCGAGCTTCGCCTCCAGCAGGTACTTCACGACCGCGACGTTGGCCTCAGCCCCCACCCACGGGTTGATGGCGATCTTGACCGTGCCCTTGGGGCTCGGCGCGGCCGAACCACCACCGCCCGATGTGCACGCGGCGAGCACCAGGCCGGCCGTCACCGCCACGGCCAGCAGCCGGGCGATCGCATGTCTCTGCATCTGTTCCTCCTCATCGGCCGGGAACGAGCCCGGCTTGGATCCGTCGATGCCGTCCCTCTGACGGCGTGGATGCTATCCCCCCCGGACCGCGCTCGTCGATGGGCGCCGTCCGGCGCCCTGGGTGATGCGGTCCAGCATGATCCCCAGGAGCACGATCGAGATCCCCGCGGCGAGACCCTTGCCGAAGTCCTCGCCCTGGGCGAACCCGGCGATGACGTCGTACCCCAGCGCCCCCGCGCCGACGAGCGCGCCGACCACGACCATCGCGAGGACCATCACGATCCCCTGGTTCGCGGCCACGAGCAGGGCCGGTCGCGCGAGCGGCAACTGGACCTTCCAGAGCAGCTGGCGCGACGTGGTGCCCGCGGATGTCGCCGCCTCGATGACCGACGGCGGGACCGTCCGGATCCCCGCGTCGACGAGCCGGATGACCGGCGGGATCGCATAGATGAGGGCCGCCACGATCGCGGTGAACCGCGTCGGCGAGAAGAGCGCGACCGCCGGGATCAGGTAGACGAACGCGGGCAGGGTCTGGGCGGCGTCGAGGAACGGCCGCAGGATGGTCCGGAAGGTGTCGCTTCGCGCCGACAGGATCCCGAGCAACCCGCCCAGGATCAGGGTGAGCGCCGTGGCGATCAGGACGCTCGCCAGGGTCACCATGCCGTGCTCCCAGAGACCCAGCAGGATGATCAGGACGAGGCACGCCCCGGCGATCGCGGCCGCGCGGACGCCGGAGATGGACCAGGCGATCGCGAGCACGACAGCCAGCACCAGCCACCACGGCGCGCTCGTGAGGACGCTCTCGAACGGGTTGAGGGCATACAGGCTGAACCCGTCCTTGATGGCGGCCGTGGCCTCCCCGACGTTCGTCGTGATCCACTTCGTGATGTCGTTGACCGGCGCGACGAACGAGACCTTCAGGTCGCTCGGGAACTCGGCCGGATCCGGCAGGGCGCGGGCCAGGAGGGCCGCCGCGACGACCGTCGCCGCAGACGCGAGGTAGAGGCGTCGCTGCCGGCCCGTGTCCGCGGACCGTCGGGAGCGCGGGTCCATCCACTCGCCGGCCCGATCGGTCAGGCGGTCGAGGACGATGGCCAGGATCACGATGGCCAGTCCGGCCTGGAAGGCGAGGCCCACGTTGACCTGCTGGAGGGCGCGGAGGACATCGGCGCCGAGGCCGGGCGTCCCGATCAGGGCCGTGATCACGACCATCGAGAGGGCCATCATGATCGTCTGGTTGATCCCGACGCCGATGGTTCGTCGCGCGAGCGGCAGCTGGACCTTGGCCAGCACCTGCCAGCGCGTGGAGCCCAGCGAGCGCGCGGCCTCCACCGAGGCGTCCGGGACCGTGCGGATCCCCAGGGCGGTGATGCGGATCGCCGGAGGGATCGCGTAGATCAGCGTGGCGATCGTCGCCGTCGGGACACCGATGCTGAAGAGGAGCGTCAGTGGCGCGAGGTAGGCGAACGTCGGCATGATCTGCATCGCGTCGAGGATCGGCGTCACGAACGCGGCGAATCGCTTCGATCGACCAGCGACGATCCCCAGCGGGATACCGATCAGCAGCGCGATCACGACGGCCGCGAGCATCTGGGCCAGCGTGGTCATGCCCGACGTCCACAGCCCGAGGACGCCGATCGCCGCCATGCCGAGCATCGCCGCGACGGCGAGCCGCCAGCCACCGAAGATCGCCCCGAGGGCCGCCGTCGTGGCCAGGACCCCGGGCCAGCCCAGCAGGGCGATGAGCCCGTCGAAGATCCCGACGAGGGCGCCGACGCCGTCGCGGACGAGCCCGAAGACGAAGATCCCGTTCCGATTGGCATCCACCCACGACTTGACGCCGTTGAGCGCGTCGAAGACCGGGTGCTCCTCGTCGTGGGGGAGCGTCCACTGGCCGGCCGCGAGCACGAAGATCGCGACCGCGATCGCGATGCCGGCGAGGATCGCGACGCGCCGGACGAGCCTCGGGTCCAGGCCGGACGTCGCGGGGGCGGTGATGGCGGCCATGCCCCGGTCCTCAGGCCGTCGGGCCGGTCGTCCCGGCCATCGTCCCGATCAGGCGCTCGCCGACGGTGTCGGCGACCGCCGCGAGGATCCGTGACCGGTCCACGACACCGACCAGTCGGCCGTCCTCGACCACGCGGATCGGCTTCGGTGTCGCGGCCGCGGCCTCGAGACAGGTGCGGATGACGGCCGTGGCCGCGAACTCGGGCCCATCGACCGGGTCGGACGGGTCCGCCGCCCGCATGATCCAGCGAAGCGTCAGGACGTGGCTGCGCGGGACGTCGCTGACGAAGTCCGCCACGTACGCATCGGCCGGGGCCCCGACGACCTCCTCGGGTCGTCCGATCTGCACGACCTGGCCGTCGCGCATGATCACGATGTGGTCACCGAGCTTGAGGGCCTCGGCCAGGTCATGGGTGATGAACACCATGGTCTTGCCGACCTCGTGATGAAGGCGCAGGACCTCGTTCTGCATGTCGCGCCGGATGAGCGGGTCGAGGGCGCTGAACGGCTCGTCGAAGAACATGACCTCCGGGTCGACCGCGAGCGCGCGCGCGAGCCCGACTCGCTGCTGCATGCCGCCCGAGAGCTGATCCGGGTAGCTGTCCGCGTGACCGGACAGCCCGACCAGGTCGATCATCTCGCGAGCCCGGGCCTCCCGGCTCGAGCGCTCCTCGCCGCGGATCTCCAGCCCGAACCCGACGTTGTCGATCACGCGCCGGTGGGGAAGGAGGCCGAAGTGCTGGAACACCATGCTGAACCGCCGACGCCGGAGCTCGCGGAGCGTCTCCTGGTTCGCCTTGACGATGTCCTCGCCATCAAGCAGGACCTGGCCGGAGGTCGGCTCGATGAGTCGTGTCATGCACCGGACGAGTGTCGACTTGCCGCTCCCGGACAGCCCCATCACCACGCAGACCTCGCCGGGGCGCACGTCGAACGTCACCTCGCGAAGGCCGACGGTCGCGCCGGTCTTGCGCCGGAGTTCGTCGCGGGGGAGATCGGCGTCCGGGGTGCCGATGACCTTGTGCTCGGCGGTGCCGAAGATCTTCCAGAGGTCGCGGACGGCCAGTGTCGGCGTGCCCGCTGAGGGTCCTCGCCCGGCCGTGCTCGTCATCGCCGTCATCGCAGGATCACCCTCCGAACCTTGCCGCCGACCCGCCGCCGCATCCCCTCCGATGCGCGTGACTGCCTACGGTACTCGTCCGGACCCGCGTGGCAAGTACTCGGACCGGTCCGTCACCCCGGGCGCGCACCCGGACCGATCGCCGGGCGGAGCCGGCCCGTGGCTCGCAGCAGCTCGTCCACCATGGTCCCGACGTAGTCGCCGCGGAGCCGTGACAGCGGGATGTTGAGACCCAGGGCCGCCACGCACGCGCCCGAAGCGTCGAGGACCGGGACGGCCAGCGCCCCGGCCTCCGGGAACAGCTCCCCGCGATTGACGGCCCAGCCCCGCCGCCGCGTCTCCTCGATCACGCGCGCCAGCACGACCGGGTCGCGGATCGTCAGCGGGGTGTAGGCGATCAGGTCGCCGCCCAGGTAGGCATCGAGCTCGGCGGGCGAAAGGTGCGCGAGGAAGACCTTGCCCGCGGCCGTCGCATGCAGCCGGGCTCGTTGGCCGCTTCGGGTGAAGGCCCGCACCTCGGCCGTCCCGTCGATCTTGTCGATGAACACGACGCTGTCGCCGTCGCGGATGGCCAGATCGACGCTCTCGCCGGTGGACGCGACGAGATCGGTCATGACCCGCCGCGCCTCGTCCCGAACGTCGATCGTGTCGAGGACCCGGGTCCCGAGCTCGAAGAGCGGCATCCCGAGCCGGTATCGGCCGGTCGCGGGATCGTGATGCAGCCAGCCGACCTTCTCGAGCGACGTCGCCAGGCGCCAGCCGGTGCTTCGATCGACGCCGAGCGCGGCGGCCAGCTCGCTCGCGCGCATCCAGCCCTGGTCGGCGACGAGTTCCAGCGCCTGCCGGACCCGCTCGACGCCGGGACGCGCGTGGTCGCTCGAGCGTGCACCGGGCTTGCGCGGCGGGTGTACCATCGGTCAAGTGTCGCAGTTGCGGCAACATGATTGCAAGTCTTGCAACAGGAGGCGCATCCGATGCCCGAGCTCCCGGCGACCGCGAAGGTCGTCATCATCGGCGCCGGGATCGTCGGCAACAGCGTCGCCTACCACCTGGCGAACCTGGGCTGGAAGGACATCGTCCTCATCGACAAGGGCCCGCTCCCGAACCCGGGCGGGTCCACCGGGCACGCGTCGAACTTCCTGTTCCTCGTCGACCACAACAAGGAGATGGCCGAACTCACCCTCGAGAGCGCGCGGCAGTATCGCGAGTGGGGGCTCTACACCGAGTGCGGGGGCCTCGAGGTCGCCCGGACCGAGACGCGCATGAACGAGCTGCGTCGCCGGATGGACTCGGCCACCAACTGGGGGATCGAGTCGAGCCTGGTCACGCCGGCCGAGATCAAGGCGCTCGTCCCGTTCATCGACGAGTCGATCCTGGTCGGCGGGTTCCATACCCCGGGCGTCGGGGTGTGCGACTCGCTGCAGTTCGGCACGTTGTGTCGCGAGCGGGCCATCGAACTCGGCGCGCTCACGATCTCGGCCAACACGGAGGTGACGGCGCTCGGCGTCGAGGGCGGCCGCATCCGGCGGGTCGAGACCAGCCAGGGGACCGTGGAGGCGGAGTACGTCGTCATCGCCTGCGGCGTCTGGTCGCCGATGATCGCGGAGATGGCCGGCGCCTACATCCCGCTGACGCCCGCGGTCCACCAGATGATCGACGTCGGCCCGGTGCCGCGTTTCGCGACGACGTCGCGCGCGATCGAGTTCCCGATCGTCCGCGACATGGACGTCCTCATGTATGAGCGCCAGGACGGCATCGGGCTCGAGATCGGCTCGTACGCCCACCGCTCGATCCTCCATGACCCCGAGGAGATCCCCTCGATCGAGGACGCCGCGCTGTCGCCGACCGAGTTCCCGTTCACCGCCGACGACTTCGATCCGCAGATGGAGGACGCCCTCGCGCTCATGCCCGAGATCGTCGGGGACGAGTCCGTCGGCGTGAAGTACGCGATCAACGGGCTCATCGCCCTGACGCCGGACGGGATGCCGCTGCTCGGCGAGACGCCCGAGGTCAAGGGCCTCTGGTCCGCCGCGGCGGTGTGGGTCAAGGAGGGACCGGCGGTCGGCAAGAGCATCGCCGAGTGGATGGTCCATGGCGAGCCCGAGATCGACTGCAACCAGTCCGACATCAGCCGCTTCCATTCCCACCAGAAGACCCGCCAGCACACGAAGGCGCGCGCCTTCGAGGCGTTCCCCAAGACCTACGGGATCGTCCATCCGGCCGAGCAGTACCTCTCCGATCGTCCGCTGCGACGATCGCCGATGCATGCATGGCACGAGGCGCACGAGGGCGAGTTCTTCGAGGTGGCCGGTTGGGAGCGACCGCAGTGGTTCCGTTCCAACGCGCCGCTCGTGGAGCGCTTCGGCGTCAAGACCCGTCCGAACGAGTGGGACGCGCGATGGTGGTCACCGATCATCAACGCCGAGCACCTCGCCATGCGCGAGTCGGCCGGGATCTTCGACCTGTCGGCCTTCGCCATCTTCGACATCGTCGGTCCGGGCGCGCTCGATGCCGTCCAGCGTGTGGCGCTGCGCCAGATGGACGTCCCGGTCGGCCGCGTCGTCTACACGCCCGTCCTGTCGCCGAAGGGCGGGTTCAAGAGCGACCTGACGATCATGCGCCTCGAGGACCGCGTCTTCCGCGTGGTCACCGGCGGCGCCCACGGGATGAGCGACCTCAAGTGGTTCCGCGATCACCTGCCGTCCGACGCCGCGATCGTGGACCTGACCACCGCCTACACGACGATCGGGGTGTGGGGCCCGCGCGCCCGCGACATCGTCTCAGGCCTGACCCGGGCGGACATGTCCCATGACGGGTTCCGCTTCGGGACGTGTCGCACCGTGGAGATCGGGTCGCAGCTCGTCCTCGCGTCGCGCATCTCGTATGTGGGTGACCTGGGCTGGGAGCTCTACGTCCCGATGGAGCAGGGCCTCCGGCTCTGGGAGGAGCTCTGGCGGGCGGGCGCGGCGCACGGCCTGACCGCGTGCGGGATGGGGGTCTACGGCACGACCGGTCGCCTCGAGAAAGGCTACCGAGCCTACGGGGCCGAGCTCGATGCCGACTACGACATCGTGGAAGCGGACATGGCGCCGCCCCGGATCAAGGATCACGACTTCGTCGGCCGTGACGCGGTCCTGCGCCAGCTCGCGGAAGCCTCCGTGGCCAGACTGTGCACCCTCACGGTCGACGATCACGCCTCGGCCAGCGGCGAGCCGCGCTACATGCTGGGGCGACAGCCGATCGTCCTCGAGGACGGCAGCGCGATCGTCGACGCCAAGGGCCGCCGCTCGTATGCGACGTCCGCCGGGAGCAGCCCGTCGGTCGGCAAGCACGTGCTGCTGGCCTATCTGCCGCCCGAGCACGCCGTCGAAGGACGGCGCCTGTACGTGCGCTACTTCGACGAGTCCTATCCGGTGACCGTCGCGGTGGTGGGGTCGCGACCGCTGTTCGATCCCGAGAACCTGCGGGTCCGGGCCTGACATGCGCGTCCTTGTCTGCATCAAGCGCGTCCCCGCGGTCGCCGGCCGGATCACGCTGACCGCCGATGAGCGGGCCATCGACAGCCGGTATCTCGGGTTCACGATCGGCCCGCACGAGGAGTGCGCCGTCGAGGAGGCCGTCCGTCTCGTCGAGGCGAACACCGGCGAATCCGTCGTCCTGACGCTCGGGCCGGCGGAGGCGCTGGAGCAACTCCGCGACGCGATGGCGATGGGCATCTCGCGCGCGATCCACCTGGTGACCGATGGCGGAGACTGGGATCCCGAGGCGACCGCCGCCGCGATCCTCGAGGCGATCGGCGAGGACGAGGCGGCCAACGGCCCCTTCGACCTCATCCTGATGGGCAACGAAGCCGCCGACGCCGGCGGGTACCAGGTGGCCGTCCGCGTCGGGCACGCCCTCGCGCGGCCCGTGCTGACGGGGATGAAGGCGTTGACGGTCTCCGCCGACCGGCTCCGTGGCGAGCAGGTCGTCGGCGGTGGTCGGGACGTCTATGACGTCCCCCTCCCGGCCGTGGCCGCGGTCCTGGAGGGCATCAATCTGCCGCGCTACCCATCCGTTCCGGGGCGCATTCGCGCCAAGTCCAAGCCCGTGGCGGCGACGACCCCGGCTCGTCCGTCCGAGCGCCTGGGACTCCGACGGCTCAGCGTGCCGCAGGGCGCCTCGAAGCAGGTCACCGTGCTCGGTGACGGGCCGGCCGCCGCGTCCGCGACGGTCGACCTGTTCGAGCGGATCGGGGTGCTCTAGCGATGGCCACCGCGCTCGTGCTGATCCAGACGGCCGACGGCGCCCTCGATCGGGTGTCGCTCCAGGCCCTCACCGTCGGGGCCGGCCTGGCCGATGGCGGGCCCGTCCACGCCATGCTCCTCGGCGACGCGCGCTTCGCGTCGGAGCTCGGCGACTGGGGCGCCACGGAGGTCCATGTCGCCGAGCACGAGGCGTTCGACGCCTTCGCGCCCGACGCCATCGCGGCGGCGATCGTGGAGCTGGCGGCGAGCGTCGGGGCTGACGTGATCGTGGGTCCCGGAACGGACGACGGCAACACGGTCATGGCCAGAGCCGCCGTCCGGGCCGGCCTCCCGTTCGCCGCGAACTGCACCGCCGCCGTCCCCGGGTCCCCGATGCTGGTGACGCGCCAGCGGTGGGGCGGCAGCCTCTTCGAGGAAGCGGCGATCCATGCCGAACGCGCGGTGCTCTCGGTCGCCCCGCACGCGGTCGTGGCCACGCGGACCGGCGGGACCGCGATGGTCCGGATGTTCGGCCCATCGCTGGCCGCAGCCGACCTGGTCGTCCGGGTGACGGAGCGGATCGCGGCCACCGCGAGCGGGGTCTCGCTCGCGGAGGCGAAGGTGGTCGTCAGCGGGGGCCGGGGCGCGGGCTCGGCCGAGGGGTTCGCCCCTGTCGTGGAGCTGGCGGATCTGCTGGGCGCCGCAGTGGGCTGCTCGCGGGCGGTCACGATCGCCGGCTGGCGACCCCACACCGAACAGGTCGGTCAGACCGGCACGCGGATCGCCCCCGACCTGTACGTCCTCGCGGGCATCAGCGGGGCGACCCAGCACATGGCGGGTTGCCGGGGCGCCAAGGTCGTCCTCGCGATCAACAAGGACGCCGAGGCACCGGTCATGAGCGCGGCCGACTACGCGATCATCGGCGACATGCGGGAGGTCCTGACCGCGATCAGCGCCGAGATCCGGAGCCGCCGGGCCGGCTGACCGGGGGGCGGCACGGTGCGGCACGGTGCCTACGGGATCACTGTCAGGACGACGTCGTTCCCGGTGCCGCCGATGTAGGTGATCACGGCGCGCAGGCCGCTGCCGAGGAACAGGTTGACGATCGCGCCCTCGGGCAGGCCGGAGAGCGTTCCGCTGATGGCGCCCGCCGCGACCTTGTCGATGATGAGGAACGTCTGTCCGATGGTGGGCGTGAACCCCCCGATGGGTGTCAGTGTCAGATTGACGTTCGCGCCGATCGTGATGCCGCCGCTCGAGACCCGCTCCTGGTCGTACCCCGTGGCCGGGGTCGTCCCGCCGATCTCCACGGCGTAGGTCGAGGCTGCCACGAACGTCAGCGCGCCGGTCGTGAGGCGACCGGCGCCTGACGAGCCGGGTGCCAGGGTGCCCGTGACGCTGACCGTCCCGGCGGCCGTCCCGGAGCCGCCGACGGTCGCGCCCGCGGCGACCGACACCGCGCCGGCGCCGATGCTGCCGTCGATGTTGACGCGACCGGCACTGATCGTCGTGACGCCGGTATAGGTATTGGCGGCGCTCAGGGTGAGCGTGCCCGCCCCGGTCTTGATGAGCGCGCCGGTCGTCGTGCCGATGACCCCGCCGATGGACGTGTTGCCCGCGCCCGTGACGGTCAGTGTCCGTCCGGCGCCCGCGACCGCGCCCAGCGTGAGCGTCCCGCCGTCCGACGCGACCGTCGCGTTGCCTGAGCCGATGGTCAGCGTCCCGGACCAGGTGTTCGCGTTCGCAAGGTTGCGCAGGGCGCCAGAACCGCTCACGCCGGTGCCGATGATGCTCGTGACGTTCTCCGCGACGGTCAGGCCGGTCCCATCGACCTCGACGGCGGCCCCGGACGCGATCGTCGTGGCGCTGGCGGTCGTCCCGAGCGACGCCGAGTCACGGACCCGAACCACGCCGGCGCTGATCGTGGTAAGGCCGGTGTACGTATTGGCAGCGCCCAGCGTGAGCCGGCCGGCCCCGGCCTTGGTCAGCGTCCCGGTGCCCGTGGTGATCGCCCCGTTGATCGTCGTGTCGCCGGCGCCGTTGACCGTGAGGGCGCGGTTCGTGCCGGTGATCGTGTCTGTCGTCAGCAGCCCCGCGACGGACGTGAACGTCGTCGTCCCGGCGAGGGTGATCGCCCCCGACCAGGTGTTGTCGTTGGCGAGGTTCCG
>CAYMTJ010000047.1:2884-23406 GCA_964393345.1 uncultured Anaerolineaceae bacterium | reverse complement strand
CGCGAGAAGATCGGCGTCATGTTCGGCAATCCCGAGACGACGCCCGGTGGCCGGGCCCTCAAGTTCTACGCATCCGTCCGGCTGGACATCCGCCGCGTCGAGACCATCAAGACCGGGACGGAATCGGTCGGCAACCGCGTCCGGGTCAAGGTCGTGAAGAACAAGGTCGCCCCGCCGTTCCGGGTCGCCGAGTTCGACGTGATGTACGGCGAAGGGATCTCCAAGGAAGGCGGCCTGCTCGACGTCGGCGTCGCGATGGACGTCGTCAGCAAGACGGGGGCCTGGTTCAACTTCGGCGAGACGCGGCTCGGACAGGGTCGCGAGGCGGCGAAGGAGTTCCTGAAGTCGAACGAGCCGGTCGCGGCCGACATCGAGGGACGGATCCGCGGCAAGATCAATGACGTGGCGATCCCGATCGAGGGCATCGAAGAGGCGGAGTAGCCCGCTTGGGCCGGCGAGGCATCACGCACGCGGAGCGGCGGGCCGCCAAGGCCGGGGTCGATGACCCGCAGGTGGTCCTCGAGGCCGCCGGCCGTTTCCTCGAGGCGCGGTCCCGGTCCGTGACCGAGGTACGGCGGCGGCTGACGACCGCCGGCTATCGGCCGGACCTCGTCGAGTCGACGATCACCCGGCTGCTGGAGCTCGGGGTGCTCGACGACGACACCTTCGCCCGGTCGTGGGTCGAGTCGCGCGATCGTGCCCGGCCGCGTGGGGAGCGCGCGATCCGCGAGGAACTGCGGCTCAAGGGCATCGACCGCGTGACCGTCGACATGGTCCTCGCCGAGCGGCGCGAGGCCGCCCGACCGGCGGACGACGATGACGGGCCCGGCGGGGGCTCGCCGGACCGCCTGGCAGCCGAACGCCTGGTCGCCAAGCACGCGCGCTCCCTAGCGCGAGTGGTCGATCCCCGCCAACGACGCACGCGAGCCTACGCCCTGCTCGCCCGCAACGGGTTCGATCCGGAGACCTGCCGCGAGGTGGCCGCCACCGTCGACGGTGAGCCCGCGGACGAGACCGGCCTCGAGGAGACCTGACCAGCCGCGGGTCTCGTTCGGTTGACCCTCCGCGCCGCGGCCCGTAGGCTACGCCCCAGATGAACCACGCGCCGGCAGGATCGGCGCGCACCTGATCCGGCGTCGAGGCGGCCCACGGAGGGGGTCCGAGCCCATGCCGCGGGCGACTCGGTCGCCTCCGCTGCGCCTCGCGCCGTTGCCTGCATAGATGACCTCCGATCGACGGGTTCGAGCGGACGGGAGGAATCGACGAAATGGAGACACCGGTCGTGGTGGCGGTGGCCCTTGCGGCGGCCGTCGGCGGAGCCGTACTCGGCGTGCTGGTCCGGAGCCTGTGGGCCTCGCAGACCATGAAGGCCGCGAAGTCCGAGGCGCGCCGCATCGAGGCCGAGGCCCGGGCCCGCCAGAAGGAGCTCATCCTCGAGGCCAAGGACGAGAAGCTTCGGATGCAGAGCGAGGCCGAGGACGAGGCCCGCGCCAAGCGCAACGAGCTGGCCGGTCTCGAACGACGCCTGCTCGCCCGGGATGAACAGCTCGATCAGCGCGCCGACATGCTCGAGCAGCGCGATCGCAAGCTCCTGGAGCGGGACCGTGAGCTCGACAAGGCGCGCGAGGACCTTCTCCGCGCCCAGCAGGAACAGGTGTCGGCGCTCGAGCGGGTCTCGGGCATGTCGGCCGAGGACGCGAAGGGCGTCCTCGTTCAGGCCGTCCGGGAGGAAGCCGAGCACGATGCCGTGAAGATCGCGCGGGCCATCGAGCGCGCCGCGCGCGAGGAAGCCCAGGAGCGGGCCCGCGACATCGTGATCACCGCGATGCAGCGCGTGGCCGCGGACCACACGGCCGAGCACACGGTCTCGGTCGTCCATCTGCCCTCGGACGAGATGAAGGGCCGGATCATCGGCCGCGAAGGGCGCAACATCCGGGCCCTCGAACAGGCCACGGGGATCGACCTGATCATCGACGACACGCCGGAGACGGTGATCCTGTCGGGCTTCGATCCGGTTCGCCGCGAGGTGGCCCGCATCGCGATCACCAAGCTGATCGCCGACGGCCGGATCCACCCGGGTCGGATCGAGGAAGTCGTGGCGAAGGCCCGCGCCGAGGTCGACCTGGTCATGCGCCAGGCCGGTGACCAGGCCGCCTACGAAGCCGGCGTGCCGGGCCTGCCGGCGGAGATCATCAAGCTCCTCGGGCGTCTCAAGTTCCGCACGAGCTACGGTCAGAACGTCCTCCAGCACGTCGTCGAGACGAGCCATCTCGCGGCGATCATCGCCGCCGAGATCGGCGCCGACGTCCAGATCGCGAAGATGGGCGGCCTGCTCCACGACATCGGTAAGGCCGTCGATCACGAGGTGGAGGGCCCGCATGCCGCCATCGGCGCGGCCATCGCCCAGCGCCACAACCTGCCGTTCAAGGTGATCAACGGGATCGCCGCGCACCACCAGGAGGTCGAGTACGCCTGCCTCGAGGCGCCGATCGTCCAGGTCGCGGATGCGATCAGCGCGTCGCGACCGGGCGCCCGCGGCGAGTCCATGGACACCTACGTCAAGCGGCTCGAGGATCTCCAGGCGATCGCCGAGAGCTTCTCCGGCGTCGAGCGCTCGTTCGCCGTCCAGGCGGGTCGCGAGGTCCGGATCCTCGTCCGCCCCGACGAGATCGACGACCTGACCGCCTCTCGGCTCGCGCGCGACATCGTCCGCAAGATCGAGGAGCAGCTGACCTATCCCGGTCAGATCAAGGTGACGGTCATCCGCGAGACCCGAGCCGTGGAGTTCGCGAAGTAGGAGCGCCGAGCGTGGTCACGACGCAGGACCGGGCGACCCTGCTCCTTCCCGAGGGGACCCGCCTGGTCCACATCGGGCCACCGAAGACCGGCACGACGTCCCTGCAGAGCGCCTTTCATGCGGGCCGCCGCGAGGTGTCGGCCCAGGGCGTCCACTACGCCGGACCGCGGCGCTCCCCGATGAGCGCGGCACGGGCCGTCTCGGGGCTCATCAACCCAGCCACCGGCCGGGCCTCGCCGCCGAAGGCGTGGCGGGACCTCGTCACGGAGGTCCGACGGGCGTCGGAGCCACGGACGCTGATCAGCAGCGAGTACCTGTCGCGTGCCGGCGCCGACGCCATCCGGACCGTCGTGGACGACCTCGGAACGGATCGGGTCCACGTCGTCGCCACCCTCCGCCCGCTGACGCGGATCATGCCGTCGCAGTGGCAGCAGGGCGTCCGCAATGGCGCGACGGTCTCGTACGAGGCGTGGCTGCGCTCGATCTTCGAGAAGCCGTCGTCGAAGGCGGCCGAGAGCTTCTGGCTGCGCCACCGCCACGACGCCCTGGTGGCCCGCTGGGCGGCGGCGGCGGGGACGGACCGCGTCACGGTGGTCGTCCTCGACGATGACGACCAGTCGCTGGTGCTCCGCGTGTTCGAGCGCCTCCTCGGCCTCACCGAAGGCACGCTCGCGGCGGACCGCGACCTGTCGAACCGCTCGCTGAATCAGCCGGAGATCGAGTTCCTGCGCGGTTTCAACGCGCGCTTCCGTGCGGCCAGGCTGTCGCGGCCGCTCTATCACCAGGTCGTCACCCGCGGGGCGGCGTTCCACATGCGAGCGAGGACGCCGGGGCCCGGGGAGCCGCGGATCGAGACCCCGGCCTGGGCCCTGGAGCGGGCGCAGGAGACCGCCGAGGAGATGGTGGCGGCGATCGTGGCCTCCGGGGTCCGGCTCGTGGGTGACCCGCGCCACCTCACGGCCCCGCCGAGGATCGCGAGCCCGGGCGACGCGCGCGACGACGTCGTCCCCCTCGACGTCGCGGTGACCGGGGCCATGGGTGTGCTCATCGGGAGCGGCGTGACCGGGCTCGACCCGATCCGGGGGATCGAGTCCGAGGAGGGCGAGGGCGGATCCGAGGCCATCGAACTCGAGTCGGCCTCCACGGCCCAGCTCATGGGCACCCTGGCACGGCGCGGGCGAGCCACCGCGGCCCGGGGACTGCGCGCGGCACGGCGGCGCGTCGCCGGCATGCGATCGCGGGCCTCGTAGTGGCGGACACGACGGGGATCGACCGCGTCGACGACCCACGCCGACCGATCGGCCGGACGCGCCTGGGCAACCCGGCCAACGGTGACGCGCCGCGCCCGTCCGGCGCGTGCCGCGTCCTGATGATCGGCGACATGATCGGGAAGCCCGGCCGGATCGCGGTCGAGGAGACGATCGGAGCATTGCGAGAGGAGCGCGGGATCGACTTCGTGACCGCGAACGGCGAGAACGTCGCGGGCGGGATGGGACTGACCCCCGCGACCGCCGAGTCGCTGCTGGCCGCGGGAGTGGACGTGATCACCTCCGGGAACCACATCTGGGACAAGCGCGAGATCTACCCGTTCCTCGATGCGAACGATCGGGTGCTGCGACCGCTCAACTACGGCACGCACGAGGTCCCGGGTCGAGGCTGGGGGGTGTACAGCGCCCTCGACGGCACCGACATCGCCGTCATCAACCTCCAGGGCCGCGCCTACATGCAGCAGATCGAGAACCCCTTCACGGACGCCGATCGGCTGTTCGACGAGTCGTCCGAGCCGCTCCCGCCGGTCCGCCTCGTGGACTTCCACTGCGAGCTGACCTCGGAGAAGAACGCGCTCGGCCTGTACCTGGACGGACGCGTGAGCGTGGTCGTGGGGACGCACACGCACGTGGTGACCGGCGACGAGCGGATCCTCCCGAACGGGACCGCCTACCAGACGGACCTGGGCATGACCGGCCCGGTCTGGAGCGTCATCGGGTTCCAGCCGAGGACGGTCCTGCCCCGCTTCATCAACGCCCTGCCGACCCGGTTCGAGGTGGGCGAGGGACCCGTGGTGTTCAACGCGTGCCAGATCGACATCGACCCGGCCACCGGCCGGGCCCTGCAGATCGAGCGGATCCAGCGACTCCTCGAGGCGTGAACCCGTGACGTCGTCGAGCCGACGCCGCCACGACCCGCTGCCGCCACCCGGCCGAGGCGGCATCACGCCCCCGTCGCCGACCACGGTCGACCTGCACGCGCACACCACCCGGTCCGACGGGATCGTGGGACCGCACGGGCTCGTCCGGGCCGCGGCGGCGGTGGGGGTCCGGCTGCTTGCGCTCACCGATCACGACACCCTCGCCGGGTATCGCGACATCGTCCGTGACGGCGCGATCCCCGATGGCCTGACCCTGGTCCCGGGCGTGGAGATCAACGCGATCGTGACGCGTGACATCGGGCTGTGGGAGGGGGAGCTCCACGTCCTCGGGTTCGGCGTGGATCCCGACGATGACGCCTTCGAAGGCGTGCTGGCCGCGCAGCGCGCGCGGCGACGCGAGCGCTTCGACCGGACCGTCGCACGCCTGCGTGACCTCGAGATGCCGATCGACGATCAGGTCGCGGACCTGATCACCGGTGACGACGACGCGCTCGGCCGCCCCACCGTGGCCCGGGCACTGATCGCCGCCGGTCACGCGACGACGGTCGAGGACGCGTTCCGGCACTGGCTCGGCTGGGGCAGCCCGGCGTACGTCCCGCGGACCGGGCTCGGCCCGACGGAGGCGATCGCCGCCATCCGGGCGGCCGGCGGGATCGCGGTCCTCGCCCACTTCGGCGAGGCGCCCGAGCGGATCCCCGTGATCGCGGAGCTCGTCGACGCGGGACTCGGTGGGCTCGAGGTCTACTACCGCTCCTTCGATGCGGGGACCGTGGCGGCGGTGAGCGCCGTCGCCCAGCGCTTCGGCCTGCTCACGACGGGCGGCACCGACTATCATGGGGACCTGGGACCGTACGCCGAGGCGCACGCGGCCCTGTGGGTGCCTCCCGAGGTGGGCGTAGCGCTTCGGGCTCGCCTGGCGACCCCCTGATCCTGCCCGCCCGTCCGCCGGGCGTGCCTGGCGGTCAGGCGGGTGTACCGCGCTCCGCTGTCGGTGGCTCGTCGCCGTAGGGGCGATGCAGCACCACCGGGGGCGTGCGTCGGGAGCGGCGCAGATTGAGGGCCTCGACGAAGACGCTGAACCCCATCGCGGCGTAGATGTACGCCTTGTCGATGTGGAACCCGAGCCCGTCGGCGATCAGCGTCACGCCGATCAGCAGCAGGAATGACAGCGCCAGGATCTTGACCGACGGGTGCTGGTGGACGAACGCGGAGAGCGGGCCCGACGCCACGAGCATCACGCCGACGGCGATGACCACGGCGGCGATCATCACTTCGATGTCCTCGGCCATGCCGACCGCGGTCAACACCGAGTCCAGCGAGAACACGATGTCGAGCAGGACGATCTGGAAGAGCACGGCCCCCAGCGCGGCGGTGGCGGCGCGCGGCATCCCGGGCTCCGCGCTGGGTCCCTCGAGGGAATCGTGGATCTCCGTCGTGGCCTTCCAGAGCAGGAACGCGCCACCGGAGAACAGGATGATGTCGCGCCACGAGAAGTCCCGGCCAAGGGCCGAGAAGGCGGGCTGCGTCAACCCGATGATGAACGAGATCGTCAGCAGCAACAGGATCCGCATCCCCATGGCGAGCCCGAGGCCGACGAGCCGCGCCTGGTCGCGCTGGGCCGTCGGGAGCCGCTGGACGAGGATCGAGATGAAGATCACGTTGTCGATGCCGAGGACGATCTCGAGCACCGTGAGCGTGATGAGCGCGACCCAGGTCTCCGGGTTCGTGAGCAGCGTGACGAAGTCCATGGCCGCAGAGGATAGCGGACAAGCCCGCGTACCATGGTCCGGCCGTGACTGAGACGCGAACCCTTCGCCCGGGCCTCCCGATCCTCGACGTCGTCCCGCCACGCCCGCCGACGGCACCGCGCCGTCCGGCGACCCCGACGGACACCCGGCTCGACGAGTACGTGCCGGACCTTCGGATCCTCCCGACGTTCCATGTCTGGACGCTCGGCTGCCAGATGAACCGGAGCGACTCGGAGGAGATGGCGGGTCGCCTCCTGGCCGCGGGTTGCGAGGAGGCGCCGTCCCTGGAGACCGCGGACCTCGTGGTGATCAACACGTGCGCGATCCGCGAGGGCGCCGAGCAGAAGGTCATCGGGCGGCAAGGACAGCTCGCGAGCCTCAAGGCGCAGCGCCCCGGGATGCGGGTCGTCATGACCGGGTGTTCGGTGCGCGAGCCGCACCGCTCGGGGCTGCGCCGCCGCTATCCCGCGGTCGACGTGTTCCTGCGGCCGGACGAGGAGCCCGAGCTCGTCGACCGCCTCGGACTCGCCTCTGCCCAGGCGGCGATCGTGGCCCCGCGACCGGCCGGAGCGACCGCCGTGGTCGGACGGAGCGTGGTCGGCGTCGCGGACGGGCTGCCCGCGACCCGCGCCCAGGCGATCGGGGAGGGGACCGTCGCACGCGGATCCACGATCAGCGCCTGGCTCCCGATCATCTACGGCTGCGACAAGACGTGCACCTACTGCATCGTGCCGCTCAGCCGCGGGCCGGAGCGCAGCCGCCCCTTCGACGACATCGTGGACGAAGCCCGCTCCCTGGCTGCGGCGGGCTATCGCGAGGTGACGCTCCTCGGCCAGAACGTCAACTCGTACGGCCACGACCTCGAGCCCGAGGCCCGGTTCGCGCACGTCGACGCCGAACGCTGGGCTGGTCGCCGGCTCGACCTCCACGGCCGCCCCGACCTCGCCGAGCTGATCCGGGCGATCGACGGCCTGCGCACGGCCGATGGGCGCCCCGCCATCGGGCGGCTCCGGTTCGTGACCTCGCACCCGTGGGACCTGTCCGATCGGCTGATCGCCGCCCTCGCCGAGTGCGAGAGCGTCTGCGAGCACCTCCACCTGCCGGTCCAGTCGGGCGACGACGCGGTCCTGCGTCGCATGGGCCGCCAGTACACGATCGACCACTACCAGGAGCGCCTTGCCAGGATCCGCGAGGCGGTGCCCGGGATCTCGATCTCGACGGACGTCATCGTCGGGTTCTGCGGCGAGACCGAGGCCCAGTTCGACGCGACGCTGGCACTCCTCGAGGCCGTTCGCTACGACCAGGTCTTCGCGGCCGCCTATTCCGAGCGACCCGGGACGCCGGCCACGAGGCTTCCTGACGACGTGCCCGCGGACGTCAAGCGGCGGCGGCTCAATGACCTGCTCGCACTCCAGGAGACGATCGGGCTCGAACGGAACCGCGCGTGGCTCGGTCGCGACGTGGCGGTCCTCGTCGACGCGGTCCGGGCGCCCCGCAACCACGCGCACGACGGCGACGACGCCCACGACGGGCCGACCCTGACCGGGCGGACGCGCGGCAACAAGCTGGTCCACCTGGCGGGCGACGCGTCACGGCTCGGCCAAGAGGTCACGGTCCGCGTCGAGCACGCCGGACCCTACGCGCTGAGGGGTGTCGCCCGCGATTGACACTTCGCGGGGACCCTCGTACCGTTCCGGCTCTGACCGCTCCCGGCTGAGGAGGCGTGTGCGGTCGTGCAGGGACCTGGACTTGGTTCGCGGCGCCCGGCGCCCGCAGGAAGGTGGAGGACCATGGATTTCTCCCGCTATGACCGCGTCCGCCGGTCGACGACCCCGCTGCAGCTCGACGTCGTCGAGGCCTTCGCACAGGGCCGTCTGTCTCGCCGCGAGTTCATGAAGCGCGCGACCGTCGTCGGCCTGAGCATGGGCTCGATCGCGGCCATCATCGCCGCGTGCGACGCCGCCCCGGCCGCGTCCGCCACGCCTGGTCCCTCCGCGACCGGTGGTGCCGCTTCGGCGACGCCGACGGCCGGTCCGGCCGGTGGCACGATCCGCGTCGCCGCCCAGCGGCCCGCGGGTCCGCTCGACCCGATCGGGATGCAGGACCTGTCCTCGTACGGGTTGATCGCGCAGTCGTTCGAGTTCCTGTGCACGCTCGACCCGGCCACCAGCGACATCGGGCCCGGTTTGGCCACGGAGTGGACGCCGAACGACGACAACAGCGTCTGGGTGTTCAAGCTCCGCACCGGCGTCAAGTGGCAGGACGGGACGGACTTCACCGCCGCCGATGTCGTCGCCACGATGGACCGCCTCGTCACCGCCGGCAACGCGGGCCTCAAGGGCGTCATCGACATCGGCTCGACGGTCGCGACCGATGCCAACACCGTGACCTTCACGCTGGTCAGCGCGAACGGCAACTTCCCGTATCTCGTGTCGGTGTTCAACGCGCAGACGCCCATCACCCCGGCCGGGTACGCCACGGGCACCACGCTCGATGGGCTCCCGAACGGCACCGGCGCCTTCAAGATCGACAGCTACGACCGCAACGGCGCCAAGTTCTCGCGCCATGACGGCTGGTGGGGCGGTGCGACCTCACTGGACGGCATCGAATTCACGTTCTTCGACGAGATCGGCCCGATGGTCACCGCCTACCAGGGCGGCCAGATCGACGCGATCGTCCAGTTCGACGTCAACTCCGGCGGCGTCCTCTTCGACGATCCGAACTTCACCGTCAACGAAGCCATCACCACGAACCACCGCCAGATCTGGATGCGGGTTGACAAGGGTCAGTTCGTCGACAAGCGGGTCCGTCAGGCGCTGGCGCTCACGCTCGATCGCGAGGCGATGATCCAGCAGCTGTTCAAGGGCAAGGGCAAGGTCGCCAACGATCACGTGATCTTCGACCTGTACCCGTACTTCGACCCATCCGTCCCGCAGCGCACCCGCGACGTCGAGCTGGCCAAGCAGTTGCTGGCCGACGCCGGCGCGACCGGCCTCAAGGCGGATCTGCACTTCGCGGCGGCCTATCTCGAGATCTCGGACCTCGCGGTCCTGATCAAGGCCAACGCGGCGGAGGCCGGCATCGAGCTGACCACGGCCGGCGAGAGCCTGGACACGTTCTACGGTGCGCAATGGTGCCCGGCGGAGCCCGCCGACCCGCCGTGCTCCGGCGCGTCCGAGCTCGGCATCGTCGACTACGGCCATCGCTCGACGCCCGACGTCTTCCTCAACTCGGCGCTCAAGACCAAGGGCGTCTGGAACTCGTCGCAGTACGCGTCCGCCGACTTCGACGCCGCGTTCGGGGAGTTCCAGGCCGCCGTCGGCGTGGACGCCCAGAAGGCCGCCTGCAAGAAGATCGAGACCATCCTCAACGACGAGGTCCCGATCGCGGTCCCGTACATCTACTCGTTCCTGTCCGGCAACGCCAAGACCTTCACGGGCGTCTACTCGAGCGCGCTCGGGCAGATGTTCTTCAACCAGGCATCCAAGGTCTGACCTTCGCGAATCGGCACATGGGGACGGCGGAGGGCCGTCCCCATGTGCATATCCAGACCCCTAGGGAGGGGCGTCGTCGCTGATGGCGCGGTTCCTGGTCCGCCGCATCTTCCTGTCGCTGATCACGCTGTGGCTGCTCGCCACCATCGTGTTCGTGATCGCCAACGTCCTGCCCAACGATGTCGGTCGCACGATCCTGGGGCCCTTCGCGCCGCAGGAGTCGGTGGACGCGCTGAACGACCGCCTCGGCACCAACGACCCGATCCTCGAGCAGTACGCGCGGGCGATGCGCAACCTGGTCACCCTCGATTTCGGCGATTCGTTCCAGTCCGGGCAACCTGTCATGCCGTTGCTCGTGGACGCGATCGGGCGATCGGCCAAGCTCGCGGGCCTGGCGCTGATCCTCACGATCCCCATCAGCATCGCCGCGGGGATCTTCGCGGCCCGGCGTCGTGACCGGCGTGTCGATCGCGCGATCGTGCTGTTCGGCGTCACGGCGTCGTCGATCCCGGAGTTCGTGACCGGCACCGTGCTGGTGGTGGTCGTCGGCGTGCAGCTCGGCTGGCTGCCGGTCCTCGCGAGCGTGCCCGAGGGAGCCGGGCTGTTGACGAACATCCGCTACCTGCTCATGCCGGCCCTGGCGATGGCGATCGTGTACTTCGGCTACATCGCCAGGATGGCGCGGGCGGGCACGATCGAGGTCCTCCAGTCCGACTACGTGCGGACCGCCACGATGAAGGGCCTCTCGACGGGCCAGGTCATCCGCCGGCACGTGCTGCGCAACGCGCTGGTCCCGACGGTCGCGGTCATCGGCGTCCAGATCGGCTACCTGTTCGGCGGGATCATCGGGGTCGAGAAGATCTTCAACTACAACGGTATGGGCCAGCTGATGCTCTTCGCGGCACAGCGCAAGGACATCCCCGTCCTGCAGGCGGGGGCCGTGGTCATCGGCATCGTCTACATGGTGGCCACCTTGATCGCCGACCTGATCATCGCCTGGATGAACCCGCGCGTCCGCCTCGAGGAGCAGCGCTGATGGCCGGCGCCACGCCCGCGCCGCTGCCCGCGGGGGCACAGAGCGCGCCGCCGGCGAAGGCCGTCTCCGAACGCGCCCTGGCGCGACGCGAGACGATCGATCTCCTGCTCCGCCGTCGGACCTTCATCGTCGGCCTCGTCATCCTCGGGTTCTGGCTGACCTGCGCGATCCTGGCCATCTTCGAGGTCCCGTTCACGCCGTACGACCCGTTCAACGGCTTCGACCTGACGGGCGTCTTCCCGGCGCCGCCCTCGGCATCGCACCTGTTCGGCACGGACCGGCTTGGTCGTGACGTGTTCTCGCGCGTGCTCTACGGCGCCCGCGACGTGTTCATCGTGGCGCCGCCGGCGGCCCTCATCGGGATCACGCTCGGGACGATCATCGGGCTGGTCATGGGCTTCTACCGCGGCCTCGTGGACGACATCATCAGCCGGATCGTCGAGGCGTTCCTGTCGCTGCCGGTGATCATGGTGGCGCTGCTGACGCTCGTCGTCCTCGGCTCGTCGTCGATCGTGGTCATCGGGGTCGTCGGGATCCTGTTCACCCCGATCGTGGCCCGGACCGTCCGCTCCGCGGTCCTCGCGGAGGGCCAGCTCGATTACGTGACGGCCGCCCGGCTGCGCGGTGAATCGGGGCTGTTCATCATGGTCCGCGAGATCTTCCCCAACATCCTGGGGCCGATCGTCGTCGAGCTGACGGTCCGCTTCGGGTACGCGATCTTCACGGTGGCGACCCTGTCGTTCCTGGGCGTGGGGATCCAGCCGCCGTCCCCGGACTGGGGGCTATCCGTGAGCCAGGAGTACTCGGCGATGATCAGTGGTGTGTGGTGGCCCACGATGTTCCCGGCGCTCGCGATCGCCTCGACGGTCATCGCCGTCAACCTCATCGCGGACACGCTTCAGTCGGTGATCGGCGAATGACGCTGACCATGCCGGCCGCCCCGGCGCCCGCCCCGCGGACCAAGGCGATCCTCACCGTCGAGGACCTCTCGCTGGCCTACCTCGTGCGCGGCATCGCGCGACCCGTGCTGCGCGGCGTGTCGTTCGAGGTCGCCCCGGGCGAGGCCTATGGGCTCGTCGGCGAATCCGGGTGCGGCAAGTCCACGACGGCCTACGCGTCCGTGCGCTACCTGCCGCGGAACGCGCGGATCACCAACGGGCGGATCCTCATCGAGGGCGCCGATATCACCAAGATGCCCGACGACGAGGTCCGCCGCTTCCGAGCCAAGCACGCCTCGATGGTGTACCAGGACCCCGGCGCCGCGCTCAACCCGAGCACGCGCATCGGCCCCCAGGTCATCGAGGCGTTCACCGTGCTCGGCCAGTCGAAGGACCAGGCGCGCAAGAGCGCCCTCGAGGCCCTGGACCGGGTGAAGATCGCCGACCCGACCCGCGTCTTCGATCGCTATCCGCACCAGCTGTCGGGCGGGATGCAGCAGCGCGTGGTCATCGCGATGGCCCTCGCGTCCGACCCCAGGCTGCTCGTGCTCGACGAGCCGACGACCGGTCTGGATGCCACGGTGGAGGCGAGCGTCCTGGACCTGGTGCGCACGCTGCGACGCGAGACGAACGCCGCGGTCCTGCTGATCGCCCACAACCTCGGGGTGATCCGATCCATCTGCGACCGCGTCGGGGTGATGTACGCGGGCAAGATCGTCGAGGAAGGCGGTGCGGTCGAGGTCTTCGAGCGGCCCCAGCACCCGTACACCGTCGGGCTGCTGCGCTCCCTGCCGCGCCACGGCGTCCGCAAGAGCCAGCGGGCGCTCGCGACGATGCCCGGCACGCTCCCGCAGATCGGCGCGGACCTGCCGACGTGCGTCTTCGTCGATCGCTGCCCGCTCGCGGACGAGCTGTGCCGGACCGTCGTCCCGCCGGTGGTCGAGGTCGGGGGCGGTCACACCACCCGCTGCCACCACTACGAGCGCATCGGCGACATCCCGGAGCCCGAAGCCGGGGTCGGCCAGGTGTCGTCGGAGGGCGACGAGGTCCTGACGCTCCAGAACGTCTCCAAGACCTTCCACCAGGGCGGCCACCACGTCCCGGCGCTGGTCGGCGTCGACCTGTCGCTCAAGGACGGCGAGACCCTCGGGCTCGTGGGGGAGTCGGGGTCGGGCAAATCCACGCTCGCGAAGGCCATCCTCGGCATCGAGGGCCCCGACGCGGGCAGCCACATCCAGCTCGACCACCGCGACCTCGACCCGACCGCGTCCGGCCGCCCGGTCGAGGCCAAGCGGTCCATCCAGATCGTCTTCCAGAACCCGGACTCCGCGCTCAACCGGGGCTGGAGCGTCCGCGCGATCCTGGGCCGCTCGGTCCGCAAGCTGACCGGGCTCAAGGGCAAGGCGGCCGACGACCGGGTCGACAAGCTCGCCACGGACCTGCGGCTCACGCAGCGACACCTGGACCTCAGGCCGAGCCAGCTGTCCGGCGGGCTCAAGCAGCGCGTCGCGATCGCTCGGGCGTTCGCGGGTGACCCGCGGATCGTCGTCGCCGATGAACCGACGAGCGCGCTCGACGTCTCGGTCCAGGCCGCGATCCTCAACGTGCTCTCCGAGCTCCAGGCCGAGAGCAAGACCGGATACCTGCTCATCTCGCACGACCTCGGCGTGGTCCGCTACCTCGCCGACCGGATCGCGGTCCTGTACCTGGGGCGGATCATGGAGGTCGGGGCGTCGGAGACCGTCTTCCAGACCCCGAACCACCCCTACACCGAGGCGCTGCTCTCGGCCGTGCCCAGCGTGGACGGCGAGGCCACGTCGCGCATCGTCCTCGAGGGCGAGATCCCGAGCCCCGCCGACCCGCCGAGCGGCTGCGTCTTCCACACGCGCTGCCACCGCTTCATCGAGAACCTGTGCGAGGTCACCGAGCCGCCGCTGATCGAGGTGGAACCGGGGCACATGATGAAGTGCCACATCCCGATCGAGGAGTTGCGCGTCCTGCAGGCGCAGCCCCGGGCCGTGGGCCCGGCGAGCCGGCCGAGCCAGGAGGGGTGACTCGCCCCGGTCGGCCGCCTCAGACGTCCGAATCGGGGAAGCTGGCCTTCCGCCGATCCATCCACGCCACCAGCTCCTCGTGGATGCCCGGATCCATGCCCGGCTCCTCGTAGGCCGCGAGCCGCCGCTTCCACGCGGCGTTGGCGCGGACAGCCGCGTCGCGCGCGCCGTCGAGCTCCCACTGCTCGAAGCTGTTGTTGTCCGACAGCTCCGAGCGCCAGAACGCGGTCTCGAAGTTCGCGAGCGTGTGGGGCGACCCGAGGAAGTGCTGCCCGGGTCCGCCGTCGAGCATGGCCTGGAGCGCGAACCCGTTGTCGGACAGGTCCACGCCGGCGAGATAGGCGCCGGCCATCGAGGCCTGGTCCTCGTCGAGCATGAACTTCTCGTAGCCGATGGCGAGCCCACCCTCCAGCCAGCCCGCCGTGTGCAGGTTGAAGTTCACGCCGGCCTGCATCGTGGCCATGAAGCTGATGGCGCTCTCGTACGCGGCCTGGTAGTCGGGCAGCTTGGAAGCGGTGAAGTTGCCGCCGCTCCGGAACGGGACGCCGAGCCGGCGCGCCAGGGCGGCCAGCACGAACAGGACCAGCTGCGGTTCTGGCGTCCCGAACGTGGGCGCGCCCGTCTGCATCGACATGGACGACGCGAAGGAGCCGAAGATGACCGGTGCCCCGGGCCGCACGATCTGGCAGAACGCCATGCCGGCGAGCGCCTCGGCAAGGGTCTGGGTCGCCGACGCCGCCACGGTGACCGGTGCCATTGCGCCGCCGAGGATGAACGGCGTGATGAGCATGATCTGGTTGTTCTCGGCGTAGACCTTGGCCGAGCCGAGCATGTTGAAGTCCCACGACATCGGGGAGTTGGCGTTGGCCAGCCCCATGATCACGTGCTCGCGCTCCATGGTCTCGGCGCCGAACACGATGCGGGCCATGTTCACCGAATCCTGGGCCCGACTCGGATGGGTGACCGAGCCCATGAACGCCTTGTCCGTATAGCGCAGGTGGCTGTAGACCATCTCGAAGTGGCGCTTGTTGACCGGCAGGTCCACGGGCTCGCAGAGCGTGCCACCGCCGTGGTGGAGCGTCGTGCTGGTGTAGGTGAGCTTCACGAAGTTGCGGAAGTCCTCGATGGTCGCGTAGCGGCGTCCGTCGTCGAGGTTGTGGATGAAGGGCGACCCATACGCCGGCGCCAGGACCATATGGGGATCGCCGATGACCACGTCCCGTGCCGGATTGCGGGCCCGCTGCGTGAAGACGCGCGGCGCGCTGGCCCTGATGATCGAGCGGCACATCCCGCGCTCGAAGCGGACCCGCGTGCCATCCACGTCGGCGCCGGCGCGGCGGAAGATGTCCGCGGCCTCCGGGAAGTTGACGATCTCGATGCCGACCTCGGCGAGGAGGGTGTCGGCGTTGTGCTCGATGGTCTCCAGGCCCTCGGCGGACACCACCTCGACCGGCGGGAGCTTCCGGGTCAGGTAGGGGAGGTGCTCGGTCACGCGGGCGAGCCGCGCCGCCTGACGCGCGGTTCGGCCACGTCGCTCCGTCCGATGCTCGGTCTCGTGCGCGGTCATGTCACCTCCGTAGGGGGCACTGTACGCTGGCCAGGTGACGCGCGAGGACCCGAACGCCCATCCACCGTTGGTCGTGATCGCGGGCGCGACGGCGACGGGCAAGACGGATCTCGCGATCGAGCTCGCCCAGGCCCTCGCCGCCGACGGTCACCACGCCGAGATCATCTCCGCTGATTCGCGCCAGGTCTTCCGCGGCCTCGACATCGGGACCGCGAAGGCGAGCACGGCGGATCGCGCCCGCGTTCCGCACCACGGGCTGGACCTCGTGGACCCGGACGAGGCCTTCAGCGTGGTCGACTTCGTGGCCCACGCCTCGGCCGTCCTCGCGGACCTCGCCGATCGATCGGGGATCGCCATCCTCGCCGGCGGCACCGGACTCTACCTGCGGGCTGTCGCGCGGGGTCTCGACACGGCCGCCCTGCCGTCCGACCAGGCGGTCCGGGCCCGGCTCGAGGCCGAGCTGGCGAGTGCGGGCCTTGCGCCGCTCGTCGAGCGACTGACCGCCCTCGCGCCGACCCGCGCGGCCGCGATCGACCGCCAGAACCCGCGCCGGGTCGTCCGCGCGCTCGAGATCGCCGAACTCCAGGGCGACGAGCCGCTGCCCGCGCCGCGCGGCTACCCCGGGCGGAGCGCCTGGTTCGGCCTGACGGTCGACGCCGACGAGCACGCTCGCCGCATCGTCGCCCGGGCCCAGGCCCAGTTCGACGCGGGACTCATCGAGGAGGCTCGCACCCTGCGCGAACGGTTCGATCCGACGCTCCCGGCCTTCAGTGCGATCGGCTACCGCGAGGCCTGGGCGGTCCTCGACGGGACATCGACACTCGAGGCGGCGATCGAGCTCGACGCCCGACGCAACCTGGCCTTCGCCAGACGCCAGGCGACGTGGTTTCGCGCGGAACCCGGGATCACCTGGCTGGAGGCGAGCGACGGCCCGCCAGCTGACAGGGTCCGGGAGCACGTCCGCCGACTCCTCGGGTCGTAGCGGCTATCCTTCGCGCCGTGCCCACCAATCTGATCGACCTCGCCCCACCCATCGAGAAGGCGTTCCTCGTCGCCGTCGACGTCGGCAGCGACGACGGCTGGTCCGCCGAGGATTCACTCGCCGAGCTCGCCAACCTCGCGACGACCGCCGGCGCCGAGGTCGTAGGGGCCGAGTGGCAGAACCGCCGCCATGCCGATCCCAACTGGTATGTCGGCAAGGGCAAGGCCGAGGAGCTGGTCGCCGCCAAGCGCGAGACGGGGTTCGACCTGCTGGTCGCCGATGACGAGCTGTCGCCCGCCCAGCAGCGGGCGCTCGAGGGGCTGCTTAACGTCAAGGTCATCGACCGAAGCCGCCTGATCCTCGACATCTTCGCGCTCCATGCCCGCACGCACGACGGGCGCCTCCAGGTGGAGCTGGCGCAGCTCGAATACCAGCTCCCGCGCCTGACGCGCCTGTGGACGCACCTGTCGCGCACGCAGGGCGGCATCGGCTCGCGGGGCCCCGGCGAGAGCCAGCTCGAGACGGACCGCCGGATCATCCGGACGCGGATCTCGAAGATGAAGGAGCGGGTGGAGCACGTCCGCCAGCAGCGCGAGACAGCCGCGCGCGGTCGCGACCGGCGCCTGTGGCCGACGGTCGGCATCGTCGGCTACACGAACGCGGGCAAGTCCACGCTGCTCAACGCCCTCGTGGGATCCGAGGTCGCGCTCGCGGAGGACAAGCTCTTCGCGACGCTCGATCCCACGAGCCGCCAGGTCAAGCTCGGCGACGGGCAGACCGCCATCGTCACCGACACGGTGGGCTTCATCCACAAGCTCCCGCACCAGCTCGTGGACGCCTTCCGGGCGACGCTCGAGGAGGTCAACCGCGCCGACGTCCTCATCGAGGTCGTCGATGCGTCCGACGGCCACATGGACGAGCACCGTGCGACCGTCCAGACCGTCCTCGACGAGCTCGGGGCGGGCTCGAAGCCTCGCGTCGTGGCGTTCAACAAGGCCGACCTCCTCGATCCGGCGGCGCTTGACGGGGCGGCGCCGGCGCCGGCGATCGTCGGGACGGTCTTCGTGTCCGCGACCACCGGCTACGGCCTGGACACGCTGCGCGCCGAGGTCGCCGCGCTGCTCGCGTCGCTGTGGGTGGACATCGACGCGTCGCTCCCGTACGCCGCGGGGGAGCTCCTGGCCCGCGTCCGGGAACGAGGCACCGTCGATGTCGAGTACCGCGAGCGGGATGTCCGCGTCACGGGACGTGTCGCTCCCTTGCTCGCGGGTGAGCTGGAAGCGGTCGCGGCGCGCTGGACCGAGGACCTCGCCGAGGCCGGGGTCGTCGGCGCGGACCGATGACGGGACCCGTGCGGCTGGCCGGGTCCGGCCGAGCGGGCGATACGGTCGTCACCTGGACGATGGCCGAGGGACGGCGGGGGCGGCGCTGGCGCGAGGTCCTCACGCGCGACGGGTCGATCGTCCACTCCCTCCTCCTCGAGACCGACGCGGAGCGGCGGTTCAGCCATCTCGAGCTCTCGGTCCCGGGCGTCCTCGTCACGCTCCATCCCGAACCCGACGGGACGCTCCACGGGAACCGGGTGACGACCGACGGAGCCGGGATCGACCATCTCGTCGGCCACCCGATCGGGGTCACGGGCCTGGTCCGCGTGGCCGGCTCGGTGCTGGGGGATGCTTCGATCGCCTGGGCGCTCTCGGGCGTCATCGCGTCGCCCGGCGCCATCCACCGGCCGATGGTCGTCATCGATCCGGCTGGACGGGTCGGGCCCGTCGGGCCGGTCGAGGTCGAACGCGAGCGCGACGGCGGCTGGCGTATCGGGGGAGGGGAGCCGTTTCGGGTCACCGAGGACGGCGTGCCGGTGCTCGCCCACGGGCGGATCGTGCCGCTCGAGGTCTGATCCGTGGACGGCCTGTGGATAACGTTCACAGAACGGCGGGACGTTTCGTGAAAGTCGTGGATAAGCCACTTCCCCTGCGCCGTCCCGCCACCGTATCGTAGGTCTTGCCCGAAGGGGCCCTGAACCACTAAGCGATCTTGCCGGTGCTTGCATCGGCGGGAGCGACTAGGGATCGGCGGTTCCTTCGGGCGTTTCGTTGTCCGCGGCATACTGGTGACCCTGCCGGTCCCCATGGAGCGCCGACCTCGATGATCGCCCACCCCGACCTGACGACGGCGTCGATCCGCGCGGCGCGCGACCGCCTGGCTTCGAGTGCCTGAACGCCGCGCCCGGGCAGGGGAGGGGTCACCATGACCGGGGGCCGACGGGCGGCCATGCCCGTGGCCGAGGTCCTCCGGGCGGCCCTCCCGCTGGCCCTGATCGTGGCCGCGGCGGCGGTGCGACCCGTCGCGCCGATCGTGCTCGTGGTCCTGGTGCTCGGCCTGGGCGTGGCCATCGGGCGCGAGGCGCCGGTCCGCTGGGCGTGGGCGGCGCCGATCCCGGTGGCGGTGGCGCTCGGCTGGGGCCTCATCGCCGCACCCGTCGCCGATCCGTTCGGCGCCGACTGCACGCTCCTGAGCTCGCCGCCGGCCGTGTGGCGCCTCGCGGAGGCGGTCCTGGTCCTCGCCGTGCTGGCGGGCCTCATCCTGCTGCTGCGGACGTCGACCCGCGACGTCGCGCTGCGCTGGCCGGCCCGCTGGGTGGTGCGCTGGGCCGTGGTCGGGGCGGTGCTGCTCGGCCCGGTAGGTCTCGTCGTCGGAGCGCTGCTCGCGCGGCCATTCTTCGGGTCGTTCACGCTGGATCTGACCGATCTCGGCTTCCTCGCCCCCGCGCTGGTCTTCGCCGTCGCGAACGGGGTGATGGAAGAGGTCGCGTACCGCGGCGTCCTGATGCACTGGGCCGGTCGGGTGGTGGGCATCTGGCCGGCGCTCGTCATCCAGGCGGTGGTCTTCGGGCTCGCCCACGGCGGCTCGGACGTCGGCGGCTCGCCGATCGTGCTCATGACGATCCTGGGCGCCGGCGGCTTCGTGGCCGGCCTGATCGCGATCCGCACGAAGTCCTTGCTCGTGCCGATCGCCTGGCACGTGGCGCTGGACCTGCCGCTCTACGCCTACCTGGCCTGCCGCGCGAGCTGAGGTGCGGTGTTGTAGTATACGACACCATGGGTGAGCGACACGCGATGGTCACGGTTCCCGATGCCGCTCGACGCTCGGGCAGGAACCCAGAGACGGTCCGTCGCTGGATCCGGGCTGGTCGGCTTCCGGCATGGCGCCTTGGGACGCAGCTGGTCATCGACGAGGAGGACCTGCGGCAGCTCGTGGGCGCGAGTCTGCGGCCAGCGTCAGAGGCCGAGGGATCTGACCTTGACATCGGCGACGTCGCGCGACGAAGCGGCCGTCGCGTCGGGGAGTCGGCGACGGCGTACGACTCCGGCCCGAGGGACGTGACTTCGGACGGCGAGGTGATCGGGGTCGCGCTCGATCGAGATCATCGCAACCGGCTCGATGCCCTCGCGGCGCGGATCCACCTCAGCCCGGAGGTCGTGGCGGGATCGCTCCTGGCGACCGCGCTCGACGAACGGGATCCCGAGGCGGCGACCATCACTGCCGTCCTCGATGCCATCCCAGGTGCCTGGGAGGACGCGCAGCGCGGCCTCGACGAGATCCGGTCTGGACACGGCCTACGGCCCGACGAGCTGTGAGACATGGTCGACGTCCTCGTGGCACCCGGAGCCTGGCGCGCGTTCGCGACGATGACGGAGACCCATCGACTGCCGCCGACCGCCAAGATGCGCGTGGTCGCGAGGATCAACGCCCT
>CAYMTJ010000047.1:0-2784 GCA_964393345.1 uncultured Anaerolineaceae bacterium | reverse complement strand
CTAGGAACCGCGGCCCTCAGCTGAGCGGATTATCACTTCCGATAAGGTGAGTTATGTCTTGACGACATCTGTGAGCAGGAGCACTTGCCGCCAAATGTTGCCGTACGTAGACAGGACGTTCTGCACCGGCGCAGGCGGCCATCCCGACAATTGGTCATGGCGAAGAGTGCGTTCGCCCCAATTGATCCAGATCAGGTCGCGGCCCCCGAGATAGTCGAGGAGTAGATCTTCGCGGATGTATAGCAAATGGCCTGTGAAGCCACTCGGCGCGCTGAACGCAAGAGCGCCGATTTCGCCTGACACCCGTGAAAAGTCGAACGCCCGAGGTATGCGCCATAGGCCCAGCGACCGCGCAAGGGGTACTGACGGCACTGTCATTCCCCCCACCTGGTTGAACTCGCTGTGGTAGCTCTCGAAGGCATAGTCGTGGCCGAGCACTTCTACTCGGACGGCATCGTCATGCCAGTCGCCTGGGATGTATGGCTCAATCCCTCGATTAAGACTCGGATGCCACGGAAACTCTCCCGCGAACATGTAGTGGTCCTGCGGCGGTTCAGGAAGCCAGCTATTCCCAAGGTAGGGTCGGGCTCCGGCGGCAGCGACAAGATCCTTGACGTCATCGTTCTTGATCGCCAAACCGCGAATGAACGCGAAGACTTGTCGCTGCGATTCGCCTCGCTCCTCCTGAAGGAAGCCCTCAATAGCGATCCATGGGCCTGGTAGCCCGCCCAATGAGTCGGGACGCAGGATCTCTCTTGGAACGTCGACTAAGCCAGAAGCAAGCCAGTCCAGATCGTCATCCGGCTGAGCACTGGACCAGCGGGGTAGATCTATAGGCAGTGCCACTGGCCTCTGGGGAAAGGATGGGTCGATCCCGAGGTCCGATAGCCTCGCGCTTCGTTCGTAGCGCATGTCCAACTGGCCGCGAGCCTGTCGCCTGCCGGCTGCTTCGAAGTACGCGATCCAGGCGTACTTCTTTCCATATCGATCCACGCGTCCGCCGTCGCCGTAACCGCGCTCGTCTCGCAGGCCCCTGTCGATCGCGGCAAACCTCGTTGCGCGCCAGCCGAGCTCCCAGATGCGTCCGCGAATTTCGGAGGTCAGCTCCACGTACTGAGCGTCGTGCATGTCGTAGTTGGCGCGTTCGGGCAACAAGCGCCCAATTGTGTAGTTCGCGAAATCCATGCCGAGTGTTTCTCGAACTTCAGTGCTGCGCGGATCTGTCTCCGAAATCGATTCCCCCGCCTTAGGCTCCTTCCATCGCGAACGGGGCGCGATCTCCACGGAGCTGCCCCGAGCAAGAGCGAGCTCCGCCAGACCATCGATGTAGAGGCGAATGAGCCAATGCGATGTTGGATGCGTAGCCGTTTCGCCGAGAATCTTCGAATCGATATCGCCGAGCAGTCGCTCTAGTCCATCAAGGCCGCCGGCGGGGTCCGCCGCGTGAGCCATTGCTGTTCCATACGCGGCAGCGAGCACCCTCTCCGCAACATAAGGATCGGGGGCGTCCAGAAGCCGTCCGGCGAGGCGGAAGAGCGCATCGGGTGCTGCTTCACCAAGTGCCTGGAGCGCCAGGGAAGCACGATCGCGCAGACGATGGTTCGTCGTTGCGAAGACCCACGTGAGCCAAAGGGCGTCCAGCGGCTCGTCGGGTTGTGGTTCGCCTGAAGACCACTCCCCCATCACAACCGCTATCTCGCGATCGATGTCCGTTGCATTGCGCCGGAGCCATTCGCTCCAGTAGAGGTCGCGATCAGCTTGATTCATGCTGCGAAGCACGCGATCAAGGAAATGCGCGTTCAGGGGGTGACCCGGTGAGCCCCGAACCCCAGTCATGCGGCGCAAAAGGGTCGGGTCCGTCCGCTCCGCAACGAGCGCGGCAAGGGCGTCGACCGTCTCGTTGTCGATGAGATATCCCTCGAGTTCCGCGGCCTCCCGTAGGGCGATGCGCCGCGCAGGCCCGGGAACCAGTGGCCAAACCTGGACGCTCTGGCGCCGCGGGGCGAGACCCACAAGGGCGGCGATCACGTCTTCGCGCAGGGGATGTGACTCCGAACGCAAGCCGCCGGGGAGTCTCTCGAGGTATGGTCGAAGCTTGAGCGGAAGTCGGCGCGTGACGGTTCGAAGGATGCTGGCGGACCCCCACAGACGTCGCCGAGTTCCGCCACTGGCAAGCCAACTTGAGAGTCGGGCTCCATGAGCTCGAATTAGGTAGTCGCCGATGATGAAGCCGGCCAGGCCGTCAAAGAGGATCCCAGACGTTTGGCCGACAGTCGTTGGCTCCCTGGTCAAGACCGCCTCATCCTCGAGCGCACGCGCTACGCTCTTCTCCCACCCGAGGTCGCGATCGCCGAGGAGGGAACGGAGATCATCGAATGAAAGCGAGCGCACTCCCCTCTCCCACATCGCACTCGCGAGCCGATCCACGGCCTCGCGAACCTCATCTTCTGATCGAGCGAGGTTTGCAGCCACGCGCCTGATCGCATTTCGCACGTAGGCTTCGTATGCGGCGACAAGCGATCCGGGCAGGGCCTCCAAGCCGACGCGCGAGATGCGGGCTGGGTTGGTAGCTTCACAGAAGATTCGAAGGAACAACGGGTTGTCAAAGTGGTCCCACGGAAGTGGCGCGCGACCGGGGTCCATCTTGTAGTGATCGAAGTACCTCTTGACGGCGTCCGTCATCTCCACGCGGAAACCGGGAGAGTCGATTGACCGAGCTCCGTCAGGTAGGACGTCGGCTGCTGATGGTCGAAGGGTCTCAATCAGCAGGACGTGCGGGCAGCC
>CAYMTJ010000046.1:18030-23800 GCA_964393345.1 uncultured Anaerolineaceae bacterium | reverse complement strand
GCGTCACAGGACCGCCAGAACTCGTACGTGATCCCGGTGTACGTGGGGTTCTTGAAGAGCCGCCCCTTCTTGCCGCCCTTGATCTCGTAGGCGACCTCGGTGGCGAACTGGAAGTTCAGCCGCCGGTCGTCGATGGACCACGACCGATTCGAGGCCAGGTAGAGGCCATCGTCCGTGTCGGCCACGATGTCGTCGAGGCTCTTGCCGGGCTGCGGCAGGAGGTTGATGTTCGTCATGCGGATGAGCGGGATCCGGTTCCAGCCGTCGGCACGCATCGCGCCACCGCTCGTTCGGCCGATCCGTGACGCCGTCTCGCGCGAGCTGAGGTACCCGACGAAGATCCCGTTCTGGACGAGCGGGACGGACTGGGCCTCGACGCCCTCATCGTCCCAGCCGAAGGTGCCCATCCCCCCGGCGGCCGTCGCGTCGGCGACGATATCGATGAGGTCGGACCCGTAGCGGAAGCCGTCGGCCAGCTTGTCGGTCGTGAGGAAGCTGGTCCCCGCGTACGACGCCTCCGTCCCGAAGACGCGGTCGAGTTCGGTGGGGTGGCCGCACGACTCGTGGACCTGCATGTAGAGCTGCGTCGGGTCGAGGATGATCGTTGTCCGGCCACTCGGACACTGCGGGGCCGACAGCAGCGCCACGGCCTCCTCCGCGATCGGGCCGGCCGTCTCGCGCAGACCGAGACCGCGGATGTACTCGTAGCCGGCCGCATTCCAGCCGCCGCCGGCGTCCGGGTAGCTGCGGCGCTGGTGCTCGTTGCCGGCGATGGCGTTGGCCTCGATCGCGCTCCCGACATGGGTGATGACCTGCTCGGTGTACGAGCCGTCCGTCGCCGCGAAGGTCTTCGACTCGCGCTGGGCGGCGTACATCGACTCGGTGAACGTGACGCCCTTGACGCCGGCCGCGATGGCGTCGGCGGCGAGGAGGTCGGCGATCTTGTGTTCGAGCGGGACCGCGAACGGGTCCTCGCCGACCGGCGTCTCGAAGCGTCCGGTCGCGACCGGGCGGTCGGCCAGCAGGGCGGGCTCACGGAGCGCCGTGCCGCTCGCGCGGGCGATCCGGACGGCCTCGCCCGCGACCCGATCCGCTTCGGCGGCTGTGAGGATATGTGAAGACGCGAACCCCCAGGCCCCCTCCACGAGCACGCGGACGCCGAAGCCCTCGCTCTCGCCCGAGGCCACGCCCTCGACGCGCCCGGTCTTGATGGCGATCGACTCGTCGAGGCGCCGAACGACGCGGGTGTCCGCGTAGGTGGCGCCGAGGGCTGACGCCGTATCGAGGGCGCGGTCGGTCAGGTCTCGCATTCGCGGCGCAGCCTAGCAGAGCGAATCGGGGACCAGCAGTACGGCGGATGCCGTACGGGGTCTGCCCTAGAGGACGGGAGAACCCGCGACGGCCTGGACCGTCAGGTAGCAGCCGAAGGTCAGGACGGTGATCGCGGCGAGGAGCGGCACGGCCTGCCCGAACCGACCGACGACCGAGCCGCTGTCGACGCGATCGAGTCGCCCGCGGGCGAGGACGAGCGCGATCCCGATCCCGGCCATGACCACGGCCATGCCGAGGCCGAAGGCGACCACGAGGATGAACCCGAAGGTCGGCCGCCCGGCGGCGATGGAGCCGAGGAGGATGAGCAGCGCGCTGGTCGAGGGGATCAGTCCGCCGGCCAGGCCGAGCACGAACAGGCTCTTCCAGGTGATCGCGGACCCCGCCGCCGGGAGATGGCTGTGGCGGATGCCGCCATGGCTGTGCTCGGGGGCATCGTGATCGTATCCATGGGAGCGCTCGTTGTCATGGTCGTGCCTGGTCTCGTGCGAGCGCTCGTGGTCATGGTCGTGCCCGGTCTCGTGTTCGTGCTCGTGGTGGTGCTGGTGTGGATGCGGATGCGGGTGTTCGGTGCCGGCCTCGAGGCGACGTCGGCGCACCTCGGCCCACAGCATCCAGCCACCGATCGCCACGATCGAGATGGCCGCGATGATCGGCGCGGTCCGGACGACCAGGTCAGGCGCGAGTACCCCCTGTGCCCCGACGATCACCGCCGCGAGGGCCAGGATCCCGATCGTGTGCGACAGGGTGACGGACAGACCGAGCCCGACGGCATGAACCGGGGTCCCGCGCGTCCCGACGAGGTAGGCCGCCATGAGGGTCTTGCCGTGGCCAGGGGTGAGCGCGTGCCCGGCGCCGAGGATCGCCGCGGTGCCCAGTGAGATCAGCAGGACGAGCGGGGTGAGGTCGGCGGTGCGGAAGATCGACGGCAACTCCCCGGGATCCACGCCGCCCGGGATCACGCCCGCCCCAGTGACCGGGCGCTCCGTGGGCGCCGGGCTGGGTGGTCCTCCGTCCAGGGGGCTGGCGTCCGCGATGCCGAAGCCCGGGAGCGTCGGGCCCGTGAGCGCGGTCACCCGGACGACGATCGCCTCGTCCGCGAGCGGTTGGGCGAGCTGGTCGTCAGGGTAGGCGGTCAGTCGCCGCGAGACGCTCGACGTTCGGATCGTTCGATCATCGGCCGGGGCGACCGTCACCCCGGAGGATTCGACGACGATCTCCCGCCAGCCGATGCGCTCGGCATGGGCGCCATCGCGGAACGTGATGGTCGAGCCGAGGGGGAGCCCGTTCGGCAGGGCGACCTCGAAGCCGCAGACGAGGCGCATGGTGTCCAGCCCGCCGGCGCCCGGGGGGAATGACAGGCCGGCCTCCGTCCCGCGAAGCGACTGGCGCACGTCGTCGAGGCGGAGGTCGATCGATGGCGCGAGCGCGGTACATCCGGCTACGCGGCCGGCTTCGACCTCGCTCTCGGACAGCGTCCCATCACCGTCGACGTCCAGGTCGGGCCGCGCCTGGAACGTGGGGATCTCCGCGTGGTCGATGACCAGGTCGAGACGGATCGCATCCGGCTCGAGGCGCAACCCGGCGTAATGGTTGATCGTGAAGTTGCCGAGCGGGTGGGCGAGGGCGAGCGACGGCAGCAACACGAGGCCGACGAGCGCTGCCACCATCGCGGCGAGCGGACGGCGTGGCGGCAGCGTTCGAGCGCGATGACGTCCCATCGATCCGGATACGCGGGCGATGGCCGATCGGATGACTGCGTCGGCCGACCGCGCCGGGACGTCGGATACACTCGGCCCGTGACACGATCCGGGGCGCCGATACCGCGTGGCTGGTTCATCTCGATCGAGGGACCCGAGGGCGCGGGCAAGACCGCCCAGGCGACGCTGCTCGCCGCCGAACTCGAGCGGCGCGGCCTTGATGTCCTCCTGACGCGCGAGCCCGGCGGCACCTGGCTCGGCGAACGCCTGCGCGAGATCCTCCTCGCGCGGACGGGTTCCGCCGCCCCGGCCGATCCGGTCACCGACGCCCTCCTCTTCAACGCTGCGCGGCGGCAGCTCGTCGTCGACGTGCTCGAGCCGGCGCTCGAGGCGGGCCGGACGGTCATCTGCGCGCGGTACGCGGATTCGACGCTCGCCTATCAGGGGTACGGCGCCGGAGTCGCGCTCGATCAGCTGGTGGCGCTGCAGGCGGTGGCCACGGGCGGCTTGACCCCGGACGTGACGATCCTGCTCGATCTGCCACCGGAGATCGGGTTGGCGCGCAAGGCGCCGGACGACGTCACGCGGTTCGAGGCGGAGTTCGATCTCGGGTTCCACCGACGGGTGCGCGACGGGTTCCTCGCGCTGGCGGATGCATCGAGGGCGCGATTCGCGGTCGTGGATGCCACGGCGGCGTCCGGCGCCGTGGCCGCCGAGATCGCCCGGGCCGTTGACCGCATGCTCCGCGTGGATGAACCGAAACCAGCGCTCTCGCGCATCCCTCGATGAGCGACGACCGAGCCGTCCTCCCGCTTCGCGTGGCCACCGCCGTGGACGACGCGGATCGGGCCGTGCTCGAACGGGTCGACGCCGGTGAACTCGACGCCCTTGAAGAGCTGTACGACCGATACAAGACGATGGCCTACTCGATCGCCTACCGCATCACGAATGACGCCACGCTCGCCGAAGACGTGGTCCAGGACGCCTTCATGGGGGCGTGGAAGAACGCCGCCCGCTACATGGAAGGTCGCGGGAGCGTGAAGACCTGGCTCATGTCGATCGTGCACCATCGTGCGATCGACGCCATCCGCCGCCGACGACCGACGACCGAGCTGCCCGAGCAGGACGACGTCCCACCGGCCGAGTTCCGCTCGCCCGACGTGTGGGCCGAGGTCGCGGCCAATCTCGATGCCGACACGGTGCGCGGCGCGTTGGGGACGCTGTCGGATGTCCAGCGCGAGGCCATCGAGCTTGCCTACTTCTCGGGGTTGACGCAGCAGGAGATCGCCGAACGGACGGCGACCCCGCTCGGCACCGTCAAGAGCCGCATGCGGCTGGGCTTGCTGGCGATGCGTCGCGCGCTCGAGGCCGGGCACGGGTCGGACGCGGTGTCCCGGTCGGGACCCGCGATGGGGGCACCATGAGCGACGCGATGCGACCGACCGACGCGGGCCAGGGGAGCGACGCCTCCCGCCCGACCGAGCTGAGCTGCGACGACGTCCGCGAGCTCGCGGGAGGGTTCGTGCTGGGCGCGCTGGACCCGGCCGAGGATGCGGCCGTCCGCGCGCACCTCGGGTCCTGTCCGGAGCTGCACGAGGAGATCGCGGAGCTGGGTTCCGTGCTGCCCATCCTGCAGGCATCGGTGGCCCAGGTGGAGCCATCGACCGGGCTCAAGGCACGGCTGATGGCCGCGGCGGCGGCGGATCTCGAGGCACGTGGTCGCTCCGTCGGGTCGGCTCCAGCGACGGATTCGTCTCCGGCGTCGATGTCGGCCTCGGCGCCGGTCGATGCGCCAGCGTCGACGTCGGTCTCTGCGTCCGCTACGGTGCCGGTCTCCGCGCCGGTTTCTGCGCCCGCCCCGACGCCCGACGCGACCGGGACCCGGTCCAACGCCGTGACCACGTTCCCCACCCCGGCGGAACGCCAGGCACGCGTCGCGCGTCGCGCGGGCTTGGGCGGGTGGGCGCTGCGCATCGCCGCGGTGCTCGCGATCGGCGTGCTGGGCGCCTGGAACGTGCTGTTGCAGGGTCAGCTGGATGCGTCGCGAACGTACGAGACGAACGTGGCCGCGGTCCTCGACCTGGCGCGCGAGGCAGGTTCAGCGACGGCGGTCCTGACCCCGATCGATGGCAACGGGCCGGCGGGTGTCGCGGCCGTCGGCGCGGACGGCACGATGGCCGTGGCGATGCGCGACCTTGCCCCGACCGCGGGCACCGAGGTCTATGAGGTCTGGATGATCGGTGGGGACGGGGTGCCGGTCGCCCTGGGCGGGTTCACCGTCGGTTCGACGGGGATCGGCTACTTCGAGGGCGCGGGAGTCCCGGCGTCGGCTGGCATCGTGCTGGCACTCACCAGGGAACCGGCACCGGGCGCGACGGCACCATCCTCCGATCCGGTCTCGCTCGGGACGACGCTCTCGAGCTGAGCCTCGCCGGCGCTGGAGGTGAGCGAGCCGGCGCGCGGGCCGATCCGGGTGCATGGGATGTGCGGGCTTCCTGGGACGGGCCCCACGCCCTCGTCGGTCCGCCCCGCCCGGGCTGCCCTCGCCCAGATCGCCGAATCCGGCAGATGTCATCCAGCTGAGCACTGGTCATCCAGGCGAGGGGTCAGGACCCGGATACGGGCGTCCTGGGGCCCCGTTCTCGCGCCAGATGATCGGATTCCAGCACATCTGGCGAGGAGTCCCAGACGAGTGATCGCCTGAGTGACATCTGTCAGATCCTGGCCGGACCGGGGCTCCG
>CAYMTJ010000046.1:7479-17930 GCA_964393345.1 uncultured Anaerolineaceae bacterium | reverse complement strand
CTCGGTCGTCGCCCCCGCCACGGCCCGGCCCTGGCCGCCGGTCCGTGCCTCTTCCAGCGCCGTCTTCGCCGCCGCGATGAGCGACTCGGCGTCGGCGCCGTCGATCGGGAACCGGACCACGCCCGCGGACACCGACACCAGCTTGCCGGCCACGGCCGGCAGCGCCGCGATCCCGCCAAGGACCCGGTTCGCGACGGTCATCCCCGCGGACCCCGGCGCGATCAGCACGAACTCGTCACCACCCACGCGACCCACCGTGTCCACGAGTCGCACGGACTCGGCGAGGACCGCCGCGACCCGCCGCAGGACGTCGTCGCCGGCCGCGTGCCCGCTGTCCCGGTTCGTCGCCTGGAAGTCGTCGACGTCGAACATCGCGAAGGAGACCTCGCCGCCCTGGCGACCGGCACGCGCGAGCTCCAGCTCCAGGACCCGGCCCACGGTCCGCTCGTTGGCGAGGCCCGTCAGCGGATCGCTGTGGGCCATCCGCTCGAACCAGTCGGACCGTTCCGCAACGGTGGAGGCCAGCCGGGCCCGGTCGACCGCCACGGCGGCCAGCGCGGCAAGCCCGCTCAGCGTCTCCCGCTCCGCCTCGTCGAGGCCGCGAGGCGCGGGCCAGCCGAACCCGATCGACCCGAGCGACGTTTCGACGCCGCCCGACGAGACCAGCAGCGGCAGGTAGGCGCCGACGAACGCGTCGCCGGACGGCGTCGCCGCCGCCCGATCGAACGTCGTCGTGCGGGCCGTCGCGGCCTCGTTGAACGGGTGCGCCGCGTCGGCGGCTTCGGTGGTCAATCGTTCGTCACCGGCGGCATCCATGCCCATCGAGGCGGCGATGACCAGCCCGGCACGATCGGGATCCTGGACCATGACGGCGCCCATCGCCGGCGCCACGGACATCTCCGCGGCCCGCAGGATCGCGCCGAGCGCGGCGTCGAGGTCGCTCGCGGTCGCCACGGCACGGGCCGTCGCGGCAAGGGTCGCGCGGGGGTCGCTGGGTCGAGCGTCGCTGGTCACGGGGTACTCCTGCACGCACGCGTCATCCGGAGTCGGCATCGTACACCCGGCGAAAACGCGTTGACCCGATCCGCCGTGGCATTGATACTCCGCGCGATGAACCCTGCAGACTCCGCGCGATGAAGCTGGTCGTCGCCATCGTCCATCACGAGGACGCGGGCACCCTCGTCGATGCGCTGCTCGACAAGGAGTTCCGCGCCACGAAGCTGCAGAGCTCCGGCGGATTCCTCAAGCAGTCGAACGCGACGATCATCCTGGGCGTCGATGACGCCGAGGTGGACGAGGTGATGCACATCATCCGTGACAACTGCACCTCGCGGACCCAGGTCGTGAACCCGATGCCGCCGATCATGGAGCCCGGTGAGTTCTTCATGCCGTACCCACTCGAGGTCGAAGTGGGTGGCGCCACGGTCTTCGTCCTTCCTGTGGAGCGCTTCGAGCGACTTTGACCGACTGGGTCGACGCCCTCGATCCCGGCGCGCCCGACATCGTCGCGGCCTGGCGCAACATCGACGCGGGCAAGTTCATCAGCGTCCGCCGCGAGGTCCGGCGCGGGAGTGGACCGGGGACGGCCGAAGGGATCGCCGCTCAGCTGGCCGCCCTCGCCGACGCCCTGACGGCCATCGTCACCGAACTCCCCGACGCGGCGCTGGCACTCCCCGGCGGGGAGGGGGACTGGAACGTCGCGCAGGCCGTCGGACACACGGCGGAGAGTCGGGCCGGACTGACGCTCGCCGCATCACTGGCGGCCGCCGGTCGATTCCCGGCCGACGCGGAGCAGGTGGTCCAGGGCATCCCCGGGGCACCCGACACCGATCGTGCCACCCTGCTCCGCAAGATCGCCCAGAGCCAGCGACTCGTGGAGCGAGCGGCCCGGATCGTGGCCGGCCATGAGGCGGAGCCGTGTCCGCTGGATCACCCACAGGTCGGTCGGCTTCGCTGCGGGGAGTGGCTGTTCTTCGCCGGGGTGCATGACCTGATGCATCTCGAGCAGTTGCAGGCGATCGCCGACACGCTCGCCGTGGCCCGGCGGTGACGCGGGTGACGCGGTGACGCCGGTCCGTCCGGATCTCGTGGACGTCTGGGTCTACCGGGTGACGCGGAGTGCGCGGAACGTCCAGCAGCCCGAGGTCCTCCTGATGCGCCGGGCGCCGGGCAAGGTCCTCGCCGGCCTGTGGCAGGGCGTGTCCGGGTCTCTGGAGAAGGGCGAGCGCGTCACCGCCGGCGCCCTCCGCGAGCTGCACGAGGAGACGGGCTTCGACGCGGGGGCGGTCGAGGCCTTCTACGACCTCGACCTCGTCAACACGTTCCACGAGCCATCGGTCGACGGCATCATCAGCGCCGCGGTGTTCGCGGTCCGTGTGGGCCCGGAGGCCTCGCCGACGCTGTCCAGGGAGCACGATGACTTCGCCTGGCGACCCATCGATGAGGCCTACGAGACCGTCATCTGGCCGGGCTACCGGACGGCGATCGAACGGATCCGCGACGACCTCGGGGACCCCGCCCGCGCGCCCTGGTTCGAGCTGACGCTGGACGGTGGTCGGGTCGAGCGAGGCTGAGCCCGCGTCGTCGACACCCGTCGCGCGATAGACTGCGGACACGGGCAGGCGGACGGCTCGAGGCGATTCGGAGGCGACCATTGATCGACGGCACACCGGCGACCCGGCGCATCTTCCGGTCCAAGGTCGACACGATCCGGCCCACCTACGGGTTCGAGGACGTCTCGCTCGCGCCCGGCACGGACACGATCGAACCGGACGACGTCGACCTGACCCAGACCTTCGCCGGCATCGACCTGGCCGTCCCGATCCTGGCGTCCGCGATGGACGCCGTCGTCGACCCGCGGTTCGCGGGAGCCCTCGCACGGCTGGGCGGTCTGGCGATCCTTAACCTCGAAGGCGTCCAGGCGCGCTATGACGATCCCGATGCCGTCCTTGCCCGCATCGCCGCCGCGCCCGATGACGAGGTCCAGACGCTCCTCACCGAGGCCTACGCCCAGCCCATCCGCGAGGACCTGATCGCCGCCCGGCTCGACGCCATCCACGCCGCCGGCTCGAAGGCGGCCGTGTCTGCCACACCCGCCGCCGCGCGCCGGTTCGGGGCGTACTGTGCTGACCACGGCGCGGACCTGTTCCTCGTCCAGAGCCAGGTCTCCAGTGCCCGCCACCTCGCCACCGGCTACGACCCGCTATCGCTCGAGGCGTTCACCCGCTCCATGCCGATCCCCGTCGCGGTCGGGAACACCACGAACGCCGAAGCGGCCTTCGCGCTGATGGAGCAGGGAGCCGCGGCGGTCTTCGTTGGCGTCGGGCCCGGGGCGGCGTGCACGACCCGCGAAGTCCTCGGCATCGGGATCCCGCAGGTGACCGCGATCAGCGACGTGGCGGCGGCGCGGGATGCCTTCCACGCCGAGACCGGCCGCTACGTGCCGGTCGTCGCGGACGGCGGGATGCGCCGGGGCGGCGAACTGGCCAAGGCCATCGCGGCCGGCGCCGACGTCCTGATGCTGGGTTCCCCGCTGGCGCGTGCCGAGGAGGCGCCGGGTCGCGGGATGAACTGGGGCATGGCGACGCCCTCGCCGACGCTCCCGCGTGGTACCCGGATCAAGGTGGGGACCAGCGGGACCCTGGAGCGGATCCTGATGGGGCCGGCGCGCGTCACCGACGGCAGCGAGAACCTGCTCGGCGCGCTGCGGCAGTCCATGGCCGCGCTTGGTGCCGGGACCATCCGCGAGATGCAGCGGGCAGAGATGGTCTACGCGCCATCGGTCCAGACGGAAGGCAAGTCCTGGCAGCGGAGCCGCTGAGCTCCTCGCGCCGACTGCCCCCACCCGACGACGTGACGCGCACCGCGATGGAGGACGAACTCGTCGCCGATGGGCGCGTCGCCTGGATCCAGACCCGTGGCCGGACATCCGGGGAGCCGCGGCCCGTCGCGGTGGGCTACGTGATGGAGCCCGACGGGAGTCTGCTCATCTCGGCGCGGGACGGGGCGAGCGATTGGGCGCAGAACCTCGCGGCCGATCCGTCCTGCGTCGTGACGGTGGGTGGCGCGACGTACGACGCCCTGGCCGAGCCGCTCGATCGTGAGGCCCATGTCGCCACGGTCCGGGCGCTGATCCTGCGGTACGGCACACCGTCCGAGGATCTCGGGCGCGGGCCGTCCTTCCGGCTGCGCCGCGTGGTCCACGTCTGATGGCCCTCGACGAGACGGTGTCGGTCCTGATCGCGCGACCGCCGTCGGACGTCTTCCGGCACCTCATCGCCGTCGAGCGCTGGCCGGAGTGGCTCATCGCGAGCGGGATCGTGGGCGTCGCGCCGGCGCCGGGCCAGGGTGTGGCGCCCATCGGCGTCGGGTCTGTGCTGGAGATCCGTCAGGTCCTCGCGGGGGTCCGTTCGTCCACCGTCACGGCCACTGTCACGGCCTTCGAGGGCGACGCACGGTTCGCCGTCGACGGCCAGGACGCGGATGGCGTCAGCGTGGGACTCGAGGCCACGCTGGCGCCGGAGGGCGCCGGGACCCGCCTGACCTGGCAGGTTCGGATCGGGCTCCCGTTCCGGCTGCGCGTGTTCGAGGGCATGGCGCGGCCGCAGGTCCGTCGGGCGGCCGCGCTCGACCTGGAGGCGTTCCGGATCCGGCTCGAGTCGGTCGCGGCGGAGGGCGCGTGACCACGAGCGCGCGGGAGCCGTCGCTGTACGAGCGGGCCGGCGGGATGGCCTTCTTCGAGCAGCTCGTCGACCACTTCTATACGGGGGTCGAGGGCGATCCGCTCATCCGGCCGCTCTACCCGGAGCCTGACCTCGCCGGGGCGCGCCACCGGCTGACGCTGTTCCTCGCGCAGTACTGGGGTGGCCCCACGACCTACGACCAGGAGCGCGGCCATCCGCGGCTGCGGATGCGGCACGCACCGTTCGCCATCGGGCCGGCGGAGCGGGAGCGCTGGCTGGTCCACATGCGCGCGGCCGTCAGCTCCCTGGCGCCGTCGCCGGACGTTGCGGCTGACCTGGAACGCTACTTCGCGATGGCGGCGGAGGCGATGCGCAACCGGGCGTGATGATGCGCCCCCGGGCGACCCCGTCACCGGGGTCGAAGGTACTCGACGACCGCGAGCACGCGCCGGTTGTCCTGCATCTCGTGTTCGAGCCCGAGCTTGCTGAAGATCTGGCTCACATGGCCCTCGACGGTCTTCGATTCCAGGCCAAGGGCCTCCGCGATGCCATGATTCGATCGACCTTCCGCCATGAGCGCAAGGATCTCCCGCTCGCGGCGCGTCAGCTCATCGAGCGATGAATGTGGCCGGGACCGACCGAGCAGGCGCCCGACGACCTCGGGATCGATGACCGACCCGCCACTAGCGACCCGGCGCACGGCGTCCGCGATGTCGGCCACGCGGACGACGCGATCCTTGAGCAGGTAGCCGATGCCGGCCGGGTCGGCGCGGATGAGATCCACCGCATGGCGAGTCTCCACGTACTGCGAGAGGACGAGGATCCCGGTCCCGGGTCGCGTGTCGCGGATCCGTCGTGCCGCTTCGAGACCCTCGGTCGTGTTGGTCGGCGGCATGCGCACATCGACGACGACCACATCGGGATGGTGGCGCTCGACGAGGGTCATGAGCCCTTCCACGTCGCCCGCCTGACCGACCACCTCGAACCCGGCAGCGGCGAGGGCCCCCGCCAGCGCCTCCCGGAGCAAGACGGCATCGTCGGCCAGGACGATCCGCAGGGTTCGGGTCGGCATCACGGCGTCCTTGATCATGCCAGCGGCAACGTCGCCCGGATGGTCGTGCCCACCCCAGGCGGACTGAGGATCTCCAGACGCCCATCCGCCACGGCCACCCGGTCGGCAAGTCCCCGGAGCCCGGATCCGCGACGTTCGTCCGCGCCGCCACGGCCATCGTCCTGGACCTCGACCACCAGGCGATCGGCATCGACCCACGCGACCACGCGGGCCGAGGACGCGTCGGCGTAGCGTGTGACATTCGTGATCGCTTCCGCGACCACGTAGTACGCGGTCGACTCGACCGTCTCCGAGAATCGCCGCTCCGGGATGTCGACGTCGATGGGGATCGGCGTGCGCTCGGCGAGCGAGTGCACCGCCGCGGCGAGCCCGAGCTCCGTGAGGATCGTGGGATGCAGGCCGCGGGCGATCGATCGGACCTCTGCGACCGCCGTCTGGAGTTCGGCGGTCGCCTCGTCGATGAGGGCGGCGGCACCAGTGGTCGTATCGCGGGCGAGCTGCAGTCGCATCGCCAGGGCGACGAGCCGCTGCTGAGCACCGTCGTGGAGGTCGCGCTCGACCCGTCGCCGCTCCGCGTCACCGGCCTCGACGATGCGTTCGCGGGAGGCCCGAACCTCTTCCAACTGGGCTTGGACCTGCGCGGCGAGGCGTTCGTTCTGGAGGGCGAGCCGCGCGATCGAACCCACCGCATCCACCAGACCCGGGTCCTCGACGAGGTCGACGGGATCATGGATGAGCACGGCGAGTTCCTCGCCGTCACGCTCGACACGAGTGACGGCGCGATCACCTCTCTCCGGGATCTCGAGCCGGCGACCGGCCGGGTCGACATACCCATCGCCGGCTGGCGCCGGAAACGCGAGCTGCAAGGTCGGGTCGCGCATCGCGCGGGCCAGGACGTCGCGCAGGCCGCCGACCGGGACGCCGCGCCCGAGCTCGACGGCCAGGTCCGCGACGTTCGCCCGGGCCAGCTGGGTTCGGAGGACGCCCACCAGGATGGCGCTCGGGATGATCAATGCCTGGACCAGCGTGAAGGGGTTCCACGTGTGGGTGGCGATCTGGGCGGCCTCATCGAGGTAGGCGTCGGCGTAGTACCCCGCGAACACGGTCGCACACCAGATCGGGGCCGCGAGGACCATCGGCCAGGTCGCCCGTCGACCGGCGGGTCCTCGGGCCTTCCAATGGCGCCAGAGTTCGACGAGCGCGACCACCATCAGGATCGGGATCAGGACGAGGCTGATGTCGGTCACGAGCTGCGCCAACGTCTCGGACGGGAACAAACGGAAGGGATTGTCACAGACCGGCCAACAGGGGTCCGGCGTCAGCATCAGCACGACCGCCTTGACGCCGATCGCGTAGGCGTAGGCAAAGGTGACGAAGCGCCGATCGAAGACATGCGCCAGGTGACCGCTCGGATAGGCGAGGAGGAGATGAAAGAACACCGCCGCCCAGAGGTCGCCGAACAGGAAGAGCGGGACGCCGATCAAGGCGTATGGCTCGATCGGGATGTAGCCGAGCGCCCAGAGCGCTCCTGCGAACTCCCAGAGGACCAGGATCTTCCACAGCTGGCTGGTCGGCTGTCGCGTCATCAGCGCGATCAGGGCAAGGACCCAGACCGCGTCGACGGCCAGGCCGATGACTCGGCCCGTGGGCGTGATACTCGGGTCAAGGTCCTCGGGCGGCGCGGCCGACAGGATGACCTGCGGGATGGCGATCAGGGCGACATATGCCGTGACAGCCCAGATCATCCGAGACCGGTCCTGGCTCATGTGCGGCATCGTCGCACCGCCGTCCACCAGGGCACCACCGGAAAAACCCTCGGAATCCCTGCCTGACATCCAGGGATGGCTCCGTTCAAGGGCAGACTCGCGCGGCGCATCGTCACGGCATCCCCGGATCGACCGGGCGGGAAGGAGCGGATCCGATGCATGCCACCCTGATGAGGAAGCTCTCCGAGCCGCTGACCGACACGGGCCATCAGCGGACGACCGCGGGACAGCGACGACGTGTCGTCGCCCGTCCGACCCAGACGGAGCGGACGATCCGGCCGCTGGCGCTGGTCAGCACGATCCTGGCCATGCTCCTGTTCCTCGCGAGCCTGTCCGCCATGGCCGGTGCGCCGGTGTCGGGCAGTCAGCCCGGCCCGACGCCGGCACCGAACGCCGCCCCGACGGTGCTCGCCGACCACTGACGCCGGCCGCTGACGCCGCCCGGCCGGCGCACGGCCGGTGGGCCGATGCCGGGCCGGTGGGCCGCGGATCCGCGACCGGGCCGTCGGTCCACGGCAGTCCCCCGGGTACACTGGTGTCCAGTCGCACCGCGGCACCACGGGAGGGCGAGATCGAGCGATGGCGGAGGGGACCGACGAGACGGCGAGTCAGGTGGCCGGGCGGGCGGCCGACCCGCCGGTGACGGCCACGGACGAACCCATCAAGCGGGGCAAGACCGTCCACGGCGAGGCGGCGAACGCCGGCCACCGCGTCCTCGCGCCGGACGACGCCGAGGTCGAGGCCTATCTGGAGACCGCGCTCAAGGCCCCGGCCCCCACCCGCTCCCCCGAGGACCGGCCGGCCGGCACCGGAGCGACCGACGCCGGCCCCGGCACGGTGGTCGTCCTCGACTTCGGGAGTCAGTTCGCCCAGTTGATCGCCAGACGCGTCCGTGAGCTCGACGTGTACAGCGAACTGCTCCCGCATGACACCACGCTCGAGGAGATCCAGCGCCGCGGCGCCCGCGCCGTGATCCTCTCGGGCGGTCCGATGTCCGTGTACGACGCCGACGCCCCGCGCCCCGACCCGGCGATCTGGAGCGGACGGATCCCCGTCCTGGGCATCTGCTACGGCGCACAGCTCATGGCCCACGAACTCGGTGGGGACGTGCTCCCGACCAGCCACCGCGAATACGGTCCGGCCAACGTCCAGCTCTCGAGCGACAACGGCCTCTTCGCCGGCATCGAACGCGAGCAACCGGTCTGGATGAGCCACGGCGACTCCATCACGCGGTTGCCCGAGGGGTTCGAGGCTACCGCCCAGACCGATTCCACGCCGTACGCCGGTCTCCAGGCGCCGGACCGGAACCTGTACGGGATCCAGTTCCACCCGGAGGTGGTCCACACGCCGCGCGGCCGGGACGTGCTGCGGAACTTCGTCCAGCGCATCGCGGGCATCGAGCCGACGTGGACCGCCGCCAACTTCATCGACACGACCGTGGCGGGGATCCGCGACCGCGTGGACCAGCACGCCCGCGAGACCGGGTCGGACGGGCTCGTGATCTGCGCCCTGTCGGGCGGCGTCGACTCCGCCGTCGCGGCGGCGCTCGTCCATCGCGCGGTGGGCGACCGGCTGACCTGCATCTACGTCGATCACGGGCTGATGCGCAAGAAGGAGTCGGAGCTGCTCCGGGTGACCTTCGAACGCGACCTCGGGATGAACCTCGTCATGGTGGATGCCCGCGAGCGGTTCCTCGCCCGGCTGGCCGGCGTCGTCGATCCGGAGCAGAAGCGCAAGATCATCGGCGACGAGTTCATCCGGGTCTTCGAGGAGGAGGCCGCTCGCCTCGGCCGGATCGACTTCCTGACCCAGGGCACGCTCTACCCGGACGTCATCGAGAGCGCCACCGCCGAATCGAAGGCGGCCCAGAAGATCAAGACCCACCACAACGTCGGCGGCCTGCCGGCCGACCTGCGGTTCCAGCTGATCGAGCCGTTGCGCTACCTCTTCAAGGACGAGGTCCGCAAGGTCGGGCTCGAGCTGGGGTTGCCGGACGCCATGGTCCTGCGCCAGCCGTTCCCGGGGCCTGGCCTGGCGATCCGGATCATCGGCGAGGTCACCGCCGAGCGCCTCGACACGCTGCGCGAGGCCGACTGGATCGTGATCGACGAGATCAAGGGCGCGGGGCTCTACCGGAGCCTGTGGCAGAGCTTCGCGATCCTGACCCCGATCAACAGCGTCGGGGTCATGGGCGACGGGCGGACCTACGCGAACGTCGTGGCCATCCGCGCCGTCACGAGCGAAGACGGCATGACCGCGGACTGGGCGAAGCTGCCGTACGACGTCCTCGGCAAGATCTCCTCGCGCATCGTCAACGAGGTCCCCGGCGTCAACCGGGTCGTCTACGACATCAGTTCCAAGCCCCCGGCCACCATCGAGTGGGAGTAGTCCCTCCGGTGCGCGCCGACACCGGACCGATGGGCCATTCCGGTCGGTCCGCGGCGCGCTAGCATTCGGCCCATGGTGGATCAGTCCCTATCGGCCGACGATCCGTCGGGTGCCGTCTGTCCGTGGTGCTCCGCACCCCGGCCGGATCCGACGGCCGAGAACTGCGCGTCCTGTGGCGCGCACCTGGTCGGGGCGGCCGAGGAGGCCCTCCCCGGGCTGACCGCCGTGGACCCCGTGGCGATCGTCCGCTCCAAGCAGGCCGTCCGCCAGCGGAGCCGGCTCCTCTCGTGGCTCAGTGGCGATGATGGTGACGACGTCTTCACGCCGGCCGAGGGTCAGGCCCTGGCGCCGCCGGATCTCGACGTGCGCCGGGAGATGATCCGCCTCGAGCTCGAAGCGGCGGTCGCCGAGCTCCAGGCCGAGAACGATGCGCTCCTGGCCGAAGCCGTGGCGGAGGGACGCGTCGTGGAACTCCCCGTGGACGAGACCGATGTCGACGCCGAAGGGGAGGCCGCTGGCGCCGAGGCCGACGCCGCCGCCGAC
>CAYMTJ010000046.1:0-7379 GCA_964393345.1 uncultured Anaerolineaceae bacterium | reverse complement strand
GCGCCGAGGCCGACGCCGCCGCCGACGACGGGAAGACCCAGCCCGGGGCCTGACCGCCGCCCCGCTATCCTTCGGCGGTGCCTGAACGACTTCCCGCCCCCGGTCCCTCGTTCCTGCGCGAACACGAGGTGCGGATCGGCGACCGCCGGCTTCGAGCCGGGATGGCTCGACCTTCCGAAGCCCCGGACGGCTGGTGGCTGACGATGCTCTGGGTGACCGACGATGACGGCGTCGTCAGCTTCCGGGACGTGGCGCCGTCGGCCGGTCCACCCGCGGAGCCACCGCTGGCCCGCCTCGGTCCCGCCGTGGCCGGCGCCCTGTCCGGGCTGATCCTCGAGGATGCCGGCCGCCTCCAGATGCGGCTCGGCGGCATGGTCGCGCCGGACGATCCGACCCGGCCGTGGCGCGCGCCCCTTGCGATCCGGGCGGCCTTCCGGTTCGAGCCGGCGCGCGCCGCCACGATGCGCGAGAACGAGCTGGCCGATACGGTCCTCGCCGGGTTCCGGCGCGCCGTCGAGGGGCTGCATCGTCCGTAGTCGCCACCGCCGCGTGCTCGAGGCCCCCGCGTCTCGGCGCGCCCGGCCGGCGGGCGGCCCGAGGCCGTCGGACGGTCCTCGGCCCGCGAGGACACCCCCGTCGGGCCAACCCGTCTAGACTGCCCGGACGATGCGCGACATGTTCGACGACTTCATGGAGGAGCTCCGCCGGCGCGAGGCCGAGGCGCGTGGGGAGGCGCCGCCCCCGCGCCGCGAGCGGCCGCCGGACGAGGAGCCCGATGACGGATCCGGCGATGACCGCGGCGGGCCCCAGGACCGCCGCGAGCGTCGAGGCTCCGGCGGCTCGCGCCGTCCGCGCCGCGTGACGGTCGTCGACGGCGGGTCCGGCGGCCGGCGGATCGGTCTGTGGGTCGCGCTCGGCATCATCCTGGCGGTCTTCATCCTGTTCAGCGTCGGCGTGGACCTCTGGACCGATTCGCTGTGGTTCACCAGCGTCGGGTTCGATGCCGTGTTCTGGACGCGCGTGAGCACGCAGCTCGCGCTGTTCGTGGCCGGGTTCGCGCTCACGGCGGTGATCCTGCTGGGCAACCTGTGGCTGGCCCATCGGTTCAGCCCGGCGGGCGACGGCACCGGCGGCAACAGCCTCCGCGGCTATCTGGACCGACTGAACGAGCGGATGGCGACGGCCGGTGGTGGCGCGACGGGACCGCGTCGGCCGGGTCCGGGCGGGTTCGGCGAGCCGCGCGACCCGATCTTCACGGTCGACGACATGCCGGACCTCACGCCGCTCGCGGGTATCGGGCTCGCGGTCCTCGCCACGTTCATCGCGTTGACGATCGGCGGCGGGCTCGCCGGCACGTGGGAGACGATCCTGCTGTGGGTCAATCGCGTGCCCTTCGCCCCCGCGGGCGGCGCGGCCGTCACGGACCCGATCTTCGGCCGTGACATCAGCTTCTTCCTCTTCGAACTGCCGTTCTTCCGGCTCGTCCAGGGGTTGTTCAACGGGCTGGTGGTCGCGGCGCTGCTCATCGTCGGCGTCCGCTACCTGGTCGGCGCGGCGCGCGGCGGCCTCGTCCTCGACCGGCGCGTCCGTCTCCACCTCGCGATCCTCGGCGCGCTCTTCCTGCTGTCGGTGGCGGTGGGCTACCAGCTGGACAAGTTCGACCTGACCTACAGCACACGCGGCGTGGCGACCGGTGTCAGCTACACGGACCAGAACGCCCAGTTCCTCGCGTTCGACGTCCTGACCGTCATCTCCGGGCTCGCGGTCGTGTTCCTGATCGTCGGCGCGCTGCTCTCGCGACTGTGGCCGCTCGGGGTGACGCTGGCCGTGTGGTTCCTCGCGTCGATCGTGGTCGGCACCGTCTACCCCGAGGCGATCCAGCGCTTCACGGTCGTGCCGAACCCGTTCGCGCAGGAGCGGCCGTACATCCAGAACAACATCACGATGACGCGGCTCGCGTTCGGTCTCGACGATTGGGAGGACCGCCGCTTCCAGGGCGAGGCCGTCCTGACGGAGGCGTTGATCGAGGCCGATGCGGACACCTTCCGGAACGCGCGACTGTGGGATTACCGGCCTTTGTCGGCGACGCTCGACCAGCTCCAGACCCTGCGCACGTACTACGACTTCACCGACGTCGACACGGACCGCTACGTCATCGATGGCGTCCAGCGCCAGGTGATGCTCTCGGCCCGCGAACTCGCCCTGGAGCAGAACGTCAACGCCACCGGCTGGCTCAACCAGCGGATCATCTACACGCACGGCATCGGCGCGGCGATGGTGCCCGTGAACGAGGTCGCGAACGAGGGCCAGCCGCGGCTGTTCATCGGCAACGTGCCCCCGGTCTCCAGCGGCGGCGCGCCGGCCATCAGCGAGCCGCGGATCTACTTCGGTGAGCGGCCGTCCGGCTACATCATCGTCCGCGCGAAGCAGCCGGAGTTCGACTATCCGACCGGCGAGGGCGACGATCCGGCGACGAACGGCACCGCCACGTCGTGGACCGGGACGAGCGGGATCGGGCTCGACTCCGGCGTGAACCGCCTGCTCTTCGCGCTCCGCTTCCGCGACTTCGACATGCTCATCAGTGACCAGGTGACGCCGCAGAGCCAGTTGCTCTTCCACCGGTCGCTCGGGGACCGCCTCGCGAACCTGGCGCCCTTCCTCCAGTACGACAAGGACCCGTACCTGGTCATCAACGACGCCGGACGATTGGTCTACGTCCAGGACGCCTACACGATCTCGGACCGGTTCCCGAACGCCCAGGGGTTCGCCGGGACGCTCGAGAACAGCACGCTCGGCCGGCAGTCGTTCAACTACATCCGCAACAGCGTCAAGATCACGATGGACGCCTACGACGGCACGATGCGGTTCTATGTGGCGGACCCGGACGATCCGATCATCCGCGCCTACCAGGGCATCTTCCCCACGCTGTTCGTCTCGATGGACACCCTGCCCGATGACCTGCGTGCGCACCTTCGCGTGCCGGAGGAGCTGTTCAACGTCCAGACGAACGTCTTCGGTCGCTACCACGTCACGGACCCGCAGCAGTTCTTCCGCGGCGACGACCTGTGGACGGTGCCCCAGGGCCAGACGAGCGAGCAGACGCTCCCGTCCGAGGCGTACTACGTCGTCATGCGCATGCCCGGCGAGGCCAGCGCCGAGTTCCTGCTCCTCCAGCCGATGGTGCCGACGAGGCGCCCCAACATGATCGCGTGGGTCGCCGCGCGGATGGACGGCGAGAACTACGGCGCGACCCGCGTCTACCGGTTCCCCGCCGACACCACCGTCTTCGGACCCGCCCAGATCGAGGCGCGGATCGACCAGGACCCGTTGATCAGCCAGCAGGTCACCCTGTGGAGCCAGGCCGGCAGCACCGTCATCCGAGGCAATCTCATCGTCGTGCCGGTCGGCGATTCGCTCGTGTACCTGCAGCCGGTGTACCTGCAATCCACGGGGTCCGCCTTCCCGGAGTTCCAGCGCATCGTCGTGGCCTCGCCGCGGGAAGTGGTGTGGGCTCCGACGCTCGGCGAATCGCTGCGACTGCTGCTGGAGGCCGAGGCTCGGCCGGGTTCCGGTCCGAGCCCGTCGCCGACCCCGGGCCCGACGCCTTCGGGCTCGCCGGGACCGTCGGCGACGCCACGGCCCACACCCGCCCCGGGTGATCCGCTCCCGAGTGACGTCGCTGGCCTGATCGACTACGCCTACCGCCACTCGCAGCTGGCGCAGGAGGCGCTGCGGAACGGCGACCTCGCCGCCTACGCGGCCGAGAACGTCCTGGTCGACGCGGCACTCGAGCGTCTCAACGAGCTCGCGCCGAGCCTTGGTCTGCCCAGCCCCTCCCCGTGAGCGTCAAGGGCACGCTCGTCACCGCCCTGCTGGTGACGCTCGCGCGTCCGTCCACCTGGTTGCTGGCCCTGGCGGCCTTCCTGGTCCGCGGCGGGATCGTCCTGCTCGTCCTGCCGATCATCATCCTGCCGACGCCCGTCGGCATCGCGAACCTCGTCGGCCCGACGCTCATCGGGTTCGTGTTCGGCGGGATCTCGTCGGGCTTCGTCGCGCTGGCCGTCGCGCTGATCCTCGGGCTGCTGGTGTGGATCCTGGCCGGCGCGGCGGTCGCGGGGGCGGTCGAGACGGAGCTGGCGGCCGTCGTGGCCGCCGATGAGGAGGTCGCCGGGACCGGTCCGTCGCCCGCGCGGCCACGTCCCGGGGCGGCCGGCCGGGCCATGGCCGCGCGCCTGTTCGCGCTGGCGCCACTGCTCGTCGCGCTCGTGTGGGGCGCCGCCATCCTGGTGGGCGTGGCCTACGCGGAACTGACGCTTCCCACCGATACGGATCGGCCGATCCTGTGGCGGATCGTGACGACGGTGCCCGAGACCGTCCTGATCATCGGCCTGGCCTGGGCGCTCAGCGAGGTCCTCGCGGCCCGCGCCACCCGTCGCATCGCCCTCGACGACGCGTCCGTCATCCGGGCGCTGGGTGGTGCGTTCGTCGACGTCGTCCGCCACCCGCTCACGTCGGTCGTCGGGTTCGTCGTGCCGCTGGTCGTCCTCGTCCTCGTGCTGGTCCCCACTGCCGCGGCGACCGGGGCGGCCTGGGATGGCCTGCGGACGGCGCTCCAGCGCGGTCATACCCCCATCGAGATCGCCGTGTCGCTCGTCGGTTTCGTGGGGCTGTGGCTGGCCGGCGCGATCCTCGCGGCCATGGTCTGCGCGTGGCGGCAGGCGATCTGGACCGTGGACCTCGCCAGGCGTCGCCGTGGGACGTTCGGGGTATCGACGGCCTCCCGTCCGGGGGGCTGGAACACCGACGTTCCGTCTGTCACCCTGTGACCGCGCCCGTCACGCGACGGGTCGTGGGCCGGCGAGGTGACCGATGACACTGCGCACGATCGACTGCGCCGAGTGCGGCGAGACCGTCCCGTACGGTCGACTGTCGTGTCCCGCCTGTGGGGCCCTCCTGGCGTCGGTCGCCGGTGCGGCGCGACCCACCGGCGACGAGGCGCCTTCGGCCATGCCGCCATCACGCGTCGAACGTTCGGGGCCGCGCGATGACGCCGGGACCATCGGGAGCTATGAACCGCCCGGGACGACGCTGCCACCGATCCTGACCCCGGTCCCGGAGCCGCCGAACCCGGCGGCGGTCCCACCGCTCCCCGCGTCCGCGGGCGGCCCCGCGGTCCCCGATACCGCGGGGCACGGGTCGGTGCCCGCGTCGGCGTCGTCGTCATCGGCCTCGATCTGGTCCATCGCCGGCCTCGATGTCGGGATCGATCGCGCCGTCGCGCTCGGCGCGGGGCTGGTGGCGATCGGCCTGCTCCTGCCGTGGTCGCGCGTCGTCATCGGCAGTCCGAACCTCACTTCGTACTTCGGCACGTGGGGGCTCGCGGGTCCCGGTCACATCGTCGTCCTCGCGGCAGCCGTCGCCATCGCGGTGCTGGCCGGGATCCCGAATCGGGTCCCGGTCTGGCTTCGATCGGGTGCCGCCGGGATCCTGCTCGGCGGGTTCGTCCTCGGCCTGCTGTGGCCCTACGTCGTCGGCCCGCTCGGGGCGGCGGTCGGGTCGCTCGTCAGTCTCGTCGGCGCCATGGTCCTCGCGATCGCCGGCGTCGCCGCCCTGTGGCTTTCCCGTCACGCGACCGACGAGCCGGGAGTCTGACCCACCGGCGCATCGAACAGCCCCTGCTACACTGCGCCGGACGTTCGTCGGCGATGCGGCTCCACCGTGTCGACACTTCGCCGGCGCGACATGGAGGCGGCTGACCACAGCGCATGGACGAGATCCTCGCCAACATCGGCTCGACGATCAGCGGCATCGTCAGCAGCGCACCCGTCCAGTTCGGCCTCCGAGCGATCTTCGTCTACCTGACCATCGTCTGGCTGGCGACGGCGTACTGGGCGTTCCGCGACATGCAGCAGCGCTCGGACAACGTGATCGTCCCGTACATCGCGGCCGCCGGGATCATCCTTTTCACGCCGATCCTGTTCGTGTTCGCGGTGTGGGTCTACAAGATCATCCGGCCGCACGAGAAGATCGGGGAGGTCTGGGAGCGCGGTCTGGCGGAGGAGGCGCTCCTCAACGAAGTGGAGTCGATCCATCACTGCCCGGGCTGCGACCGCCGCATCGACGACGAATGGATCATCTGTCCGACCTGCCGCACGCGACTCAACCGCGTCTGCCCGAACTGCAGCCGGCTGGTGGGGATGGACTGGTCGCTGTGCGCCTGGTGTGGGAAGGACTTCGAGCGGCGCGACGCGCCGGCGGCCATCGACGCGGGCGCGACGCGACGCGAGGCCACCGGTCGGCTGGCGCCGGGGGCCGGGTCCGGGTCCGGTGAGCCGGCCCGTCTGCGGCCATCGGCACGCTCGGCCGGTGGACGCGGCGGCGCCCGAGCGGCGGCCGCGCCGGCCCAGGATCCGCTGCCCGAGCGTTGAACGGTCCCGGGCCGGACGCCGGGGCGGGCAGGGAAGACCACCCACCCGGATCGCCCGAGCCTGACGTCGTCGGTCCCGGGCCTCCGGACGGCTCGTCATCGCCCCGGTCCGATGGCCCCGAGCCGGCCACGTCGTCGTCGACCCCGTCGTCGTCGACCCCGTCGTCGCCTTCGGCCCGGTCTTCGCGACCGGGCGCATCGACCTTCACCATCGAAGGGCGCACCGCGCCGGCGCTCTTCGTCGTCGGCTGGCTGGCGTCCATCCTCGGCCTCGGCATCATCGTCATCGCTGCCATGGCGGGCGCCGGCGGTTCGCCGATCATCGCCATCGCCGGCCTGGTCATCCTGTCGATCGGGCTCATCGCCGCTGGCGGATCCCAGGGCGTCGAGCGTCGGGCGCGTGGGCGCGCGGGCTATCAAGGGCCATCGCCGTTGCTCGTGTTCGCCGCGGCGATCCCCGTGTCCTTGCTGGGCGTCGTCCTCGTCGGCGTGCCGCTCGGGCTGGCGGGCGTCGACCTCGCGGGGCCGCCCGGCCAGCTCGCCAGCCTCGCGGTCCAGACGGCGGTCTACGTCGCCCTGATCCGACTCCTCGTCGTCGACACGGGCGCGCTGTCCTGGGCCGAGATGGGCCTTCGGCGGTTCGACGGACGAGCCGTCGGGGAGATGGTGGCCGGCGCGCTGTGGGCGCTGCCGGTGATCGTGGGCACGGCGATCCTCGCGGCGTTCCTGGCCACGCTCGTCCCCGACATGCCCGCGAGCCCGCTGCCGCCGACCGGCGAGGCCAGCGGCCTGATCCTGCAGTTGATCGCCGGTGCGCTTCTCGCGCCGTTCGGGGAGGAGCTGCTGTTCCGTGGTCTGGCCACCACCGCCTGGGTGCGTGATTCCGGATTTGCGAGGGGCGTGATCCGCGCGGCGTTCCTGTTCGCGTTCGCGCACGTGATCGGGGTGAGCG
>CAYMTJ010000045.1:2117-23875 GCA_964393345.1 uncultured Anaerolineaceae bacterium | reverse complement strand
CCATCCCCGGCGACAGCGGCGCCCGTCCGACGGCGCTGCTCCCCGTCGGCCAGCTGATCCGGATCTCGCTCTACTGGCTCGGCCTGACCGCGATCGACGGCGCCGTCGGGCTGTTCATCCAGAACCGCCTGAACTTCGGCGGGTTCGCCGATCCGCTCGAGGTCGGGCGGATCTCGTTCCTGCTGTCGATCCCGGTCGCGATCATCTCGATCCTCGTCCAGCCGACGATCGGCTCGATCAGCGACTACACGGTGAGTCGCTGGGGACGGCGCAAGCCGTACATCGTGGCGGGATCGCTGCTGGACCTGGTCTTCCTGGCCGGGATCGCCACGGCCAACGACGCCCTCGCGCTGGGCGCCGCCGCGGCGCTCCTGGCGATCAGCACCAATGTCGCCCGCGGCCCGTTCCAGGGGTACGTGCCGGATCTGGTGGCGCCGAGCCAGGTCGGCCTCGCGAGTGCCCTGGTCGGGATGATGCAGATCCTGGGCAACGTGACCGGGTTCATGGCCGTGACGGTGGCCGTGCTGCTGGGTCGGATCGAGCTCGCCATAGCGGTCGTCGCGATCGTCGAACTCGTCACGATGGTCGCCGTGGTCGCCCGGGTCGGGGAAGGCCAGCCGCCGCGGCCGCGGGCCGGCCGGTCGTGGACGGCCATCGCGCGCGAGACGTGGGGCACCGACGTGCTCCAGGAGCGTTCCTACGTCTGGCTGCTGACCTCGCGCCTGTTCTTCCTGATGGGCGGGGCGATGCTCGTGAACTACATCATCACCTACCTCAAGCAGAGTCACGGGCTCGACGAGGAGTCGGCCAACACCACCAACCTGGTCATGCTCGTCACGATCGTGGCCACGAACGTCCTCGCCATCGTCCCGTCCGCCCGGCTCTCGGACCGGATCGGCCGCAAGCCCGTCATCTACGCGAGCTGCGTCATCGGGTTCATCGGGGTGATGATCGCGGCGCTGTCGCCGTCGATCCCGCTCGCGATATTGGGCGGGGCACTGTTCGGGGTGTCGGCCGGGACGTTCCTCGCGGTGGACTGGGCGCTGATGACCGACATCATCCCGAAGGCCGCCTCGGGCCGCTATATGGGGCTCTCGAACGTGGCGACCACGGCCTCGACGCTGATCGCGGTCGCGTCCGGGGGTCTCGTCCTCGACGCCATCAACATCGCGCTCGGGCTCGGGTCCGGACCGCGCGCGGCATACGCCCTCGGCGCCGCCTACTACGTGATCGCCGCGCTCACGTTGCGACCGGTCGTGGAGCCGCCTCGTCTCGCCGATCCAGCCAGCGGTACAGCCACGGGATGAACGCCCACAGGTAGACCAGGAAGTCGAGGCGGACCGGGCGGCCACCGAACCCGAACAGCGTCTGGAGCTGGACGATCGTGAGCGGCAGCGTCAGGACGCTCAGCAGGACCGAGGCGGCGAGCCAGACCAGCCCCCACGACCGGGCCCGCGGCGACAGGATCGGCCAGTGGATGACCGGGACCCATTTCATCCAGGTCGCCAGCGCCCAGAGGAGACCGGCGGTCCGCGGGCCGGCGAACTGGGCCGCCCACAGCATCAGGACCAGGAGCAGGTTGATGTTGCCGGTGTCGAGGTTGGCCCCGAACGGGAACGCGAGGACCGCGACGATCAGCGCCGTCCTGAGCGGGCGGCGGCTGTAGGCCCAGTGGAACGTCCAGAGCAGCGCGAGGATCGTCCCGCCGCGCCAGACGAACCAGGCCACGTCCCACGGGAGGAGGGACCACGGTGAGAACAGCGGCAGCATCCACGGCGCGTAGACGTACGGCAGGAACGGGCCGGTGGGGTGGTACGGATCCCCGCCGTTGAGCCACAGCCGGACCCCGGCCCAGTAGGCGCGGGCGTCGGCGCCGGCCGGCTCGCCGCGGCCCACGAGCCCCACCATGATCAGGGTGAACGTGATGCTGACGAGGACAATGGCGGCCAGCCGCCGGCGGTCGTGCAGCCGCCGGACCTCGCGCCGAAGGGCCCTTCGGAGGACGCCGTAGCGGCGGCGCGTCGGGCGGTCGAGGACGTCGGAGAGATCGACGACGATCCGCCCGGGACCCCGCGCGGAACCCGGGATCGGGCGGAGCGTGACGGGCTCGTCGGGGTCGGCCATGTCCGCGGGATTCTCGCACGCCCGGCGAGCCACAGCGGGCGCCGAGGCGTGGGGACCGCGCGAGGCGGTATCCTCTCCGCCATCCAGCGTCGCAGCCCGTGGAGCCCGTGACCGAAGGGACCGTCATCATCATCGGCGGGGCTGAGGACAAGGTCCGGGACCGGGTCATCCTCAGTCGCTTCGTGGCGCTCGCCGGTGGGCCGGACGCGACGATCGCGGTGATCTCGACGGCGTCGTCCCTCGGCCTCGAGGCCGGGGAGCGCTACAAGTCCGTGTTCGGGGAGCTCGGCGTCACGCGCGTCAAGCCCCTCCACGCGGTCACGCGGGCCCAGGCGAACGACGAGGCGTCAGTGCTGGCGATGCGCGACGTGACCGGGATCTTCCTCACGGGCGGGAACCAGCTGCGTCTCTCGTCCACGCTCGGCGGCACCCGGCTGGCGGACGCCATCCTGGACCGGTTCCGTGCCGGCGCGGCCGTGGCAGGGACCTCGGCCGGCGCCTCGGCGATGTCCAGCCACATGATCGCGTTCGGGGCGTCGGGGGCGACGCCCAAGCATCGGATGGCGCAGATCTCGGCGGGTCTCGGCGTCATCCCGGGCGTCATCGTTGACCAGCACTTCCAGCAGCGGAACCGGCTCGGCCGGCTGCTGAGCCTGATCGCGCAGAATCCCTCGCTGCTCGGGCTCGGGGTGGATGAGGACACTGCCGGGGTCGTCGGACCCGACGGTGTCCTCGAGGTCATCGGCCGCGGCTCGATCACGGTCGTCGACGGCGCGACATCGGAGACCGACGCCTGGGAGGTCCGCGGCCATCGGCCCCTGATGATCAGTGGCGTCGTCCTGCACTCGCTGCCGGCCGGCTACAAGTTCGATATCCGTCATCGCGAGCGCATCCACGTCCCGACGCTCCACGCCCTTCCCGGCGGCGAGGCCGCCTCCAGCTGACGTCCCTCGCCGATCGAGGAGGTTCCCGTGGCCCAGACCGCTCCCGCGCCTCGCGCCAAGCGCCGTCGTGCCGCCGCGTCCGGCGATCCGGCGCCGAGCGGGCCGCTGCCGACCCTCCGGATCCTCGAGACCCGGGTCCTGCGCGGCCCCAACTACTGGGCGCGTGAGCCGGTCATCCGGATGCTGGTGGACCTCGGCACGCTCGAGGACTACCCGTCCGACAAGCTGCCGAACTTCACGGACGCCCTCATCGCGCTGATGCCGACGCTGGAGGACCACGCCTGCTCGCTGGGGCGCCGCGGCGGGTTCATCAGCCGGCTGCGCGACGGCACGTGGACCGGCCACATCGCCGAGCACATCGCCCTGGAGTTCCAGAACCTCGCCGGCACGGACGTCCGGCACGGGAAGACGCGATCGGCCGGGACGCACGGCCAGTACAACTGCATCTATGAGTACCGCGAGGAACAGGTCGGGCTCGATGCCGGCAAGATGGCCGTCCGGCTCGTCAATCACCTCGTCGCCCCCGACGACCCCGAGGTCTTCTTCGATTTCGCTCCGGAGCTCGAACGACTGATCCGACTGGCCGAACGCTCGGCGTTCGGGCCGTCCACGCAGGCGTTGATCGACGAGGCGGTCAGCCGGGACATCCCGTTCATCCGGCTGGACCGCCACTCCCTCGTGCAGTTCGGTCACGGGGTCCACCAGCAGCGGATCCGCGCCACGATGACCTCGCAGACGTCGGCGATCGGCGTCGACATCGCCTCGGACAAGAGCCTGACCAACCGGCTCCTCGACTCCGCCGGCCTGCCGGTCCCGCGCTCGGAGGTGGTCGATACCGAGGAGGGCACCGTCGCGGCGGCGCACCGCATCGGGTTCCCGTGCGTGGTGAAGCCCCTCGATGGCAACCACGGCCGTGGCGTCAACCTGGACCTGCGCTCCGACGAGGCCGTCCGTGCCGCGTACCACGACGCCCGCGCGGAGAGCCGCTCGGGCGACCTCGTCGTCGAGAGCTACGTGGCCGGCAACGACTATCGCTGCCTGGTCATCGGCGGGAAGGTGGCCGCCATCGCCGAGCGCGTGCCGGCGTCCGTCGTGGGCGACGGGGAGCACACCGTGCGCGAGCTCGTCGACGAGGCGAACCGTGACCCCCGTCGGGGGATCGGCCATGAGAAGGTCCTCACTCGGATCAAGGTCGACGACGCGGCGATCGCGCTCGTGCGGGCCCAGGGTCACGAGCTCGACGACGTTCCCGAGACCGGGGTCCGCATCAAGCTCGCGCTGACGGGCAACATGTCCACCGGAGGCACGTCCATCGATCGGACGATGGAAGCCCATCCCGACAACGTCGAGATCGCCGAGACCGCGGCGCAGATCGTGGGCCTCGACGTCGCGGGCATCGACTTCATCTGCCCGGACATCACCGCGCCGGTCCGCGAAGTCGGCGGCGCGATCGTGGAGGTCAACGCCGCACCCGGGTTCCGCATGCACACCCATCCCACCGAGGGCGAGCCGCAGTACGTCGCGCGGCCGGTCATCGAGTCGCTCTTCCCGGCGGGGTCCTCGGCGCGCATCCCGATCCTGGCCGTGACCGGCACGAACGGCAAGACCACCACGGTCCGGATGATCGCCCACATCCTCAAGCTGATGGGCCGGCGGGTCGGGATGACCTCCACCGACGGCATCGTGGTCGACGGGCGGCTCATCAAGAAGGGCGACATGTCCGGGCCGCGGTCCGCGATGACCGTGCTGCAGAACCCGACCGTGGACACGGCGGTGTTCGAGGTGGCGCGCGGCGGGATCCTGCGCGAGGGCCTGGGCTATGACCGCAACGACGTCGCCGTCGTGACCAACGTGACCGGCGATCACCTCGGGCTCGGCGGGATCGACTCGATCGGGCAGCTGGCGAACGTCAAGGGCGTCGTCGTGGAGGCCGTGCCCCGGTCCGGGACCGCCGTCCTCAACGCCGATGACAGCCACGTGTACCGGATGGGCCGGCACTGCGCGGGTCGCGTGGTGCTGTTCAGCATGTCCACCACGAAGGGCGAGAACGGCTTCGACCGTGTCGATGGGCATACCGGCCGAGGCGGGGCGGCGTTCTGCCTGGAGTCCAAGCCCGAGGGCGAGCTCATCGTCCTCAAGCTCGGTCCGCGGACGATGCCCGTCCTCTACACACACCTCATCCCGGCCACGTTCGGTGGCAGGGCCCGGATGAACGTGGCCAACGCGCTGGCGGCCGCCGCAGCCGCCTGGGCCGCGGGCGCGCACCTCCACGACATCCGCCAGGGGCTGCGGACCTTCTCGACCTCGTTCTTCCAGGCGCCCGGCCGGCTGAACCTCATCGACGTCGGCGGGGTCCGCGTGGTGATCGACTACTGCCACAACGTGGACGGGATGCGCCACCTGTCGGACTTCGTCAACCGCATGATGGTCGACCCGGTGAACAAGGCCGGTCGCGTGGGACCGTCGGGCAAGGCCCAGCGCAACGGTCGCGCGATCGGCGTGCTGGGGATCCCGGGCGACCGTCGCGACGAGGATCAGCGCGAGTACGGCGCCATCGCCGCGACGGCGTTCGACGAGATCATCGTCCGCGAGGACAAGAACCTGCGTGGCCGGACGCCCGGCGAGACGGCGTCGAACGTCCTTGATGGCGTGAAGGCGGCTCGGGCCGAGGGCGGGACACGGACCGCCCGCTCGGAGCGGATCCTCGACGAGATGGCGGCCGTACGGGCGGCCCTCCGCCGGGCCATCCCGGGTGACCTCGTCGTCTGCTGTGTCGACGACGCGATCAGCGTGTACCGCGAAGCGATGGCCGCCTCGGGCCCGTCGCGCGGCGGTTCGGCCTTCGCCGATCCGGGCGAACTCGAAGCGCCCGAAGGCTGAGGCGTATGGGCGTCGACTGGCGCGCGCGACTCCGGTATCGATTCGACGAGTTCATGGGACGGGGCACCGTCGCCCTGATCCTGGGGCTCGGTGTCATCTCGGTCGTCCTGATCGTCGCCGTCGCGGCGGTCGTCCTCGTCGCCGGGTTCGCCGACGACCAGGATCTCGACTTCCCAGCGCTGCTCCGCTATGGCCTGCTGCGCACGCTGGACCCGGGCACGATGGGCGGCGACCAGGGCAGCGGCGGCTTCCTGCTCTCCATGTTCGTGATCACCCTCGGCGGGATCTTCGTCATCAGCACGCTCATCGGCATCCTGAACACGGGGCTGGAGGGCAAGCTCGCGGAGCTTCGCAAGGGCCGTTCGGCGGTCGTCGAACGCGATCACACGGTCATCCTGGGCTGGTCGCAGCAGATCCACACGGTCATCGCCGAGATCGTGGCCGCGAACGAGAACCAGTCGGGTCGCACGATCGTGGTCCTCGCCGATCGAGATAAGGTCGAGATGGAGGAGGAGATCCGCTCGCGGGTCGGCAAGACGGGCCGAACCAAGCTCGTCTGCCGCTCCGGCAGCCCGATGGACATCGACGACCTGAAGATCGCGAGCATCGCGTCGGCGCGCTCCATCGTCATCCTGGCCCCGGAGGGCGACGAGCCCGACGCGGACGTCATCAAGACGATCCTCGCGATCACCAACGACCCGAATCGCCGACACGAGCCGTACCACGTCGTCGCTGAGATCCGGGATCGATCCAATCTCGAGGTCGCGAGGATGGTCGGTCGCGACGAAGTGGAGCTGATCCTGTCCGAGGAGGTCATCTCCCGGATCACCGCGCAGACGTGTCGTCAGTCGGGCCTGTCGGTCGTCTACGCGGAGTTGCTCGACTTCGCCGGCGACGAGATCTACCTGACGGAGCAGCCATCGCTGTCTGGTCAGACGTACGGTGAGGTCCTCGCGGCGTTCGAGGACGCGTCGGTCATCGGGCTGCTGCCGGCGGGCGGGACGCCGCATCTCAATCCCGCGTCGGCAACGGTCCTGGGACCGGGAGACAAGCTGGTCGTGATCGCCGCGGACGACGACCGGATCGCGCTCGCTGCATCCCACCCGGTCATCGACGAGGCCGCGCTCCGACCGGGGTCGGTCGCGGCGGCTCGGCCGGAGCGGACCCTGGTCCTCGGCTGGAACCACCGGGCGCCGTCGATCATCCGCGAGCTCGACGCGTACGTGCCGGCCGGGTCCGAGGCCGTGGTCCTCGCCCACGGCGCCACCATCGATGCCGACGTCGAGCGGCTCCGCCCGAGGCTCACGGCGCAGCGCGTCCGTTTCGAGCCCGGCGACGCCACGGATCGCGCGACCCTCGAAGGGCTCAGCGTCGAGACGTTCGACCACATCATCGTCCTGTGCTACGACACGCTCGACGCGGGGCGGGCCGACGCTCGGACGCTCGTCACGCTCCTGCACCTCCGGGACATCGCGTCTCGCCTGGACCGCGACTTCTCCATCGTCAGCGAGATGCTCGACCTGCGGGACCGCGCGCTGGCGGAGGTGGCGCGCGCGGACGACTTCATCGTCAGTGATCGGCTGATCAGCCTGATGATCGCGCAGGTGGCGGAGTCCAAGCACCTCAACGCGGTCTTCGCGGACCTGTTGGACCCGGACGGTTCCGAGATCTATCTCAAGCCCGCGAGCGACTACGTCGTCCTGGGGCAGGCCGTGCCGTTCGGCGCGGTGCTCGAGTCCGCGCGTCGACGGGGCGAGACCGCCTTCGGCTTCAGGATCGCGGCGCTGGCCGAGGACGCGGCGTCGGCGTACGGGGTGACCGTCAATCCCGGCAAGTCGACCCCGGTCACCTTCGAGGCGGCCGATCGGATCGTCGTCCTCGCGGCGGCGTAGGCGTGCCAGATCGTCGCGGGCCGGCCCTCGGGGCTCGTCCGTGGATCATGCGCATGCGCTGGGTCGACCTGCTGTTCGCCCACTGGCCGGTCGACGTCGACGCGCTGCGCGCGCTGATCCCCGCCGGGCTGGAGATCGACACCTTCGAGGGCCGGGCCTACCTCGGGATCGTGCCGTTCCTGATGGAGGACGTCGGGCCACGCTTCCTGCCCGCTCCGCCGGTCGCCGGCGCGTTCCCCGAGCTCAATGTCAGGACGTACGTCCGGCACGGCGACCGGGCCGGGGTCTGGTTCCTGAGCCTCGATGCCGGGAGCCGCATCGCGGTGGAGGGCGCCCGCGCCGCGTTCCACCTGCCGTACTACGAGGCGGACATGCGGGTGGGGCGGGTCCGGGAGGTCGTCGACTACCGATCCGTGCGCGTCGACGCGCGCGGGGCGCCGGCGAAGTTCGAGGCCCGCTACCGGCCGACCGGCCCCGTGGAGGCGGCCCGGCCCGGCTCACTGGAGGCGTGGCTGACCGATCGCTGGCGGCTCTTCGCGCAGGCTCCCGACGGCCGCATCATGCGGACCGAGATCCGGCATCGGCCGTGGCCGCTCCAACCGGCCGCCGCCCGGATCGCCAGCGAGACGATGGCCGCCGCGCACGGTCTCGCGCTGCCCGATGAGCCGCCGCACCTGCGGTTCGCGGCGCGGCTCGATGTCGTCGCGTGGTGGCCCCGCCCGAGTCAGGGCCCGCTGCCCAGGGGGTCCGCGGGCACCGGGCCGGACGTCGTCGAACGGCCACGCCACCAGACGGCGGCCGGAGCCACGAGCAGGACCAGCGCGCCCCAGTAGAGCGATGGCATCGCGAGGACCGTGCCGAGGGCCACGAGGGTCGGCCGCAGCGTCGCGATCAGGGCGAGACCGACGGTCAGGCGGACGAGGAACGGGATCGGCACCTGCGGACCGAAGGTCTGGCCGTACGCGGCGAACAGGTGGCTGATCCAGGCCGGCCACAGCCACAGCCACGGCACGGTGACCAGGACCAGGACCGCCAGCGTCAGGATCGCGGCGCGGCCGTCTCGCGGACGGATCGCGAAGAACGGTGCGACCTTCGCGAGTGCCGTCAGGATCGCCAGGCGTGGATCGCCGCGGACCGCGGCCACGATCCCCGCGGCGACTATGAGGTTGATGTTCCCGCCCGCCAGCTCGAAGGCGACCAGCGGGAACCAGCACAGGATCCCCGCCGCGATCCACGACCCACCCATGATCCGCAGCGAGCAGATCCCGGCGAGGATCGACACGAGATGGAGCGCGGCCACCGGGAGCGGCGAGAGGACCGCGAGCAGCAGGACCCAGGGCGGTCCGTACTGGAACGTGGTGGTGTGGTCATCGGTGATGACCCAGATAGGGTCGCCCGCGAGGAACGCCCGGCCAGCGGCGTGATAGACGGCAACGTCGGAGGACGCGCCGAGCCCGAACTGCCCCGATCGCCACCCGACGACGAGCAGGACCAGCGTGAAGGCGACGCCACCCGCCGAGGCCGCGAAGGTCGCGCGGGCGTCGGGGGACGGCACGGGTGGCCTCGGTCCCGACGTCAGCTCGGCGGCGCTGTCGCCGCACGAGACCGGGCGTCGGGCCCGGCGCTACTTCATGTTCGCCTGGACCGTCCGAACGATGCCCACGATCATCGAGCCCGCGATCACGATCAGTGCGATGCCGACCAGCGTCTCCACGAAGTGCACCCTCCGACCTGCCGGTCGCGGTCATGGCCGCGCTCGCGAGCGATGATGCGCCGTCAGCGGACCGGCGACAAGGCGCTCACGCCGCGGTCGCGCGTGCCGGGTCCGGTCTAGGCGCGGTCGGCCTGCCGCGCCGATCCTCAGCCGTGGCGCGGCCGGTCCTGGAGGCGCGGCACGAGCGCCGTGAGCTCCGTGGCGACGTCGACCGGCCGTGCGCCTAGGCGGGCGAGGAGGTCGAACACCCCGTCCCGATCCTCGTGGCACATCAGGACGATCACCCGCGCCCCATCGACCCGTCCGCCAGTCGGTCCGTGGCCAGCGGCCCCGTTGAGCTCGGCGCGCAGGGCCGCCGTCTCCGAATCGTAGATCGGCACCATCGTCGCATCGCCGCCGCCGGCGACGATCCCGGCCATCAGCTCGCCGACGACCGACGCGGCCGATCGGCCGCGCAGGTAGTCGAGCGTCTGCTTGATCGCGACGCGTTGCGCGCGCCGAGCGGCGATCCGGCCGATCCCTCGGAGCGTGTCATCGGGCCGGTCGCCGGCGGTCCCGATGATGGCGGTGATCGGGGCGGCTCGCCCGGCGGCACCCGCGGCGATCCCTTCGGCGACGTCGAGGACGGCCGCGATCCCGGCCTCGTTGTGGGCGAAGTCCACGATGACGACGCGCGACCCAAGCCGGAACAGGTTGAGGCGTCCGGGCGACCGCTCCGCCGAGGGGCGGAAGTCGGACAGACCGTCGCGGACCTGTTCGATGGTCGCGCCGAGCCCGCGCGCGCCGCCGGCCGCGGCCAGCGCATTCGCCACGTTGTGGCGAGCGAGCCCGCCGATCGTGATGGGCACACTGGCGACCTCCACGATCCGTGTCTCCCGGTCGCCATCGGTCTCGAGCAGCCAGCCGTCCCGGGCGATGTACGCCCGTCCGCCCGCGGCCCGGTGACGATGGACCGTGGGTGAGCGGCCGTCGAGCGAGAAGAACGCGACCCGCGCGGCCACGCGCCGGGCGACCCGGGCCACCAACGGGTCGTCGGCGTTGAGGACCACCAAGCCGTCGGGCCGCGTGATGCGGGCCACCGTGGACTTCACCTCGGCCAGCTCGGGGAGTGTGTGGATGCCCTGCAGGTCGAGGTGATCGGAGGACACGTTGGTCAGCACGCTGACCTCGTTGGATTCGTAACCCATCCCGCGCAGGACGATCCCGCCGCGGGCCGTTTCCAGGACAGCGACATCGATGTCCCGGCGGCCCAGGATCTGGTGGGCGCCGCCGGGCCCCGTCCAGTCCCCCGGGTCGACCATCCGCTCGTCGACGAGCACGCCATCGGAGGTGGTCGTCCCGACATGGCGCCCGGCGACGAGCAGGATGTGGGTGATGAGTCGCGTCACGGTGCTCTTGCCGTTGGTGCCCGAGATCGACGCGACCGGCACGCGTCGATCCGTGTCGCGGATCCAGCTCGGCGGCGACGTCCGCGCGGCCTCGATCCGCTCGGCCCAGCGCGCGAGAAGCCGGGCCTGCGCGCCCGTCAGCTGCGCCGATCTGGCGGATGACACGTCGCGCTCGGCGAGGGCGAGACCGGCCTCGGCGATGACCTCGGCCCGCTCGGCGCCCCGCCACGGGAACGTGACGATCCAGTGACCCGGGTCGGACGACTGGTGGACGGCCACGCCGCCTCGCCCCTCGTCGTGGTCCGCGCGGAGTCGGCGCACCCAGGCCACGAGCGCAGCCACCTGGTCGGGCCAGGCTCGCGCCGGGATCCTGGCGCCCAGCCGGACGAGCGCGTGGCGCCCCGGATCGCGGAGCCCATAGAACGTCCGCCGCCGCCCGATGGCGACCTCGACCTTGACCACCGGCTCTAGCCGGTAGACGTTGGGGCCCTCGAGGAGGCGTGTCTCGACCAGTCGCACGGTCCGGGCAGGATAGCAAGCCGGCACGCGGCTAGACTCGACCGCGATGGACGCCTCCCCGCCCGAGCTCGACGCCCTCCGCCGGACCATCGACGCCGCGCTGCCGGACTACCTCCGCGACCTCCAGCGGCTCGTCGACACGGACTGCGGCAGCTACACCCGCGGCGGGGTCAACGAGATCGCCACGTGGACCGCCGCAGCCCTCGCCGACCTCGGGGCGACGGTCGAGCGTCGCCCGGATCCGGATGGGCGGCTGGGCGATACCGTGATCGCCACGTTCGACGGCCCGCCCGGGGCCGCGCGCGTCCTGCTGATCGGCCACATGGACACGGTCTTCGATCCCGGGACCGCGGCCGCGCGTCCGTTCACGATCACCGATGGGATCGCGACCGGGCCGGGGGTGACGGACATGAAGTCCGGATTGCTCGCGGGCATCTATGCCATCCGGGCGCTGCTCGGCGAACTGGGCGGCCTGCCGTTCGAGCGGCTCGTCTTCATCGCCAACCCCGACGAGGAGATCGGTTCGCCCACGTCCACGCCGCACATCCGCGCGATCGCGCCCGAGATGGACGCCACGCTGGTCCTCGAGTGTGCGCGGGCGAACGGCGACATCGTCTCGTCGCGCAAGGGGATCCTGGATCTGCGCATCGCGATCACCGGTCGGGCCGCCCATGCCGGCGTCGAACCCGAGAAGGGTCGGTCCGCGATCCTGGAAGCCGCCCGCATGGTCCGCGACCTGCACCAGCTGAACGGGCGCTGGCCGGGCGTCACGGTCAACGTGGGGGTCATCGCCGGGGGGACGCGGCCCAACGTCGTCGCCGAGTACTGTTCGCTCGAGGTGGACGTCCGGGGCGTGGAGCGTGCCGCCCTCGAAGCGGCCGAAGCCGAGATCCGCGCCATCGCCGGCGCCACGGTCGTGCCCGACGTCACCGTCGAGTTCGAGCCGATGGCGCGCTGGTGGCCGATGGAGAAGCTCGACCGGAGTGCCCGGCTCGTCGACCATGCCAAGGCGGTCGCGGCCGGGCTGGGCTTCTCGATCCATGACGCCGCGACCGGTGGGGCGTCGGATGCGAACACGACCGCCGGCCTGGGCATCCCCAGCCTCGACGGCCTGGGTCCGATCGGCGGCAACGACCACGCGCCGGCCGAGTACCTCGAGGTCGATTCGATCGTGCCTCGCACGACGCTCCTGGCCGGCCTTCTGCTGGCCATCGCGCGCGACCCGGAGGTCCTGGCCTGGCGGGGATCGGCCTGATGTCCGGGCGCCGGCATATCTCATCCGGTGGGCCGTGGGAGGCGCGCGCGGGCTATAGCCGCGCCATCGTCGTCGGGGACGCCTGCTGGGTCGCCGGGACCACCGATGCCGGACCCGACGGACGGTCGCGGCACCCTGGCGATGTCGCGGGGCAGGCGACGGCAGCGCTCGAGACGATCGCCGCTGCCCTCGACGAAGCGGGCTTCACGCTGGCGGACGTGGTCCGGACCCGGATGTTCATCACGGACATCGCCCGATCGGGCGAGGTCCTGCCGGTCCACGCCGGGTTCTTCGCCGACGTCCGTCCGGCCGCCACCCTCGTGGAGGTCGCGGCACTCATCGATCCGAGTCTCCTGATCGAGATCGAGGTGGACGCCCGGCGCGCCTGAGTCGGCCTCGTCAGGACGCCACGCCCGGCAGGACGTTGCGCGCCATCACGACGATGGCCACCGCGACGATGAGCCCCAGGAGCAGGTTGCGGCGCCAGGCCACGATCCCGAGGCAGGCGAGGACGGCGACGACCTCGATGCCGACGCTCAGCCGTGGTGACCCGTCCTCGGGCACGGTGACGAGGACCGCCACGGCCGCGAGCGCCGCCAGCACCGCCGGCCCCACCAGCTGCAGGTAGTCCAGCGCAAAGCCTGGCAGCCGCTGCATCCCGGGCGTCAGCACGCCGACGGCCCGCGTCGGGTAGGTGACCGCGAACATCAGCACCGCCAACGCGACCAGGTCCGTGCTCACGGCTCGTCCCTCGGGGCGCCGGGCATGGAGTACCGCTCGGCGCTCGCGTGGGTGCCCAGTGGCGCGGTCTCCGCGGCGAACCTCGCCGGGACCAGAAGGCCGATCATCGGCCCGGCGAGCCCGCCGGCGACGATCGCGACCGCCGGTCCGCTGGCAAGCGCGACGATCACCCCGACGCCGGCGCCGGCGAACGCGGCCACCAGCTCCCGTCGGCCGGTCACCAGCCCCACGGCCAGTCCCACCATGGCCGCCGGGAAGATGATGTCGATCCCGTAGCGCGAGGGATCCGGGATCTGGCCCCCGAGGACCACCCCGGCGAGCGTGGCGAGATTCCAGGGGATGAACGTGGCCGCGATCCCCGCGATCCAGAACCCGCGCTCGTCGGCACGACCCAGCCGACGGAAGTGGCTGATCGTGAGGGCGAAGGCCTCGTCCGTGATCAGGTGCGCCATGACGGCGCGACGGACCCTGGGGACGCCGTCCAGCCACGGTCCCAGCGCGGCGGAGTACAGCAGGTGCCGGGCGTTGAGCAGCCCGGTCAGCAGCACGATGACCGGCCAGGCGATCCCGCTGGCGACGTACCCGACCGCGGCGAACTGGGCGGCGCCGGCGAACCCGAGCACGCTCATGGCCATCGCCTCGATGGGGGAGAACCCGGCATCGCGAGCCGCGAGCCCGAACACGAACCCGAATCCCGCCGCCGATACCGCGATCCCGAGGGCGTCGGTCGAGAGTCGCCGGCGGCTCGCGCGAAGCGGCTCGTCAGGCGCGGTGATCAGCGGAGGAAGGTCTTCGCGCAGGTCCCGTCACAGACCACGAAGACGGCATGCAGGTCGCGGGCGTACCCGGCCGCATGGAGCAGACCGGGGCAGCCCGCCGTGGGGCACTTCCAGACCCACCAGCGCTCGCCCTCGCCGAGCGGCGTCGTCTCGGCGGCGAGCGTCGCGGCCAGCCCATCGCGCTCGCCCACGAGGGTGGCGATCCGCGCAGCCCGATCGGCCTCGTCCTCGCTGGAGTACGGATAGCTCTGCCCGACGTTCGAACTCACGGACCTCTCCCTGCGCCGACCCACGGAACGGCAGCGCCGGTGGCGGCTTCGTGTGAGCGCAGCCTGCCACCGGCACGCGGAGTATACCCGTCGGCCGTGCGCGTGACGCTCACCAGACGGCCGGCAGACCGGCGCTTCGCGGGTCCGTGGCGGCCGCGAGCGACCCGTCCGGCGCCGCCGGTCCACCATCGACCAGCTCGATCGCGTGCTCGTGGCCGATCCCGGAGTCGAATGGCTCCAGGAGCGTCACCGGGTGCCCCAGATCGGTGAGGGCCTGCGCGATCCCCGGCGCGTGACGCGGCTCGAGACGGACCTGCACCGGCGGCGCGAAGTGGTCGTCCGGTTCCACGTACCAGCGCGGCGCGGCGACGGCCGTGGCGACGTCGAGCCCGCCGTCGACGAGGCTCGACACCAGCTGGGCGTGGATCTGCGGCTGGGCGTCGCCGCCCATGGACCCGGCGACCACCCACGGCCCGGGGTCGCCGGCCCGGAACAGCATCCCGGGGAGCAACGTGTGGAGCGTCCGCTTGCCCGGCTCCAGGACGTTGGGGTGCGCCGGATCCAGGCTGAAGTAGCTCCCGCGGTCCTGGTAGTGGATCCCGGTCGCCGGGTCGACGACGCCCGAGCCGAACCCGAGGTAGTTCGACTGGATGAGGCTGACCGCGTTGCCGTCGCCGTCGACGGTCGCCAGGTAGATCGTCCCGCCACCGGACGGGTTTCGCGCCGGGGGCGCGCCTGCGGCCCGACGCGGATCGATGCGGGCGGCGAGCTCGGCGCCGTACGCCGGATCCAGCAGGCGCTCGACCGGGACATCGCGGAAGGTCGGATCGGTCAGGTGGGCGTCACGGTCGGCCATGGCCAGCTTGGACGCCTCGAGGCCGAGGTGGATCCAGGCGGGATCGGTGACCCCCGCGGGGCCGAACGACCCGCCAGCCGGCGCCTCGAACCGGCCGAGGATCGAGAGGATCTCGAGCGCGACCACCCCGGAGCTGTTCGGCGGATGGCTCGTGATGCGGACGCCCCGGTAGTCGATCCCGATCGGCGTCGCGATGGTCGACGCGTGTCCGCGCAGGTCGTCGAGCGTGATCAGCCCGCCGATGTCTGCCAGCAGGCGCGCCTGACGGTCGCCGAGGTCGCCGTCGTAGAAGGCATCGAAGCCATCATCCGCCAGCGTGGTCAGCGTGGCGGCCAGGGCCGGGAGGCGCACCCGTTCGCCGGGGCGCCAGGCCCGCCCGAGCGGACGGTAGACGGCGAAGTACCCGGCGTCGGCGCCGAGCTGCGGGGCGATCTCGGCGGCGGTCCGCTCGACGGCATCGATGAACCCGGGCCAGGCCGCGAACCCGCCTCGTGCCAGCTCGATGGCCGGCGCCAGGATCCGAGCGCGTGACAGCCGCCCGAACCGGCGGTGCTGATCGGCCCACGATCGGACCGCGCCCGGGACCGTGATGCTCAGCGGTCCGCGGCGCGGCAGGTCCGGGCGCCCCGCGGCGCGCAGGGCGGCCGCGTCGGCACGCGATCCCGCCCGGCCCGACCCATTGAGGGCCTCCTGCCGGCCGGTCGCGGCATCCCAGGTCAGCCAGAACGCGTCACCGCCGAGGCCACATCCGCTCGGCATCACCACGCCGAGGACTGCGTTCGTCGCGATGGCCGCGTCGACCGCGGACCCGCCCTCGCGCAGGATCGCGAGCCCGGCGGCCGTCGCGAGATGATGGGGCGCGACCACCGCCCCGCGCGCGCCGCGCACGAGCGGCCATGGCGCGAGCGCCGTCACGTGGCCGGCGAGAGGTGATGCTCGTCGCGGCGCAGGATCCGCAGCGGGATCAGCGCCACGACCAGCAGGCCGAAGGTGCCGAGCAGCAACCCGTCGATGCCCCGCCAGTCGGCGGCCAGCCCGCCGAGCAGGGATCCCACGATCTGGCCGACCGCGAGGAACACGCTGTAGAGCCCCATGATCGCGCCGCGGTCGGTGGGGAAGCGCTCGGAGATGTCCGCGAGCAGGCCCAGCGCGGCCGGTGTCGCCCCGGCGAGCACGAACAGGCCGAACGCCACGCCGACGGCCCCGGCGATCGGCACGACCGCGGGCAGGTCGGCGGCGTGGTTGACGGCGATGCCGCCGGCGACCATCACCGCGCCGCCCAGGATCCCGTACAGGATGATCGTCGTCCGGCGCATGTTCCGGAACCGGTTGCCCCAGTAGAGCAGACCGGCGCCGAACAGGATCCCGATCACCACGGCCGCGATCGAGATCTGGACCGGCGAGAACCCCTGGAGCAGGAACTGGTCCGGGAAGCGCGGGTCGGCCTTGGAGAACTGGAAGATCGACTGGCTGAACCACAGCCCGATCGAGGCGTTGACGGCGATCCAGGTGGGGGCGAGGAGCCAGACGTGCCCGGATCGCAGCAGGACGCCGAACCGGCCCAGGCCCAGGCGCCTGGTGGGCGTCGCCTTCGCGCGCGCCGCTCGCTCCTCCGCGTCGTGGTCCGCGACACCGAAGCGGTAGATGACGAACGAGACGCCGTAGAACCCGGCATTGAGGAAGAACGCGACCGGCCCGAGGGCCGCGAACAGCAGGGGGGCCACCGCGAACCCGGCCCCGATGCCGGCGAGCGTCGCGCCTTCGAAGCGCGCCGCCGCCTGGCCGCGCAGCAGCTCGTTGCCGGCCGTGACCGCGGCGATGTAGCCGAGGATGGACGGGATGCTCGCGGCGGTCGAGGCGCCCTCGAGCAGACGCGTCCCACCCAGCAGCGGGAGGTTCGTCGTCAGCCCGGTCACGATCACCGCCACGGCGCCGAAGGCCGGCCCGAACAGCATGACCCGATGGTGTCCGAGCCGATCGGAGATGACCCCGAACACCGGTGAGAGGACCAGCTCGGCGAGGTAGAACATCGAGTGCAGGATCGCCAGCGTGATGGCGGCGACGTGCTCCCCGCCATGTTCCGGGAGCTTGGCCAGGTAGACCGCGAGCATGGCGCCCGTGAGTCCTGTGCTGAACCGGAGCGTGAAGGTGCCGGCCAGCACGGCCCACATCGAGCGATCCATCGCGAGAAGCCTAGCGGCTCGGCGCGACGGGCGGGAATCGATGGTTCGGGGCTCGTCGCGCCACGTATCATGCCCCGTAACACCCCGGCAGCCGCCGCGAGGAGGACGGACTTGAGCCGCGTCGCCATCTTCACCGACTCTGCGTCGGATCTGCGTCCTGCGGAGGCCAAGGCCGAGGGGATCCACCTCGTCCCGCTGCTCGTCAGCTTCGGGACGGAGACCTTCAAGGCGGGCGTCGAGCTGTCCACGGACGACTTCTGGACGCGGATGGTCGCCCCCGATGCTCCGTTCCCCACGACCGCGGCGTGCTCGCCCGGGGACTTCAAACTGGCCTACGAGGGCGCTTTCGCCGACGGCGCCGAGGCGATCGTCTCCGTGCATGTCGCCGGTGCGCTCTCGGGCACGATCAAGAGCGCGCAGATCGCCCGCGACATGCTGCCGGATCGCGAGATCCACATCGTCGACTCGACCAGCGCGTCGATGGCCCAGACGATCCTGTGCCGCCTTGGCCTCGAGATGGCGGCGGAGGGTCGCAGCGCCGCGGAGATCGCCGAGACGCTCGAGGCCCGTGCCTCGGACCTCCAGGTCTACCTGGTCCTCGAGACCCTCGAGTACCTCAAGAAGGGCGGACGGATCTCCGGCGCCCGGGCCGCGATCGGGACCCTGCTCTCGGTCAAGCCGATCATCGCGGTCAAGGACGGCGAAGTGGAGACCGCGGATCGCGTTCGCACCCGGACCAAGGCCCGCGAGCGCTTGATCGAACTCATCACCCAGCGCCCGATCGAGCGCCTGGCCATCCTGCACACCATCAGTCCCGATGTGGAGGCGTTCCGCGACGCGGTCGTGGCGCGATCCCCGGGCCTTGACGTCCGCGATGTCAGCGTGAGCCTCGTGGGCCCATCCGTCGGGCCGCATCTCGGCCCCGGATGCGTCGGCGCGGTGATGCTCTATCGGTCGTAACGCGTCCGGATCGCCGAACGGGAAGATTGCGAGACGGTTGCGATGACGTTGCCGACCGGTACCATCGGTCGGCGAGCAGAGGACCTCCCGGGATATACTCCGCGGCGCATGAGTCGCGCATCGTGGGGCTGGCGGCATCGCCCCGGCATCGTTGATGCGCCCCGTGGGGTCGTCCGGGAGACGACCCACACCGACGTGGCGTCGCCTGCGCGCCGCCCGATATCGAGGTCCTTCATCTGATGACCACCGAGCACGTCGCCGCGACCATCAACCCGTGGGAAGTCGCGCAGCGACAGTTCGACCTGGCCGCCGACCGACTCGGGCTCGACGCGGGGATGCGCCTGGTCCTGCGCGAACCGCGACGCGAGTTCACCGTCCACTTCCCCGTCCACATGGACGACGGATCGGTCGAGGTCTTCACCGGGTATCGCGTCCAGCACAACCTGGGCCGCGGCCCGGCCAAGGGCGGGATCCGCTACCACCAGGACGTCAGCCTCGACGAGGTCAAGGCCCTCGCGATGTGGATGACCTGGAAGTGCGCGGTCGTGGGCATCCCGTACGGCGGTGGCAAGGGTGGCGTCATCGTCGATCCGAAGAGGCTCTCCCGGAAGGAGCTGGAGGGCCTGACCCGCCGGTTCTTCACCGAGATCGAGATCCTCGTGGGGCCGGAGAAGGACATCCCAGCGCCCGACGTCAACACCAACGCCCAGATCATGGCCTGGATGATGGACACCTACTCCATGCACGCCGGCTACACGGTCCCGGGTGTCGTGACGGGCAAGCCGATCAGCCTGGGCGGCTCCGAAGGCCGCAACGAGGCCACCGCGCGCGGCACCGTCTTCTGCATCATCGAGGCCGTTCGCCACCTCGGGATGGAGCTGCACAAGTCCCGGGTCGCCGTCCAGGGGTTCGGCAACGCCGGGTCCATCGCGGCCCGCCTGATCTCCGACGAGGGGGCCACCGTCGTCGCCGTCTCGGACTCCACCGGCGGGATCCATGCCCCGGGCGGGCTCGAGATCGCCAAGGTCATCGCCTGGAAGCAGGAACACGGCACGGTCCAGGGGTTCCCCGGGGCGACCGACATCAGCAATGCCGAGGTCCTCGAAGTCGACTGCGACATCCTCATCCCGGCCGCCCTCGAGAACCAGATCACGAGCCGGAATGCCGAGAACATCAAGGCCCGCCTCATCGCGGAGGCCGCCAACGGCCCGACCACGCCGGACGCGGACCGGATCCTGTTCAAGAACTCGAAGTTCATGATCCCGGACATCCTGTGCAATGCCGGCGGCGTCACGGTCAGCTACTTCGAATGGGTCCAGGACCTGAACCGCGACCACTGGAGCGAGACGGTCGTCAACGCCAAGCTCAAGGAGATCATGGTCAGGGCGTTCCAGGAGACGCTGGCCATCGCCCGCCGCGAGCAGTGCGACATGCGGACGGCCGCCTATCTCCTCGCGGTCCGCCGCGTCGCGGACACCATGGCGCTGCGCGGCCTCTACCCATAGACCGGGTCGCCGACGCGCCGTCGGAGGCCGTCGCGGCGCGGTGTACCATCGCGGCCATGCTCGACCACGAAGAGAAGTTCCTGTTCAAGGAGGAGATCCTCCACCTGGCCAACGCCACGGCGGAGCCCGGTGCGCTCGATAACGTCGAGGACCTGCTGACCGACGTCATCACGAGCCCGCGCTTCGACTCGGAGGTCTTCACCCTCGAACGCAGCCTCCAGGTCATGCTCGGTCCGCGTGCCGGCACGACGCTGGTCGGCCTGCTGACCGTGGCGCCGGAGGTCTTCGACGAGGTCGCCGAGGTGCGGATCCCGCCCGAGGTCCACGAGCGCCTGGTCGCGTGGCGGGCTCGCTTCGGTCTCGCCATCGACAACGCCCTCAACTTCCTCAACAACCCCGACGGGATCCAGGGCCACAACTTCGCGACGCAGATCGCCCATGTCGAGGAGCGGCGCGTCCTCCAGGGTCGCCTGACCCTGGTCCGCTACAACAACGAGCCGCAGTTCTTCGTCGCCGACGCGAGCGTGTTCCTGGGCCTCGTCGCGGACCTGATGGAGCGGCTCGGGCCCAACCTCGAGCCCGACACGGTCGACGCCGAGACGCTGTCGCGGCTGCGCGACGGGCTCGCCCAGATCGAACGCAAGACCACTCCCCACGGCTGAGCCGGGCGCCTGATGCGCCACGTCTATCTCGCCGCGACCGGCCAGAACCGGGGCAAGACCACGGTCAGCCTCGGCGTGCTCGACGGGTTCGGGCGCCGTGGACTCTCGACGGGCTTCATGAAGCCGGTCGGCCAGCGGACCGTGCTCGTGGACGGCGTTCCGGCCGACGAGGACGCTGTGCTGATGCAGAGCGTATTCGGGCTCTCGGATCCCATCTCGCGGATGTCCCCGGTCCACATCCCGCGGGGGTTCACCCAGGCGTACATCGAGGGCACCGTCGTCGAGGACCTCGGGGCGCGGATCCGGACGGCGCATGCGGCGTTCACCACGGAGCGCGACATCCTGCTCATCGAGGGCACGGGCCATGCCGGGGTGGGCGCGGTCATCGGGCTGTCGAACGCGGTCGTCGCGTCGATGCTCGGGGCGCCGGCCGTCATCGTGTCCGAGGGTGGGGTCGGCCGACCCATCGACGAGATCGTCCTCAACGCGGCACTCTTCCGGCAGCACGGCGTGCACGTGGCCGGGGCGATCGTGAACAAGGTGGATCTCGATGCCAAGCCGGGGCTCGCGCGCACGCTGGAGATGGGGCTGGCGAAGCACGGGATCCCGCTCCTCGGCGTCCTGCCGTACCGGCCGATCCTGTCGAATCCCACCCTCGCGATGGTCCTCGAGGGCGTCCACGGGGAGACGCTGCACGCCGGTCCGGACCTCGATCAGGTGATCGGCGGCGTTGCGATCGGCGCCATGGAGCCCGAACACATGTTGGAGCGGGTGGGCTCGCGGACGCTGGTCATCGTTCCCGGCGATCGTGAGGACGTGATCCGGGCCATCGTCGGGGCACCCGGGGGCGCGCTGGGGCTGGTGCTGACCGGCGGCTACCGGCCAGCCGACGCGGTCATCGATGCCATCCGAGCCGCGGACCTGTTCGCGACGCTGGTCACCGAGGATACGTATGTCGTGGCGTCGGAGGTCCACGACCTGCTGGTCAAGACGCACCAGGAGGACGTCGGCAAGATCGAGGAGATCAAGGCGCTCGTCTGGGAGTACCTGTTCATCGACCGCATCCTCGGCGTGGCCACCACGGCGA
>CAYMTJ010000045.1:0-2017 GCA_964393345.1 uncultured Anaerolineaceae bacterium | reverse complement strand
GGCTCGTTGTCGATGAGGCGCGTCGTGCCGAAGCGGACGGCCAGCGACAGGAGCGCCGGCCCGTCCACGCGGTCGAGTTCCGCGAGCGTCGCTCCATCGGCGACGGACACGTACTCGGGGTCCGCGAGGGGTTCCGTGGCCAGCACATCGCGCATAGTGGTTCGGAGGGCTTCAGCGCTCGCCTCGCCGCCAGCCCAGGCCGCTCGCGCCGCCGTCAGCGCCCGATGGAGCACCGGTGCCGCGGCGCGCTCCTCGTCTGACAGATGCACGTTCCGGGACGACAGCGCGAGACCGTCCGCTTCGCGCACCGTCGGGCAGGCGATCACGTCGGTCGGGAGGGCGAGGTCCAGCGCCATGCGCCGGATCACCATCACCTGCTGCGCGTCCTTCTGACCGAAGTAGGCCCGCTCCGCGCCGACCACACCGAACAGGACGGCGACGACCGTGGCGACGCCGTCGAAGTGGCCAGGTCTCGCCGCCCCCTCGAGCGGCTCGGCGATCGCCCCCACGGCGACGGTGGTGTCGAAGCCCGGGACGTAGACCTCCTCGACCGGGGGCGCCCAGATGAGATCGACGCCTTCTGTCTCGCAGAAGGCCAGGTCGCGCGCCTCGTTGCGCGGATACTGCGTGAAGTCGTCGGAGCGGTTGAACTGGCGCGGGTTCACGAAGATCGTCACGACGGTCGTGGCGTTCTCCGCCCGAGCCCGTTGCATCAGCGCCCGATGGCCGTCGTGGAGCCAGCCCATCGTCGGGACGAGGCCCACCGGGCGGGCGGAGGTCGCGAGCGCGGCGCGCAGGTCGGCGCGCGTGCGCAGGATCCGGGTCACGCTCGGCCGGGGCCCCTAGAGATCGCGGTCGAGGGGGATCCCGCCGACCGGCATCGAGCCCGACGGCTGATCGCTCGAGCCACGTCCGAGGACGTCGTCGAGGACGGCGTCGTCCATCCGGACGGTCTGCGAGGCGCCCGGGAACGTCCCGGCCACGACGTCGGCGGCGTAGGCCGTCGCCGCATCGAAGATGGCCTGGCGGACGTCGGCGTAGGGCCGCGCGTGCTTGGGGATGAAGTCGCCGAGGCCGATGACATCGGTGATCACCTGGACCTGGCCGCTGCACCCGGGGCCCGCGCCGATGCCGATGGTCGGGATCCGGAGGCGATCGGTGATCGCCGCGGCGAGCTGCTCCGGGATGAGCTCCAGGACCACGGCGAACGCCCCGGCCTCCTGGACCGCCTGGGCATCGGCGAGCACGCGCCGTGCCTGGTCGCGATCCTTGCCCTGGACGCGGACCTTGCCGATGGCGTTGATGGTCTGCGGCGTCAGCCCGATATGGCCCATGACCGGGATCCCCGAGCGGACCAGGGTCTCGATGATCCGGACGCTGCGCACGCCGCCTTCGACCTTGACCGCCTGCGCCCCCGCTTCGCGCAGGAAGACCCCGGCGTTCTCGGTCGCGTCCTCCGGCGTCGCGTACGAGAGGAACGGCATGTCGGCGATGACCATCGCGCGCTTCGATCCGCGAACGACCGCCTTGGTGTGATGGACCATCTCGGTCATGGTCACGCGGACCGTGGTCTCATAGCCGAGCAGGACCTGGCCCACGGAATCGCCCACGAGCAGCATCGGGATGCCGGCCTCGTCGAGGAGCTGCGCGGTCGGGAAGTCGTACGCGGTGAGCATCGGCAGCCGCTCCCCGTCGGCGTAGCGCTTGGCGATGTCGACGACGGTCAGGCGGCGGGGCGTATCGGCGGTGGCACTCATGCTGGCTCCCGGGTAGCGGTCCTGCGCGCAGTCTGCGCGGCGCCGTCGCGCTCGTCCAGCGCTCGTCGGACGCGATCGAGGATCTCGTCGGCGACGATCCGCTTGCTCTGGAGCGGCCGCTCGTCGATCGTGCCATCGGCGCCGAGGATCGTCACGCGGTTCGTGTCCGCGCCGAAGCCGGACCCGGGCTCGGCGACGTCGTTCGCCACGAGCAGGTCCACGCCCTTGCGCCGGAGCTTGTCCGCGGCACGGTCCAGCGA
>CAYMTJ010000044.1:0-23910 GCA_964393345.1 uncultured Anaerolineaceae bacterium | reverse complement strand
ACGCCGTCGTTGGTGATGGTCGGCGAGCCGAACTTCTTGTCGAGGACGACGTTGCGACCCTTGGGGCCGATGGTCACCTTGACCGCGTCCGCGAGCCGGTCGACGCCGCGCTTGAGGGAGCGACGAGCCGTCTCGTCGAAGATGAGTTGCTTAGCCAATTCGAAAGTCCCTCCAGGAACTGTGGGGCGGTGACGAGGGGACGACGCGGGAGCGTCAGGCCTCGACGATCGCCAGGATGTCCTTCTGGCTGACGATGAGCAGCTCATCGCCGTCGATCTTGAACTCGGTGCCCGCGTACTTGGCGTAGAGGACCGTGTCACCGGTCTTGACGTCCATCGTCTCGCGCTTGCCGTCGTCGAGGATCTTGCCCGGCCCGGCCGCGACGATCGTGCCCTCCTGGGGCTTCTCCTTGGCGGTGTCCGGCAGGACGATGCCGCTCTTCGTCATCTCCTCGCGGGCGCTCGGCTTGATGACCACGCGATCGCCCAGCGGGCGAAGCTTGGTGGCGCTAGCAGTGGCTTTGGCCAACGTGCGTTCCTCCTGTGGCGGCCGATCCGGCCGTCCCGTGCGTGTCTGGCGGGGCGTCCGCCGACGACTGAGGTCGTCGTCTCGGTGCGTCCCGGTCTCCTGTGGTCGCGAACCGCCGGCCCGGATCCTCCTGGTCGGCCGAAGTCAGTGGCCGACGGCGCTTGGGGCGTGTCGCGGATCGCTCTCGGGATGTTAGCACTCTCACATGGAGAGTGCCAGTCGGGAGCGTAGCGAACGGCGCTCGCGGCTGTCAACTCCCCGTCAGAGGTGCTGGAAGCTGACGATGACGTCGCGCCCGTCGCGCGTCAGCGTCACGCACGCGGGGCCATCGAAGCCGATGTACCAGCCGATCACGCCTTCTGACTGATCGAACTCGACGGCGTGCTTGAGCGAACCCAGGTCCGGCCGGACCTCCGGGGGGCCCTGGTAGGTGGGCTCGCCCGTATCGGCCTGCAGCGACATGCGTCGGAACACGATCTGGATCACCCGTTCGCCGGTCATCTCGATCGGCAGGCCGCTCGGCCCGTAGGTGTACGGGGGCTCGGCGAGGCGCAGTTCGCCGCCCGGGATCCCCGCCGGCGAGCCGATCGAGGGGTTCCCGAAGTGGAAGATGAACCGGTCGGCCCCCGCCCCACTCGATGTCTCGACGTCGATGAGCCGGTCCGACGGCAGCGTCCCTTCCTGGACCACGACCGGGCACGGGGTGGGCACCGGCGTGGGCGTCGGCGTGGGGACCGGCGTTGGTGGGGGGCTCGCGGTCGGCGCGGGCGTCGGCGATGCGGTCGGTGAAGGCGCGACGGTCGTCGTGGCCGTCGCGCTGGCCGGGGGCGACCCGGACGGGACGGCCTGCGTGCAGGCCGTGACCAGGATGGCACCCAGGCCCAGCACGGCGAGGCGGGAACGACGGGATCGCGGGCGTGGTCGACCGGTGGTCATGGCGTCCTCCGTGACGCTGGAAGGCAGTGATCGTAGGCGCTGACGAGTCCGTCGGCGAGGGCATCGGACGGGACGCCGCGGCGGTCCGCGAGCCAGCCCGCGGTGACGCGTACCCACTCCGGCTCGTTGCGTGAGCGCGGGGCCCCCGGCGGCGAGAGGAACGGCGAGTCGGTCTCGACGAGGACGCGATCGGCCGGCACGAGGGGCGCCACCGCCGCGGATGCCTCCTCGCCGGCCCGGAACACCAGCCCGGAGAAGCTGACGGCGAGTCCGAGGTCGATCACCGCACGCCCGTAGTCGAGCGGGCCCGAATACGAGTGGATGATCGCCCCAGGTCGATCACCGAAGGTCGCCGCCCAGGCCGGGCCACCGACGCCGGCGGTCTCGAACGCGTCGAGGAGCGCATCCTGGGCATCGCGACGACCCGCGGAGGACCGGCAGTGGACGATCGCGGGCTTGCCGGTCTCGAGCGCGAGCGCCAGGTTGCGCGCGAGGTTGCGTCGCTGGTCGTCGACGGGGCTGAACACCCGGTCATAGTCGAGCCCGGTCTCGCCGATGGCGGTCACGCGCGGATCGGCGGCCCAGGCCACGATCCTGGCCCAGCCGACGTCGTCCACCTTGGCCGCGTCGTGGGGATGCACACCGACGGCCGCGTCCAGCCACGGGAACCGCTCGACGATCTCGAGCGCGCGCGCCGACGACGCGACATTCCAGCCGGGCACCATGATCCGCTCGACGCCGGCGAGTCGCGCGCCACCGATCACGAGGTCCGCGTCACCGTCGAACCGATCGGCATTGAGATGGCAGTGGCTGTCGACGAGCGGCACGCGGCCATGGTAGGCGCGATCAGTCCGCCGCGACCCCCGTGTCGACCTCGGCCTCGAGCCGCGGGAAGAGCGGCTCCGGTGCCCTGACCCGGCCCGCCTCGGCGGCCCACGCCCCCCACGCGAGCGCATCGAGCAGCGGCGGACCATCGTTGCCGTCGGCGGCGTAGCGATACTCGAAGCCGAGCTGGGCGAGGATGCGCGGCGCGGATCCCGGCATGAATGGAGCGGCCGCGAGCCCGAGCAGCCGGCACGCCTCGATCAGGTCCCCGAGGACGCCACGGAGCCGTGCGGCCGCGGCCGCATCCCCGGCGATCGCGGCCTTCTGGAGCTCCCAGGGTCGCTCCGCATCGACCACCTTGTTCGCGCCGCGGACGAACTCCCAGAGCTCGGCGAGCGCGTCATGGAGCAGGCAGCCCTCGAGTCGCTCGCGGTAGAGCCGGAGCGTGTCGCCCCAGCCCTCGCCCAGGGCCGTGTCGGCGACCGCACGGGGAGCCGGCCGTTCCCCGTCGAGATACCGGTTCGTCATGGCCACGGTCCGGTTCACGAGGTTCCCGAAGTCGTTCGCGAGGTCCGCGTTGTAGCGTCGGACGAACGAGTCCCACGACACCTCGGCGTCGCGATCGAAGGGGACCTCGCGCAGGACGACGTAGCGCGCGCCATCGGCGCCGAATGCGGCGACGAAGTCGGCCGGGTCGAGGAAGTTGCCACGGCTCTTGCTCATCCGCTCGCCGCCGGCGGCGAGCAGCCACCCGTGCACCCAGACGCTCCTGGGGGCCTCGAGGCCGGCGCTCCAGAGCATCGCCGGCCAGAACACCGTGTGAAACCGGGCGATGTCCTTGCCGATGACGTGGAGGTCCGCGGGCCACCAGCGAGCGAACGCGTCCGGGTCGTCGGGGAAGCCCGCGCCCGTGATGTAGTTGATAAGCGCGTCGTACCAGACGTAGATGACGCCGGCCTCCGGGTCCCACGACCCGTCCTCGCGCAGCGACGTCTCGCCGTCCTCGCCGATGGGGAACGGGATGCCCCAGCCGCCGGGGGTCCGTTCGCGAGAGATCGAGAAGTCCTCGAGGCCGCTCCGGATGAAGCCGAGCATCTCGTTGCGTCGGAAGTCGGGCTGGACGAACTCGGGATGATGGGCGTAGTGGCTCTCGAGCCGGTCCTGGTACGCCGAGAGCTTGAAGAACCAGTTCCGCTCGGTCAGCCACTGGAGCGGGACCCCGGGATGGTTCGGGCAGATGGTCCCGCGCGCCGTCTCCTGGACGTCGGTGGCGTTACGGAACCCCTCGTTGGGGCAGTACCAGCCCTCGTAGGTCCCGAGGTAGATGTCGCCGTTGGCGTGCGCCCGGCGGACCATCTCCTGCGCGGCCCGCAGGTGATCGGGGTCGGTGGTCCGGATGAACCGGTCCGGGCTGATCCCGAGGCTGTCCTCGGCCGCGGTGAAGTACCCCACCTTCTCGTCGACGAACGCCCGGGGCGTCCGCCCTTCGTCGATGGCGCTCTGGGCGATGTTGATCGAGTGCTCGTCGGTCCCGGTCAGGAACCGCGTGTCATCGCCGATCATCCGATGCCAGCGCGCGATGACGTCGGCGCCGATGACCTCGTACAGCGTGTGGAGGCCCGGCTTGTTGTTCGCGTAGGCGATCGCGGTCGTCAGGTAGAAGGGGGTTCGCTCGGCCATGGGAGGGCGATGGTAGCAGCGGGCCTCCGCTGGATGCGCCACGATACCCGCGACAGCGGCCGCCGTCGCAGGGCCGGGCCGGGTGGGATGCAGGAGGGCGCATGAGCGGGGACGAGCGAGTCGCGGTGATCGGACTCGGGTACGTCGGCCTGCCGCTGGCCATCGCCTTCTCCGAGGCCGGTCTTGACGTCATCGGGATCGACGTGTCGGAGGCGCGCGTCGGCCGGATCCAGGCGGGGTCCTCCCCGATCGACGACATCAGCGACGACAGTCTGGCCGCCGCGATCGCCGGCACGTTCCGGGTCGCCCGGCAGGAGGACGCCCGGCTCGACGACGTCGACGTCATCTTCGTCTGCGTCCCCACGCCGATCACGGCAACGAAGGATCCGGACCTCGGGCCGGTCCTCGCGGCCGCGACGTTCATCCGTGACCGGATCCGCTCCGGCCAGCTCGTCGTGCTCCAGTCGACGACCTTCCCGGGGACCACGACGGGGCCGTTCCGGACGACGATCGAGGGCGGTGGCCTGCGGGCCGGTCAGGACTTCGACCTGGCGTACGCCCCCGAACGCGTGAACCCGGGCGATCCGGCGAGCGCCCTGCGGACCGTGCCGAGGCTCGTCGGGGGCACGACCCCGGTGGCGACCGAGCGAGCCGCGGCGCTGCTGCGCCACATCAACGACACCGTGATCGAACTGTCGTCTCCGGACGCGGCGGAGCTCGCCAAGCTGCTCGAGAACATCTTCCGGAACGTGAACATCGCGCTGGTGAACCAGCTCGCGCTGCTGTGCGAGCGGATGGACCTCGACGTCTGGGAGGTCATCGATGCGGCCGCCACCAAGCCATTCGGCTTCATGCGGTTCACGCCGGGACCGGGCGTCGGCGGGCACTGCATCCCCGTGGATCCCTACTACCTCTCGTGGCGCGCGCGCGAATTCGACTTCGTCGACCGGTTCGTGGAGCTCGCCGGGGACATCAACCTCGCGATGCCGCGCCACGTGGTGGACCTGGTGGGCGAGGCGCTCAACGACCGCGGCCGGGCGATCCGCGGCGCCCATGTCGGGGTCGTCGGCGTCGCGTTCAAGCCCGATGTCGCGGACCACCGGAACTCGCCCGCCGCCGAGGTGATCGCCGGCCTCGCGGCGCGTGGCGGCGACGTCCGGTACCACGACCCACATGTGGCCACGTTCACCGATGCCGACGGGGCCAGCCGGACCGGTGCCGCGCTCGACGACCTGCTGGCCTGGGCGGACGTGATCGTCGTCGTCACGGCGCACCGGGCGATCGACTGGGTCCGCCTGTATGCGACGGCCGACCTCGTCGTTGATACGGTCGACTCGTCGGCGCGCGTGAGCACGACGAGGCCTCGCCAGGTGCTCCGTCTCGGGGCCGGCTGGGAGCCACGGGCGGCGACGGCCCGGTGACCGCCCCCAGCCCCGCCGGGCACCCGGCGACCCGGATCGCGTACCTGTCCTTCTCGTCCGGCGAATTCGACGCCCGGACGTTCCGGATGGCGCGGTCCGCGGTCGACGCCGGGTATCAGGTCACGGTGTACTGCCGATGGCACCCCGGCCTGCCGCAGACCGAGGAGCGCGAGGGGTACCGGCTGATCCGGGCCCCGTTCGACTGGCGATTGGCCATCCCCGGGGTGCGCCGCATCCTTCTCCCACGCGTCCGGATCGCGTTGGCCAACGCCGTGGCCGATGGCGGCGGCGACGCCGACGACCAGGCGGAGTCAGATGATCCCGCGACGGACGTGAACGCCAGCGGCGGTCTCGACGGGTCGACAGGCGGCGAGGGTGGGGCAAAGGGCGCGGACGACGGGACCGGTCGGCTCGACAGGCTCCGCGGCACGCCCCTGGCAACGGCGGCTCGCCTGCCGCGACGTGCGGTCCGGAAGGTCAGGCGGCGGGTGGTCTCCCAGTACGACCGATGGCGCCGGTTGCTGCTCATGTTCCCACTCCGCCCGATGGGCTGGGCATACGCACTCCGGGAGGTCGCGGAACCGGCGGATATCTGGCACGGGATGTGGGCGGGCTCACTCCCGGGCCTCGTCGCGATGCGACGACGCCACGGCGGACGGACCATCTACGACAGCCGCGACGTCTACATGCACTCGCGTGACTTCTCGCATGCCGGACGCCCGGGCAAGACCTTCCTGGCGCGGCTCGAGCGCCGCTGGGCACACGCCGCCGACCACGTCATGACCGTCAACGACGCCTACGCCGACCTGCTGGTCCGGCAACTTCGGGTGGCTCGCCCGAGCGTGGTCATGAATTGTCCCGACGCGTGGAGCCCGCCCGACCCCCGACCGGACCTCATCCGGGGGGCGCTCGGCCTCCAGCCGGACACGAGGGTCGTCCTGTACCAGGGTCACCTCGCCTCGCAACGCGGGATCGAACAGGCGATGGCCGCCATCCTCAAGGTCCCGTCGGCGGTCCTCGTCCTGCTCGGCTTCGGCACGTGGCTCGAGCGGCTCCGGTCGGAGACATCCAGGCCGCCGTACCACGGCCGGGTCTTCCTGTTGCCGCCGGTCCCACCGAGCGACCTGCTGCACTGGACCGCGAGTGCCGATGTCTCGGTGATGGCCATCGCACCGACGACCGTCAACCACCGGCACTCGACCCCACAGAAGCTGTTCGAGAGTCTCGCCGCCGGCGTCCCGGTGGTGGCGTCGGACCTGCCGGGCATGGCCGAGGTCGTCGATACGACCGGGGCCGGCATCCTGTGCGATCCGACGTCGCCGGCCGCGATCGCCGCGGCCATCCGGACGATCACCGACGCCCCCGCCGAGACCCGCGAGACCCTGCGGCGAACGGCCCTGCGGGCGGCCCACGACCGCTACAACTGGGCGGCGCAGCTGCCCACGCTGTGGGGCGTGTACCGATCGCTCGCCCCGGCCGGCCGCGTCGCGGGATCCGCGCCGCACGGGTTGGGGGACACGTCCCGGGGCGGCATCGGTGACGCGGCGCCGCTCCGCTGATGGGACTCCCGGATCGATCCGCGGCCGATGGCGGTGACGAACACTCGGGACTCCAGGCGACCGTCGAGGCGCTGGAGCGAGAGCTCGCGCGGCACCGCGAACTGCTTCGGGAGGCGCAGGCCGCGTCCCGGTCGCAGGCCTCGGATCTGAAGCGCCTCCAGCGGGCCTACGACGCGATGCGCGGCCGCCGCGCCGTGCGATTGGCCCTCGCGGCATCGGCCGCCGGGCGACCGTTCACACGCGGCGCGAGGAAGCTGGCGTCGGCCCCGCGCCGCGCCATAGGTGTCATGCGAGAACTCGTTCCCGGTCGCTCGCGGGGTCCGAACCAGCGGGGATCGGCGGCCGCGGAGCGGACGCTCGTCGCCGAGATCCGAGCGTGTCCGCCGCCGGCGGTCCCGGATCACGGTCCCGTCGTGTCGATCGTGATCCTCAACCGCGACGGGTGGCCGCACCTCGAGCGCTGCCTGCGGGGGATCGCCTCGACGGCGTACCAGGACCTCGAGGTCATCATCGTCGACAACGGGTCGAGCGACGGATCGGCCGACCTCGCGGAGCGCCTCTCGCTGCCGTTCCCCATGCAAGTGCTCCGCAACGACACGAACCGTTCGTTCTCGGAGGCCAATGCCCAGGGGATCGCGGTCGCGCACGGTGACGTCATCTGCCTGCTGAACAACGACGTCGATCCGATCACCGATCACTGGCTCGGGTACCTGGTCGAGACGCTGACGACGACCGACGCCGTGGCCGTCGGAGCCCGCCTCATCTATCCGCGGGGTCGGGGCGGCGCGCGAGCCGGCGCGCGCTTCGCGGACCTCTCGCTGCAACACCGGGGCGTCGCCTTCGATCGGACCGGGCCGATCCCGATGCCGCGGGTCATGGGCGCCGGCGAGGATCCCATGGCCCCCGTGGCCGCGGGGATCCACGAGCGGCCGGCCCTGACGGCGGCCTGCGTGCTGATCCGGCGCCAGGCGTTCGACGCCGCCGGTGGCTTCTCGGCCGAGTACGACTACGGGCTGGAGGACATCGACCTCTGCCTGCGGCTGCGAGCCGGCGGTGGCCGTCTCCTGTACGACGGGCGCGCCGCGCTCTGGCATCACGAGTCAGCGACGCGGATCATCGATGTCGATCGCTACAAGGCCCGCGTGGCGAACAACCGGGCCACGTTCGTCGGGCGCTGGGGTCCACGCATCGCCCGCGAGGTGCTGCTTGACGCCATCGACGCCGCCGGCCGCTGGTCGGAGGCACCGCTGCGGGTCGGGATCGCCGCCGCCCGACCCGACGCCGACGCCGGGCCCCACCCGACCGTCCTGCCCGGCGCCGTGCAGGTCGCGCTCGGTGGGCTCGGATGGCAGGTCGCGCCCTTGGGATCGGTCGATCCGGATGACGTCGCGGGATCCCTCAAGGACGCGGACACCGACGTCCTGATCGTCCTCGCCGACCACCACGACATCCGGCTGCTGCCTCGCCCCGTGGTGACGATCGCCGTGATCGACGGGCTGGTGGACCCATGGCTCGCCCGGCCATGGTTCGATGAGTTCGACATCGTGCTCGTGACCAGCCCGGCCGCCGCCGAGGCCGTGCGGGCCGGGAGCGCGAAGGTCGCCTCGGTGCTTCCGGATGGGACGGCCCACTCGGGCGATCTGCTCGCCTCGGAGATCAGGGACGCGCTGGCCGCGTGGGTCGCCGCGATCCGCTACGGCGTCCGGATCCCGGTCCCGACCTGGGACGTCGCCGAGGGCTGGGGCGACTACCACTTCGCGCGGGCTCTCCAGCGTGCCCTCGAGCGCGCCGGGCATCCGACCCGGTTGCACCTGCGACCCGGGTGGGATGACCCGGTGACGGCCCGGGACGACGTCAACCTCCAGCTGCTGGGCCGCACCGTCGGACCCACGCGGCCCGGTCAGGTCAACCTGCTGTGGCAGATCAGCCACCCGGAGGCCGCCGACGGCGCCCTGTACTCGCGCTTCGACCACGTCTTCGTCGCATCCGACCGGTTCGCGGCGACGATGGCGTCCCGGACCGAGGTGCCCGTCGAGGCCCTCCATCAGGCCACCGACCCCGAGCGGTTCCACCCCGAGCCCGGTGGTCCGCACCACGAGCTCCTGTTCGTCGGCAACACCCGCGGCGTCCGACGCAAGATCGTCGACGACCTCGCGGGCACGAAGCACGAGCTCGCGGTGTACGGTCGAGGATGGGATGCCGCGAAGATCGATCCGACCCTCATCAAGGGTGAGCGGATCCCGAACGCGGTCCTGCGGCGCTACTACAGTGCGGCGTCCATCGTCCTGAACGACCATTGGGAGGACATGCGCACCGAGGGCTTCATGTCCAATCGCCTGTACGACGCCCTCGCCTGCGGCGCCTTCGTCATCTCGGACTTCGTCGAGGGCATCGAGGCGGAATTCGGTGGCGCCGTCGCCACCTACCGGGAACGGCACGAGCTGACGCGGCTCGTCGATCGGTACCTGGCGGACCCGGACGAGCGGCGACGCCTGGCCGAGGTGGGCCGGCCGCTGGTCCTGGAGCGCCACACGTTCGACGCGCGGGCCGCCGCACTCCGCGTCGTCGCCGACGAGCTGTTGGCCCGGCGGTCATCCCGCATCGTGCCGGCGGAGCCGGCCTGACGGATGGCCGGCCCACCGACGGTCCCTGACACGACCGGTGCGCCCGCTCGCTCGCGCCAGGTCCGGTTCGTCCCGACGGCCCCGGATGGCGATCCGAGAGGTCCGGACGCGATCACGGTCGTGCTCGATGCGGCCTGGACACCGCGACCGGCAGGCGCCCCGGGTCCGGTCGCCATCCGGCCCGTCTTCTCGCGCGTCGTCGAGGGCCGCGACCTCTTCCAGGAGGCGCTCGACCGACTCGACGCGTGGGCCGACGCGGCCGATCTCCCCGCGCGACTGCTGGTGGAGGGTGTCGCGTACTGGCCGAGGATGCGGGAGCCGCTGTGGCGCTGGCTCCACGAGCGCCTGTTGTGGCAGCATGCCCTCGCCGACATCCTCGGGGAGCCGGCGCCGAGCTCGATCGCCGTCCCCGCCGAGGAGCCGGCGCTGATCGACGTCGTGCGGGCGCGAGGCGACGAGCCGGCGATCGAGCCGTCCCCCGAGGTGGACGCGATCGATCCCGAGGCGGATGGTCCGGGCATCGAGGCGGCCCGAGCGACGACATCGGGCGGCCTGCGTGGCTGGCTGCGACGTCTCGTGCGTCGATCGTCCCCGCGCGAACGCCGTCCGGGCAGCGACGCCACGGAGCGGCACCTGCAGGCGATGGCGCAGCGCGTCGAACGGATGTCGACGAGCGGTGAGCGCCTCGTCCTGGTCCTGGCCTTCCCCAGCAGCTTCCAGCCCGTCGGCGCGAGCGGCGCGACCGTCCTTCGGGACCCGAACCTCTCGGGCGTGATCGGATCCCTCCCGGGCGAAGGGGCATCGCCCGTCCTGATCGGATCGGCCATGACGCGACCCGGGCGCGCCGAGCGACTCGCGGCCGAACAGGACGACCGGCTGATCCCCGCGTACATCGTGCGCGCCCGATGGAGCCGGCCGGAGGACCAGGCCCGCGCCGAGCGGGCGGTCGAGTCGGTCGCCGGCACCCTCGCCGATCTGGCGGTCCCACTGGCGGTGGACGGCGTCGACCTGGCGCCGCTCCTCATCGCCGAGCTCCGCACATCGATCGAGCGCATCGTCCGGACCGACATCGTGGTCCTGGCTCGCGCCGAGCGGATGCTGGACGAGCTCCGACCACGAGCCGTCCTGATGACGCACGAGGGACAGCGCACCCCCTGGCTCGTCGCCGCCGACGCCCGGCGGATCCCCACGTTCGCGCTCCAGCACGGCGTCCTGTATCCCACCCACCCGAGCTACTCGGGCCCGCGCGATCCGCGCCAGCCGCTCCCGACGCTGACCTTCGTCTACGGGGACTACGAGCGACGGGTGCTGCTCGAGGGCCCGTACCGGAGCGAGGAAGTCGCGGTCTCGGGCTCGCCCCGCCTCGACCTCGACGCATCCGCCACGATGGCACTCGAGACGGCCCGCGACGAGGTCCGACGGGACCTCGGCGTGGCCCCGGGCGATCGGATGCTGGTCATCTCGACGATGCCGCCGGCGTTCATCCGCCGCTCGCACCTGGCCAACATGCTCGATCGACTGCTCGGCGGTCCCCTGCCCGGCGTCCACGTCGTGTTCAAGCAGCATCCGGGCGAGGCCGACGAGGGCCCCTATCGCCGACTCCTCGAGGGCATGGCGGACGCGCGGGGGTATCCGCCGCCGCCCATCAGCGTCGTCAAGGTCATCGACCTCTATCGGCTTCTGCGCGCGGCCGACGCGCACCTCGGCCTCCACTCGACGGTCCTGACCGATGCCGTCGCGGCCGGCACCCCGAACCTGATCGCGACCGTCGACGCGCATGCCGACCTGCTCGGCTACGTCGATGCGGGTGTCGCGACGCCGGTCGGCGACATCGACGACCTTCGGGCGGCGCTCGCGGACCCGCGACCCGCCGACCCGGCGCGGCGCCAGGCCTTCCTTGACGACCACTTCCAGCCCGGCGATGCGAGCGCGCGGATCGCCGCGAGGATCCGTGAGGTCATCGATGCCGCGCCCGGCTGACCTGGCGACGGTCGGGCTGGACAGGTGATCCGGCGTCTGTTCCGACGCGCCATCCGGGTCGGCCTGCGTCGCCCGCGTCTCCGCGCGGTCGTGGAGGCGGAGCTCAGGACCACTCGCGGGACGCGAACCGCGCCGACGCCGGCAGCCGAGCCCGGACGCGTGTTCGTGGACCGGTTCGGCGTCCCCCACCGGCTCGATCCGACCCTGCGGGACCGCCTCAAGCCCGACTGGCGATCGATGATCGACCCAGTCACCGCCGCGGCTCCACCGACGGACGCCGCGCTCGGCCGACGCGCCACGAAGGCCCGGGGCAGCGTCGAGGAAGCCGTGTCGCTCCTGTCGACGACGGGCGCCGGGACCCTCGACGGGCGCGTCCTCGAGGTCGGGTGCTTCGACGGGTCGATCGCCTACCAGCTGGTGGGCCGTACGGGCGCCACGGTGGTCGCGTCGGACCTGGCGCGCTACTACGTCCTGCAGCGCCCGGGTGCGCCGTCGGCGGTCGAGGTGGAGCGGCAGCAGGAAGTCCTCGGCGAGCTGCGCGAGCGGGCCCGGCTCGTGGCCGGAGCCGCGCCGGGGGCCGTGACGTTCGTCGAGGATGACATCGACGATTCGAGGCTCGAGCCGGGCACCTTCGACGCGGTCGTGTCATTCGAGGTCCTCGAGCACCTCCAGGATCCGCCGGCCGCGTTCGCGGCGATGGCCCGCCTGCTGCGACCCGGCGGCGTGATGTATCACGATTACAACCCGTTCTTCAGCGCGATCGGCGGCCACTCGCTGTGCACGCTGGACGTTCCGTGGGGCCACGCGAGACTGGGCGCCGAAGACGTGACGCGCTACCTGCGCGAGATCCGGCCCGGCGAGGCCGAGCAGGCGCTCCGGTTCTACCGGGAGGCGCTGAACCGGATGACGCTGGAGGACCTGCGAGCGGCCATCCTGGCAGCCGGTCTGGAGATCGTCGCGCTGATCCCGTGGCACGACCGCGGGCTCGTGCCGCGCCTCGACCCGGCCGTCCTGGCCGAGGTCCGGCGCCACTATCCGGCGGCGACCGCCGCGGACCTCCTCGCGACGTTCGTCGCGGTCGTGGCGCGCCGGCCGGGAGGCTGAGGCGGCACGTCCGTCACTCGAACGTGCCCAGGGCGCGCCGAGGGGGCGGCAGGACGGCGAACCATGCGAGCGCGGCCGCCGTGGCGAGCGGTGACCAGATCGAGCGGAGCACCATGAGCGGGACCACCCGGCGCCGCCCGCCCAGGGTGCGGACGAGGTCCGGCCGTGCCCGTAACAGCGGGCGCAGCATCCGGAAGTAACTCGACCGCGCGGACGGGACGAGGTCCGCCCAGCGGTACAGGCCCGGCCGGATGAGATGGGTCTCGGCGCGCAGGGAGCGAGCCAGGACGGCGGCCGGCAAGGATTCGAGGAAACGGGCGACGGCCGTGTACAGCCGAGCCGTGGCCGGATCGCGGCGATCCAGCGCCTGCCGCACGGGCAGCGAGAGGTCAGACCGGATCAGGCGGTCCAGGTAGGTCTGCTTGATCAGCAGGCGGGTTTCCGGGTCCGCGACGCAGACATCGGTCTCGGCGCTCACCGCGCGATAGACGACGGCCGCCATGTCCGCCATCGCGGCAGCGCGCTCGGTAGAGGCCCGGGTGGCGGTCCCGATGGTCTCGACCGCTTCGTCGGCACGCGGCCGCCACCACTCGTAGACGAGATCGCCGATGACCTCGATCCCCGTCCCCGCCCGCAGCATCGCGGCGATCGCCCAGGGCTGGTCGCCCAGGACCCGGCCCTCGAACCGCAGGCCCTCGACGAGCGAGCGGTGGATCGCCTTGCCGGTCGAGGAGGCGTAGTACAGGAGACCCGGATGCGTCGCGATGGACTTGCGCCCAGGCTCGGTGATGTCGGGGATGTCGTAGAACTTCGAGACCCACGTCCGCTGGCCATCGGTCCAGTGCCGCTGGCCAAGGACGATCCGGACCACCGGATCGCGCGTCGGCCGCATCAGGGCGGCGACGCCACCGGGCAGCAGCCGGTCGTCCGCGTCGAGGAACGTCAGCCACTCACCGCGGGCGATCTCCAGCCCCCGGTTGCGCGCGTTCGAGACCCCGCCGTTGGTCGGGAGCCGGAGCAGGACGACGCGGTCGTCGCGTCGGGCGATGGCCTCGACGAGCCTGGCGGTGTCGTCGGTGGAGCCGTCGTCGATGACCACGCACTCGAGGGGGACGTCCGTCTCGTCGAGAACGGACCCGATGGCACGCTCGATCGTCGCCGAGGCATTCCAGCACGGCATCAGGACCGACAGGCGGGGAGCCCCAGACACGCGGCGGATGGTAGCAGCCCGGGCCCGCGGTCCCAGGAGCCCGAGACCTCCTCCCGGGTCAGTGGCGGAAGTGCCGGGTGCCGGTGACCAGCATCGTGCCGCCGGCCGCATCGACGACCCCGATCGCGTCCGCATCCCGCAGCGAGCCGCCGGGCTGGACGAACGCGCGAACCCCCGCCGCCAGGCACGCCTCGACCGCGTCCGGGAACGGGAAGAACGCATCCGACGCGCACGCCGCGCCGACCGTGACCTCCTCCCCCAACATCGCGCGCGCCTTGGCGACGGCCTGGCGGGCCGCGTCGACGCGCGACGTCTGCCCGCTGCCGATGCCGATCAGCCGACGGTCGCGCACGAGCACGATCGCGTTCGAGGTCACGCCGCGCACGAGGCGCCAGGCGAGGTCGAGATCGAGGTGTTCCGTGTCCGTCGGCGCGCGCCGCGTCGCGCAGGTCCACGCCGACGCCGCATCGGCGATGACGTCCGGTGCCGTGACGAGGATCGCGCCGCCCGCGCTCCTGATCGACCCGAGCGGATCCGGGGCGGCGCCCGGGGCTCCGGAGCCGAGCGCGGGATCGACGAGGACCCGCAGGTTGGGCCGGGTCGCGAACACCTCGAGGGCCGCGGCGTCGAAGGCCGGAGCGATGACGATCTCGAGGAAGATCGAGACGAGGCGCTCGGCGACGGCCCGATCCACCGGCCGCGTCAGGGCCACGACGCCGCCGAACGCGCTGATCGGGTCGGCCGCCAGGGCGGTCTCCCAGGCGTCCACGATCGAGGCCCGTTCCGCTGCGCCGCACGGATTGGTGTGCTTGACGATCACGACCCCCGGGCCGCGCAGCGCGCGACCGAGCGCGGACGCCGCAGCCGCGTCGAGGACGTTGTTGTACGACAGCGCCTTGCCCTGGAGCGGCGCCCGCTCGACACCGAACAGCCCGTCGTCGATCGTCGCGCCGGGACGCCGGTAGCGGGCGGCGGGCTGGTGCGGGTTCTCGCCATAGCGGAGCGTCTCGACCTTCTCGAGCGCGATCGCCAGTGTCGGCGGGTAGGGGTCCGCGGGCGGCTCGATGCGCCCGGCCGCCGCCATCCGGCCCGGAAGTTCGGCGGCGATCCGCGCGTCATACGCCGCGGTGTGCGCGAACGCGTCGAGGGCCAGGCGCCGTCGGAGCCGGTCATCGAGGCCTCCGGACGTCTCGAGCGCCTCCAGGACATCGGCGTACTGGGCCGGCGAGGTCACGATCCCCACGCTCTCGTGATTCTTCGCGGCTGCTCGGACCATCGAGGGCCCGCCGATGTCGATCTCCTCCACGAGCTCGTCGATCGAGATCCCCGAGCGTTCGAGCGCGGCGGCGAACGGATAGAGGTTGACGACCACGAGCTCGAATGGCGCGATGCCCGCAGCCACGAGCTGGCGACGATGGTCCGCCAGCCGGCGATCGGCCAACAGACCCGCGTGGATCCGCGGATGGAGGGTCTTGACGCGGCCGTCCAGCATCTCGGGGGCGCCCGTGACGGCCGCGACATCGGTGACGGCCAGCCCGGCGTCGCGGAGGGTCCGTGCGGTCCCGCCCGTCGAGACGAGCTCGAACCCGAGCGCGACCAGTCCCCGACCGAGGTCCGTCAACCCGCGCTTGTCCGAGACCGACAGCAGCGCCCGGCGCGGTCGCGGGAGGCGCTCGTCAGCGGCCGCCGTGTCGATCGAGACCCTCCGGCCGTCCACGGTCACGGCGCCGGCCAGCAGGAGCGCCACGGCCCGCGGGAGGAGGCGGTGTTCGACGGCCCGGATCCGCCCGTGGAGAGCCGCCGCGTCGTCACCGGGGAGGACCGGCACCGCCTCCTGCGCGACGATCGGACCACCATCGAGCGTCTCGTCGACCACGTGGACCGTGCATCCGGTGACCGCCACGCCGTGCGCGAGGGCATCGGCCACGGCACGGGCGCCCGGGAAGGCCGGGAGCAGGCTCGGGTGGGTGTTGACGATCCGTCCGGCGAAGCCGGCCAGCACCCGCGGACCGACGAGGCGCAGGTACCCCGCGAGCACCACGACGTCGGCGCCGACGGCCTCGAGGGTCGCGGCCAGGGTCGCATCGTCGCCACCGGGGATCAGCGCCGTGTCGATCCCGGCCTCCGCCGCCCAGTCCAGCGCGGGACACGGGCGATCCGCGAACACCAGCACCAGCGAGCCACCGAGTTCGCGGCGATCGCCGGCGGCCGCCAGGGCCCGCAGGTTCGAGCCGGCACCGGAGACGCCGACCGCGATCCGGCCCGTCGTCACGCCATCGACCCCAGCGGGCCCTCGGCGTAGCGGACGTCCCCGAGGGACGCCGACGGGACGACCTCGCCGACGATGGCCGCGACCACGTCGTGGCCCGCGAAGGCCTCGATGGCGGCCGCCGCCGCTGCCCGGGGCAGGACCACGACCATCCCGAGACCGCCGTTGAACGTCGCCCGGAGTTCCGCGTCGTCGAGCCCGCCGAGCGCGCCGAACAGGCGCATGACCGACGGCATCGACCAGCGCGCGGGATCGAGTCGCGCCCCGAGCGCGGCCGGCAGGGCGCGCGGGACGTTGCCCGGCAGGCCGCCGCCGGTGATGTGCGCGACCCCCGCGATGTCCCAGCCCGCGGCGATCACGACCTCGCGCGCGGCCAGGATCGACCGCGCGTAGATGCGGGTCGGCGTCAGGAGCACCTCGCCGAGCGTGGCCATCGCCTCGTGCGGGGCCAGCGCCAGGAGCGCCTCCGTCTCGGCGTCGCCGAGGGTCCGCCGCAGCCGTGCCTGGTACGGCTCGGAGGGGTCGAGATCCCACTCGGCGAGGAGCGAGCGGACCAGGGAGTAGCCGTTCGCGTGCAGGCCGGATGACGCCAGGCCGAGGATGACATCGCCGTCGCGAACGGCGCTGCCGTCGATGACGCGCGAGCGCTCGACCACGCCGATGGCGGTCCCGGCCACGTCGAACGCGTCGGCCGCCATGACGCCCGGGTGTTCGGCCGTCTCACCGCCCACCAGCGAACAGCCGGCCGCGCGGCAGCCCGCCGCCACACCGGCGACCAGGTCCGCGACCGCCGGGGGGTCCAGCTCGCCCACCGCGATGTAGTCGAGGAAGGCGAGCGGCTCGGCGCCCGTGCACACCACGTCGTCGGCACACATGGCGACGAGGTCGATGCCGATCGTGTCGAAGCGCCCGACGGCGGACGCGATCGCGGTCTTCGTCCCGACGCCGTCCGTCGAGGCGATGAGGAGCGGCTCGCGATAGCCCGGTGGGATCGCGAAGGCACCCCCGAACCCGCCGAGCCCGCCGACGACCTCGGGCCGGCGGGTCGATTCGACGTGATCGCGCATCAGCTCCACGGCCCGCTCGCCCGCGGCCACGTCCACCCCGGCCCGGCGATAGGCGGGTCGCGACTCACCCATGGACGACCAGGGGCTCCTCGAGCGCGAACTTGCGACTCGACGCGTCATACGGGACCGGCTCGGGGTACTTGCCGTCGAAGCACGCGAAGCAGAAGCGCTCGTACGGAAGATCGAGCGCGGCGAGCACGCCGCGGATCGAGAGGTAGCCGAGCGAATCGGCACCGATGAAGTCGCGGATCTCCGGTTCGGTGTGGGTGCCCGCGATCAACTCGGTCTCGATGGAGGTGTCGATCCCGTAGAAGCAGGGGTGATAGATCGGCGGCGCGCTGATCCGGACGTGGACCTCGGTCGCCCCCGCCTTGCGGAGCAGTTCCACGATGCGCTTGGTGGTGGTGCCGCGCACGATCGAGTCGTCGACGACGATGAGGCGCTTGCCGTTGACGACCTCCCGCATGGGGTTCAGCTTGATCGTGACGCCGCGATGGCGCATGCCCTGGGACGGCTGGATGAACGTCCGGCCGGCGTAGCGGTTCCGATACATGCCTTCCCGGTACGGGATCCCCGAGGCCTCCGAGTAGCCGGCGGCGGCCGGTGCACCGGTGTCCGGGACCGGGATCACGAGGTCGGCGTCGATCGGGTGCTCGATGGCCAGCTGCTCGCCCATCCGGCGCCGGACCTCGTACAGGTTCCGGCCCTCCATGTACGAATCCGGGCGGGCGAAGTAGATCAACTCGAACACGCAGAGCGACGGTGTCGCTGGGGCGAACCGGACCGACCGCGGCCCCTGGCCGGGCTCGAGGATGACGATCTCGCCCGGTTCGACATCGCGCACGTATTCCGCGCCGACGATGTCGAGCGCCGCCGTCTCGGACGACAGGCACCACCCGGCGCGCCCGTCGTCGGTGGCCCACAGGCCGTCGTCGCGACCACCGGTCGGCGCGGGTCGCGGCAATCGGCCGAGGACGAGCGGGCGGAACCCGTGCGGATCTCGGACCCCGATGACCCGGCGCTCGTCGAGGATGACCAGGCTGTACGCGCCCTTGACGCGTGGGAGGACCCGCATCAGCGCGTCGACGGTGTCCGCCGCGGGCTCGTCCGCCAGGAGGGCTGTGAGCAGCTCGGTATCGGTGGATGCGGGGAGCCGCGCCCGTCCGCCCTCGAGCTGGGTCAGGAGGTCACGCGTGTTGACGAGGTTCCCGTTGTGGCCGATCGCGAGGGCCCGCCGTGGCCCGCGCCGGTACGTGGGCTGGGCGTTCTCCCAGATCGTCGAACCGGTCGTGCTGTACCGGCAGTGAGCGATCGCGAGATTCCCGCGCAGGGACGGCAGGCGCCGCTCGTCGAGGACCGTCGAGATCATCCCGAGGTCCTTGTAGAGCATCAGCTGGTCACCGTCGCTGACCGCCAGGCCCGCCGATTCCTGACCACGATGCTGGAGGGCGAACAGCCCGAGCGTGGCGAGGCCGGCGGCCTCGGTGGGCTCTCCTTCGGGCAGGACCGCGCCGAACACCCCGCACATCCGCTAGGCCTCCCAGCCCAGGGCACGGGTCAACCCGTGCTCCCAGGCGTGACGGAGATCGGCCACCGGGACCTCGATCGCGTCGGCGACGCGGCTGCCGCGCTCCTCGGCCGCGCCCGTGGCGCCGGCGCCGGCCATCTCGACGACCAGGCGGTCGCCGCCGACGGCGCCGATGACCTCGACCGGGAGGCCGTGCTGTCGGGCCAGCAGCTCCAGTGCCGCGGCGTGCCGTGGCCGCGTGCTGACCACGAGCCGGGATGGGCTCTCACCGAAGAGGTCCGTCGCCGGTGAGTTGGCCACCGCGATCCGGACGACGGCACCCACCCCGCCCCAGATCGAGGCCTCGGCGAGTGCGACGGCCAGCCCACCCCCGGACACGTCCTGCGCCGAGGCGACGAGACCGCGGGCGATCGCCTCGCGGATGAACGTCTGCACCGCCGCCTCCCGGGCCAGATCGAGGGCCGGCGGGTCGTCCTCCGCCGCCGAGCCGGCCAGGACGGCGTAGGCGGAGCCGGCCAGACCGGGCGACGTCTCGCCGATGACGAGGATCGCGTCATCCGGCTCGACGAACGCGGGTCCGACGAGGGTCGCGATGTCGTCGAGCAGCCCCACGACGCCGATCTCCGGGGTGGGCGCGATGGACCCGGTCGGTGACTCGTTGTAGAGCGAGACGTTGCCACCCGTCACGGGCAGCCCGAGCGCTCGACACGCGTCACCCAGCCCACGGACCCCCTCGGTCAGCTGCCAGAACGCCTCCGGCCGGGTGGGGTCGCCGTAGTTGAGGCAATTCGTCACGCCCAGCGGCCGGGCACCCGTGATCGAGACGTTGCGGGTCGCCTCGGCCACCGACATCGCCGCGCCGAGCCACGGGTCGATCGCGCTCACGGCCTGGTTCCCGTCCGTCGTGGCGACGATGGCCCTGGTCGTGTCCTTGATCCGCAGGACCGCGGCACCCCGGCCCGGGCCGGCGACGGTGTCCGCGCCGACGGTCGAGTCGTACTGCTGGAAGACCGCGTGCCGCGACGCCAGGTTCGCCGAACCGATGAGGGCCAGCAGGACCGCACCCGGGTCCATGCCGCGCTCGGGGAGGCGGTCGACGGGTTCGAGTGGCGCCCCGGGAGCCGGAGCCGACCGGCGATGGGCGGGCGGGTGCGCGATCCGCTGGTGGACGATCGCCTGGCTCGTGAGGGCGGCGGCCGGGACGCGGGCGATCTCGTGGGCCCCATCGGCCGGCGCTCCGTTCGCATCGATGCCGCCGGCCACGACCGCGAGGTCGCCGTCGCCGGTGACGCGGCCGATGATCGCCACGGGCAGCCCCCACCGCTCGCAGACCTCGCGGACGTCGTCCCAGCGGTCGGGCCGGACCGCGGCGCACATCCGCTCCTGCGACTCGGAGATCATGACCTCGAACGGCGCCATGCCCGGCTCGCGTCGGGGGATCGCGTCGAGGTCCACGACGATCCCGGTCCCGGCTCGATCCGCGGTCTCGGACGTCGCGCACGTGATCCCGCCGGCACCCAGGTCCTGGAGTCCCTCCACGAGCCCGCGGTCGATCAGCTCCAGGCTGGCCTCGATCAGCAGCTTCTCTGCGAACGGATCGCCGACCTGGACCGAGGGCCGCTTCGACGGATCGTCGTGGGTGAACGTCGCCGACGCCAGGACCGACGCCCCGCCGATCCCGTCCCGACCGGTCGTCGATCCGAACAGGACCACCAGGTTGCCCGGGCCCGGCGCCGCCGCGAGCGTCAGGCGGCGCTCCTCGAGCAACCCGATCGCCATGACGTTGACGAGGGGATTGCCCTGGTAGGTCGGGTCGAAGACGAGCTCGCCCCCCACCGTCGGCACGCCGACGCAGTTGCCGTAGCCGCCCACGCCGCGCACGACCCCGTCAACGAGGTGCCGGGTCCGCGGGTCGGCGGGGTCGCCGAAGCGCAGGGCATCGAGGATCGCGATCGGTCGGGCGCCCATCGTGAAGATGTCGCGCAGGATCCCCCCGACGCCCGTCGCGGCCCCCTGGTACGGCTCCACGGCGCTGGGATGGTTGTGCGATTCGATCTTGAACGCGACCGCGAGGCCGTCGCCGATGGCGATGACCCCGGCATTCTCTCCGGGGCCGGCGACGACCCCCTGCCCGCTCGTGGGCAGGGTCCTGAGCAGCGGCCGGGAGCTCTTGTACGAGCAGTGCTCGCTCCACATGACGCTGAACATCGCGAGCTCGAGATCGTTGGGATCGCGCCCGCCAAGACGGTCGCGGATCGCGTCGAGCTCCTCGTCGGTCACGCCGAGCCGTCGGTGGAGCGGCTCGATCGGTCGCTCGGCGATCGTCATCGCGCCCCCACCGCGACCGGGGCGTCACCGGCCGCGGCGCGTGCCGCGCTCTCGACGAGGGCGCGGATCATCCCGGCCCCGTCGTTCGAGCCGAGGACGGCCTCGGCCGCGCGCTCGGGATGGGGCATCAATCCGGCGACGTTCCCGGCGGCATTGATGACGCCCGCGATCGCCCGCAGCGAGCCGTTCGGGTTGCCGGGGTCACCGGGTCCCGCGCGCCGGCCGGCCGCATCCACGTACCGGAACAGGACACCACCGGCCGCCTCGAGCGCGTCGAGGTCCGCCTCGTCCGCGAAATAGCAGCCCTCCCCGTGCGCGACCGGCATGCGCAGCGGTCGTCCGACATCGAGGCCCCGGGTGAAGGCGGTGTCCGCGCGTTCGGCGGCGATGCGGACCTCCTGCCCCACGAACCGCAGCGACGCGTTGCGCAGGAGCGCGCCGGGGACGAGGTGGGCCTCGGCGAGCACCTGGAACCCGTTGCAGATGCCGAGGACGAGCCCGCCCGCATCGGCGAACGCCGTCACGGACCGCATGACCGGGCTGAACCGGGCGATCACGCCGGCCCGGAGGTAGTCCCCGTAGGCGAACCCGCCCGGGAGGACCACCGCGGCGACGCCCTCGAGCGATGCCTGCTCGTGCCACAGGACGACGGGCTCGGCACCGGCCCGGGCCAGGGCATGGACCGTGTCACGGTCGCAGTTGCTGCCCGGGAACACCACGACCCCGATGCGGACGCCCACGGTCCTAGCCCTCCCCCGCCGCGCCGCTGCCCACGAGCGTCGAGGCCGCCGCGAGCGGCTCGACCGTGTAGGCCTCGATGAGCGGGTTCGACAGCAGCTCCGCCGCGAGGCGATCGACCGTGGATCGGGCGGTCGTCTCGTCCGCCGCATCGACCGTGAGCTCCACGCGCCGACCGACCCGGACCGCGCTCACCCCCTCGATCCCGAGGTGGCCGAGGCTGCCCTCGACGGCCCGACCCTGCGGATCGAGGATGCCGGCCTTGGGCAGGACGTTGACCGCGAACCGGAAGGTGCTCATGGGGCGATGACGTCCTCCTGCAGGTAGCGATCGAAGCTGGCCCCGGTGATCCGCTCGAACGCCTCGACGTAACGAGCGCGGGTCCCGGCGACGACGTCGGCCGGGAGCGCCGGTCCGGGGGCCGTCTTGTCCCAGGGCTGTGCTTCCAGCCAGTCGCGGACGAACTGCTTGTCAAAGCTGGCCTGCGGTCGACCCGGCGCGTAGGTCCCGGCATCCCACAGGCGCGACGAATCCGGTGTCAGGACCTCGTCGATCAGGATCAGGTCGCCCGTGGCGGGGTCGATCCCGAATTCGAACTTCGTATCGGCGAGCAGGATCCCCGCGCGCTCCGTCTCGGCCGCGGCGAACCGGTACAGGCCGAGCGCAAGGTCGCGGATGCGGGCGGTGACGTCCGCCCCTACCAGGCCGGCCATCGTCGCCACGTCGATGTTCTCGTCGTGCTCGCCGGCTTCGGCCTTGGTGGCGGGCGTGAAGATCGGGTGCGGCAGCCGCTCGCTCTCGCGCAGGCCGTCGGGCAGGCGGATCCCGCAGATCTCGCCGGTGCGCTGGTAGGCCTTCCACGCGGAGCCGGCGAGATAGCCGCGGACCACGGCTTCGATGGGGACGACCGTCGTTGGCCGGCAGAACATCACCCGTCCCCGCAGCGCCGGATCGTCCGTCTCGATCGAGAGCAGGTGGTTCGGGACGAGATGGCTCGTCGCCGCGAACCAGTGGCGCGACAGACCGGTCAGGACCCGGCCCTTGTCCGGGATCTCGGTCGGCAGCACGACGTCGAACGCCGAGATCCGATCCGAGGCGACCAGCACGAGCCGGCCGTCGGGCGCGACGTAGAGGTCTCGCACCTTCCCGGATCGAAGGAAGCCCTCAGCGAGCGCCATCGCCGACCTCCACGGTCCGCGCCGGCCGACGGGCCGGCTTCGGGTCCAGTCGATCGAGGCGGGCGATGATCGCCGGCACGTGCCCAAGGAACCGGGCGTCGTCGAAGCAGTCGTCCAGCCGGGCGAGCGACAGCCGCTGCGCGACCGCCGGATCGGTGGCCAGCAGCTCGCGCAGGGGGGCCCCCTCGTCGGCGGCGCGAAGCGCGGCGCGCTGGACGATCGCGTAGGCGTCCTCGCGGGACAGACCGCCGGTCTCCACGAGCGCCACGAGCACCCGGCTGCTCGCGTGGAGCCCGAGGCCGCGGGCGATGTTCTCGCGCATGCGCTCGGACCGGACGATGAGGCCCTCGATGAGCGCGGTCATCTTCACGAGCATGTAGTCGAGCACGATGGTGGCGTCCGGCAGGATCACGCGCTCGGCGCTGGAGTGGCTGATGTCGCGCTCGTGCCAGAGCGGCTGGTCTTCGAGCGCGGTGTGGGCGTAGCCGCGCAGGAGCCGGGCGAGACCGGCGATCCGCTCGGACAGGATCGGGTTGCGCTTGTGGGGCATCGCGCTCGAGCCCTTCTGGCCCGCGGCGAACGGCTCCTGGACCTCGCCGATCTCCGTGTGCTGGAGGTTGCGGATCTCGGTCGCGAAGCGCTCCAGGGAACCGCCCATGATCGCGATCGCGGCCAGCAGCGCCGCGTGCCGGTCGCGCTGCACGATCTGGGTGCTGACGGGGTCCGCGTGGAGTCCCAGGTCGGCGAGCACCTCGGCCTCGACGTCCGGTCCGAGGTGGCTGTACGTGCCGACGGGGCCGGAGATCTTGCCCGTGCCGATCTCATCGACCGCGGCCGCCAGGCGAGTCCGCGACCGGTCGCCCTCGAACGCCCAACCGGCGAGCTTCAGCCCGAACGTGGTGGGCTCGGCGTGGACCGAGTGGGTGCGACCCATC
>CAYMTJ010000043.1:0-24241 GCA_964393345.1 uncultured Anaerolineaceae bacterium | reverse complement strand
GTCAACGGTGCGGTCAGGCAGCGCCATGGCCGCCATGTTGACGACCTCGGCTCACCTGTCGGTTAGCTGCGAGCGATGACCTCGATCAGCGGCGGCCGACCGCCCTAGGACGTCTCGTCCGGGAGGAGCGGCCGGAGGGCGAACGAATACACCTTCGCCTCGTCCGGGGCGACGAGGGTGAGGCCCTGGAAGCCACCCTCGATCTCCTCTAGGCCCAGCGCCGCGACCTCGTCAGGGGTCATCACGCGGTCCGCCCGCTGGAATGCGTTCGGATCGGCCGGGAAGACGAAGTCGCTCGGCGCGATGTCCGTCCACGGCCAGTCGATCCGGTTCGGATCGTCAAAGCCGTCCATCAGGACCCCGCGATACGCGGTCGGTTCGTACAGGTCCGTGGCGATGGTCCCACCCTGGTCGAAGTCTCGGAGGCGCTCTGCGAGCTTGGCGAAGGCGGTCCGAGCCGGCGCGTCGGCAGCTCCCTGGACCTCGAGCCCGAGCGCGTAGATCGACACGGCCTTCTTGATCCCCCCGGCGTCGATGGTGAAGACGGTCGTGGAAGCATCGGCGACCTGGTTGTTCTCGTAGACCGGCTTGGCGATCGCCAGCCCACCCTCTCCAAGGGCGAACTTGAGCGTCTCCTGGATCTGCTCCTCGCTGAGCTTGGCGATGCGGAACGGGTTGAGTGGCATCACCGAGCCCTGCGCCGCCGGCGGGTCGCCGAACGGATCACGAAAGATGACCGTCCCGTCGCCGTACAACGTGAAGATCGGGGCTTCGATGGCCAGGAACGACGGCATCACGAACCCGCCGCCCTCCTCATAGCGCAGCACGACATCGGTCTTGCCGGTCGCGTGGTCGACATCCCCGAAGTCGACAGGTGATGGACTCGGCGATGGGGTCGCCGGAGATGACGATGGTGATGTCCCTGACGCACTCGGCGAGGGCGACGACCCGCCACTCGTACAGGCGATCAGCGCGATCATGGCCACCGGGAGCAGGGCAAGGGGAGACATCTTCGGCATGGCCCCCCGACGCGCATCGGAGTCGCGCGGTTCCGCAGCATGGTCCACGCGCGCCCGGGGTCTTGACGGCACGCGTATCGTCCGCAACAAGAGTCCCGGCCCCCCGAGTCCCGGACGACCGAGCGCGCACCCCCACCCCAAGCGCCCCACGCACGGTCCCGCCACCCCTCGGGCTGAGGCTCGTCGGTGAGAGGCGTCCCGTGGATGGAGGGTCTGGAGAGGGTGTACCAGGACCGAACGCTGACCTGTCGTGACTGCGCGGAGGAGTTCATCTTTTCCGCCGGCGAGCAGACCTTCTATGCCAGCAAGGGGCTGACGAACGACCCCCAGCGCTGCCCGACGTGCCGGGCAGCCGCCAAGCGAGCCCGATCGAGCGAGGGTCCGCGCGAGTTCCACGCGGCGGTGTGCGGTGCCTGCGGTGGACAGGCTGTGGTGCCGTTCGCGCCCCGCAATGACCGGCCCGTCTACTGCAGCACCTGCTTCGACAAGGTGCGAGCCGGAACGCTCGGGAGCACGTCTGTCGGGGTCTAGCGACCGGCGTGATACGTCTGATAGGCCGCCGCCGCGGCTGTGATCGCTCGCGCTATCGAGCCCATCTAGGTTCTGAGTCTGACGTCAGCTGACGTCGATCGTCGACCTCGTGTCGGACCCCAGAAGGAGACCCAGATGGATCACGACGACATGCACGGCCACAACGGGACGCATGACCACGATGACCCCGCGCTCGAGCACGACCACGACCACGACCACGGCGAAGGCGGCATGGAAGCTGTCGGCGCGGGAGCGGGCGTGCTCGGTGGCGCCGCGGTCGGGATGGCGGTCGGGGGACCTCCAGGCGCGGTGGTCGGCGGCGCCATCGGTGGCGTGGCGGGAGCCGTCGCCGGCGAAGCGGCCGAGGGCGACGATGAGGCTGGCTCCGGGGCCGGGGCCCTGGGTGGCGGTGCGGCGGGGGCCGTCCTCGGTGGCGCGATCGCCGGGCCTCCGGGTGCCGTCGTCGGTGGAGCCGTCGGTGCCGGTGCCGGCGCGGGCGCCGGTGACGAGGCTGAAGACGAGCTCGAGGATGAGACCGTGACCGATCGGCCGTTCAGGGAGCGCTGACCCGCTTCTCGAACCGGTTCAGGACCCGCGGGCCCAGCGGCTCGCGGGTCTTTCACGTTTCGGGCATGGCATGATGCCGAGGGACGCCGCGTGCGCGAACCATGCGATCCAGAGGAGGCACCGTGGGCGTCATCATCATCCGGGAGATGGTCGGGACCAGTCCGCGGTCGTGGAGCGACGCGGCCCGTCAGGCCGTGGCGACCGCCTCGAAGACCGTGCGCAACATCCAGACCGTCGAGGTCGTGAAGTCCAGCGCCGTCGTGGCCGATGGCGAGATCGTGGAATATCGCGTCGAAGTCAAGATCGGCTTCGAGTACGAGGGCTGACGCGCCGGAGCCCTGGTCGCCGGGTCAGCCGGCTTCGGCGTAGCGCTCGCCCGCGTAGCTCACGAAGCGCGTCTGCTTCTTCTTGAACCACAGGTCCACCTCGCCGGTGGGACCGTTGCGGTGCTTCGCGAGCTTGAGCTTGATGACCTCGCCGTCCGAGTCGCCGTCTTCGGCGGCGCGCTCCTTGTCCCGCCACAGGAACATGACGAGATCCGCGTCCTGCTCGATGGCGCCTGACTCGCGCAGGTCCGACAGACGGGGCTCCTTCGATTCGCGCATCTCGGGCTGACGGGAGAGCTGCGAGAGCGCCACGACCGGGACGTCGAGCTCGCGGGCGAGCGCCTTGAGGCCGCGCGAGATCTCCGACACTTCCTGGACGCGGTTCGCATCACGGTTCGTCGTGGTCGCCTGCATCAACTGCAGGTAGTCGACGATCACGAGGTCCAGGCCAGCTTCGGCCTGAAGGCGGCGGGCCTTGGTGCGCAGCTCCATCGCGGTGATGTTCGGCGTGTCGTCGATGTACATGGGTGCTTCGGACAGCGCGTTCATCGCCGGGGCGATCCGCGCGAAGTCCAGCTCCTCGAGGAAGCCGGTCCGGAGCCGCTGCGAATCGATGTTGGCGACGCTGGACAGGAGCCGCAGGACGAGCTGCTCCTTGCTCATCTCGAGGCTGAACACGCCGACGCTCTTGCGTTCCTTGACGGCGGCATGCTCCGCGATGTTGAGCGCGAAGCTGGTCTTGCCCACCGACGGCCGGGCCGCGACGATCACGAGGTCGCTCTTCTGGAGGCCCGTGGTCAGCGCGTCGAGGTCCGAGAACCCGGTGCGCACGCCGCTGATCTCGCCTCGATGCGCGTGCAGGTAGTCGAGGCGGTCGTAGGCATCGTGGAGCAGTCCCTTGAGGGCGCTGAAGCCGACGTCGATTCGCTTCTGGCTGACCGCGAAGAGCTCCGCCTCGGCCCGGTCGATCGCCTCGGAGATCTCGGCCGGGTCCTCGTAGCCGATCCCCGCGATCCGCCCGGCCGCCCCGATCAGGTTGCGGAGCACCGCCTTGCGCTCGACGATCCTGGCGTACTGCGCGGCGTGCACCGCGGTGGGCGTCTCATTCGACAGGCTGGACAGGTATGCCCGACCCCCGACGGCCTCGAGCTCCTCGCGACGCTCCAGTGATTCCGCCACCGTGACGATGTCGATCGGCTCGCGGCGCTCGAACAGGTCCAGGATGGCCGCATAGATGCGGCCGTTCGCCTGCCGATAGAAGTCCTCGGCTCGGAGGAATTCCGCGACCTCGATGACGGCGTCACGATCGATGAGGATGGCACCGAGGACCGATTGCTCGGCTTCGAGACTCTGGGGCGGCAGACGGTCGATCACGACGTGGCACGACTCCGACGGGGGCTGGGGGCCTCATTGTCCGGGCGCTGCCGCCCGATCCGGTCAACGAATCGCCGTCAGCCGCGATCTTCGCTCCACCGATTTCCGACGGCTGTGGGCCTGATGTGGACAACTCCGTGGATAGCCCACCGCCCCCGCCACGCGCTCATCTGCGAAGGGCTGCCCGGGTCAGTCGAGGCCAAGGCGGGCGAACAACGTTGCCAAGGCCTCCTCAGCGAAATGAGGAGGTCCTAGTCCAAGCGGCGGATGACGCCGATGAGCTTCCCCTGGATCCGAACATCGTCGTAGAACATCGCCGGATACGCCTGGTTGGCCGGCTGCAGCCGGACCTTGTCCTTCTCCTTGAAGAAGCGTTTGAGGGTCACGGCGTTCTCTTCCACCTGCGCGACGACGATGTCGCCATTTCGCGCCGTGGTCTGCGGGCGGATCAACACGAAGTCCCCATCGGCGATGTGGGCTTCGATCATCGAGTCGCCGCGGACCTTCAACACGTAGGCGTCACCGCTGGGCGCGAGGATCTCCGGGACGGCCATCGTCTCAGAGGCATCCGAGTAGGCCTCGATCGGGCCACCGGCCGCGATCTCGCCGATGATCGGCAGCACGCGTGATTCCGCGGCCGCCGCCTGCGGGACGAGTTCGCTGGACAGCCCGAGCCGCATCGCTGCTGTGGGCGTCAGGCGGAGCGCCCGGGATTGCGCGGCCCCGCGCTCCAGGTAGCCCTCCCGCTCCAGGATCTGGAGGTGATGATGGACGGCCGACGTGGAGGCGAGACCCACCGCTCGCGCGATCTCGCGGACCGACGGCGGATAGCCGCGGGCGCGCAGCGTCGCGGCGATGTAGTCCAGGATCTTGACCTTGCGTTCGGCGTCGTGTTTGGTCACTCGCGCCTCCTTGACCGCTATCATACCGAACGGACGTTCGATGTCAACCCGGGCCCCGCAGTCCGCATACTCGCGGGATGCACGCCGGAGACGCTCGACCCTCGCTCGGGCTCCGGGCCAACATCGGACAGTTCGCGTTGCTCGTCGGGGTCAACGGGCTCGTCGGCGGTGTCCTCGGTCAGGAGCGGGCGGTCCTGCCGCTGCTGGCTCAGGAGGTCTTCGGCCTCAGCGGGTTCACGACGATCCTGGCGTTCGTCGGCGCGTTCGGCCTGTCGAAGGCGGCCACGAATCTGGTCGCCGGGCGGCTGGCCGACCGATTCGGTCGCAAGCCCGTCCTGATGGCCGGCTGGATGGTGGGGGTGCCGGTCCCGATCCTGCTGATCCTCGCCCCGTCCTGGGACTGGATCCTGCTCGCGAACCTGCTCCTGGGCGTCCACCAGGGCCTGGCCTGGTCCGCGACGGTGATCATGAAGATCGACCTCGTCGGGCCTGGGCGGCGCGGCCTGGCGCTGGGGTTGAACGAGGCGGCCGGCTACGGGGCCGTGGCGATCACGGCGATCGTCACGGGCTACGTCGCCGCCGAGGCGGGGCTGCGTCCAGCCCCGTTCCTCATCGGACTCGCCTACGTGGGCCTTGGGCTGGGCGTCTCGGGGCTCTTCGTGCGCGAGACGCGCGGACACGCCCGACTCGAGTCGACCGCGCACCCAGCCGTGCGCCGATCGTGGCCCTGGATCCTGGTGACGACGACCCTGCGCGAGCGATCCCTGTCGGCGGCGTCGCAGGCCGGCCTCGTCAACAACCTCAACGACGGGGTCGCGTGGGGCCTGCTGCCGCTGCTCTTCGCGAGCCGTGGCCTGTCGCTCGTGGAGATCGGGCTGCTCGCGGCCGCCTATCCGGCCGTCTGGGGCACGGTCCAGATCGGGACGGGGGCCCTCTCGGACCGGGTCGGGCGCAAGCCGTTGATCGTGGTCGGGATGATGGTCCAGGCGATCGCGCTGGCGTTCATCGGGCTGGGATCGGACTTCACGACCTGGCTGCTCGCGGCGGTGCTGCTCGGGATCGGCACGGCCATGGTCTATCCGACCCTCCTGGCCGCGATCGCCGACGTGGCGGATGCGTCGTGGCGCGGGGCGGCGGTGGGCGTCTATCGATTCTGGCGCGACCTCGGTTTCGCCGCCGGGGCGCTGGGGGCCGGTCTCGTGGCCGATGCCTTCGGGATCCCGGCGGCCATCGAGGCCGTGGCGGCGCTGACGGCCATCTCCGGCGCCGTCGTCCTGGTCCGGATGCGCGAGACGCTCGATCGCGCGCCGGGGCGCCACCCCACGGTCGGCGTCGCGGGCGAAGGCTGATAGACTCCGCGGTCCGATGGCCACGCCCACGAACGCCACGTCGAGATCCAGCCGGAAGCGCCGCGCCATGACCGGGGCGAGCATCGGGCGAGCCATGTCGCTCATGGCCTTCCTCCCGGTGGCGAGCCGCATCCCGATCTATGCGCGGCTGGTGCTGGCGCTCATCGCGGACGAGCGCGTGCCCGTCGGGCGCAAGGCGCTTCTGGCCGGGGCTGCCGGATACCTCGTCTTCGGACGTGACCTGATCCCCGATCAGGTGCCGGTGCTCGGCGGGCTCGACGACGTCGTGATCGTGGTCCTCGCCGTGGACCTGTTCCTCGACGGGGCGCCGGACGACGTGATCGACGAGAAGCTCGACGACCTCGGCATCGATCGTCGTGAGTTCGAGCGCGATATCGCCCAGATCCGGCGCTTGACGCCGGGCCCGGTCCGACGGACCATCCGCCGGGTCCCCATCCTGATCTCGACGGCCGGAGATGCCGTGAAGCAACTCGGTCTTGGGCCGCGCGTGCGGGCCTGGATCGCCAAGGAGGATCCCATCACTTGAAGGTCATCCTGACCAGCGACGTCGCGACGCTCGGCAAGAGCGGCGAGCTCAAGACGGTCACCGACGGATACGCGAACAACTTCCTCATCCCGCAGAAGCTCGCCGTCCCGGCGGCCGGCGGCGCGTATCGCGCCTGGCAGCACGACGTGGCGAGCCGCGAGGACAAGCGCAAGCGCGAGCGCGAGGAAGCCGAGATCGCCGCGACCCGGATCAGCAGCACCACGCTGACCATGGGCGTGAAGGTCGGCGAGGGCGGAAAGCTCTACGGGTCGATCACCGCCAAGGACATCGCGGACGCCCTCGCTCGCCGCGGCATCACCGTGGACCGCCACAAGATCGACCTCGAGGACCCGCTCAAGTCGCTCGGCACCTACAAGGTCGCGATCAAGGTGTTCACCGGGATGACCCCGGAGGTCACGATCGTCGTCGAGCCGAAGGGCTAGCCCTCGAGCGGATCGACGAGCCGCCAGATCGACACACCGTCGACGGCGTAGACCGAGTCGAACCGCTCGCTCGAATCGAAGTCCGTCGGGGCGCCCGGGCACGTCAGGATCGTCCCGCTCGAGAGGACGTACGTCGCGTCGTAGGTGCTCATGAGTCGGGCGGCCACATCGGGGCCGTCGCAGTAGATGCGCTCGACATCGGCCTCGCGGGGCGCCGGATCGTAGCCGAGGTTCGAGACGTACGGTCCGAACGTCGTCAGGCGCAGCCGCCCGCCGATGTCGACCGGGCTGTTGATGAAGGCGTCCGTGACGAAGACCGCGCGCTCAGGGACGTTCGATCCGATCCAGCGGCCCGCCGCCGCTTGCGCCGAGCTCATCACCACCGCCGGGTTGGTCAGGTGCCAGCCCGCGACGAGGAACGGCGAGATGGCGCTCACCGCCAGGACGGCCGCGATGGCCGGTCGCGGCCACTCGCGGATCAGCCACGCGGCGAGCATCGCTACCGCGATCCACATGATCTGGAAGTACTTGTTCATGTCGAACTCGACCGCGCTCACGACGACCACGTTGGGAACGATGAACAGGACGACGAGCCAGGCCACGAGGAACGCGCGGGCCGGCAGCCCGCGGCCAAGGCCCGCGGCGGCCAGCGCCAGCACGAACGGGATCCCCAGGTTGGTGGCGTAGAAGAAGAGGACCGCGAGCGGACCGTCCTCGAGACGCGCTTCGCCCCAACCGAGCAGGAATCGGAACCCCCCGCTCTCGCTCTGGCGCAGGACGGCGTCCGCGATGAACGGGACGGCCAGGACGGCTGGGGCGAGGAACAGCATTGCGTCGCGCGGCGCCGTCCGTTCCCGCCACGCACCCGATGTCAGCACGTACAGGCCGGCGATCAGGTAGACCGCCGGGAACGCGAAGAACTGGAAGGGCGCGAGGAGCGCCGCCAGCACGCCCGCGACGAGGACGCCGGCCGGACGATCGCGCAGGCACGACACGACCAGGAGGATCACGGCGACGAGCCCGGGCAGCCCGAGCGTCGTCGCGCGATGCGGGAAGAAGCCGGTCCCCAGGACCGACGCGATCCGGAAGAACGGCCAGTCATCCTCCCAGTTGTTGTCATACGGGTTCTGGGTGACGAGGACGCCGAGGTCACCGCCCGCCTGGAGGTCGATGACCAGCCGAAGCCAGCCGAGACCGCCGCCGACGCACACGAGGATCGTCGCGATGAGCGCCACCCGCGGGTGGCCGGTCAGACGCAGCGCGAGGGCCCAGATCACGAGGGCCAGACTCGCCGCGAACAGCGCGCTCGTCGCGAAGTAGATCGGGATCAGCGGGAGCCCCGACGACACCGCGGCGATGGCGCCATGGAAGTCCGCGAACCAGTGGTAGACGAGCGGCTCGCCGGCGAAGTACGGCACCTCGGGCGGGAAATTGCCGTGCAGGATGCTGGAGCCGATCGCGACGTGGACGAGGAGATCGCTCCAGTTCCAGCCCCCGGAGATCACGACCCCATCCGCCTCGCGCCAACCGTTCGCGATCAGGACGTAGCCGACGAGTCCACCGAACGCGAGCGCCACCGTCCAGATGTCGAGGTCCGCCGCGAGCGCCTCGCGCATCCCGGTCACGGTCGGTCGGCGGAACGGGGCAAGCCACCGGTGGTCGACGCGGAGCAGGGCGATGGTGGCGACGGCGAGAAGGATGGTGGACACGACGATGGCGGGGAGCCCGAAGCCCACCACGCGGGAGATCCCGTTCACGACGTGGGCCGACAGATAGACGCTCGCGACCACGGCGACACCGATCGCCCCGGGCATCGGCAGGTGCGGCGCCGCCCGCCGCACCAGGACCCACCCCGGGACGAGGAACAGGAACGGCCAGATGATCCCGACGCCCAGCGCGATCACGGCCGTGCGTCCCGGACGTCGTACACGGCCCACGCCCCTTCGCTGACGAGGACCGGATAGCGGTCGCGGAAGGCCGCTTCGTTCGCATCGAGGTCGTCGCGCTCATGGGGGCCGATGACGACGAAGTCGATCCCGAGGCTGGCCAGGAGGGCTTCGGTGCCTGGCTCGGAGCGGTAGATGCGCTCCGCCTCCAGCGTGCGCGCTTCGTACGGGATCCCCTCGGTCCAGAGCCAGTTGGCGTACCCGATGTACAGCCGGCGTCCGGTCAGCATCGCAACGGGATCGTGGTTCTGCATGCCGCTGATGAACAGGGCGTCGGGTTCGGTGAGCGAGCGGAGCCGCTCGGCGAGGCGGATCTGCTCGGGTCGAAGCATAAGGAACGTGCTCTGGCCCAGCGCCGTGCCGACATCTTCGAGGATCCCGGACATCGTCATGGTCACCACGATCGTGGCCACCACGGCCCGGGCCGCAAGCCTGGGCCTGGCACGCCACAGCCGGGCCAGGACCGCAGCCGAGACCAGGGCGATCATGAGGAACCAGTAGACGAGCAGCTTGTGATCGTCCCAGTCCCATGGCTGGAAGACGATCACGTTGACGATCGCGAACAGCGCCATGAACGCCCAGGCGAAGCGTTGTGCCCGCGGCGGGATGACGCGCCGACCGAGCAGCCCCGCGATCGCGACGGGGAGGAAGAAGCCGAGGTTCTTGATCCAGAACCAGGGCCACGGGTCGGGATCGGCGACCCAGCCCCACTGGATCCGCATGGCGGCGAGCGCGCCGGCACCGCCGCCGAGCTGGCCGAGCAGCTGCGGCACCGCCACCGCCATCCAGACCGCGAAGAACCAGGCCCAGCGTCGGACGGGGAAGAGGAGCACGAGGAACGGTGTCACGAGCGCGAGCGCGAGCAGCGTGCCGAGGTGGGCGAGCGGCAACAGACCCGCGATGGCCCCCGCGACGATGAACGGGCGCCGGTCGCGCCCGCCGCGGCGGACGGCGACCATCAGCGTCGCCACGATGGCGAACGCCATCGGGAGGCCGTACAGGAACGCCCGCTGCGACGCCATGAACCCGAAGAACATGTTGACGATCTGCATGTTCAGGTCGTCCTTGACGTGATGGTCCCAGGCGAGGATCCGCGTCGCATCGTGGCCGGCCTCGAAGGCCGCGGCGGTCGCCACCCAGCCGAGCCCGCCGCCGAGCAGGAACAGCACGACCGCCAGACCCGCCGCCGCGCGATCGCGGAGGAACCGGCGGGCGAAGGCGAACAGGGCGATCGCGACGAGCACGCAACCGATGAGGCTGTGCAGGACGAGGGCGGGTCCCGGCGCCATCCCGAGGACCACCTGGGCCGCGGCGGTCAGGTCACTGAGGTAGTGGTACGCGAACGGGTGATCGGCATACCGCGGGTGCTCGGGCGGGAAGTTCGCCCCGTAGGCGAACGAGCTGACGATGCCCAGGTGGACCGGCCAGTCGCCCCAGATGTTGACGTGCCCGGCCCACAGCCCGCTCGAGCGCTCCTGCAGGGCGTCACGCCAGTAGAATCCCCAGCGGACGGCGAACGCGCCGATGACGATCGCGGGCGCGAGCGTCCGCCACCGCGGCCGGCTGACGGCGGGCCGGGCCCAGGTTCGTCGTTGCCCCCGCATGAGCCAGGCCGCGACCGCGGCCGCCGCGACCCCGACCGCGATGACCAGCTCGGCGCGGAACCCCACCAGCGACGCGAACGGGACGAACGCGAGCGTCCCGAGGACCATGCCGATCGGTGCGCCGTAGGCGAGACGCTCGAGCCTCGTGAGATGTCCCGCGGTTCGCGTCAGGAGCGCCACGCCGAGCGCGCTCATCGACCCGAGGAGTGCCAGCGAGGCGAGCACGCTCAACATGTGACGGGGAGATGGCACACGGTGGCGCGATGATAGCGACCATGACCGCGCGCACCATCCTCCATGTCGACCTTGATGCGTTCTTCGCGTCGGTCGAGCAACGCGACCACCCGGAGCTGCGGGGCAGGCCCGTCATCGTGGGCGGGAGCGACCGCAACGCCCGCGGCGTCGTGTCCGCCGCCAGCTACGAGGCCCGCGCGTTCGGGGTCCACTCGGCGATGTCCCTGCGGGAGGCCGGCCGGCGCTGCCCGGCGGGGATCTTCGTCCCCGTCGACGGTCGTCGCTATCAGCAGGCGAGCCGGGACGTGATGGCCGTCCTGCGCCGGTTCACCCCGCAGGTGGAACCCATCTCCATCGACGAGGCGTTCCTTGACGTCACCGGTTCGGCGGGCCTCTTCGGTGACGGGCCGACCATCGCCCGACGGATCAAGGACGACGTGCGATCGGAGGTCGGGCTGACGGCGTCGGTCGGCGTCGCGTCCACCAAGCTCGTCGCCAAGATCGCGTCGGACCTGCGCAAGCCCGATGGTCTCGTCGTCGTCGCCCCGGGCGATGAAGCGACGTTCCTGGCACCGCTGCCCATCGGCCGGCTGTGGGGCGTCGGGGAGCGGACCGGTGCCGTCCTCGCCGAGTACGGGGTCCGGACGATCGGCGACCTCGCCGCCCTGCCGGCGGACCTGGTCGTGCGGCGGTTCGGCAGGCACGGGGCGTCGCTGATCGAGCGCGCGCGGGGCATCGACGCCGACCCGGTCCACGACGGGGATCCGGCCAAGTCGGTCGGTCACGAGCACACGTTCGATGTCGACACCGCGGATCGAGAGACGCTCGAACGAACCCTGTTGGCCATGGCCGACGGCGTCGCTGGGCGACTCCGATCCGCCGGCGTCCGCGCCGGCACGGTCACCGTCAAGATCCGCGACACGTCGTTCCGGACGATCACCCGGCAGCGCACGCTGGCGGAGCCCACCGACATGACGGAGCCCATCTATCGCGTGGCGCTGGAGCTGGCTCGGCCGGAGTTCCGCGGGATCCGCGTCCGGCTCCTGGGCGTGTCGGCATCGAACCTCGGCGAGCGCGAGCAACTCTCGATGTTCAGCGACGAGGAACCGAAGCGGCGGCGGGCGGTCGAGGCAGCGGACGCCGTTCGCCGCCGGTTCGGGGGCGACTCGGTCACCCGCGCGCGCCTGCTCGGTGCCGGTCTCCCGGCGCCCTTCGAACGAGACCCTCGCAACCCCCTGGACCGGCGCGCGCGCGGCGTTCCGGTCGACCCAGCCGATGAGGCGGAAGAGCGTGCCACGCTAGCTGTCACGGACGACGCGGACGATCTGGCCGACGACGCTTGACATCGAACAGACGTTCGGTCTAGAGTCGAGCAACAATCGAACAGACGTTCTGTCGGACGAGTGCCCCGGACGACACGGCCCAGCGATCCTGCCCCCGGAAAGGAGCCATCCCGCATGGCATTCGTCCGCATCAGTCCCATCGAGGTTCACGTCCGCACCGGCTGGTTCGATGGTCGACCACGTGAGGTCACCCTCGGCGATGAGCGGCTGCCGGTCACGCGCCTGGCTGCCGTTCGCGAGGAGGCTGCCGCGTACCCCGTGATCACCGGTCCGCGCACCCTGTTCGAGGTCGAGACCCCGCGTTCCCGCCTCTCGCTCACGTACCACCACCGGTCACGTCGCTGGACGGTGACCGGCCTCGACGACGAGGTTCGTCTCGCCGCCTGACGCACGTTCCCCTCGGCGTCGCGGTCCCTCCCCCGACGACGCCGATCCAGTCGGGACCGGGGCGGGCGCGCCGGTACCGCGTCCGCCCCGTCACCGACCATGGCGCTGCCAGCCAGCCGCGGCCGGCAGGTTGCGATCCGGGAACCGTCGTGCTCGGCGCCACCTACAATCTGGCGATGATGTCCGACGACCGCTTTCGTGACCTCACCGTCGACGCGTTCATCGCGCGGCTGGCTTCCCAGGAGCCCGTTCCAGGCGGCGGGAGTGCGTCCGCGGTGGCCGCCAGCCTCGGAGGCGGTCTCGTCGCGATGGTGGCCGGCCTGTCACTCGGGCGACCCAGGTACGCGCAGCACGCTGACCTCCACGCCTGGGCCGAGGCGACCGGGCGCGATCTCGCGGACCGACTTCTCACGCTGGCCGACGACGACGCCGCCGCCTACGCGGCGTTCGCCGCCGCGATGAAGATGCCGCGCGACAGCGAAGCCGATCAGGCGACGCGAACCACGGCGTTGCAGGCGGCGGCGCGGCACGCCGCCGAGGTGCCGCTCGCCTGCGTCGAGGCCTGCCTGGACGTGATCGGGGTGGCCGAGGCCCTGGCCGGACGCAGCAATGTCAACGCCTCGAGTGACCTGTCCGTCGCGACGCTGCTCGCCGAGGCCGCGGCGCGGGGGGCCGCGGCCAACGTCCTCGTGAACCTGCCCGCCACCGGCGACCCGGCGTTCGAGGATGCGATGACGATCCGCGTGAAGGAGCTGCTCGATCGGGTGGAGCGGGTCGCGTCGGAGACGCGGGAGTCCGTCGGCCGAGGCGACGCCAGGGACCCGATCCCGGCTCCGGCCGGGTCCGCGGCGTGACCGACGGCGACCAGGCTCGCCGGCTCGAAGGAGGGCCGATCGCGGAGGAGATCCGCGCCGCGGTCGCCGAGGACGTCGCCACGTTCCGGGCGGCCAACGGACGCCCACCGTCGCTCCGCGTGGTGATCGTCGGGAAGGATGCGCCTTCGACCGTCTACCTCGAACGCATCCTGCGCGGTTGCGCGAAGGTCGGCATCGACGCCGACTTCGTCGAGCTGGCCGGCGCGGCCACCGAGGCGCGCGTCACCGCCACGGTCCAGGCCCTCAACGATGACCCGACCGTCGATGGCGTCATCGTCCAGATGCCCCTGCCACCCACGATCCGGTTGCGCGCGGTCATCGATGCGATCGACCCGGCCAAGGACATCGACGGGATCCATCCGCTCAACGCCGGGCTGCTGCGTCTCGGCTACGACGGGTTCCTTCCGGCCACGGCGCACGCCGCCGTGGAGATCCTCCGTCGATCGGGGATCGAGATCGCCGGCAAGGACGCGGTGGTCATCGGGCGATCCGCGGTCGTGGGCATGCCGGCGGCGTTCCTCCTGCTCAAGGAGGACGCGACCGTCACCGTGTGCCACTCGCGCACGACCGACCTTCCCGCGAAGGTGGCTCGTGCCGACATCGTCGTGGTCGCGGCCGGGCGGCCGGGCCTGGTGACGGGCGCGATGCTCAAGCCCGGTGCCGTCGTCGTCGACGTGGGCATCAACGTGGTCGACGGTCACATCGTCGGCGATGTGGACTTCGCCTCGGCCGTGCGCGTCGCCTCGGCGATCACGCCGGTGCCGGGAGGCGTCGGGCCGCTCACCAACGCCATCCTGCTCACGCACCTGATCCGAGCCGCGGAGCGCCACGCCACCTCCCGACCCGGGTCACCTGGTCGACATGCCGACGCGAGTCCCCGTCCCGCCCTGTCCGGAGGAGATCGATGAGCTTCCCGTCCGACCTGGACATCGCCCGGTCCGTCCGTCCGCGACCCATCACGGAGATCGCGGCTGGACTCGGCATCCGCGACGACGAGCTGGAGCTCTATGGGCCGACGAAGGCCAAGGTCACGCTCGAGGCCATCACCCGACTCGAAGGGGAGCGGCCGCAGGGGCGCTACGTCGTGGTCACCGCCATCACCCCGACACCCCTGGGCGAAGGCAAGTCGACGACGACCGTCGGGCTGGCGCAGGGGCTGAATCTGATCGGTCGCAAGGCCGCCGTGAACATCCGCCAGCCGTCACTCGGGCCGGTGTTCGGCATCAAGGGCGGTGCCGCCGGCGGCGGCTACAGCCAGGTCATCCCGATGGAGGACTTCAACCTCCATCTCACCGGCGATGTCCACGCCATCGGGGCGGCCCACAACCTCGCCGGCGCGTTCATCGACAACAGCCTCCATCACAAGAACCCGCTCGGTATCGATCCGCACGGGATCCTTTGGCCGCGCGTCCTCGACATCAGCGACCGCGCTCTCCGACGCGTCGTCATCGGCCTCGGCGGGCGGGAAGACGGCGTGCCGCGCGAGACGGAGTTCGTCATCACGGTCGGCTCCGAGGTCATGGCCGTCCTCGCGCTCGCGCGCGATCTGCGGGACCTGCGCGAGCGGCTCGGGCGGATCGTGCTCGCGACCCGTCATGACGGCACACCGGTGACCGCGGAGGCCCTTGGCGTCGCGGGGGCGATGACCGTGCTCCTCCGCGATGCCATCAAGCCGAACCTGCTCCAGACGCTGGAGGGTGGCCCCGCGTTCGTGCACGCCGGACCGTTCGCGAACATCGCCCACGGCAACAACTCGATCATCGCGGACCGGCTGGCCCTGGCCACGAACGACATCGTCTGCACGGAGGCCGGGTTCGGTGCCGACATGGGGGCCGAGAAGTTCTTCGACATCAAGTGCCGCGCGTCCGGGCTCGTCCCGAGCGCGGCCGTCGTGGTCGCGACGGTCCGGGCGCTCAAGATGCACGGGGGCGTCGGCAAGATCGTCGCCGGCAAGCCACTTGACCCGGCGCTCCTCGAAGAGAACGTGGAGGCGGTCCGCCTGGGGGCGCAGAACCTCGCGAAGCAGATCGAGAACGTCACGATCTTCGGGATCCCCGCGGTGGTCGCGATCAACGCGTTCCCGACCGACACCCCGGCCGAGATGGACGCGATCCGCGAGGTCGCGCTCGCCGCCGGGGCGCGAGCCGCGGTGGAGGCGACCCATTTCGTCGACGGCGGCAAGGGCGCGACCGCGCTCGCCGAGGCGGTCTGGGACGCGTCCGAGGACGCCGGTGCCGGGTTCAAGCTCCTCTATCCCGACGACATGCCACTCGCGGACAAGATCGAGACGATCGTCACGAGGATCTACGGCGGTGCCGGCGTGGAGTACCTGCCGGCCGCGCGCAAGTCCCTGAAGCAGTTCGAGGACCTCGGGTACGGGACCCTGCCGATCTGCATGGCCAAGACCCAGTACTCGCTCAGCCACGACGGGGCGCTCAAGAACCGGCCGTCCGGGTTCACGGTCCCGATCCGCGAGGTCCGGTTGTCCGCCGGTGCGGGCTTCGTGACGCCGATCTGCGGCGAGATGCGGACGATGCCTGGCCTGCCGTCGAAGCCGGGCGGCGAGAACATCGACATCGATGCCGAAGGGAACGTCGTCGGGCTCTTCTAGTCCTCTCGGCGACCGATCAGCGCGAGGACACCGACCAGCAGGGCGACCCCGACGAGGATGGCGAGCCCCGTCGGCAGCACCGCGGCGACGGTCGAGAACACGTCACCCTCGGCGGTCGGGGGGTCGGTGGCCTGCGGGATCGTGGGCTCCCCGAAGACGGCGATCGCCTCCTCCAGGAGCACCCGACCCTGATCGGTGCCCAGTAACGCGGCCGTCGTGCACAGGTTCATCGAGTACCGGCCGACCTCATCGCGCCACGCGGCGAAGATCCACTCCGATCCGGGTGGCGGTGGATTCGTGCCGCACGAGGCCCCGTTCGGGTCCTTGAACGGCGCCGGATCGAGCATCGCGACGACGTCGGATGGGAGCGGCCCATGGAACCATCGGGTCAGGGCGATGCGGACGCCGTCGGGTTCGAGCGGACCGGCCACCCCAGTGAAGACCGACGTATCGTCACGGGTGGCAGCTTCCTGCATGGGACGTTCTGAGAACGCGCATGAGCACGCCACCGTCACGGGCGGCGCGGCCACCGAGGTCACCGCCAGGACCAGGAAGAACGCAAGAGCCGCGACCAGGGGTCGTCCGCGCATGACCGACAGACGAGCCATCACGGGCGGCGGTTCCGTCTAGATCGCCCCGGTCGCCACGGCGAAGAACGCGACGATACCGAGGCCGATCAGGATGCCGAGTGCACCCGCGCCCCAGGAAAGGACGTCGATCGGTCCGAGCGCCTCGCCGGCGTGAGCGTGGTCGTCGTGTCCGTGGTCGTCCCCGTGGTCGCTCGTGCTGTGGTGAAGACCGGCGGATCCGGCATGATCGAGCGCATCGCTGGCGTGCGGATCGTTGCTCATCCCCGGCATTCTCGCAGACCGTTCCGGCCGCCGCGACCCCGTAGACTCCGACGACATGGACGGGGCCGCGATGGACGACGGACTGCTCGCCAGCCTGCGCGGCCTCGACCGCGACGGCCGGTTGCTGTTCACCCTCCGAACGCTCCGGATGTTCGCGTACGGATTCCTCGCGGTCGTCCTGGTGTTGTACCTCGCCGCGCTCGGGCTTGATCCGCTCGCGATCGGCGCCGTCCTCACGCTCACCCTGGTCGGTGACACCGTGATCTCGCTGTGGCTGACGACGAGTGCTGACCGACTGGGTCGTCGGCGGGTCCTGGTCGTAGGGGCGGTCTTGATGCTGCTCGCCGGTCTGGCTTTCGCCGCCACGGACGCGGTGCCGCTGCTGATCCTTGCCGGCGCGATCGGCGTGATCTCGCCGACGGGCAACGAGGTCGGCCCGTTCCTCGCGGTCGAGCAGGCGGCGCTGAGCCAGACGATCCCGGGTCGTCGCCGGACCGCCACGTTCGCCTGGTACCACCTCGTCGGCTATGTCGCGACGGCGACCGGTGCCCTGGCCGCCGGCGTGATCAGCCAGGTGTTGCTCGGTGGCGGATCGACCGAGACGGACGCGTACCGGGCGGTCGTCATCGGATATGCGTTCATCGGCGCGTTCATGGCGATCGGGGCGTGGCGGCTCGGACCGGGGATCGAGGCGCCGCCGGCCGTCGCACCGGCCGACGGGATCCGGCGTCGGCTCGGGCTCGGCCGCTCGAAGGGCGTCGTCCTCCGGCTGTCCGCACTATTCACGATCGATGCGTTCGCCGGTGGGTTCATCCCCCAGAGCCTGATGGCCTACTGGTTCCACCTGCGATTCGATGTCGAACCCGCCCTGCTGGGCGCCATCTTCTTCGGCGCCAACCTCCTGGCGGCCGTGTCATCGCTATCGGCCGCGCGGATCGCATCACGCATCGGGCTGATCAACACGATGGTGTTCACGCACCTCCCCTCGAACGTGTTGTTGCTGCTGGTCCCACTGATGCCGACGCTGCCACTCGCGGTCGCGGTACTGCTGATCCGGTTCAGCCTGAGCCAGATGGACGTCCCGACGCGCCAGTCGTACGTCATGGCGGTGGTGGATCCCGACGAGCGGTCCGCCGCCGCCGGCGTCACCGGGATCGCCCGAACGACGGGTGCCGCCCTGTCGCCGTCCGTCTCCGCCATCCTGGTCTCGAACCCCGCGTTGGCGGCCGTCCCGTTCGTCCTGGCGGGGGGCCTGAAGATCCTCTACGACCTGCTCATCTATCGCGCGTTCCGCGCCGTTCGGCCACCCGAGGAACGCTAGACCGGGCTGGCCCGTCGGCGGTCAGCCCGCGAGATCGGCCAGGGCGCCCGAATGGACCAGATCGAAGGCCGACTCGAGGTCCGGGCCGGGCAGCCGATCCGCGTCGAGGTGGGCCACGACGCCGCGGATGCGCCGTCGCGCCTCGGCTACGCCAACGCCCGGGGCCGGCGCCGCGTCTCCACCAAGCCCGTCAAGCCGCAGGTCGAGGGCCTGCGTCGCGACCAGGAGCTCGATCCCGAGGATCCGCTCGACGCCCTCGAGCACGCGCCGCGCGTGGCGCGCTGCGGTCGCGCCCATCGAGACGTGGTCCTCCTGGTTCGCGCTGGTCGGGATCGAGTCCGCCGATGCCGGGTGGGCGAGCGTCTTGTGCTCTGACGCGAGTGCCGCGGCCGTGTACTGGTAGATCATCATCCCCGAGTCGATCCCGGATGTCGCCGCGAGGAACGGCGGCAGGCCACCGTTGAGGCGGGCGTCGACGAGCAGGGCCGTCCGTCGCTCGCTGATCGACCCGAGCTCGGCCAGCGCCAGCTTCGCGAAGTCGAGGGCCAGCGCGATCGGCTCACCGTGGAAGTTGCCACCGGAGATCACGCGGCCCCCTCCGGTCGCCAGCGTGTCGCTCGACGCCACGCCGCCGCCCGGGAAGACGAGCGGGTTGTCCGTGGCCGAATTGAGCTCGATGTCGAGGACCCGTCGGAGGTGGTCGAGGGCGTCGCGGACCGCGCCGTGCACCTGCGGCACGCAGCGCAGCGAGTACGGGTCCTGGACCTTGTGGGCGGACGCGTGATGCGAGCCCTGGAGCGCCGATCCTCGAAGCAGATGCCGGAGCTCCGCGGCCACCGCGACCTGCCCCGGATGCGGGCGGGCCAGCTGGTAGGCGGCCGCGAAGGCGACATCCGTCCCGAGCATGGCCTCGACGCTGATAGCGGCGGCGACGGATGCCGTCCGGACCAGACGATCGGCATCGGCGAGCAGCAGGGCGCCCATGGCCCCCATCAGCTGGGTCCCGTTGAGGAGCGCCAGCCCCTCCTTGGCTTCGAGCGCGAGCGGTTCGAGGCCGGCCACGCGGAGCGCTTCGGCGGCGGGTCTGGTTCGCCCGGCCATCTCGACCTCGCCCAGACCGATGATCGGCAGGGCGAGGTGCGCCAGGGGCGCCAGGTCCCCGGATGCCCCGAGGGATCCCTGCTCCGGGATGACCGGGTGGATCCCGTGGGCGAGGAACGCGAGGAGGCGATCGACGATGAGCGGCCGACAGCCGCTATGGCCCAGCGCGAGCGTGTTCGCCCGCAGTAGGAGCATCGCGCGAACGACCTCACGCGGCAGCGGCTGACCGACGCCGGCCGCATGGCTCATGAGCAGGTTCCGCTGCAGATCCCCGCTCCGAGAAGGATCGACGAACGTGGTGGCCAGATCGCCGAAGCCGGTCGTCACGCCGTACACGACCGCTCCGGCCGCGACGAGCGCCTCGATGACGTCGCGCGCCTCCTGCATCCGCTCCCGGGCGTGGACGTCGAGGACGACGGACGCCCCGTCCCGGGCGACCGCCTCGACGTCGGCGATCGTCAGGTCGGCGCCGGTGAGCACGACCGTCGACGGATCGCGCGGTCGGTCCGGGTAGAAGTGCGGGACCTCTGGCTCAGTCACCGGCCGAGGATAGTCGGCTATGCTCCCGGCCGTGTTCGACTTCCTCGATGGCCCGGTCCGCGACCTCGTCACCCAGATCTACGACGCGGTCGGGTATCTGGGCGTGGCGCTGTGGGTCGCGATCGAGAGTGTGATCATCCCGATCCCCTCGGAGGTCGTCCTGCCCTTTGCCGGGTTCCTCGTCGGCGAGGGCACGGCGGTGGAGCCGATCACCGGCGCACCGTGGAGCTACTGGCTCGTGGTCCTCGCGGGCACGGTCGGGGCGACCGTCGGGGCGCTCGTGGCCTACGGCATCGGGGCGTGGGGCGGACGTCCGCTGATCGAGCGCTGGGGCCGGTTCATCGGCGTCAGCAGCGGCGATCTCGACCGCGCCGACGCGTTCTTCGAGCGGCACGGGTCGGCCGCGAGCTTCTTCGGCCGGATGTTGCCGGTCATCCGGTCACTCGTGTCGTTCGCGGCCGGGATCGCACGGATGCCGCTCGGCCGGTTCACGCTGTTCACGTTCCTGGGGTCGCTGCCGTGGACCGCGGCGCTCGTCTACGCGGGCGTCGCCCTCGGATCGAACTGGGAGACGATCGGCGGATGGCTCAAGCGGTTCGAGTACGCGATCCTCGCGGTCCTCGTTGCGGTGGCCCTCGCGTGGATCTGGTTCCGGATCGTCAAACCGCGCCGCGCGGGCCCGCCGACCGGCTGACGCCCCCGCCGGTTCAGCGGCGGAAGCGGCTTCCTGCGGCGGTCGTCCCCGGCGGATCGTCGGGCTTGCGGTAGCCGGTCTTCCGGAGCGTCGCATCGATCTCGGCGGCATACCGTCGCCCCTCGTTGCGGCTCTCCAGCCAGACGAGATATCCCGGATCCACCCGGGCGACCTCCCCGATCGACCAGCCGAGATGCCGTCCGAACGGCAGCACGGTCCCCGACGGGCGCCCGGGCGGCGGTCCGGCGGCACCGGTCCCATCGCGTGGAGCCGGGCGTTGCCAGGCCTCGAAGGGCGTGGCCTTGATGGGCTCCGGCTCGTCGTCCTCGCGCGGCTTGGCACGGGGGCGGGGCCGGCGTCTGGCGGCTGCGGCGCGCACGGGATCGATGTCGCGCAGTTCCAGGTCGTAGTCAGCGCGGCGCCGCGGGGTCCGGAGCCTGTCCCAGGCCGCATTGATCGCCATCATGCGGCCGGTCGCGCGGTCACCGGCGATGTCCGGGTGGTAGCGTCGGGCCAGCGCCTTGTAGGCGGCGACGATCGTCTCGTCGTCGCACGCTGGGTCGACCCCCAGCACCGCGTACGCGTCCTTCGGTGCCGACGTCGCCATCCCGATCGTGGCGTCCTTCCTGCGGCCGGCGCACCCTCGACGCCACCGTCGCGCGAGAGTGTACCCAACCGGCGGCGATCCGCGGTCCTGTTCGCGACGGGTCGCGGCTTGGACCGCCAAGGGTCCCGGCACGATCGCGGGGCGTCGTCGCCGCGCCGTAGACTCACGACGCGATGGTGTCGATCCGCATCGAGGACATCCGGGACGAGGCCGGCTTCCGGCGGATCCCGCCATGTGCGGATCCCGGGTTCGACCATCGGACGTGTGACCATTGGGAGGACGCGGCTCGCGGCTCGAAGGCCGCACGCCTGGCCTGGCTCGAGGCCCCGCCCTCGCCGAATCCGGCTCCGCGGTCCGGGTCGGATAACCCGTTCCTCGCCGAGCGGCCGGAGGCAACGGCGGTCAACCCCTTCGCCCGCTCCGGCGGGTCCGGGCCAGCCGTCAACCCGTTCCTGCTCGACGACGACGACGCCATCGACAACCCGTTCGCGCCCCCGCCGCCCCGCCCCGCGGCGGTGGATCCCGGTGCGCCTCGCAAGCTGGCCCTGCTGGTCCGTGGGCTCGGGGTCGTCGGGAGCTACGCGAAGGTCCTCTACCGCGACGAGTCGCCGGCGGTCTATTGCCAGTTCGGTCCGCTCACCGCGTACCCGCGGGCGCAGCACATCCGTGACCTCTACCCGCAGCTCCCTGACGCGCCCCTCCCCGCGGTGATCACCTGCATCTCGACAACCGCGTCGGCCCGGGGTGAAGGTCTCGCCCGCCACCTGGTCCAGGCCGTCTGCGACGACCTGGCCGAGCGCGGGTTCACGGCCGTGGAGGCGTACCCGGAGCCGACGGGCAGCGTGCGCCCGGACGCCACGAGCGCCGCCAGCCCACCGTTCTGGGAGGCCGCTGGCTTCGCGCGTGTGGTCGACGACCCCCGGTTCCCGGTGATGCGCCTCGAGCTGGCCTGACGCGAGTGGGCCGGGCGTGGCGTCGGTGGATCGCGTCGATTCCGGCCCTGGTCGTCGCGCTCCTGGCCTGCGGGCCGTCCGCGGGCTCGCCCGGGTCCCCGCCGCCACCGACGCCACCCGCCAGCCCGACCGCATCGACCGACCCTGGCCGGACGCCAAGCCTCGATCCGCCTCCCACCGGGAGTCCTGTGCCCGGGGCGGTCGCCGTCGATGACGACCTGCTGGACCATCTCCCGGCGACCGTGGCGGGCGCACCGCTCGTGGCGGATCCGGACGCCGCGGCCCGGGTCGCCAGCGATCCGTCGCTCGGCGAGTCGGCGATCGCGATCGCCGTCGCCCTCGTCGTCGTGTCGACCGACGACGCGGAGGACCTCGCGATCTCCAGCGTCGTCCGCCTTCGGCCCGGCGTGTACTCCGATGCGTTCTTCGCCGACTGGCGGGCCTCCTACGACGAGGCGGCCTGCGCGCCGGCCGGAGGCGCGACCGGCGAGGTGGCCCGCACGATCGCGGGTCTCGAGGCGTTCGCCGGGTCGTGTGCCGGCGGCGCCATGACCTATCACGTCCACCGGCCCGACGACGGCATCCTGGTGTCGATCACCTCCGTCGGCTCGCAGGATCTCGGGGCGCTGGTGGTCGCCGGTCTGCGCTGATAGGCTCGCGCTGATGTCCGGACCTCGTCCCGTTCGTGCGCCCCGCGGCCCAGAGCTGAGCTGTCGGGGCTGGGAGCAGGAGGCCGCGCTCCGGATGCTCATGAACAACCTCGACCCGGACGTCGCCGAGGACCCGGACCACCTCGTGGTGTACGGCGGGACCGGACGCGCCGCCCGGTCGTGGGACGCGTTCGATGCGATCGTCCGGGAGCTTCGCCGGCTCGCTGACGACGAGACGCTGCTCATCCAGTCCGGCAAGCCGGTCGGCGTCCTGCGCACCAACCCGTGGGCGCCGCGGGTCCTGATCGCGAACTCCAATCTCGTCGGCAAGTGGGCCACCTGGGAGCACTTCCGGGACCTCGAGACGCGCGGTCTGATGATGTACGGCCAGATGACCGCGGGGTCGTGGATCTATATCGGGACGCAAGGGATCCTGCAGGGCACCTTCGAGACGTTCGCCGAGGCGGCCCGCCAGCACTTCGGTGGGACGCTCCGCGGCCGCGTGACCCTGACGGCTGGGCTCGGCGGGATGGGCGGAGCCCAGCCGCTGGCCGTGACGATGAACGACGGGATCTGCATCGCGATCGAGGTCGACGAGGCGCGCGCCCGGCGCCGCCTGGAGATCGGCTACGTCGACCGCCTGACGCGAGACCCGGCAGAGGCGCTCGCCTGGGCGCGCGAGGCGGCGGCGCGCGGGGAAGCCGTGAGCATCGCGCTGGTGGGCAACGCCGCGGAGGTCGAACCAGCCTGGGCCGCGGCGGGCGAACGGTTCGACCTCGTCACGGACCAGACATCCGCGCACGACGCGCTGGCGGGGTACGTCCCGGCGGAGATCGGTCTCAAGGACGCCCTCGAGCTACGGGCAGCGCTCCCGGCGGAGTACGAGCGGCGTGCCCGCCGGTCCATGGCGGCCCACGTCCGCGCGATGCTGGCCTTCCAGGCGGCCGGCGCCGTGGTCTTCGACTATGGCAACAATCTGCGCGCGGTGGCCCTCGAGGAGGGCGTCACCGACGCGTTCGCGTATCCGGGGTTCGTCCCCGCCTTCATCCGGCCGCAGTTCTGCGAGGGCCGCGGGCCGTTCCGCTGGGCGGCGCTGTCCGGCGACCCGGCCGACATCCAGCGCACCGATCAGGCGGTACTTGACCTGTTCCCCGAGGATGCCGGCCTCCACCGCTGGATCGCGATGGCCCGCGAGCGCGTGCCGTTCCAGGGCCTGCCGGCCCGGATCTGCTGGCTCGGCTACGGGGAGCGGGCACGGGCCGGTCTCGCGTTCAACGAGCTCGTGCGGACCGGGGAGGTGAGCGCGCCGATCGTCATCGGCCGCGATCACCTCGATTCCGGCTCGGTCGCTTCGCCCAACCGCGAGACCGAGGCCATGGCCGACGGCTCCGACGCCGTGGCGGACTGGCCGCTGCTCAACGCGCTGGTCAACACCGCCGCCGGCGCCACCTGGGTCTCGATCCATC
>CAYMTJ010000042.1:21471-24589 GCA_964393345.1 uncultured Anaerolineaceae bacterium | reverse complement strand
ACGATGCCTGACGACATCCGCCAGCGGCTGGAGGACGCCGGCCGTCGCCCCGTGCCGGATCCACGCCCAGGATTCGAGGACGCGCTCGAGGCGCGCCTGATGGCGATGGACGTGACCCCGGCCCCGGTCCGGCCGACGCGATCGGCGTGGCGTCGGCCGGCGTTCCGGCTGGCCGCCGGGTTCGCCTCGCTGGCCCTCGTGCTGGGGATCGTCGCCTTCGGCGGCATGGACGACCGGTCCGCCCTGGCCTACGAATTGACGGGATCGGTGAACGTGGAAGTGGCGCTGACCGACGGGACGACCCTCACAGACCCGGACGGGCTGCTGCTGCCGGACGGAGCCGTCGTGCGCGTCGGAGCCGACGGCTTTGCGAGGGTCGGTGACGTCGAACTTCGCGAAGGCGACGTCGCCCGGCTCATCGATGGGCGCCTCCGGATCGATCGCCAGCCGACCGGCGCCGTGCAGACCGACGCCACGCCGACCGGGACCGCGTCGACCGCGCGTCCACCGACCCTGCCGCCGAGCCCGGGCCCGACCCCATCGTCGAGCGTGCCCGCGACGCCATCGACGACGTCTCGCCCGTCGGATGCCCCGCCGACCGTCCGACCGACGCCGACGGGGACGACCGCCCCGTCCCCCGCGCCCACGAAGGACCCGCCGAAGACGGCCACGCCCGACGCTGGCGCCCCGACGAAGTCGCCGACCGACCCTCGCCGGATCAGGCTGGAGGCACGGGTCGTCGGGGAGTCCGGGATCCGCGCCACGTGGACCGCGGTTCCCGACGCCCGCCGCTACGTGCTGCTTGGGACGCGTTCGAAGGACGGCCCGGCGCGCGACCCGTCGTACCCGGCGGGCGCGGTCGTCGGCGTGTTCACCCACCCGCCGGACAAGCCGCTGGTCTTCCGCGTCAGCGCGGACGTCGTCGAGGTGCGGCTCGTGGTCGTCGCCCTGGATCGAGACGGCAACGTCGTCGGCCGAAGCCGGATCGTCACGCTGTCCATGGCGGAGTGAACCGGCAGCAGGTGACTCGGGCCGCCGGGAACTCGCCGCGATGTGGCCCGCCCGGAGGGATTCGAACCCCCGACCTACTGATCCGAAGTCAGTCGCTCTGATCCACTGAGCTACGGGCGGACGCCCGGGGATGATACCCGCACCGCGGGACCGGGGTCGCAGAGCCCCCGTCCCGCCGTGCGGCGCTCAGGTCACGCGGACTTGAGGAGGCGGACGTCGGACGACGCCCGGCCGACGTGGGTCGCCTCGGGGACTTCGACAAGGCGTCCGCTTCGGACGTCGTACACGTACCCGTAGATGGGGATGCCCGCGGGCACGAGCGGGTGCTCGCGGATCCGCTGCACATCGTCGACCACGCTCCCGGTCTGATCCGAGATGGTCAGCCAGTCGATGTAGGCCGCCTCGGTCGACCCGGGCCCCGTCCCGACGTCGTGAAACCCCTCGGGCCCCAGGGCGGCAGTCTCCAGGCTGTTGGCCAGGAGCCCGCGGATCACCTCGTCGGTGAAGAACTCCATGCCGCAATCGGTGTGATGGATCACGAACCACTCCGCCGTGCCGAGGAGCTTGTACGAGATGACGAGGCTGCGGATCGCATCGTCGCTCGCGCGTCCACCGGCGTTGCGGATGACATGCGCGTCGCCCTCAGCGAGGCCCGCGTACCTGGCCGGATCGAGCCGGGCATCCATGCAGGTCAGGATCGCGAAGCGTCGGGCGGGCGGGAGGGCGAGGTCCGCCTTGGCGCCGAACGACGCGGCATAGGCGTCGTTGGCGGTCAGGACGTCGTCGAGGACTTGGGACATCGGTCGTGGCTCCTTCATCGGTGGCGCGCGTCGGACGACGCACCTGCTGAGGTCCCGGTCCGGGAGCGGAGTCGGCGGCGCGCCGCGAAGTTGTCCGGACACACAAAAGCCGCAATCCTCACCTGGACTGCGGCCCCGGGACCGGCGGCGGTCTCTCGCTACCTCGAGGGTGGCGTGACCGATCGCCGTGTGTCCCCTCCATGGGGCCGCCACGGCATACACATCTCAGGTGCTCGAACGACGGATGTCATCGCCGGGACCATACGCCACCGGGGTCTCAATGTCTAGTAGGTCGGTCGGAATAGTTCCACTTCAGCGGCGCTGTCCGGCGCGGCTCCGATCCGTCCCGCTGCCGCCGCCTCAGGCCTCCGTGTCCGAGGGTGAGATACGCGGTTGCCAAAATCCCGACCAGACTGGTAGGGTTTCGCCGTGATCGCTCACACGAGCTCCCGGGACATGTGTATGCGCAGGCGGCCCCGCCGTGCGAAGGCCGGGGTCCGAGGGTTGCCGCGCTGAGCTGACGCGGGCACGAACCGTCGGATCCGGGTCCCGGGGCCGTCGTCACCGATGTGGCGGCGGCTTCTTGTTTGCCTTCGAATCCCCACGACGGTCGCCGCCGACCCCGAACCGGCCGAACTTCTCGGCCCCTGGGACCGATCGACATCACCATTCGAGAAGGGACGAACCACCGATGGCACGGATCATCACGATAGACGAGCTTCGCCAGCGCCTCGACGACCCCGAACTGACCATCGTGGACCTGCGGCCGATCGCGGCATTCAACGGCTGGCGCCTCAACGGCGAGTCGCGCGGCGGCCACATCCCCGGTGCGGTCGCATTCCCCGCCGCCTGGCTCGACTCGGTCGACGAACCCGAGATCGTCCGGCTGCTCGGGGAGAAGCGGGTCACGCCGGACCGCGCGGTCGTCCTCTACGCGGATCGACCGGAGCACGCCGCCGCTCTCGAGTCGCGGCTGATCGCCGATGGGCACGGCTGGGTCCGGACGCTGGAAGCCGGGTTCCCGGCGTGGGCGGCCGATCCGGATCTGCCCGTCGAGAAACTGCCGAACCACCAGCGACTCGTCCACATCGACTGGCTTCGTCGGCTGCTCGCCGGCGAGACCCCGGAGGCCGCCCCGGCGGGGAGGTCCGTCCTGCTCCACGTCAACTTCGGCGTCCCCGAGGAATACGAGGAGAACCATCTCCCGGGCGCCCTCTACCTGGACACGAACCGCATCGAGGACCCAGCCACGTGGAACCGCCGCTCCCCGGCGGAGATCGAGGTGACCCTCCTGTCGCTGGGGATCA
>CAYMTJ010000042.1:18789-21371 GCA_964393345.1 uncultured Anaerolineaceae bacterium | reverse complement strand
TGGAACCGCCGCTCCCCGGCGGAGATCGAGGTGACCCTCCTGTCGCTGGGGATCACCCACGACACCACCGTCATCGTCTATGGCCGCGACACGGCCGGCGACGCCAAGGAGAAGTGGCCGGGTCGACGCGCCGGGCAGATCGCGGCCACCCGTGCCGCCCTGATCCTGCGCTACGCGGGCGTCGAGGACGTCAGGCTGCTCGATGGCGGCTACGACTGGTGGGCCGGCGCCGGCTTGCCGCTCGAGACCGTGCCGCGAGAAGCATCGCCGGTGACCGACTTCGGGGTCGCCATCCCTCGACACGCGGGCTACCTCGTGGATCTGCCCGAGGCGAAGGCGATCCTCGCCGACCCGGTCGGCGCGGCGCTCGTCAGCGTCCGGACGTGGAGGGAGCACGTCGGTGAGGCCAGCGGCTACAACTACATCGGAGTGGCCGGCCGGATCAAGGGCGACGTGTGGGGTAACTGCGGCACGGACGCCTACCACATGCAGCACTACCGCAACGTCGACAACACGATGCGGGCGTATCCCGAGATCGAGGCGAACTGGCGCGACGCCGGGATCACGCCCGACAAGTGGGTCGCGTTCTACTGCGGGACCGGCTGGCGAGCCGCGGAGACCTGGTTCTACGCGGACCTGCTGGACTGGCCCCGGATCGCGGTCTACGACGGTGGCTGGTTCGAGTGGAGCGCTGATCCGGTCAACAACCCCATCGAAGTGGGCCTGCCGGCCGACGCGGGCGCCTGACCTCGAGCGCGCCGCGCGGGCCCGCCGCGAGGCGATCCCGAACCCGCCTCGCCCGTACCATGCCGGCATGACGCTGCGCGACACGAACGAGTGGTTCGCCGACCTCGGCGGCGGGACGCGTGTCGCGCTCGTCGTGGCCGGCAGCTTCCGCTCGGACGCGGGCGTCCTGCTCGGCTCGGTGCCACGGAGCCAGTGGCACCCGCTGGTCGCCGAGGAGATCGACGACAAGAACCGGCTCAACCAGGCGCTCAACTGCCTGCTGGTGGAGACGCCAGCCGGTCGAGTCCTCGTCGAGACCGGGATCGGTGAGCGCCTCGACGAGAAGATGACCCAGATGCGCGGCGTCGCCGGTCGGACGATCCTCGAAGCCATGCGCGCCGCGCGGTTCGACCCGTCGACCGTCGATGCCGTCGCGCTCAGCCACCTCCACTTCGACCACGCCGGCGGTCTCCTCGATCGGGCCGGCCAGCCCGCGTTCGAGCGTGCCCGGATCGTCGCCCAGCGCGCCGAGTGGGAGATCGCGTTCGATGCCAACCCGCGCGTGGTCTCCGGATACGACCAGGCCGAGCTCCACCTGGCGCGGGCGGGCACGCGGCAGGACGACGCCGACGGCGAGCGCGAACTGCTGCCCGGGGTCAGCGTGATCGCCACCGGTGGTCACACGGCCGGCCACCAGGCGGTCGTGGTGCGCGGCGAGACCGGGACCGTGGCGTTCTTCGGGGACCTGTGCATGCGCCCGTGGAGCGCCGAGCCGACGTGGCTGCCGAGCTTCGATGACTTCCCGCTCGACAGCGTCGACGTCAAGCGCGACCTGTTCGCCCAAGCCGCCGACGAGCGTTGGCGGATCGCGCTCTCGCACGAGCCGGTCGCGCCGATCGGCCGTCTCGCGCGCGACGGCGACGGGTTCCGCTACATCGCCGACTGATCCCCTTCCAGCCGCGGTCCCGCCGCCGCCGGCCGATCCCGGGTCGGTCGTCGGGCGAGCTGGATGATCGCGGCCGTCAGCAGGATCGCGAGGCCGCGCTGCAGGACCACCGGGTCGAGCTCGAGCGCCACCAGGGACGCCGCGAACCCGCCGACCAGCCCGCCGACCGCGAGCGGCGCCACGGTCCGAAGGTCCAGGTACCCGCGCTGCTGATGGGCGCGCGCGCCGACGATCGCGGTCGGGACGATCGCGACGAGGCTCGTCCCCTGGGCAAGATGCTGGGGCAGCCCGGTCAGCACCATGAGCGGCACCATCACGAGCCCGCCGCCGATCCCGAACAGCGCTGACGCGATCCCCGCGAGCAGCCCGATCCCGAATGCGGGGACCAGGAACAGGAGCGTACTCAGGTCCGGTGGCGCGGCCGCGCGCGCATCGGTGCCGAGCAGCATCCGGACCGCGACGACCGCCATCAGCGCGATGAACGCCCAGCGCAGCTGGCGATCGCTCATCCGGTGCATCACCCGCGCACCGGTCCGGGCGCCGATCATCGCGGTGAGGGCCATCGCGGCCGCGAACGGCCAGCTCACGAAGCCCGTGGCGATGAAGGGGATCGAGGCGACCGTCGCGATGGGGATGACGGCCCCGAGGCTGCTCGCGTGGGCCTCGTGCTGGCGCATCGAGGCGAGCATGACCATGGCCGGGACCATGACCAGCCCGCCGCCGATCCCGAAGAGCCCTGACGCGGCGCCCGCGATCACGCCGATGACGGCCAGGCGCACGGTCCGAGACCGATCGGGTGCGGCCTGACTCATGGGCGACGCCGAGGCGATGTCGACCGGGCGATGTGTCTTGTGCGGGGCACGGCGAGGATCCTTCGCTTCGATGCGCGGGAGCCCATTGTGGACCACGC
>CAYMTJ010000042.1:0-18689 GCA_964393345.1 uncultured Anaerolineaceae bacterium | reverse complement strand
GCGCGCCGTCCCGCCCTGTGCCGGATCAGAGGATCGCGGGGATCTGCTGGGCAAGCCACGCCTCGGGTTCCTGGCGGGGCCGGATGAGCGCCGCCTCGCCGGCGCGGACGATGACCTCCGCCGGGATCGGGTGTGACAGGAACAACGGCATGGACTCGGTGAACCCGTACGCACCGACGTCGAGGACGGCGAGGAGCTCCCCGACCTGCGGGCCGGGCAGGATCGCGTGCTGGCTGAAGACGTCCAGCCCGGAGCACAGCGGGCCGGCCACGGTCACCGGCGTCGGCCGGACCGGTGTCGACTCGGCGCGGCTGGATACGAGCCGGATCCGGTGTTCCTGACCCACGAGCGCTGGTCGCAGCAGGTGGTGCACCCCACCGTCGAGGACGAGCACCGTGGTGCCGTCGACAACCTTCCGATCGACGACCCGCGCGAGGTAGGCACCCGCCGGACCCACGAGGAAGCGGCCGGGCTCGAGCAGCAGCCGCGCGTCGCAGAGTCGCGGATCATCCGGCCACGCCGCGACCAGGTCATGCAGGCCACGACCCAGCCGGACGAGGTCCAGGGACTCCTCGTGGGTCTCGTACGGGATCCCGAGACCGCCACCGGCGTCCACGATGCGCAGGCGCATCCCGGTCGCGATCGCCAGTTTGCGCGCGGCGCGGACCGTGGCCGCGACATGGTCGACGAGGGCCGCCGCATCGAGGACGTTCGACGCCCCGAAGGCATGCAGCCCCAGGGCATCGAGGTGTGGCGACGTCGCCGCGAACCGGGCCGCCGCGACGAGGTCAGCCGCGTCCATCCCGAACTTCCCGGCGCCATCGTCACCGACGAGCCGCACGCGCTCCAGACGCGCGTCCTCCGTGACGGCCGCGCGCAGCAGGACCGGGACCACGACGCCACGCTCCGCGGCGATCGCGTCGAGCCGGGCGAGCTCGCCGGGCGATTCCACGGTCACGGCCCGGATGCCGGCGTCCACCGCCTGGCGCAGCTCGGCCTCCCGCTTCCCGGGACCCGTCATGACGATCGATGCCGGATCGAACCCGGCCCGCAGGACCGTCGTCAGCTCGCCGGCCGAGGCCACGTCCGCACCCAGCCCGAGCCGGGCCAAGTGCGCGACGATCGCGAGCGCCGGGTTCGCCTTGACCGCGTAGGCGAGGTCGACGACCGGCGGCAGGACCGCCCGGAGCGCTTCGACCTGGCGATCGACCACGTCGAGGTCGTAGACGTAGCAGGGGGTCCCGAAGCGCTCGGCGAGCGTCTCGGGCGCCACCCCACCGAGGCGCCCGCCGCGCAGGATCTCGTTCCGCGTGGGCGGGCGGCCGCGCCGTGCCCGTTCGAGGGTCAGGCTCATCGGAGGGCCTCCTCGAGCACGACCCGCGCCGCCGTGCCGGCGTCGCGATACTTGATCAGGAGCGCCACGGCCATCGACAGCCCGTGGTCGGCGGCGAACGCCCCGGCGACGGCGCGAGCCCCGGGGACGACCACGGCGCCGGCCGGCACGGCCAGCGGCTGTTCCACGGAGCCGCTGATCACCACGTCGCGGACCAGGTCATACAGGCGCGAGGTCCCGGTGAGGGTCACCCCGGCCCCGATGACGGCACCGCGCCGGATCAGCACGCCCTCGAGCAGGGCACTGCCGGCGCCGACGAACGCCTCGTCCTCGACGATGACCGGGCGTGCGCCCGGCGGTTCGAGGACGCCGCCGATGGACACGCCCGCCGAGAGGTGGACGCGCGACCCGATCTGGGCGCACGACCCCACGAGCACGTGCGAATCCACCATCGTCCCGTCGCCCACCCACGCTCCGACGTTGATGTACGACGGCGGCATCACGACCACGTTCTCCCCGAGATAGGCGCCCCGCCGGACGGCCGTGCCGCCGGGCACGATCCGCCAGGGCCCACCCTCGAGGTCGGTCCGTGGCGGCACCGCGGCCCGATCCCGGAAGGTCAGCGGTCCGACCGTCCAGTCCCGCGTGGTCCGGTCCGCGAAGCACGCCAGGATCGCGGCCTTCACATCCGGGTCCACGCGCCAGCCATCGGGCGCCGCGTCATCGGGAACGGCCGCACGCCGGCGCCCCGCTTCGAGGTCGTCGAGGATCGTGGCGGGCCGGATCGCGCTGGACGGCTGGCGCGGCGGGCGCTCGAGTTCGGCGGTCATGCGACGGCCTCACGGGTGGTGCGCACGGCAGCGATCCGGCCGCCGGCGACGTCGAGCAGACCGCTCGAACGCAGGAGGCCGGCCATGACCGAACGGGCGTCGGCATCGAGGGGCAGGAGCGGTGCCCGCACCGCGTCCGAGTCGAGCAGCCCCATGAGCATGAGGGCGGCCTTCACCGGTACCGGGTTGGGGCCACCGCGGAAGTTGCCGAGGAAGAGCGGCAACCAGCGCTCGTGGAGGCGCCGGGCCATCTCCCAGTCCCCGGCCCGTGCCGCGGCACACAACGCGACGAGCTCGCCCGGGATCTCGTTCGACGCCACGGACACCACGCCATCGCCACCCATCGCGAGCACCGGCAGGGTCCAGGCATCGTCGCCGGCAAGGACGGCGACGTCGCGCGGCCGCTCGCGGCAGATGCGCGCGATCTGTTCGAGGTTGCCGCTCGCCTCCTTGACGGCGACGACCCGCGGATGCTCGGCGAGTCGCAGGAACGTGTCGGCGTCCACGTTCGTCCCCGTCCGGCTCGGCACGTTGTACACGACGATCGGCAGGTCACCGTCATCGGCGATCGCCCGGTAGTGGGCCAGCAGCATCCGGCCATCCGGGCGGTTGTAGTACGGCGCGACGACGAGTGCCGCATCCGCCCCGAGTCCCGCGGCCCGGCGAGTGGCGCGGACCGTCGTCGCCGTGTCGTTCGTCCCGGTCCCCGCGACCACGCGGACGCGGCCACGGGCCCCGCCGTCGACGACCGCTTCCGCGGTGATCGCGATGCAGCGCTCGCGCTCGGCCTCGGTCAGGGTGGGGGACTCGCCGGTCGTGCCGCACGGCACGAGACCATCGATCCCGGCGAGGATCTGCCAGCGGACGAGCCGCCGGAACGCGGCGTCGTCGAAGGCGCCGTCGGTCCGGAACGGCGTGACGAGCGCGGTGAAGGCGCCGCGCAGCATCGGTCGTGTCGGGCTGGGTGGCATCGCGCGCCGCTCGGGCGCGGTCTGCGTGACGCTCGGTGTCGATGTCGGTGTCGCGGCTCGTGGGGTTCGGGTCATCGGAAGGTCCTCCGGTGCGGGGGTCAGGGGTGGGTCCGAGGTCGTGGGGTCGGGTCGGCGTCGCATGGGCGGTTCAGGCGGCCACGGCGACGCCGGCCAGGAGGTCGTCGACGACTGGGTCGAAGGCGTGCAGGCCGGCCACCCGGTCGGACCGCAGCAGCCAGTCGGCCGCCGACAGGATCCCGGCGGCATACGCGGAGCGGTCGCGCGCGGTGAGACGGAGTTCGATGGTCTCGCCCGGGGCATCGAACCCGACCAGGTGCATGCCCGGTGACGCGCCCGCGCGGATCGAGACGACCTCGAGGTCGTCCGCGTCGGTCAACCCCGGGTGCGCGGCGACGATCCGGGTCGCCAGGTCTCGCGCCGTCCCCGAGGGACGATCCAGCTTCGCGCGGCGATGCCACTCGACGAGGTACGGGTCGAAGGCTTCGACGCGTCCGAAGAGCGCGACGGCCGAGTCGATCAGGCGCCCGAAGAGCGCCACGCCGAGGCTGAAGTTGGCGGCCGCCACGGCCGCGGCGCCGTGCCCGACCAGCAGGCCGTCCACCAGCCCCCGATCCTCGGACCAGGCGGTGGTCGCGATGACCAGCCGGCGGACGCCGGCATCGAGGGCGGCCGACACGTTGGTCGCGACCGCGTCCGGTCGGGAGGCATCGACGACCACGTCGGCGGCGGCGAACGTCGAGCGGTCGTGTCGACCGACGGGTCGACCGACGACGCGGACGTCGTCACCCCGGTCGCGGGCGGCCGCCGCGACGGCGGTCCCGAGCCCGCCGTCGCCGAGGATCACGATGGTCGTCATGGTGGTTCTCCTCACGAGGTCCGTGCCGAGAGCCGCCAGAGAGCCGGAGAGGTCCAGACGAACGAAGGCCGCGGTCACCGATGTGGTGCCGCGGCCCCTGGAGCCTCCGTTCCCTGGAGGCTCGGTTCGTCTGGTCGACGCGCCTTAGAGCCCCAGGGCCCGTGCCTCCCGGCAGGGCCGCCAGAGCTTCTTCTTCGATCCGGTCGAGAAGATGCGGCGGTTCATATGCAAACCATACGCATATTCCCATCGTCATGCAACCATTTCGCCTGCGCGTCCCGGGTTGCGGTTCGGTGCCCGTTGACCGGTTTGCCCTTCGGCCCATGCGGTGGTACACATCCACGATGCCCCCATCGTCGCGGCGCCGGGTCCCCGGCCCGCTCGACAACCTGCCCCGCCCGCTGGACGAGCGAGCGTTCCGTCCGCGGCGCGGTCCCGGACGGCGGCTCGGGGGAGCCGTCGTGGTCGCCGTCCTGGCCGCGGCCATCGTCGCCGGAGGATCGGCCCTGGCCCCGCGGTTCCCGGTGGAGGCGGACGTCGCCGGGATCGTGGCCGGACCGGGCGGGTCACCCTCGCCGACCGCGGCCGTCGTCGTCCGGCCGTCGGCTCGTCCGACCGCGACACCCGCCGCCAGCCCTCCGCCGGTCGGCAACGTCGGTCCGCCGGATCCCTCGACGCTGAGCGGCTACGGGTGGCCGCTGCCCAAGGGGCGGCTCACGTTGCCGTTCGGTCCGTCGTCGCTCGGATCCCGTGTCGTGGACGGGGTCGCCTTCCATGACGGGATCGACCTGGCCACGTTCTGCGGCGATCGCGTCGTCGCCGCGCACGATGGCGTCGTCCTGGCCGCCGGGCGCCGCTATGACCGCTGGATGGGCTGGGTCGGCGATCTCCAGCCGTATCTGGACAGGCTCGATCGCAAGCAGCTGTGGGGAACCCTGCCGATCGTGGTCGTGATCGACGACGGCAACGGGTACCGCAGCGTCTACGCCCACTTCAGCAAGGCCCTCGTCGGCAAGGGGGATGTCGTGACCGCCGGGCAGGTCATCGGGCTCGAGGGCGCCACGGGCCGGGCGACCGGCTGCCACCTCCACTACGGACTGTTCAGCCCGGACGAGACCGCCACGTTCGCGATCGAGGCCGGCGTGGCGAAACGCATGAAGCTGCCGCCCGCCGAGGTCGCCCGGATCGACCCGCTCCTGGTCCTGCCTCCGCGTCGATCGCCGTAGGGCGAGCCCGGGGTCAGGTCGCGCGACGCCGATAGCGACGGGCGATCAGCCAGTACGCCGGGATCGACGCGAGCGCCGCCCCGATCGAGCCCGCGCCCCCATCCCGGGTCTCGAGCGCCAGGAGCGCGTCGGTGGACCGGGGATCCGCCGGCCGGGCGTCCACCTCCGCCAGGTCGATGACGACGCGACCCGGTTCCGCATCGCCGAGCGACGCGATGAGGTCGTCCGGACGGTCGCCCGCCTCGTACTCGGCCCGCCGTTCCGCCTCCATCCGCCAGCGAGGCTTGCGCAACAGGATCCCGCGCCAGGCGTCCGCGACGGCCGCGCTCACGGTCCCGTCCCCGGGTCGCGCGCGATCCGCGACGGATTCGCCGCGGGCCCAGCGCGCGGCCTGGTGGAGGAGGGCGTACTCGTCCAGGTCCGCGTACTCCGCGAGCCGATCGGCCGGTGACCCGTCCCCGAAGATCGCCGCGACCGACGGGCCGAACACGTCGGCCAGGTCGATGTCGATGGCGCGGACGGTCCGGTGGAAGTAGACCTGCTGGTACATGAATCGCCGAGCCGTCAGGAACATCTCGAGCGCGCCGAGCCCCGACTCGTAGAGGGTCAGTCCGCGTGTCGAGATGAAGGCGTATCGACGCAGCCGCTCCGCGTCCACGGGACCCGCGGCGACCCCCGTGAGGTAGGCATCGCGCCGGACGTAGTCCAGATTGTCGACGGTGAAGACCCCGGACAGCAGGGGCTGGAGCCAGCGGACCCAGCGCGGCATCGTGGCATCGGCGAGGGCCGGCTTGGAGATGAGGTAGGAGACCCAGGCCGGCTCGATCGACTCCCCGGACCCGAAGCCGTCCCGCTCGGGCACGGCGCCCGGCGCCCGGCGCAGGCCGCGCAGGAGCGGTCCGAGTTCCTGCTCGATGATCCGACCCGAAAGGTCCTCATGGGTCAGGCGCTTGCCGGCGGGGCGACGCGGATCGGCCGGCGCCGGGAAGGCCGCCAGGACGTGGTCGTCGAAGAAGTGGGCGAACGGCCCGTGCCCAACGTCGTGAAGCAGGCCCGCCATGCGCAGGGTCTCGACGACCAGGCCTTCGGACGGCGGCGCGTCACCGGCGGCCACGAGCTCCGAGCGGAGGCTCGGGTAGAGCGCCCTGGCCCACATCCCCGCCTCGTGCATAACCCCGAGGCCATGGGTGAACCGGGAGTGCTCGGCGGTGGGGAACACCCAGCGCGCACTCTGGAGCTGGCTGATGCGCCGCAGGCGCTGGACCCAGGCCGTGTCCAGCAGGTCGTCCTCGGCGACGTCCTCGTCGGGCAGGTCCGCCGCCGCGGACCCGGCCGCGTCGAGGCGCTTGGTCAGTTCGACGTAGCCGTGGATCGGATCACTGATGAGATTGACCGCGGCGAACGGGTGCCGGCGCATCGCCCGGTCAGGGTACCCAGACGCGGATCTCGGCGGTGTATGGACCGGTGTTGCCCTTGTGGTCGCGGGCGCGCACGCGCATCCCGTACCAGTGCCCACCGGCGAGGTCGCGGACCGTCCGCCCGGTCGCGCCCGACCGCTTCGAGATCGTCCGCCACGCCCCCCGGTCCTTGCGCAGCTGCACCTTGAAGTCGTCCAGGCCGGAGGTGTGCGTCGCCAGCTGGATGTCCCAGCCGCGCCACGTCCAGGTCACGTCGTCCCCGCTCCGGTAGCCCTTGATCATCGCGGCTCGGGCCCCGGTCAGGTCCGGCGACTCGGTGAAGACGATCGACGAGTACCAGCGACCGTTGCTCTTGCGGAGCGACATCCCGATGCCGACGTAGTTGTACTTGGAGCTCATCATCAGGGCCCAGTGCGAGGGGCTGGCCTTCCAGAGCTTGAACAGCTCCTTGGCCGCCGCCGTCGCGCCCTTCTGCGGGCTGTAGCCGACATCCTCGCCGTAGGCGTACCACGGGAAGCTCTTCGCGCGAAGCTGCGCCGAGATGCTGCCACCGATGGAGTGGTTCAGGACGTTCGTGCTCGCCATGCGCCAGGCCCGATAGGCCGCGATGCTCCACAACCGCGTGCTGGCCCGCAGGTCCGTGAGGCCGCGTTCGTTGCGCGCCTCGTTGACCAGGTCGAGGATGAGGTGCTCGACGTCATCGACCGAGGCCGCACGGGCGGGCGCCGGGGCGCCGAGCAGGAGGAGGACGGCAAGCCCGACCGCCATGAACCTCAATCGATCGCCCTCGCGTATCGGGCGGCGGCCCGGGCGTAGGTCGCCGCGACATCGTCGCGCAGCGTCGCGGGGCTCAGGACCTCGACGTCATCGCCCCAGGACAGGATCCAGAGTCGGATCTCGATCGCGCCGGACACAGTCGCTCCCCATCGCAGGGAGCCGTCCGCCTGGGGGGTCGCGGTCTGGGTCGGGTGCCAGGTCGTCTCGCTGACCCGGCTCGCGACGGTAGGCGAAAACAGCAATACGACCTCCACGGGGTCCTGGTCCGCGATGATGTCCCAAGCCCGCCGAAGTGCCATCTGGATGGCGCTGGGGTCCGGGGGCTCGAAGGTGCGCGGCGTCAATGCGACGTCGCGGATGCGCTCTATCTTGAACGTTCGGAGCCCGCGGCGCAACTCGTCCCAGCCGATGAGGTAGAGGGCGTGCGTCTGGAGCGACGGCTCGATGAGGTATGGGTGCACGGTCGCCCGCCGTGGCTGCGCCCCGGCGTCGTAGTTGGCCGGCCGATAGTCGATGGTCACCACCCGGCGTTCCGCCCAGGCCTTGGTCAGCTGGTGGACGCGATCGCTGAACCCCGGATCCCGGGGGGCCTTGCTCAGGATGTCGAGCGTCCGCTCGACGTAGTCGGCGAGGACGGGCGGCAGCCCCTGTTCGAGCTTCTCGAACGCCGAGGAGAGGTCCGGGTCGTACTTGTCCGCGTAGCGGACCATCAGCCGGGCGGACAGGACGACGGCCATGGCCTCCGCCTGGGTGAGCTTGAGGGGCGGCAGGAAGGCCTTCTCGAGATCCACCCCCCAGCGCCCGTCCTCGGCCCACAGCGGGACACCGAGTTCGCCCTCGATCGCGCGCAGGTCGCGGTACGCGGTCCGCACGGACATGCCGACCCGCTCCGCGATGTCGCGCGTGTGGATCCCGTCCGGGTGCGCCTGGAGCATCGCGACCAGCCGGGTCAATCGAGCGAGCCGGTCGCGTTTCGAGCCGTAGCGATCCGCCGGGTCGAGGTCTGGGGGCATCACGCCGGAGGATAGACGACCCGGTCCCGGTCCCGTTCCGTGGCGGTCAGGCGGATCCTGACGGTGGCCTGGAGGGCGCCGGGTTCGATGTCGGTCGCCTCCCCGTTGACGCTGCCGGTCAGCTGGCCGAGCTGGCCGTCGAGGAAGACCCAGTAGTCGAGCTGGCCACGCCAGTGCGTCAGGTCCGCGTCGCCGACCAGCCAGCGGACCAGCGGGAAGGCCGCCCGGAACGTCGCGCCGTCCACGGCCACCCGGCAGCGCCTGGCCCGGGCACCCTCGAGCACCTCGACCCCGCGATCCTCGGCGGTCACCCGATTCCCCGGTGCGAGCGCCGTCAGGAGGACCTGCACGTCGAGCGCCTCGGGGATCACGTCCGCGCTCCGCTCCACGACGACCCAGCTCCCGCCGGGGTCGCGGATCCACGCGGCGTCCCCGATCCGGGCCACCCCGGCCAGCCCGAGCCGTCGGTCCGTGGCCACGTACGCGGTCCAGCGGAACGCCGACCCTACCCGCTCGCCCGACAGGTCGATGGAGCCGATGGGCCGCTCGTCCACGGTCCCGGCGAGCTCGCCCGCCAGACGCGCCGATCGACCCGGCGTCACCTGGGAATCGCACGCCGGCGGGGTGCGCGATCCGGTCGGCCCGAACCGCGAGCCGACCGCATCGCGGTCGCGGACGGCGAGCTCGTTCGCCACGGCGACGCTCGCGAACGTCCCGGACGCGACGACGGCGAGGGCCAGGCCGATGAGGACGCCATCGACGAAGCGGCGCCGACGAAGCGCGGTCGCACCGCGCAGACGCCGGGCGATCCCGAGCCCGGAGAAGAGACTCGTCGCGACGAGCGCCAGGGCCCACGGGTACGCGGCCTCGGGCGACGGCAGCAGCGTCTGCGAGCCGAGGGCCCGGAGCTGCTGGAGCACGCCCAGGGCGGACGGCACGAGGCACAGCAGGGCGCCGATCCCCAGCCAGACCATCACCGCGAACGCCCCGCTCCCGCGCGTGACCGGTGGCCAGATCAGTCCGCAGGCGGCGATCGCCACCGGCAGGACCATGGCGGCCCCGACGGCGAGGTCCAGCGGGCCACCCGGGCGGTAGGTCGACAGGACCAGGCCCGCGGCCGTCGCCCAGCCGGCCACGAGCGCCATCGCGACCAGTCGAAGCTCGAACCGCCGCACCCGCATCTCGGGTCGAGTCTAGCGGCCGGTGACCGCGAGGCCCGCAAGTACCGGTCTCCCCCGGACCGCCGGGTCATCGCGGCCGTGCCGGCCCGCGCGGGAACATGCGCGAACCGCACCGGAAACCACCGGTCGCGCGTCGCACGCCGAGTGAGGACACGTTGCGTCATGGCCGGTCAGGCACCTCGAGGCTCACGGGGACACGCTCGACCGTCTCGCCGCGCCTCGTCCTCGGCGCCCGGAACGCGGTCCGTGGCCGGATCTGGACCGGTCGGCGCAGCGACGACCTCGCCGGCGGATCCGCGCACGGCGCCGGCGACGCGCCGGACGTTTCGAACCTTGATCGGCCTGGGTCTGACGCCTGAGGAAGCGGCCAACGTGACCGCGTTCCTATGCGGCCTCTCGGTGGAGAGCACGCACTGGTCGATCCGCCAGGTCAACGAACTGCTCTTCCTCCGCGAACTCCGCCGGACCGGTCGGTTCGGACGGAGCGACGGGCGGTCACCGCGACCGCACTGACCATCGAAATCCCCGGCTGAGACGGCGAATCCCTCCTCCCGTCGTCGAAGCCAATCGACCGAAGCGGCGCCGAGCCTCCTCCCGGCGCCGCTTCGGTGCGTCCGGGTGGGTGCGTTCGGTACCATCCCGCAGATGACCCGACCCGTGATCACGTTCCTGACCGACTTCGGACCGGCCGCGCCCGCCGTCTGTCGCGGCGTCATGTTCCGGATCTGCCCGGACGCCAACATCATCGACATCAACCACCAGGTGCCGCGCTACTCGATCCGCGACGGCGCCGGCTCGCTGGTCTTCGCGCTGCCGCACATGCCGGTGGGCGTCCACGTGGCCGTCGTCGATCCGGGGGTCGGCACGGAGCGACGCGCCGTCGGGCTCCGGACCGCCCGGGGTGACGTGCTGATCGGCCCGGACAACGGCCTGTTCGTGGCGGCGGGCGAGGCGCTCGGGGGCATCGTCGAAGCGCGCGTGCTGGCCAACCCGGACCTCATGCTCCGCGTGGTGACCTCGAGCTTCCACGGGCGCGACATCTTCGCGCCGATGGCCGCGCACCTCGCCGCCGGCGTCCCGTTCGAGTCCGTCGGACCGGCGTTCCCGGTCGACGCCCTGGTGCGCCTGCCGGAGGTCCGTCCGACGATCGGCGATGGCGAGCTGACGTCGTCGGTCGTGCACGTCCTGATCTACGGCAACGTCACGCTCGCCGGGACGCCGGCCGACCTCGAGGCCGCGATCGGTCCGCTCACGCTCGGACGCCCGCTCGTGCTCGAGTTCCCGGCGTCCGGCGAGTCGCCCGCGGTCACCGAGCGGACCGTCTGGGAGACCACGTTCGGCCGGGTGCCGATCGGCGCGTCCCTGCTGATGTCGGACTCGGAGGGCCATCTGTCGCTCGCCGACAACCAGGGCGACGCCGCGAAGCGACTGGGTCTGTCGTTGGATCGGCCCGTCCGGGTCCGCCCGGCCTGACCCATGGCCGGGCCGTTCATCTCGTTCCTCACCGACTTCGGCGGCGAATCGGCGCCGGCGACGTGCCGCGGCGTGATCTGGACCATCGCGCCCGAGGCGCGGATCCTCGATCTGAACCACAACGTCCGCAAGTTCGCGGTCCGCGACGGCGCGTTCCTGCTCTCGAGGGCCGTCGGCTACCTGCCGGTCGGCGTCCACCTCGCGGTCGTCGATCCAGGCGTCGGGACGGCGCGCCGAGCGGTCGCCCTCCGGGTCGCCCGCGGGGACGTGCTCGTTGGGCCGGATAACGGGCTGCTGCGGCCCGCGGCGGCGGTCCTCGGGGGCGTGACCGCGGCGCACGAGCTGACGGAGCGAACGCTCTTCCTGCCGCGGGTCTCCGCCACCTTCCACGGGCGCGACGTGTTCGCCCCGGTGGCCGCGCATCTCGCCGCGGGGGTCGCGCTCGAGTCGGTCGGTCCGGCCGTCGAGCCGGCGTCGCTCGTCGAACTCCGCCTGCCCGAGGCGGCCGTCGAGGACGGCGGCCTTCGATCGGGCGTGCTGTTCATCGACTCGTTCGGGAACGTCCGCGTCGCCGGCCAGCCGGCGGACTTGGAAGGCGTTGCGGGGCCGCTCGCGCCCGGGCGCCGGCTGCGCGTCACGCTGCCGTCCTCGCCAGTGCCGGTCGACATCCCGTGGGCCGCGACGTTCGGGGAGCGTGGTCCAGGGGAGGCGCTCGTCTACGAGGATGCGGACTACGGCGGCCTCGGTCTGGCCGTCAACCAGGGGTCGGCGGCCGAGCGCTTCGGCCTGGCCATCGACGACGTCGTCCGGATCGACCCCGCGTGATCGCGTGACGGACGCCCCGCATCCGCCGTCCGACGGCCCGATCGTCGAGGTGGAGGGTCTGACGTTCCGCTACCGGCGGGCGTCCGAGCCCGCGATCCATGACGTCTCCCTGACGGTCCACCCGGGCGAGATCATCCTCGTCGCCGGACCGTCGGGCTGCGGCAAGAGCACGCTGATCCGTGCCATGAACGGGCTGATCCCGCACGCCTATCCGGGCGACCTGACCGGCACCGTCAAGGTCGAGGGGCGGCTCACCACCGAGCTCAAGCTGCGCGACATCGCGCGCAGCGTCGGCACGGTGCTACAGGATCCGGCCAAGCAGATCATCGGCGCCACGGTGGAGTCGGAGCTCGCGTTCGGGCCCGAGAACCTCGGGATGCCGCGGGCCGAGATGCGCGACCGCGTCCGCGACGTGGCGGCCCGGACCGGGATCGAACCACTGCTCGGACGGGAGACATCGGCGCTGTCGGGCGGGGAGCGCCAGCTGCTCGCGGTCGCGGGCACGCTGATGATGCGGCCGCGGCTATACGTGGTCGATGAGCCGCTCGCCAATCTCGACCCCGCGACCGCCGAGCGTCTCCTGGGGGTCCTGCGTGCGCTGGCCGACGACGGCGACGCCGTGGTCATCGTGGAGCACCGCGTGGAAGAGGCCCTCGACATCCGCCCGGACCGGGTCCTGTATCTCGAGGAGGGCCGGACGCGGTTCCTCGGTGACGTCGATGGGTTCCTGCGCGAGGCCGATCCGCGGAACGTGAAGCTGCCCTTCGAGGTGATCCTTGCCCGGGCCGCCGACGGGCGTCTCGGCGACGCGCCCGACGCGCCGACCCGGTCGTCCCGGACCGCCGCAGATCGAGATGCCGAGCCGGACGCCGGCTCCGACGTCCCGCCGCGGCTCGAGTTCGCGGACGTCACCGCATCGATCGCCGATCGCCGGATCCTCCACGGGGTGTCGGCCCGACTGGGGCGCGCGGAGGTCGTGGCGGTCCTCGGCCCGAACGGCAGTGGCAAGACGACGGCGGTCCGGACGGCGATGCATCTGCTGCCCATCACGTCGGGCACGATCCGCGTCGACGGCGTCGACGCAGCGTCGCGGAGCACCGCCGAACTCGCGACGATCTTCGGCTACGTCTTCCAGAGCCCCAGCCAGATGCTGTTCGCGAGGACGGTCCGCGAGGAACTCGTCTTCGGGCCGACGAACCTCGCGCGCGATCCGTCCACGTTCGACGCGATCGTCGAGGCCGCGCTCCGCCGGACGTCCCTCGACGCGCTGGAGCGGATCCGCGAACGGCCTCCGCTCTCCCTGTCATTCGGGCAGCAGAAGCGCCTGGCGCTGGCGATCGCGCTCGCGCTCGAACCGGCCACGCTGATCCTTGACGAACCGTCCGCCGGCCAGGATCACCGCACCTCGCAGGCCTTCCTGCGGGAGGTGCTGCGCATCCCCGGCCTCGAGAGCGTGTACCTGATCACGCACGACGTAGACCTTGCATTGACGCACGCGGACCGTATCCTGCTGTTCAGGGACGGTCGGATCATCGCCGACGGTCCACCTTCGGAGGTCATCAAGGACGAAGATCGCTGGCGAGCCTGCAACCTCAGGCCCACGTCGCTCATGACGGCGAATGCGCGCTGGGGCGACGCCGGAGCGTTCCTGGATGCCGAGTCGCTCGCCCATCGAATCACAAGCGGAGCCACGCAGGGGAAGGAGGACCGTTCGTCGACGGTGGCCGATCGAACATCGTGAGGGAAGGATCGAAGGAGGGTTCACACCAATGTCCAGTGCGACCATGTCGCGAGGCGGCCTCTGGGAGGTCAACTCCCGGACCATCGTCTATGCCGCGATCGGCGCCGCGCTCTACGGCGTCCTCGGGTTCCTCGTCAGCATCGTCATCCCCGGATCGAACAACGTGTCGGTCCGACCCGCGTACGCGCTGGTCCCGTTCTTCGGGATCGCGTTCGGGCCGATCGTGGGCCTGTTCACCGGGCTCGTCGGCAATGCCATCCTCGATCAGTTGACCGGGTATGGCGCGTTCACCGCTTGGAACTGGAGCATCGCGAACGGGCTCGCCGGTCTCGTGGCGGGCATCCTCGCCGCGTCTATGGCGGCGCGGATGAACACCTCGACGATGCGCATCGTCGGCGCGGCCATCATCGCGGCGGCCGCGACGATCATCGGGTTCCTGTTCGTGTTCACGGACATGTTCGTGTTCGGCAACAGTTTCGAGGCGGCCCTGACCGGCAGCTACGGCTGGGTGATCGTGCCCAACCTGATCGCCGCGATCATCATCACGCCGATCCTCGCGGCGGCCTGGGAGCCGCTCAAGGACTCCATCGGGCGATGAATCCGCCTCGACGTCGCCACGCGGCGCCGAGATGAACATCGCCCCGCGCTACCTCGGCCGGGGGTCATGGCTTGCCCGTCGTGACCCCCGGACGATCATCCTGACCGTCGCCCTCATCGGCATCACCGTCATCCAGATCTGGGACATCCGGGTCGTGCTGGTGATGCTGGCGGGGGCGATCGTCTGGTACCGCTCGGCGGCCATCCCGTTCCACATGGTCCGCCGCCAGTGGGCGTTCGTCGTCGTCTTCGTCAGCCTCATCGTGCTCTGGAACACGTTGCTGACGGGCGGCGAGATCGGCGGGTTCGAGCGGGAGGACCTCCATGTCCTGTTCACGCTCCCGCTGCTGGGGACGCCCATCTCGGCCGAGGCCCTGTCCTATGGGGCCACCCAGTACATCCGCTTCTTCACGTTCGCGACCCTCGGCTTCACGATGGCCTACGCCATCGCCCCGTCCGAGATGGGGGTCAGCTTCGCGCGCCTGCGGATCCCCGAGAAGTTCGCCTACGCCATCGACCTGACGTTCCGGTTCATGCCCTCGCTCGCGAGCGACCTGCAGGCCACGATGGACGCCCAGCGGGTGCGCGGCTACGAGTGGGACAAGGGCAAGGGTGGACCCATCAAGCGCCTGCGCCGGACGATCCCACTGGTCGTCCCGCTCACGATGAATGCGATCGTGAACGCCGAGGACACCATCGACGCGATGGACCTGCGGGCGTTCGGGACCGGCAAGCGGACCTGGTTCCAGGAGCTCATCTACGACCGGACGGACCGCGTGATCCTGACCGTCGTGGTCACCCTGCTCGTGAGCTTCACGATCCTGGGATTCATGGGCGTCACCTCGAAGCTGTTCGTCTTCCCGTTCCTGCTCGAGGCGGCGGGCGCCTGAGGTCTTGCCTCGCCTGCCGCTCTCAGGGCGTCGGGGTCGGCGAGGGCGTCGGGCTGGGAGTCGGCGTCGGCGTCGGGGTCGGCTCCGGTGACAGGGTGGGGAGGTCCTCGGGATCGACCTCGTGGCCGGGGATCAGCAGCAGGACCCAGCCGCGCTCGATGCGATCGGGCCGGTAGGCCGGCGAATCCGGATCGAGTGACGGGTACGTCACCCGGTTCCAGTAGGCGATGCTTCGACCCGTCGTGCCGAACCGGTCGGCGATGCCCTCGAGAGTGTCACCGCGCCGAACGGTATACGCGACGAAGTCCGGAGACGGGTTCGGCGTGGGGCGCGTGAACGACGGGTCGGGTGTCGGGCCGGACGGGCTGGGGCTCGGGGTCAAGGTCGCGACCGGCGTCGACGATCCGTCGGGCGAGGCGGTGAGGCGGTTGGCCGAGGTCGGCACGCAACCGACGGCGATGATCGCCGCCAGCGCCACCCCGGATCCCCGTGTCGCCCGCATGGTCTCGAGCCATGGTGACGCATCGGGGTCGACGACGGTGACGGCGGGTCAGGTCGCGGCCGGTCCCGTCGGGTCGATCGGCGTCGGGGTCTTCTCGGAGAACTCCGCGGCCAGCGCCAACCCCTGGGCTGCGGTCGCGATCCGGTCCCGGCCCTGGCGCTTGGCGACGAAGCAGGCACGGTCGGCCGCGAGGAGCACGGACTTGGCGTCCTCCCCGTCCGCCGGGTAGGTCGCGACGCCGATGGACGCGCTGATCCCCGCGCCGACGCCGCGGATCGCCGCGGCCACCCGTCCGGCGACGAGCATCGCGCCGGGCGCGTCGGTGCCCGGCAGCAGGATGGAGAACTCGTCACCGCCGTAGCGGAACAGCTGGTCCGTTTCACGGCCCGCGCGCCCGAGCGCGTCCGCGATCGCGCGCAGGTGCCGGTCACCCGCCTGGTGGCCGAGGGTGTTGTTGACGTCGCGGAAGTCGTCGAGGTCGAGCATGATCAGGCTGAAGAGCGACCCGCCGGTCACGGCCCGCTCGAGTCGCTCCTCGAAGGTCCCGTGGTTGAGGAGACCGGTCAGGTCGTCCGTCTGCGCGCGGATCTCGACGGCGCGGAAGACCTCGGCGTTCTGCAGGGCGATCGACACCTGGGCGGCGAACAGCTGGACGAGGTCGAATTCATCGGGTGAGAACGCGACGTCCCGTCCGAGACGCTCGAGCGTGAGCACGCCGATCGCCCCGTCGCGACCCCGCAGCGGGATGACGATGAGACAGCCGTCCTGGATTTCGCCCGGCTTGAAGTGGTTGACGCGCGGGTCGCTGCGCTCGTCCGGGACATACGCCGGCTCGTTGTGCTCCACGACCCACGTCGCGACCCCGGTCTCGCCTGGCTCCCACGGGAGCATGTAGTCCTCCGCGTCGATGCCGCGAGCCGTCAGCGGTGTCAGCAGGCCGGTGGAGGGGTCCAGCACCTCGATCGCGATGTTGTCGCAATGGATCAGCCCGCCGAGCCGCTCCGTGATGCTCTCGAGGATCGTCCGTCCGTCGAGCGTGGAGAGGATCGATTCACTGATGTCGAGGAGCGCCCGCTGGCCGCGGACCTGACGTTCCAGCGCCGCGCTCTGGTCCCGCAGGCGTTCGGTGGTGTCCGCGTTCGCCATGGCCTGGGCGGCGAAGCTGGCGTAGATCACGAGCAGGCGAAGGTCGTCGTCGGTGAACTGGTCAAGACCGATCTTGGACAGGACCAGGACCCCGATGACGGCATCGTCGTAGGTCATCGGGGCGAGGAGCATCGACTCCGGGAGTTCCGGCTCCGTGCCCGGGATGACGCTCCCTCGCGGGTCTGCCGCGGCGTCCGGGAGTCGCTGCGGGATCCCATGCTGGGCCACCCAGCCCGTGATCCCCTCACCCACGGAGACGCGCAGCTGATCCGAGGTCTGGTCCACGTACTCGCCGACCTGGCCCTGCATCGCGACCGGGAGCAGCTCGGTCCCGATGAGCCGGTAGACGCGCACGTTGTGGCAGTCGATGAGTTGCCGGAGCTCGGACGCGATCGCGAGACCGATCTCGCGGACGCTCGAGAGCTTGTCGAGCCGGCTGCCGAGCTGCTGGATCGACTGGAGTTGCGCGGCCCAGGTCGCCATCCGCTCGTAGTCCTGCGCCGCGCGGATCGCCACGCTCGCCTGGGCCGCCAGGGCCGTGACCGTCTCGAGGTCGTCCTCGGTCCACGGGCTCGCCCGGTCGTGGTAGACGTTGAGGTGCCCCAGGACATCGGTGCCGTCGAGGAGTGGCGCCGTGCAGATGGTGTCGAACCCCTCCTGGATGACCGCCGCCCGCTCGTCGTCGGCTCGCGGGTCCTCGGCGTAGGCCACGGCGAACATGGGCCGGCGGGCCGCGACCGACCGAGCCGGCAGGGACCGTGTCGGGAAGTCCCGGACCGCCCCGAGATAGTTCGCCGACAGGCCACGGCTGACCTCGGCGGTCACGGATCCATCCTGGCGGCGGAGGAAGACCGCCCCGCGGTCCGCCTCGAAGAGGACCATCGCGTGGTCCACGAGACCGGACAGGATCCGGTCGAGGTCGAGCCGGCTGCCGATATCCCCGGCGACCCGGTAGAGCGCCTCGGCTCGATGGAGCTGGCGCGCCTCGGCCTCCCGACGACGAGCGGCCTCGACGAACCCGGCCAGCTGGTCCGCGAGGATCGCGGCGACCTCGACATCGCGCACCTCGAAGGGGGCCGAGCGATCGGCCACGACATGCAGGACGCCCCACGCCTCACGCTCGCCGGGGATGACCACGGCCAGCTCGTGGCCTCCGCCCGCCAGGACCGGCAGCGGCTCGGCGCCCCGCTCGGGGTCCGACGTGGCGACACCACGCTCGCCGGCCTCGAGATGGGCGGCCGCGGCCCCAAGGACGCCGAACGTGCGGGGTCGATCGACCAGCCGTTCCGCGGGACCGACCGTCGAGCGGGCCACGGCGCGCGGGAACAGGCGCTCGCCGCGACGCTCCCAGATCGCGACCAGGTGGTGGTCATACGTGTCGCGCAGCCGTGCCACGGTCCTGGTCAGGTGCTCGTCAAGGTCTGCGTGGTCCCGTGCCTGGCGGGCGACGGCCTCGATGATGGAGAAGTCCAGGGCATCGCGGCCGGCCTCGTGCGCCCCGGTCGTTCGGTCGGCGGGATCGTGGCGGCGGGCCGGGACCCCGGCGGCGAGGGTGGCCGCGAGCCCACCACGCCGACCCACCGCGCCCAGTCCGGCGGGCACCGAGGCCGGGTCTGCCAGCCCGCTCTCGGCTGCCGCCATGAACCGGTGCAGGTCGCCGAGACGGTACCGTCGGTCGCCGCGGGGATTGATCCGGTAGTAACGAAGGCGGCCCGCATCGCTCCAGGCTCGGACGGTGTTCGGGTGCACGCCAAGCACCCGGGCCGCCTTGGTGACGGTCAGGGTCGCATCGATCGGACGGGAGGAGAGGGCGGTGCTCAATCTGGCTCGGTAGGAAATGTGAAGTCGTTCGATCCGACCCTACCGAACTCACAGTTCTTGCCAATAGG
>CAYMTJ010000041.1:22338-24609 GCA_964393345.1 uncultured Anaerolineaceae bacterium | reverse complement strand
CCGTCCGTCGTGATCGTCCGTCCGTCGACGACGCGGACGGTGGTCGCGGTGGTCGTCGGGTGGAGCGCCTCCCCGCCGAGGTATGCCTCCCGCTCCGTGATGTGCGCGGTGAACGCGTTGTAGGCGGCCATCTCGGCGGCCATCAGGTCCTCGGGGACCGCGGCCGTGGGCTCCGGGCCGTAGATCAAGAGGGCGTAGCGCATCGTGCTCTCCTTGGTTCATCGCGGGTCACCCGGACGCGACCCGTCTGCTTCACGACGAATGGACCCGAGCGGAATCGACACCATCCTCGGGCGCCAGGCGGATCTCGTCCAGCCGGATCGGATCCAGGACGATCGGGTCAGGGGCCGCGACGGGCGGCGGAACGAGGTCCGACGCCGCGGCCCGCTCACGCGCCGCGGCTTCCACGGCGGGCGTCAGGTCCTCGATCGCCTGCGTCACCGCGTGCTCGATCATCGGCAGCGCCTCGTCGAGGAATGCGCGGGCCTTGGCCGTCCGCCCGCGTCCGATCCGAGTCGTCACGCGCGTTCGGCCGTCGGGCAATGCCTCGAGTTCGTCGGACATCATCACCTTGGGCGTGCCCGGGATCGGGAACTCGTTCCGCGTCGTCCAATACTCCCCGGGCTGCCAGTCAAGGATCTCCTCGACGATCGCGTCCTGGCCGTGCATGCAGTGGTTGACGGTGCCCGATCCGCGCCGTCCATCCCGGGCGTGCTCGACGATCGCGGTGATGTCGCTCGCGTACTGGGGTCGGCGGATCGGCGAGGTCAGGTACTCCCAGACGATGGCCGGCGGGGCGTGGAGGATCGTCTCCCGACGCCAGAAGGTCTCGCCATCGCTGATGCGGATGCGCTGACGCTCGAGTTCGGCCGTCCAGGCGACCCGGAGGTCACGGACCCACGTCTCGACCTCGCCGATGTGTTCGATCGACTCGGTGTGTCGGGCGAACCCGACGCCGGCCGGATCGACGATCCCCATCGCCCGCGTACAGGCATCCGAGTACAGCGCGTAGGCGGCCATGTCGAGCGTCGCCTCCACCGAGTTCTTGAGCAGCCGATGGACGAGCACGACATCGGCGCCGACGAGCTCCGACGATCCCGCGATCCGCTGCTGGATGACCGGGCCGTGATGCGCGACGACCTTCAGGTCCAGCGTGGGGATCCGGATGCAGGCATCGCACTCGCAGCGGGACGACTGGCCGATGTCGCGGAGGCGCCGTCGGAACGCGAAATAGCAGCCCTCGACGGTGTCCTGGAGCGCCGATCCGTCGATCTCGTCGGCGGCCACGAACATGAACGCGGCGTCGCCCTCGAGCTTGGCGAGCTTGAAGGTCGGTCGGAGCGACCCGACCACGGTCGCGAGGAGGTCGCCGAGGATGTCCTGCGCGTGGTCGAGCTCGACGCCGGCGAGATAGCTGGTGTAGCCGGTGATGTCGGCGATGACCAGACAGGCGTTGACGGGTCGGTTGATCACAGGTTCCCTCGGGAGGCTGGCGCCCATCATCGGCCGGGACCCCCTCGCTGTCGAGTGCCCGGCGGTCAGGGTCGCCCTCGACGTCGAGCGGTATCGTTCCGTCATGGCGACGCCGAAGGAGATCCTGCGGATCGGGGACCACGAGGTGGCGGTCTCCAACCCGTCCAAGATCTACTTCCCCGAGACCGGGTACACGAAGCTGGACCTGGTCCGCTACTACCTCGCGGTCGGTGACGGGGCCCTGCTCGGCGTCCGCGGCCGGCCCATGGCGCTCAAGCGGTTCGTCGATGGGGCCGCCGGCGAGGCCTTCTTCCAGAAGCGGGCGCCGGACAATCGACCGGACTGGATCCGGACCGCCGAGTTGACCTTCCCGTCCGGACGGACCGCGGACGAGATCGTGCTCGACGAGGTGGCCGGGCTCGCGTGGGTCGTCAATCTCGGCTGCATCGACCTGAACCCGCACCCGGTGCGTGCCGACGACCTCGATCATCCCGACGAGCTGCGCGTGGACCTCGATCCGGTGCCCGGCGTCGCGTGGCCACAGATCCGGGAGGTCGCCCTCGCGACGAAGGAGGCGCTCGACGCGGTGGGGCTCACGGGCTGGCCGAAGACGTCGGGGTCGCGAGGGATCCACATCAACGTTCGGATCGAGCGCCGCTGGACCTACCCGGAGGTCCGCCGCGCGGCCCTCGCCCTGGCGCGGGACGTGGAGCGCCGGGTGCCCCAGGCCGCGACGTCGAAGTGGTGGAAGGAGGAGCGCCACGGCGTCTTCCTCGACTACAACCAGAACGCCAAGGA
>CAYMTJ010000041.1:0-22238 GCA_964393345.1 uncultured Anaerolineaceae bacterium | reverse complement strand
CTCCCCACCGAATGGGCCGGGTCGAAGCCGACGCCGACGGGTCGGCGGAAGAGCGCCATCCCGGTCATCGAGATCTCGCGGGCGGCCACGAAAGCGGAAGCGCTCGAGGGATTGGAACGCTGGAAGGCCAGGCACCCGGATGTCGCGGCGCTCCTGGAGCCGGCGGACGTCCTGGTCGACGGGATGCGCGGGCGGTCGTCGCTCTGGTACCGCGTTCGCGTCAACCTCATCCACGTGCCCGACGCGGATCGCCCGGCACAAGCAGCCCTCGAGATGGACTACGACCCGTGGGCGGGCCTGGAGTGGCCGGACCGGAGCGGCCAGCTGGAGCGTGCGCCACGGAAGATGAAGACGACGGACGCGTGACGCGCGACGACCTCCTCGCGGTCCTCGATCGGGCGGCCGCCGGTTGGGCCGCCGGGGATGCCCGGGCGGTCGCGGACTGTTTCGCGGAGAACGTGGACTACCTCGACCCGTATCGGTATCGGTTCACGTCGCGCGACGAGCTGGTCCCGTTCTTCGAGCCCCCGCCCGATGGACACCACGTCGCGTGGCACACGATCCTCTGGGACGACAAGGCGCAGACCGGCGCGGTCGAGTACACCTACGAGGGTCACCACCGCTATCACGGCGCCGCGGTGGTTCGCCTCGATGTGGACGGGCGTATCGCGCTCTGGCGCGAGTGGCAGCACCTCGATGACGCGCTGACCTGGGAGGATCGCCTGAGAGGGCCAGCCGACGACGGATGCGTGCTTGCGGCCATCGACCACGTCCAGCTCAGCATGCCGGTCGGCGGCGAGCCGGCCGCTCGCAGGTTCTACGTCGACGTCCTGGGTCTTCGCGAGGTCGCCAAACCGGTCGAGCTCCGCACGCGTGGCGGCGCCTGGTTCGCCGGCCGATCCGTGGCGGTGCACCTGGGCGTCGAACCCGACTTCCAGCCACTGGCGCGGGCACACCCGGCCTTCGTGGTCGACGACCTCGCCTCCGTTCGCGCGCGCCTCGGCGACGCCGGCGTCGAGTCCCGGGCAGACGACACTGGTCTCGCGATCCTCCGCTGTTACATCCGCGACCCGTTCGGCAATCGGATCGAACTCGTCGACGCCGCCGACTCGGGGTTCAGCGTTCGCGATCGACCGGAGGTCCGACCCCGATCGCGATGATCACGACCCGAAGATCTTCGCCAGTTCGAACGCGGGGGTCGTCTCCAGCTGGTCGTAGCGGCAGGCAGCCGGGGGCTTGTCCGGGCGCCAGCGCTTGAACGTGGTCCCGTGCCGGAAGCGGTCTCCCTGGAGATGGTCGTAGGCGACCTCTGCCACGCGCTCGGCACGGAGCGGCTCCCACGAGAGGTCCTTGCCGCGGTTCCAGCGTGACGTGGCGCCGGGGAGCCGCTGGCCGGAGGCGTCGGCCTCGCCGGCACTCGCCCACTCGGCCCATTCCTTCCAGGGATGATCGTCGAGCGCGCGCTCGCGCAGCGGTGCCAGCTCCCCGGTCAGCGCCTCCCGGCGGTCCCACGTGAACGACGACGTCACCCCCACATGGTGCAACGTGCCCGCATCGTCGTAGAGGCCCAGCAGCAACGATCCGACGTGCGTCCCCGGCCCGTTCTTGTGCCACCGGAACCCCGCGACGACGCAGTCCGCGGTGCGCTGGTGCTTGATCTTGAGCATCGCGCGCTTGCCCGGCTGGTACGGCGCATCGAGTCGCTTGGCGATCACGCCGTCGAGCCCGGCGCCCTCGAATCGATCGAACCAGTCGGCGGCGGTCGCCCGGTCGAGCGTGGCCGGCGTCAGGTGCACGGGCGGTCGTGCGTCGCCGAGCGCGGCTTCGAGGCGGGCGCGGCGTTCGACCTGCGGCGTGTCGCGCAGGTCCTCGTCCCCGATGGCCAGCAGGTCCCAGGCGACGAACGAGGCCGGCGATTCCGCAGCGAGCATCTTCACGCGTGACGCCGCCGGGTGGATGCGCAGCAGGAGCGCTTCGAACTGGAGCGCGCCGTCGCGCGAGATCACGACCTCGCCGTCGAGGACGCAGCGCTCGGGCAGCGCCGCCCGAAGCGGATCGGCGAGCTCGGGGAAGTAGCGATCGAGTGGCTTGAGGTCGCGCGACTGGGTGTAGACCGTATCCCCGTCACGGAAGACGAGCGCCCGAAAGCCATCCCACTTGGGTTCGAACAGCCATCCGTCGTCCTTCGGGAGCGCGTCCGACGCCTTGGCCAGCATCGGTTCGAGCGGCGGCTGGAATGGCAGGTGCAGGTCGGCCATGGCCGGAGTGTACGGGCCGGGCGTCGCGGGCGGTCACGGCAAGGTGTCGAGGGCCGCCTTCGCGCGTTCGCGCCCGAAGTTCCACGACAGGGCGCCGCGGAAGGCGGGGTCGTTCGCCAGCTGTCGCGCACGCAGGTCGAGGATCCATCGGACGCGCGTCCGTTCGCGGACGGGGAGCTGGGGGAGCGCGGCGACCTCGCCGGGATCGCGTCGTCCGGGAGCATCGCGAGATAGTCGCTGTCGAGCCCGGGATGCCCATCTTCGGGGACGAGCGACGGGGTCAGGACCCGCTCGATGTTCCGTTCCGCGACGAACGCCCCGGGGGCCGACAGGTTGAGCCCGACGAGCGCGACGACCCCGATCACGGCCAGGGCGTGCCCCAGCCATCGACTTCGGCCGGCGATGATCAGGGCCGCCGTCGCGGCGAGCCCCACGCCCATCGTCACGATCGCGACCAGCACGTAGAGGCGGAGTTCGGTCCAGCCGTAGGCGTCCTGGTACAGCCGGAGTCGGAGCATCGCCGACACGAGGAGCGCGCCGGTCAGGCCGACCAGACCGAGGAGCGCCGCGAGGTACGAGCGGGTCCGCTGGCGCACGAGGGCCTCGAGGACGACGACGACCGCCGCCGCGAGGCTCGCCGCGGCGACGAGCTCGAAGAACCCACGTCGCGCGTATTCCGCATAGGTGAAGCCAGACGACGCGAGCGCTGCCGGCCCGCCAAACGAGTACGCGACCTGTAGCCCCACGAAGAGCCCGACCACGAGGTCGATCAGTCCGAGGATCACGAGCGCCTCGGCGAGACCGATCGACCGGGGCACGACCCGGGCCGGCGGCTGCTCCCAGGCCACCGCGCCGAGCGAGGGGTAGATGACGTCGGGGATCCCACGGGCGGCCACCGACAGCGCTCCGGCCGCCAGCCACGAGGCCGACAGCGTGAAGATCAGGCGACCCGGCACCTCGCCGAGGTCGATCCGGAAGCCGAGCAGGTCGCTCATGCCACGTCGGAAGATGGGGTCCGCCGAGGCGAAGAGGACCGCGAAGATCGCCGCGAGCGGGACGCCGATGACCATCCCGCGCAGGATCGCGGCGATCCGTTCGCGTCGGCCATCGCCGGCGAGCGGCGCCGAGCCGCGTTCCGGTCGTGCCTCGCGGAGGACCTTGAGCGGCCCTGAGACCGTGCCCGCCGCCACCCACACGCCCATGGTCGCGATGACCGACGCCGATCGACGCGTGACCGGGATGCCGGACATGGCCACGAGCGACACCCCACCGAAGAGGACCGCCCAGGCGATGTCGAGGCCGGCCAGGAACTCGTCGCCGCGGATCGCCGCGAGCGAGGCCAGGACCATCGCCGTCACCGGTAGCCAGGCATCGAGCGGATCGAGCGCCCGATCCCGCCGACGGACGAACCATGCCGCGGCCAGCGTGGCGCCGAGCGTGATGGGGACGTTGATGCCATACGCGGGGCCGTCGAGGGCGATCTCGGTCAGGACGCCGATGAGGATGGCGGCGAGCAGGAGTCGACGGGCGGCGGGGCGGTCGAGACGGTCCACGCGCGGACCTCCGGGCTGCGGCCGGGCGATCGGGCTGAGCGACGCCGGCGGTCGGGTCTCCGACGATGCAGGGTCCGCGGGTGTGTCGCCGGGGCCACTCGCCACGAGGAACCCGCGGGCCGATGGCGACGTCAGCGCGATGTGCCGCCGACACTCGCCGGCGGCCGAGTCCGGAACTCCAGGGAGGCCTTCCATGCGAAGGATCCGATCCGATCACGCCGGTCGCCCGGCGTCGTTCCCGTTCATCGCCCTCCTCGTCCTGATCGCCGTCCTTGCCGCCGCCTGCGCCAGCGGCGGCGCTGCCCCCGACTCGTTCGGGGGTCAATCTCGGACCGAGCCGCCGGCCGAACCCGCTCCGGGCGGTGACGACGGCGGGGTCGAGCGTCCGGCCATCGGGCTCGTCGATGACGCCCGGATCGTGCGGACCGGGACGATGGAGCTCGAAGTCACCGACGTGAACCGCGCTGTCTCGGCCGGTCGAGACGCCATCCGCGGTCTGGGCGGGTACATCGGGGCGTCGTCGACCTCCAACTACGAGGACGGCCCCATCGCCCTGATCACCTACCGCATCCCGGTCGACCGCTGGGAGGAGGCGCTCGCGGCGCTCCGCAGCCTCAACGGACTGACCTCGAAGGTCGTGGTGGAGCAGACGGCGGCCGTGGAGGTCACCGGCCAGATCATCGATCTCGAGGCCCGCATCCGGAACCTGCGCGCCAGCGAGTCCGCGCTCCAGGCGATCTCCGCGAAGGCCGGCAAGATCTCCGACGTCCTCGAAGTCCAGGCCCAGCTCACGCAGGTCCGCGGCGAGATCGAACAGCTCACCGCGCAGCTGACCGAGGTCAGCCAGCGGGCCGACTACGCCACGCTCGAGGTCACCTTCGGGACCGCCGTCGTGGCGACCCAGCTCGCCGCCCGCGGCTGGGACCCCGCCACCGTGGTCGACGAGGCCACGGCCAGCCTCGTCGAGATCCTCCAGGGTCTGGCCGGGGTCGGGATCTGGTTCGCGATCGTGGGGCTGCCGGTCCTCGTGACGGTCACCATCGTCGGGTTGATCCTGGCCGCCGTGTTGCGTCGCCTCCGCGTCCGCGGGCCGGCCGCCCCGCTGCCACCGGCGAGCCCGCCTCCCTCGAGCCCCCCACCGCCCCCGGACCCGCTCGCCGCGGGCTGACACGACTCCGCGTCCCGGGCGCATGGCACCATGCGTCCGGGATGACCGAAACCACGGACCACGACGAGGCGCCCGACCGCTACGACCGCATGGCCGCGGGCTACGAGCGGTTCTGGGCGCCCGTCCTCGCGCCGAGCGCCACGGCGCTGCTGGACCGGCTGGAGCCGGTGATCGCGGCCGGGGCACGCGACGTCGTGGATGTCGGGGTCGGGACCGGGAACCTGGCGTTGGCGGCGCTGCGTCGCTGGCCCGACGTGCGCGTCACCGGGATCGACGCCTCGCGGGAGATGGTCCGCGCCCTGGACGCCCTGGCCGATGACCGGCTCGCCGGCGCGGACCGGGCCCGGCTGACGACCGGCGTGGCCTTCGCCGCCGAGCTCCCGCTCGACGAGGGGTCCGTCGATGTGGCGATCTCCTCGTTCGTCCTGCAGCTCGTCCCGAGCCGCGCGAAGGTGCTCCGCGAGATCCGTCGAGTCCTTCGGCCGGGCGGCACCGTCGGCTACGTGACGTGGCTGGCCGACCGGAGCGTGTTCCCGCCCGACCGCGTCTTCGACACGCTCCTCGACGAGTTCGGGTTCGATGAGGCGATCGGGTCCGATGACCGTCCCGGGGACCTCCCGTCGGTGGAGCGCGCGGCCGCGGAACTGCGACGCGCCGGGTTCCGGGACGTGGCCGCGGACCGCGCCGAACTCGCCTACGCCTTCACGCCTGACAGCTACCGCTCGTTCCTGACCGAGTTCGACGAGGTGGCGCTGTTCGAGGACATGACCAGGGCCGAGCGGCGCCGGTTCCTGGCCCAGCTGCGCGAGCGCCTGATGGCCCTGTCGCCCGATGACCTGGTCTTCCGCGCCCCGATCGTGTACGCGCTGGGACGACGCGGGCCCAGCTGACCGCCGCTGCCCTGAGCCTGGGCCTATCCGGCGGTCTACTTCTCGAGCGCGGCCCCTCGCGATGCGGCCTGCGATGCGGCGGCAACGACGCTCGCGCGATCGAACGCCAGGCCGGGCCCCGTGTCGGCACCTGGCCCCGCGACGGCCAGCCCCGCCGTCGCGAGCGCCCGCACCGCGTCCACGGTGAGGTCGCGGAGCGAGAGCAGCGATCCGGCGCGTTCGCGGTGCAGGACGAAGAGCAGGGCGAGCCCGAGGTCGTCGAGGTCCCCCGCGCCGTCCGGACGATCGATGGCCTCGAGGACGACCGTCCGGTCCTCGCCGCCCAGCGGCGTGTAGTCGACGACCAGGCGGCGGTGTCTCGGACACGTGAGCGTGAGCCGCAACCCGTCGGATCCGCCGAACCTCGGGCGGAGTGACACGGCCGGCGTGGGACCGTCGCGGTGCGCGGCCGCGAGCCACCGCTCGAGCACGGCCGGCGCAGGTTCGGTCTCGGCGAGGTGCTGGTGCTGGGTGGATCGCGCCCCCATCGCCCGGGTGCCGGCCGTCCGTCCCGAGGCGGCCATCAGCGCGGCATCGGCGCGGTTCCCGCCGACGAGCGTCTGCGGCGTTCGATATGGCGAGCCCAGGAGCCGGAGCCGGCGCTGGAGACGGGCGAGCGCGAGCATGCCGTCGTCGCGGAGCGCGGTGACGAACTCCTCGGTCGCCTGGCCGTCCACCTGGTGGCCACCGTACGTGATGAAGTCGAACACGAACCCGAGCCGCCCCAGCTCGTCCGGGAACCGGCGCATCTCCTCGTCGGTCATGCCGGTCGTGTCCCAGTTGAACGACGGCGACAGGTTGTAGGCGAGCATCGCGTCGGGATGGACGGCGTGGACCGCGTCGGCGAACCGCCGCGCGTCGGCGAGATCGGCGGTCTTGGTCTCCATCCACAGCAGATCGGCGAACGGCGCCGCGGCGATCGAGCGCGCGGTCGCGTAGTCCACGCCGCCGCGGACCCGGTAGAAGCCGTCCATGGTCCGCGGGGCGGTCGGGTCCCAATGGATCTCGACGCCCAGCTCGGCCGCGCGACGCCGGGCGTCGGTCGTGGCCGCCGTGGCGGCGAACGCGTGCCAGGCCGCGACGGTCGGGTCGTCCACGCCCTGATCGGATCGGGTCGCGAGCGCGGCCGCGACGGCGTCGCCGTAGGTCATGACCCCCGCGGCAGCCTCCCAGGCCGACGCGTAGCGGTGATCCGCGGCATCGAGCAGGGCGTCCACGGCCGCGTGGTCCGCGCGATCGGGCATCGCCGCGACCTCGTCGCGGAGCCAGGCGGCGATCCCCTGGCGGTCGAGCCACGCGTCCGCGTCGGCCCGGTCGCTGGGCGAGATGGCGAAGAGGCGGTGGCCCTGGACGCTCGCGAGCCCAAGGTCGTGGAGGCGCGCCAGCAGCGCGATCGAGCCGACACGGAACGTCGGCAGCCCCGGGACGGTCGCGCCCAGCACGTACGGCTGGTCGCGCTCGTCGCCGATGTCGTCGATGAGCGTCGCGGACTCCGCATCGGTGCGGGCCACGATCAGCCCCGGCACGCCCATGATGTCGAGCTGGAGGCGAGCCGCGTTGAGGCGCTTGTGCTGTTCGGCCTGGGTCACGAGCACCTTGCCGTCCTGGTGCCCGCACTTCTTGGCGCCGGCCCGCTGATCCTCGATGTGGTAGCCGGGGACACCGACCTCCACGAACCGACGGATCAGGTTCCGGACGTGGGCATCCCCGCCGTGACCGGTATCGGCGTCGGCGATGATGAACGGGCGGTAGTCGGCCTCGGGCGTGGACCGTCGTTCGGCGGCGCTCATCCGTCCGCGCGCGAACGCCTGGTTCCGATCGGCCGTGAGCAGCGCCCGGACGATCCCCGCGGCTTCGTCGGGCACGCTGCTGAGCGGGTAGCTGGCAAGGTCGGGTCCCGGGTCCTCATGCATCGACCCCTTGGCCGAGGTCGCCCAGCCGCCCAGGTAGATCCCCTCGAGCCCGAGGCGCTTCTGCGTGACGGCCTGCCCCGGGGTGTACGGGCCGAACGTCGTCATGTGCCCGCCGCTGGCGAACAGGGCCCGCAGGCGATGATGGAACGCGACGGCGGTGTCGCGCGCCACCGGGTGATCCACCGGGATCGTGCCCTGCTGCTCGGCGACCTCGCGGGCCGTATGGAGACGGACCGTCGCGGCGAAGCGCGGCTGGTCGAAGAAGGCCTGGACGGCGCGCTCGCGCACTTCGAGCGGGTCGTGGTCGACGACGCCGGGTTCGAGCGGGCGAGCCGCGTCGAGCGGATGCGCCGCATCGAGTGGGTCGACGCGGGGGGCGAGGGCGGTCATCGGGCGTGCGGGCGTGCGGGCGCGGGCGCGGCCGGGCGTCGGCTACTCGTTCGCGTGATCGCGCTCGCAGTAGTCCGGGCACGTGCACGCGGTGGCGACGACCGCCGGGTAGGGATGCACCGGTCGCGGGTGCTCGAACGCGAGCAGATCCGCCCGGGCGCGGTCGTCATCGAGACCCAGGATCCACGTCCGGGTCGGGTGGATGGCATCGCGGAAGTCGATCGTAATGCGGGTGGGGACGGCAGTGGGGCTCATCGATCGGACCTTTCTCCTAACGGATCCAAGGGCTGGCCGCGATCGTAGGCTTGCCCGCTGATATCAGTCCAATCGAATGTCGTGATACCCATCATCAGCATGATTGATGATAAAGTCGCGAGCGATGCTGCTATCCCAGGTGGAGGGGTTCGTCGAGATCGCACGGCGCGGCAACCTCAGCCGGGCCGCCGAGGCGCTGCACGTCACCCAACCCGCCCTCACCGCACGGATCCACACCCTCGAGGAGGAGCTTGGCGGTCAGTTGTTCGTGCGTGGTCGGCGGGGCATGCAGCTGACGGACGCCGGCCGCGGGTTCCTGCCGTACGCGGAACGGGCGCTCGCGGCCCTCCAGGACGGGGCCGGCCTCGTCTCGGAGCTGGCCCGTGGCGGGACCGGCGAGCTGGTGCTCGGCGCCGCGCCCGCCATCAGCACGTACGTGCTCCCGGCGCTCCTGGTCCGCTTCAACCGCCGCCACCCGAACATCCGGCTCGTCGTCCGGACCGGGCACTCGGAGGAGATCCTCCAGATGGTGCTCCGTCGCGAGGTGGAGGTGGGCCTCGTCCGCGAGATCCGTCATCCGGAGATCGAGAGTCGGCCGCTGTACGAAGACGACCTCGTGCTCGTCACCTCCCCGGGCGGACCGTTCGGCACCGAGGGCACGCTGCCGATCGAAGCGATCGCCGGCACGCGCCTGGTCATGTTCGACCGGACGTCGAGCTTCTACGAGCAGACCAACACGTTCTTCCGGGAAGCCGGTGTGGCACCAGCCGGGGTCATGGAACTGGACAACATCGACGCGGCCAAGCAGATGGTCGCCGCCGGGCTCGGGGTCGCGCTGCTGCCCCACACCGCCGTCGCGGGGGAGCTGGCGGACGGCCGGCTACGGTCGGTGCGGCTCGAGGGCGCGACGACGATCCGTCGGCGGGTCGTGGCGATCCGCCGCCATGACCAGTCGGCCATGGCCGGCCCGGTCGCGGCGTTCCTCGAGATCCTCGGCGGGATCGGCGAACTCCTGCCAGGGGACGGACGCGAGGTCCCCGCGCCCACCTGACCGGGGTCAGCCCTCGGCGTCGCCCCCGTCGGCGGGTGCGGCCTCGCCTCCGCCATCGGTCGAAGCGGCTCCCTCGCCGGCGCCCGCCTCGCCCTCGGCGCCCTCTGCGCCCTCGGCGACCTCGGCGACGACCGGCTCCTCCTCGACGCGCGGTGCCTGGACCTTGGCGATGATCTCGTCGCCGTCCGTGAGGAGGGTGACGTCACCGGGGATGGTCAGGTCGCGGACGTGGATCGTGGCATCGAAGTCGACGAGCGCGGCGACGTCGTACTCGATCGACTGCGGCAGGTGATCCGGCAGCGCCCTGACGCGGACGGAGGACGTGGGATGCAGGAGCGTCCCACCGTTGAGCGTCACGGCCGGGGCCTCGCCGATGGACACGAGTGGCACATCGACGGTCAGCTCCTCGGTCATGCGAACGAGGAAGAGGTCGACGTGGAGCGGGCGGCGATCCACCGGGTGGACCTGGACGCCGTGGACCAGCACGGGCTTGGCCTTCTCGCCATCGATGGACAGGTCCACGAGCGCGTTCGGGCCGAGCTTGCGGCGCAGCTGCTCGAATTCGTGCGTGTCGACCGAGAGGTTCGTGGACGGCTCACCGTGACCGTAGACGACGGCCGGCAATCGTCCGGCATGACGCAGGCGGTTGACGTGCTTGCCCGTGAGTTCGCGATGTTCGGCGGACAACGTCGCGCGGGCGGAGGCGGCAGACACGGTGGGTTCGGACCTCAGGTGGTGGGATCGCTCTTGGCGCGGGCTGCGGGCTCGTCCGGCCGAACGGCAGAGGCGAGGCGCCCGGATGTGCGGCGCAGGATACCACGACCGCCCGACGCTTCCCCGCGCGGGCCGAGAACGGCAGGCGGTGTAGCATCGGGCCGTGGCCGCCACCATCCTGATCGTCGAAGACGAGCACGCCGTCGCGCGCGGCATCCAGTACGCCCTCCAGCAGGAGGGGTATGACGTCGCCGTGGCCCGATCGGGCGAGGAGGGCCTGGACCTCGCGATCAACCAGGCGCCGGACCTCGTGGTCCTCGACGTCCGGCTTCCCGGGATCGACGGGTTCGAGGTCCTGCGGCGCGTCCGCGCCGCCGGGGCCAAGATGCCGATCCTCGTCCTGACCGCGCGGGATGACGAGGTGGACAAGGTCATCGGCCTCGAGCTCGGCGCCGACGACTACCTCACCAAGCCGTTCGGCCTGCGCGAGCTGCTGAGCCGGATCAAGGCGCTGCTGCGCCGCTCGTACGGGGATCTCGCGGACGCGGTCGGCGGCCGCGTGATCCGCCATCGCGACCTCGTCATCGACCTCGAGCGCCGGCGCGTCCAGCGCGGCCCGCGTCGCGTGAGCCTGACCCCCACCGAGTTCGAGATCCTGCGCCATCTCGCGTCCCGACCCGGCCGCGTCTACACCCGCGGCGAACTCTTGGAGCTGCTGCGCGACTACGACGCGCTCGACCAGGACGAGAAGACCATCAACGTGCACGTCAGCCACCTGCGGGAGAAGATCGAGGACGATCCGGCGGCGCCCGCCTTCGTCCTGACGGTCCGAGGTGTCGGCTACGCCTTCGCCGAGCGCTGAGACCACGGGTCGCCGGCGGTCCCGGCTCCCCGGTCGCGCGCGCCGGCTCCTCCCACGGACGTTCCAGGGTCGACTGACGATCGCGTTCGTCGCGGTCATCGCGCTGACCCTCGTGCTCGTCTCGGCGCTGGTGCTCAATCGCCTCGACGACTATTTCACCAAGCAGCAGGCCGACGAGCTCGAGCTGCGCGCGAGCACGATCAACGTCTACGTCCAGATCGCGGCGGGCGCCGCGGCGCGCGGGGATCTCGTCGTCGGCGTGGACAACACCGTCAACCCGGCCGTCCGCGAGGCGCTCCTCCAGCCGGACAGCCGCCGCGTCATCGCCGACCAGCTCGGCCGTGCGGACGTGACGCTCCGCCTCGGGCGCGTCGTCACCGACGGGGAGGGGTTCGCTTTCCTGCCCGCGTCGGACGGGACGTTCGCCTTCCCGTACCAGGGGACGCCGGCCCGCGGGCAGTCACGCGAGACCACCTCGTATACGCCCAGTCCGTTCGGCGGCGGCGATTCGATCTTCAACAGTTACGCCGTCCAGATCGAGCTCGCCGACCCGTACACCTTCCGGCAGACGGCGATCGCCAACGTCACGGGCCTCCTCGCCGCCGTCGCCTTGTTCGCCCTCGGGCTGAGCGTGCTGGTCGCCGCGGCGATCGCCCGGCGGTTCACGTCGCCGCTTCGCCAGCTGACCGAGGCGGCTCGTGCCCTCGAGGAGGGAGACCTGTCCAGCCGGGTGCCCACGGCGCAGGTCTGGGCGGGCTCGTCGGAGCTCGCGGGCCTCGCGGTCCAGTTCAATGCCATGGCCGACCGCGTCGAGGAGAGCGTGGCGCTCATCCGCCGCGACCGGGATCGGAGCCGTGACTTCCTCGCCGACGTCTCGCACGAACTGCGGACGCCGCTCGCCGCCCTGCGGACCTTCAACGACCTGCTCAAGGAGCGCGCCGGCGACGACCCCGACGCGCGCGCGGAGTTCCTCGAGTCCTCCGGCCAGCAGATCGAGCGGCTCGACTGGCTGGCCCAGAACCTCCTGGAGCTCTCCAAGCTCGACTCGGGGCTCGTCCTCCTGGACCTGCGGCCGAATGACCTGCGAGCGGCCGTCGAGACGGCGGTCGACCAGACGGAGACCGCGGCGCGCAAGCGCGGGATCGTCACGACGCTCCGGCTCCCCGAGACCCCCGTCCGGATCCTCCACGACTCGCAGCGCATCGGCCAGGTCGTGGCGAACCTCGTCGCCAACGCGGTCAAGTTCACGCCCCGCGGCGGGACCGTCAGCGTGGACCTCCGCACGACCGCGGACGGCGTGTCGATCGTGGTCGCGGACACCGGCGTCGGCATCGACCCGAGCGAGCTCCCGCACATCTTCGATCGCTTCTACCGCGGCGCCCAGGCCAACGAGGCGCGTGGCAGCGGCAGCGGCCTCGGGCTGGCCATCGTGCGCTCGATCGTGGACATGCACGGCGGGACGATCGTCGTCGAGAGCCACGTCGGCGAGGGCTCGCGGTTCACGGTGCACCTTCCCCGCGATCCCCGGCTGGTCGCGGGGACGCCGGCCGCGGACCGCGCCGACGTCGCGTCGGCCGCCGCCGAGCCGGGCGTCGCCCTGCCGGTCAACGTGACGGAAACTTCACCGTCCGACCGACCACAGGTGAATCCGGAGCCCGCACCGTAGGGTCACGACTCCCGTCACGCCCGTGCCAGCGCAAGGACCGCCACCCGCCATGACCGACGACCGCTCACCCGCCGATCCCCACGACGCCGTCGACCCGACGACGCCGACCGGTGCCCCCGGCCCGGACCCTGCCGCCGCCCCGGCCGCCTTCGCCGCCGGCGCGGATCCGTCGGATGTCACGATGCGCCACGAGGTCCCATCCGCCGAGCCCGTCGAGTCGCTCGACGCCGACCGGTACTCCCCGGCGCCCGAGACCCGCCCCGAGTGGGCACGCACGTACGACACCCCGCCGCCGACGACACCGGAGCGCTGGTTCGAACCGGCCGCAGCCGCACCGGCCGTGGTGGCCGTCAGCGGACGACGCTCCGGCACGGGAACTGTGCTGGCCGCGGCCCTGCTGTCCGCCGTCCTGGCCTCCGGTGGCACGGTCCTCGCGCTCGGCGCCACCGGGGCACTCGACCGTCCGTCGCCCATCACGTCGGTGCCGACCGGGACGACCACCACCGGCTCCAGGCCCGTCACCATCGACGAATCGTCCGCGACGATCGACGTGGCCGCGAAGGTCAGCCCGGCCGTCGTGCGCATCACCGTGACCGGGAGCGCCGGCATCGGCGACCTCGGGGTGATCCCGTCGTCCGGGGTCGGATCCGGCGTCATCTATGACAGCAACGGCTGGATCCTGACGAACCGTCACGTCGTGGAGGGCGGCGACACCTTCGACGTGGAACTCAAGGATGGCCGGATCCTGTCCGGCAAGGTCTACGGGGTCGACACGCTGACCGACCTCGCGATCCTCAAGGTCGAGGCGACCGAACTGCCGGTCGCCGCGATCGGCGAATCCGATTCGCTCAAGGTGGGACAGCTCGTCATCGCCATCGGCAGCCCGCTCGGCACGTACTCGAACTCGGTGACGAGCGGCATCGTGTCGGCCACGGGCCGCTCGATCGTCACGGAGGGTTCCACGCGGCCCCTCAACAACCTCATCCAGACCGATGCGGCGATCAACCCGGGGAACTCCGGCGGGCCGCTGCTGGACGCCGATGCGAACGTCATCGGCATCAACACGGCCGTCGCCACCGGCAGCAACGGCATCGGGTTCGCGATCCCCATCGACATCGCCCGCCCGATCATGGAGCAGGCGGTCGCCGGCGAGACCCTCGCCCGGCCGTACCTCGGGATCAGCTATGTCAGCATCACGCGCCAGTACGCGGAAGCGAACGACCTGCCGGTCACGCAGGGGGCGCACATCGGTGGTGACGCCGGCGAGGGCGGCGCCACGCAGGGCATCGTGGCCGGGACTCCGGCGGCGGCCGCCGGGCTGAAGGACGGCGATATCGTCCAGCAGATCGACGACAAGGTCATCGACGAGGAGCACCCGCTCGACGCGACCCTCAGCCAGTTCTCGCCGGGTGACACGGTCGCGGTCAAGGTCCTGCGGGACGGGGAGACGCTGACCCTCGATGTGACGCTCGGGACGCGGCCGCCGGACCTCTAGACCCGCCGAGCGGTCAGCGCGACCGGCGGATCTCCACCGCGGCATGGTCGAGCGGACCGCCGAGCCTGACGCCCGGCTTCCGCACGCGGACCACGACCGCGTCGCACGCGAAGCGCGCCAGCAGGTCGGTGGCGATGGCGTCGGCGATGGACTCGAGGAGCGAGCGCGGAGGCCCGAGCAGGACGCCGGCGACCGCGTCGTAGGCGCGGCCATAGTCGATCGTCCGCGCCAGGTCGTCGGTCGTGCCGGCGGGTCGCAGGTCGAGCCACAGCTCCACGTCCACCTCGAACGGCTGCGTCGCCTCGCGCTCCCAGGCGTGCGCGCCATGGATCGCGTCGAAGCGCAGGTTCGTCAGGACGATGCGATCGCTCATCGGGTCAGGCCGGCCGGTCGGGCGGAGGCGTCCACCCGCGGATGATGGCATCGCTCATCCGCGCCGTCCGGACGTTGGCCTGCACGTCATGGACGCGGACGATGTCCACCCCGGCTGCGATCCCGAGCGCCGTGGTCGCGAGCGTCGCCTCGAGACGGTCGTCGGCGGGCAGGTCCAGCACGCGACCCAGCGTCGACTTGCGCGACGTCCCGAGCAGGATCGGGTGCCCCAGCGAGCGCAGCGCGCCCAGGTCCCCGAGCACCGCGAGGTTCTGCTCGGCGGTCTTCCCGAAGCCGATGCCGGGATCGGCGATGAGCGCCTCACGGGGGACGCCGGCGGCCACCGCGCGCTCCAGCGCGGCCCGCAGGTCCTCGATGACCTCGGCCACCACGTCCTCGTAGACCGCTTCGCCTCGGTTGTGCATCACGATCATCGGGACGCCGCGGTCGGCGGCGATCCGGGCGAGCGCGTCGCTCGGGCCGACGCCCCAGATGTCGTTGAGCAGGTCGGCGCCAGCGTCGAGCGCCGCCTCGGCGACGGCCGGTTTGGTCGTGTCCACGCTGATGGGCGTGCCCGGCAACGCCGCCCGGATGGCCGCGATCACCGGCACCACGCGCGCCACCTCCGCATCGGTGCTCACCGGGGTGTGACCCGGTCGCGTCGACTCCCCGCCGACGTCGAGGAGGTCCGCGCCCTCGGCCACCATCCGACGGGCCTGGGCGAGAGCCGCGGGGACGTGGTCGGCGCCGCCGGTCGAGCGCCCGTCGAGCCCGCCGGGCCCGCCGGCGCCGAGCCCGCCGAGCACGCCGTCACCCGAGAACGAGTCCGGCGTCACGTTGAGGATCCCCATCACGAACGTGCGCGTGCCCCACGCGAACGTCGCGGGGCCGATGCGCGTGCTGGGGAGGGGCATCACGGGATCACCTCGGGCGGCGGATCGCGAAGGTCCGGGTCATCCACGAGCCTGGCCCGCACCGCGCCCACAAGATAGAGCGAGCCCGCGACGACGATCGGTCCGTCCGCGGTCGCCAGGGCGAGGTCCAGGGCGGCATCGGGGTCCGCGGCCACGCTCGGGGCCGGTTCCCCGGGCCGTGCCGCCGCCCACTGCGCGGCGAGCGGTCCCGGCGCCAGCGCCCGCGGCAGCTCCACGGTCGTGGCGATGACCCGGGCGCCGGCGAGGGACGTCGAGGCGGCGAGCGCGGCCACCACGCCGGCGACGTCCTTGTCGGCCATCGATGCGGTCACCAGCGTGATCGGCCCCGGAACGAGGAACCGGCGCAGGTCGTCCAGGGCCGTCGCGAGCGCCGCGGCCCCGGCCGGGTTGTGCGCCCCGTCGAGGAGCACCTCCCGGCCGCCGGTCCGCTCTCCATCGAGGAGCTCAAGTCGTCCCGGCCAGACCGCGTCGGCATACCCGCGGCGGCGGGCGCCATCGTCGGTCATGGCGATCCCGGCCGTCGCCAGCGCGTCGAGGACCGCGTTGGCGACCGCGACGTTGGCGGCCTGGTGGCGACCCCGGAGCCCGACCCGCGTCGGGCCGAGCCGAGGCAGGTCCACGACGATCCCGTCGCGATCCCAGTCGAGGAGCGGCGCGGGTGGGACCTCGCGCAGGGCGACACCCATCCGGGCGGCTCGTCGCCGGATGACGCCGAGCGCCGCGCCGGTCGCGCCGGTCAGGGCCAGGTCTCCGCGCTCGATGATCGCGGCCTTCTCGCGAGCGATCGCCGCCACCGTCGGCCCGAGCCGATCCATGTGGTCGAGGTCGACGTTCGTGATGGCGGCGACGCCGCCGTCCCAGGCATGCGTCGCATCGAGCCGCCCGCCGAGCCCCACCTCGACGAGGGCCACGTCCAGCGCGGATCGTGCGAAGTGGGCGAACACCACCGCGGTCAGCAGTTCGAATTCGGTGGGGTCGCCGAGCCGGCGGGCGATGCGGTCCGCGATGGGCACGACCTCCTCGACGACCGCCGCGAAGGCCGCCGCATCGATGGGGCGCCCGTCGACCTCGATCCGTTCGCGATACGTCACGAGGTGCGGCTTCGGCGTCTGGCCCACCCGCCACCCGCCCGCCCTGAGGGCGGATCCGGCGAGCGCGAGGACGCTGCCTTTGCCGTTCGTCCCTCCGACCAGGGCCCCGCGGACGGCGAGGTGAGGGTCACCGAGCTCGCGCAGGAGGGCGCGCGTCCGCCCGAGGCCGAGCCGGATCCCGAACCGTCCACGGTCCGCGAGGGCGCGGAGCGCCTCGTCGTAGGTCATACCCGCCGCCCCGCCGTCCGCCTCGCCCTCCGCGTTCGCGCCGGTCCTCGCGTCAGCGTCCGCGTCGCCGAAGCCGCCATGCGCGCCGTCACTCGCGCGTGAGCTCGTCCTCGTAGAAGACGCACTGATTGAACCGTGGCGTCAGGCAGACGTCGTTCACGTAGCCCTGGTCCAGGTGGACCCCGCCGCGGAGCTGGCAGCGCGAGACGTTCGAGTCCTGGCGGATCAGCGCCTTGAGCAGGTGCGGGGCCTGGATCGGGATGGCGCCGCGCGCGCCGGTCATGTAGAAGTGGGGACAGACGTTGCGGCGCAGGTTCGGGAGCCCGAACCCGGGGCGCGGCGGGGGCAGCTGACCGGCCCGGGACGGCTGCGGGATCAGCGGCGATGGCTGGACGCGCGCGATCGGCCCCACGCCGAACGCCGGACGGCCCGTCGCCTGACCTGCCTGCTGTCGCCCCCCGGGGCCGCTGCCTCGCTCGGAACGTGGATCGCGTGCCTGCACTCCATCCCTCGGTGCGGGCGCGTGCACCCTTCTGTCACGCGCGCTGACCCGGCCAGAGTACATCGGAGTGCAACGCACCGATGGGCTCCACGCGCCCGGCTGGCATGGCCGTGCGACAATCCCGGCGATGACGACCCGGCGCGGCGCACGGCCCACCCACGTTCGACCTCGGCCCCCGACCGGCAGTCGCCCCGCTCCCACCACGCTCCGGACGCGCGCGGTGCCGCCCGGCCGGATCGCCACGCACCGACCGATCTCGCGCAGCCGTGGCCTCCCGCTCATCGTCAAGTTGACCCTCGTCCTCGCGGTCGCCACGCTCGGCGTGGGCGTGATCTACGTGGGGGCCGGCGGGCTGCGCAACGTGGCGGCCGCCCTCGGCGACACCTTCGGCGCGTTCGTCGAGGAGGCCACGACCACCCCGTCCCCCGCGCCGTCGGTGCTGCCCGTGGCCGACGCGCCGACGCTCGCCGCCCCCAGCGAGCCATACACCAGTTCGACGCGCGTGGACCTCTCGATCACCCTCCCGTCGGCGGTGGTCGGTAGCGCCGAGTACAAGGTCCGCATCTACCTCGCGCTCAAGGACCAGAGCCCGTCGGTGATCGACCAGGTCCCCGTCGGCGAGACGCAGCGGATGATCTACCCGGTCGACCTCCAGAAGGGGATCAACGACTTCTCGGTCACGATCGTCGGCCCGGCCGGGGAGTCCGACCCCTCGCCGGTGGCCCGCTACGTCCTCGACCAGGCCAAGCCGAAGGTCACCATCACCTCGCCGGAGGAGGGCGCCAAGGTCAACGGCCGGAAGGTGACGATCAAGGGCAAGGTCCAGGCTCGCTCCACGCTGGTCGCGAAGAACACCGACAACGACGCGTCGATCAGCGGGACGGCCGAGGCGGACGGCACGTTCACGCTGAGCCTCGCGCTGACCACCGGCACGAACCACATCACGATCACCGCCACGGACCCGGCGGGCAACGCGACGGTCAAGCAACTCACCGTCAAGCGCGGGACGGGCAAGCTGACCGTCAACCTCTCGGCATCGGACTACACGATCTCGCGCCAGGGCCTGCCCACGCAGCTGCGCCTCACCTGCCTGGTCCTGGACCCGGATGGCAATCCGCTGAGCGATACCGCGGTGACGTTCACCCTGAGCATCCCCGGCATCCAGACGATCACCCAGGACGCCCAGACCGATGGCGAAGGGCGGGCCAGTTTCGAGACGTCCATCAGCAAGGGCGCGGAGCGCGGTCAGGGGAGCGCCACGGTCCTCGTCTCCAGCGACGATCATGGGTCCGCGTCGGACCTGACGGTGATCACCGTCACGAAGTAGGTGGCCGCAGAGTCGACAGCCGTCGATGTCGCAGCTACCATCCGCGCCATGCCGATGTGGCGCTGCCCCCACTGCGGGACGCCCCAGCCCGAGACGGCCCGGTGCTGGGTGTGTCAGCGCTCCACCACCGCGTGCGTGACCTGCCGGCACTTCCGCCGATCGGTCGCGGCCAGCATCGGGTATTGCGGCCTGGATCGCCGCCGGCTGCCGCTCAACGGCGACGAGATCCGCTCGTGCTGGGAGGCGGGGCAGCCATCGGGTGCGCCCACGATCGCGGCCGCGACGCCCCTGCACCCGATGCCGCTGCCTCGCGACTTCGTGGAGGTGACACCGGTCCGTCGCGTGACGTCGGCGGGCGCCGAGGCCGTGGATGATCCCGCTCCGGTGGCACGGACCGTCGAACCGCGCTGGAGCCTGTGGGACGACCCGGCCCTGACCTGACCGACGTGCCCTGACCGAGGGGTGTCGTGACCGAGTCGCCCTGACCACCCCGCGCCCCGCAGACCGGGGCCCTACGGCGTGGGTGTCGGGGTCGGCTCCGGCGTCGGGGTGGGGGTCGGCGTCGGCGTGGGGGTCGGCGTGGGCGTGGGCGTGGGGGTCGGTGTCGGTGTCGGCGTCGGGGTCGGCGTGGGGGTCGGCTCCGGTGTCGGGGTCGGCGTGGGCTCGGGACCCTGCGACACGACGAAGTCGATCGGGGTCTGCTTGGCCACGATGATCCCCGCGTTGGGGCTCTGCGAGATGATCGACCCGATCGGCACGAGTTCGTCGAACGCCTCCGTCCGGCGGCCGATCTTCAGTTCCGCGTCCACGATGGCCTGGAGCGCGTCCGATTCCGGAAGCCCCACGATCCCCGGGACCGGGACGTTGCCCGGCGCCGTCGCGACCGTGATGCCCACCTCGCTGCCCGGCGCCACGGTGGAACCGAACGGCGGATCCTGGGCCAGCACGATGCCCGGGACTGCGATGGTCGACTCTTCGGTCGTTTGGACGAGGATGATGCCGAGAGCGTCGGCGGCCTCCTGCGCGTCGGCGGCGGTCATGCCCACGAAGTCCGGGACGATGACGCTGGACGCGGACGGGGACGGCGAGGCCGAGGGGGCTGCCGGGCTGCTGGTCAGCTGGAAGACGAGGAACCCGATCGCGAGCAGCAGCAGGACGGCGACGACGCCCGCGACCCAGACGACCGGGCTCGTGCCGCGCGGTTCATCGTAGGGATCGCGCCCGGGAGGCGGACGGCGACGCGGCGGCGGCGGCGGGTCCATGTCGTCCGCGTCGTCGTCGGAATCGGCGTAGGCGTCGCGGGCATACGGGACGGCGCTCGGGTTCGGTCGGGCGACCCCGCTCATCGCCGCGGTGGCGGCCGCCATCGTGGCGGCGCTGACCGGCTCGGCGGGCGGAACCACGACGGGCGGTGGCGGCGCGCTCGCCGCGGGAGCGCTGGAACTCGGCCCAAGGACGTCATCGAGCGAGTCGGCCATCGCGGCCGCCGACACGAACCGCGCACCGGGGTCGAGCGCGAGCGCCTTGCGGGTGATCGCCGCGAGCTCCGCCGGCACGGACGGGCGGACCGACGAGGGATCGGGCGGCGGGCCGGACAGCCGCGCGAGCCCCACGGCCGCCGCGCTGTCGCCTTCGTAGGGTCGCGAACCGGTGAGGAGCTCGAACAGGACGATGCCGAGCGAGTAGATGTCCGACGACGCCGTCGCCGACTCGCCGCGAGCCTGCTCCGGGCTGAAGTAGTGGACGGATCCGAGCGTCGTGCCGGGCAGCGTCATCTGCGCCTCGGCGATCGCCCGGGCGATACCGAAGTCGGCCACCTTGACCTGTCCGTCGCGGCCGATCAGGACGTTGCCGGGCTTGACGTCACGATGGACGAGGCCGCGGCTGTGCGACGCGGCGAGCGCGCGGGCGACCGCGGCCGCGATGCGGGCGGCCTGGCGCGGCGGCAGCGCGCCGCTGCGCCGGACGATCGTCGCGAGGTCCTCCCCGTCGACCAGTTCCATGACGATGTACGGGCCCGACGGGTCCTCGCCGTAGTCGTAGACCTGGACGATGTTCGGGTGACTCAGCGAGGCCGCGGCCTGCGCTTCCTGGCGGAACCGCGCGGAGAAGTCGGGATCCTGGAGGTACTCAGGGCGAAGCAGTTTGACCGCCACATCACGGCCCAGCTGGGTGTCGACGGCGCGATAGATCGTCGCCATCCCGCCCTGGCCGAGCAATTCGACCAGCCGGTGCCGGCCACCCAGGATCGTTCCGATCTCCGCCAAATCGTGCCCTCGCAGTCTTGCGCCCGGCGTTTCGGCCGGGGCACCGGGCGGCATCGTACCGTACCCGCCGCGGATGAGACGCGTGGTCAGCCGCCGGTGAGTCGTCGCCAGACGAGGTCGAGGAATCCCAGCGCGGTGATCCCGTCGAAGAGACGGGCCCCATGGAGGGCCCACTCCTGCGCTTCCTTCAGGCCGGCGAGGACGATCAGGACGACGGCCGTCCGGGGACGGGACCAGCGCTCGATCCGGTCGGACCCGAGCGCGGCGACGAGGAGGAACCAGAACTCGAACACGTTCGGGAACAGCAGCAGCGTCTCCCGGACACCCGTCAGCTCGAAGGCGACGAACCCCACCAGTCGGAAGGCGAAGAGCGCCACCGCGATCGTGCGAGCCGGTCCCGTCCAGCGCAGGGCCACCACAAGGAAGGTCCCCATGTAGACCTGGTCCAGCCACTTGTCGAAGCCCTGATAGTCGGGGACGCCACCGAGGTCCAGGAGGCCCAGCAGCAGCAGGTCGCTGAGGTCGACCAGGACGGCGAGCAGGCCACCGAGGAGTGGCCAGCGGAGGACCGGCAGCGATCCGGCGATCCGGATGGCCGCGATGACGATGACCTCGGCGGTCACCTCAGAGTGGGAGATCCTTCAGGTACGACCGGAATTCCGCCTCGAGGTCGGGACGCTGCAGCGCGAGCTCGACCGACGCCTTGAGCCAGCCCATCACGGTGCCGGCGTCGTAGCGCGTCCCCTCGAACTCGTACGCGGAGACCGCCTGCTCCTCCATGAGGTCCGCGATCGCATCGGTCAGCTGGATCTCACCACCGGCGCCTCGCTTGGTCTGCTCGAGCTTGTCGAAGATCTTCGGCGTCAGCACGTAGCGGCCGATGATCGCGAGGTTCGAGGGGGATTCGCCGGGCGCTGGCTTCTCCACGAGCTTCGTCACGCGATGCAGACGGCCGTGATCGAGGGGGTCCGTGGATGGCTCGGAGCCGATGACGCCGTAGCGACCGGTCTCCTCCGGTGGGACCTCCATGACCGCCACGACCGAGCCGTGCGTCTGCGAGTACGCGTGCATGAGCTGGCCGATGCACGGCCGGTCGGCGATCACCACGTCGTCGGGGAGGATGACCGCGAACGGCTCGTGGCCGATGAGGTCCTTCGCCATCAGGACCGCGTGGCCGAGACCCAGCTGCTCCTTCTGGCGGACATACGCCACCTGGGCCAGGTCGCTGATGTGGCGGACCTGGCGGAGCATCTCGATGTCGC
>CAYMTJ010000040.1:6835-25129 GCA_964393345.1 uncultured Anaerolineaceae bacterium | reverse complement strand
GCACACGGACGAGATCCTCGCGGAGGTCGGGTTCGACGCGACGGCGGCGGCGACGCTGCACCGCGACGGCGTGGTCTAGAGTTCCTGCCGCCCGAAGGAGCGCGCCGCGATGAACACCGACGCACCGATCAGGGCGACGGTGGCGAGCACCGGCGTCAGCACGTCGGACGGCTCGAGGGATGCGCCGATCCCCATCCCCAGGGCCAGCGCCGGCCCCGTGAGCCCTGCCGGGAGCAGGGACGTGACCGTGGGGATCGCGCCGAGGATCGTCAGGCCGAGCCACGCCCCGAACCCGATCCCCGCGGCAGCCGCGGTCGAGCCCGTCACCGTACTGCCGAGGAAGGTGATGCTGCCCCACGCCGCGAGGCTCAGCCACGCGAGCGCCGCGACCGCGAGCCAGCCCAGGATCGACGGCGGCTCGAACAGGATGGCCGTGTAGATCCACGCGACCGCGGTCGCGAGGGCCACGCCGATCGCCAGGACCGCGCCGATGACCACGACCTTCGCCCCGAGGAAGGCGCCGCGCGACGCGCCGTTCGAGAGGACGAACGCGGCCGTGCCGCGATCCCGTTCCGCGGCGACGGCCCCCATCGCGAGGATGATCGCCGTGAATGCCCCGAACTGGGCCAGGTTCTTCCAGAGCTGGGCGAGGGCGTCGGCCGCCACCGGCGGCGGGAGCGTGATGCCGCCGAGGTCGCCGCCGGCCGCTTCGATGATCTCGGGCAGGAACCGCGCGAGCAGCGGCGAGCCGAAGCCGACGACGAGGAACAGCCCGACCACGACCGGGAGCCGCATCGTTCGCCACGACTCCAGCGCCTCCTTGCGCAGCAGGATCCACCACGCCCGCGTCATGCGGCGTCGGCCCGGTCGCCGCGTCCCACGAGTCGCAGGAAGATGTCCTCGAGCGATGGCCGCACTCGCTCGAACGCCCGGACGCGGAGGCCCGCCCCCACGACCAGCGGCAGCAGCCTGACGGAGGCCTCGTCCTCGTCGGTCACCGAGACGACGATCGCCCCCGCACGGTCCTCCGCACGGTCGACCCAGCGGATCTCGCGGAGCCGGCCGACGAGCGCATCGGTCACCTCCTCCTGCCCCGGCTCCGGTTCGATGCGATAGAGCGGCTGGGCATAGCGGCGCAACAGCTCGTCGAGCGGGCCCTCCGCCGCGAGCCGGCCGCGGTCCAGGATCGCGACGCGGTCGCAGATGCGCTCCACGTCGGCGAGCACGTGCGTCGAGAACAGGATCGTCGCCGTGCCGCGCAGGTCGGCGATCAGCGCGAGCAGGTCCCGCCGGCCCTCCGGGTCGAGCGAGCTCACCGGTTCGTCGAGGACGAGCAGGGACGGCCCGGCGACGATGGCCTGCGCGATCCCGAGGCGCTGGCGCATCCCGCCGGAGTAGCCCGCGATGCGGCGATCGGCTGCCTCGGACAGGCCGACGCGTTCGAGCGTGTCGCCCACCCGTGTGCCGGCCCGGCCCGCGGGGATCCCCCGCAGGTTCGCCGCCATCGAGACGAGTTCGCGACCGGTCATCCAGCCGTAGTAGCGGGGATCCTGGTCCAGGACGCCGGTCGACCGACGAGCCGCTGGTGCCGACGGGTCGATCGCGACGCCATCCACCTCGACGACTCCCGACGTGGGCCGGGCAAGGCCGCAGATCAGGCGCAGCGCGGTCGTCTTGCCCGCGCCGTTCGGACCGAGCAGCCCGAACACCGACCCCGCCGGGACGTCGAGCGTGAGCGCGTCGAGCGCGAGGATCCCACCGTCGCGGCCGAACCGCTTGGTCAGGGCCCGGCAAGCGACTGAGATCCGGTCGCTCACCGCTCCTCGCGACCGACGGTGAAGTACAGGATCGGTCCGAGCAGCCCGATGACGACGATCACGATCCCCCACAGGAGCTTGTTGTCGCCCCGCACCCGTCGCGCCGGACGGACGAGGTCGCGCAGCGCCAGGACGAGCAGGCTGAGCTGGACCACCGCGATGGGTGCCGCGAGCAGGAGGAGTTGCTGATCGCTCACAGGGACCGCCGTTCCGGGTCGAGGCGCCAGACGCGGTACGAGTAGACGACGGACACGATGAGGATCGCCGCGATCGCGCCGACGAGCCCGATGGCGAGCACGACCGGTTCGGGCCGGAGGAGTCCGAGGACGACGAGGATCAGCCCCTCGACCACGAACAGGCGTCCGCCGATCCGGTGCGTCTTCACCCAGGACAGGTCGCTCGAGAGCGTCCATGGCGTCCGGATCCCCATCAGGTAGTTCGGCCGGACCTTCGGCAGGTAGTTGCCGATGACCACGAACATCGCGCCGGTGCCCGTCAGCACGATCCTCGCCACATCGAGCGTCGCGCCGAGCGCCACGGCGATCGCAAGCACATGGCCGCCGCCGAGGACGGTCATAACGGCGATCCAGGTGGCGCCGTACGCCTTGCCGGAGCGCTCGAGATTGGCCCGCCGTGGTTCGATCCGCGGGACCACCGCCAGCAGGGCAGCCACGACCGCGGCGGCGATGGGCATGATCAGCAGCCCGACGGGCTTCGGGGCGAACCCGTCGGCCCGACCGTCGATGCCCCAATGGATCGGGACGAGGGCGTCGTCCGGGATCTGTGTCCAGGCCCAGGCCGACAGGGCGAGCGAGCCCACGACGATGATCGCGCTGTAGGTGAGCATCGGACGGATGTTCATCGAGCCTCCTTCGGCGTGATCCCGAGCGTCTCCATCAGCGCGGCCATCGCCTCCTCCAGGACCGACGCGTTGAGGCGATAGGTGATCGTCGTGCCCGTCTTGTCGGCGTCGATCAGGTCGGCCTCCCGGAGGACCGCGAAGTGCCCGGACATCGTCGGCCACGACAGGTCGAACGCCGCCGCCAACTCCCCGGCCGTCATGTCCCGATCACGAAGGAGCGCCAGGACGCGGCGGCGCGTGGGGTCGGCGAGGGCCTTGTACACGCGATTGATTTGGTGGCTCCCTTCTTAGGCAATGACCAAAATAGTACGCACGGTCCGCGTCGTCAAGCCTGCAGGCATGCACATGACGTCGGTCATCGCCTCGGGGACCGCTGCTAGACTCGGGCACCTGGCGCGCGCTGCGCCGCTTCGAACCGACCCGATGATCGACCTGGAGGCCCGCCCGCATGACCGATGACCGTGAGCGCTGGGCGCTGATCCTCGGCGCCTCCTCCGGGATGGGCGAGGCCACCGCGATCACGCTCGCCAAGGCCGGCTACAACATCTGTGGCATCCACCTCGACTTCCGGGCGGCCCTGGCGCACGTCGAGGAGGTCAAGGCGGCGATCGAGACGACCGGGGCAGCGGCCCTCTACATCAACATGAACGCCGCCGACGACGAGAAGCGGGCCGGCGCCCTCGCGGCGCTCCGCGAGCGGTTCGATGCCGCCGCTGCGGCCGGTCGCACGCCGTACGTTCGTGTCGTCATGCACTCGCTGGCGTTCGGGTCGCTGGTGCCGTTCCTCGCCGAAGACCCCAAGGCCGCCGTCGATCGCAAGAAGATGGAGATGACCCAGGACGTGATGGCGAACAGCCTCGTGTACTGGGTCCAGGACCTCTGGCGCGGGGGGTTCCTCGGCCACGGGTCGAAGATCTACGCGATGACCTCGGAGGGGTCCACGCGGGTCGTGCCCTCGTACGGGGTGGTCTCCTCGGCGAAGGCGGCCCTCGAATCGCACATCCGGCAGCTCGCGATGGAACTGGCGCGCCACGGCACGGGCGCCACTGCGAACGCGATCCGGGCCGGGGTCACGGTCACGCCCGCGCTCCTCAAGATCCCCGAGGCGCAGACGATGATCGACATCACGATGAAGCGGAACCCGACCGGCCGGATGACGACGCCGCAGGACGTGGCGAACGCGATCCTGGCGCTCTCGGGCGACGGCACCGAGTTCATCAACGGCGACATCATCAGCGTCGACGGCGGCGAGTTCGTCACGGGTTCCTAGGCGGATCCATGGGGAGAGTCATCGTCGTCGGTTCGGTCAACGTCGACCTCGTCGCGGTCGTCGACCACCTGCCGGCGCCCGGCGAGACCGTCATCGGCGGTCGGTTCGAGCAGCACCATGGAGGCAAGGGCGGGAACCAGGCCGTCGCGGCCGCTCGCCTGGGCGCCAGTGTCGCCTTCATCGGGGCGGTCGGCGAGGACGCGTTCGGGTCCGACGCGCGCGCCGCACTCGAGCGCGAGGGCATCGACCTGTCCGGGCTCTCGACGCTCCCCGGCGCGCCGACCGGCGTCGCCCTGATCCTGGTGGATCGCGACGGCGAGAACAGCATCGCCGTGACCGGTGGCGCCAACGCCGCCCTGACCTCGGTCGGGGTGCGGGCGGCGCTCAAGCGCCTGGCCGTCACTGCGGGGGACGTCGTCCTCGTCGGTCACGAGATCCGGACCGGTGCCGCGCACGAGGCGCTCCGTCTCGGGCGCCTCGCCAGGGCGACGACGATCCTCAATCCCGCGCCCGCGACGGGTCTCGAGGCCCCGACGCTCGCCCTCGCCGACATCCTGACCCCCAACCGCGGCGAGCTCGCGGACCTCGTCGGCGAGGGGCCCACGGGCCCCGCGGCGAAGCGGCTCCTCGGCGCCGACCCGGGCACGCGGGCGGTGCTCGTGAGCCTCGGCGCCGATGGGGCGACGCTCGTGACCGGGCGGAAGTCGACGAAGATCCCGGCTCGACCCGTCACCGCGATCGACACCGTCGGCGCAGGGGATACGCTCAACGGCGCGCTCGCGGCGGGACTTGCCGCCGGGCTATCGCTGGACATCGCCGCGCGGCGGGCGGTCACGGCGGCCGGACTGGCCGTGAGCCGTGCCGGTGCCCGTGAAGGGATGCCCACCGCCGCCGAACTCGACGCCGCCCTCGCGGGCTGAGCGCCGCCCGGACCGCCGGGCCGGTGGCCAAACCGACGTCCGGTACCCGCCCCGTGGACCTACGGACCGTCCTCGGCTGCGGTCCACGTGGTCCGGACCCGGGCGGCCGCGGTCATCTCGAGGACGTCGTCGTCGGTCACCCACCAGGCGGCAAGACCGCGTCGGCGAGCGGTCGCGGCGATCCGGGCGCGCCCGCCGATGAACAGGGTCTTCGACCAGACCTCGGCCCACGCGGGATCGGCCGCGGCCACGGTGACCGCCTGGAGACCTGCGTCCGCGGGAACGCCGGTCGCGGGGTCGATCAGGTGGTGGACCGACCGTCCGTCGTGGATCCAGCGTCGGCGCCGGATCGATGACGTGGCGACGGCGCCATCGCCGATCGAGATCGCCGCAAGGATGTCCGAGCCACGCGCCGGGTCCTCGATCCCGACCGACCAGGTGCCGTCAGGACCCGAGCCGCGAGCGACGAGGTCGCCGCCGGCGTCGAGCAACCAGTCCGCCAGCCCGATCCGGGTGATCGCGTCCGATGCCCAGCGGAGCGCCAGCCCCTTGCCGATGCCGCCGAGATCGAGCGGTCGGGCGATGCGCACGCGATGGCGGGCCTCGCGTTCGACGACACGGGTCCCGGCGGATCGAGCGGTCCCGGTCGATGACGCCGGGAGGGCCGCGCCGTGTTCGCCGATCCGCTCGAGCGCATCGATGACGCGTGGGTCGAAGACGCCATCGGTGGCCCGCCACGCCCGGTCCGCGGCGATCAGCGCCCGCTCGAGGCGGCGCGAGACGACCGCGGCGCGACCCGTCCCGGCCACGGCGTTCAGCGTCGTCAGATCGCTCGTCGCCTGGAACCGTGACAGGGCGGCCTCGGCGGCCTTGAACTCCTTCTGCACGAGGTCCCAGGCAGTCTCGGCGGCGGCCGCGCCGGCACGTCGCGAGCCGGGGGGCAGGCAGACGGACAGTCGCAGCGGCGAACCCATCGCCGCCGATCCGAAGCGGCAGATCGGTCCGGGGCCGATCGTGAGCGAAGCCCGGCCGACGCCGGCCTCGGCGGTCGGGACCAGGTTCAGCCCGACGCTCCCGTCTTGGCATGGACGACCGGCTTGCTCGGCTTCGGGGCCGATGCCACGACGCTGACCGCCGGCATCCGGACGCGGGTGGGCAGCGCATCGGCAGCGCCGGTGACGGCCGTCACGCGGCTCGCCAGCCGGTCGATGGCCGACTCGAGCTCGACCAACCGCGCCGACACGTCGAGGTACCGTCCCGCGGCGGCCTCGTAGTCGCCGCTCGCACCGAGCAGCGCGGCATCGAGGTCGTCATGGGCGCTCGTCAGCCGGTCGGCGGCCGCGCGGATCGGCGCCCGCTCGGCCTGCAGTCCGGCGTCGGACGCCGATTGCGCCCCGGTGATCGCCGCGAGGCTGAGCGCGTACATCCCGGTCGAGAGGCCGCCGAGGATCAGGAGGTGGACGGGCCAGCGATCGGTCGTCATCGGCGGGCCGCGGCGATCGCGGCCTCCAGCGTGGCGAGCCGCTTCCGGGCCGCCTTCAGGTCCTTCGCCAGCCTGGCCGCCGCGGTCGCGTCGCTCGCGATCCGCGCGTCGGCCGCGTCGAGCGCCGCAGACAGGTCGGCGGTCTGCGCCATCAGGGCGGAGAGCTGCGCCCGCAGGGCGTCGGAACGGGCCTGCTCCGTGGCGAGCTGGTCCTGGAGCGCAGAGACCGAGACCGGGGCCACGGTCAGCGGCGCCGACGCGGCCGTCCACGCGGCCGTGGCCCGGATCGTCCCGAACCCGAGGAGCAGCGCGAGCAGCACGCCGACCATCGTGAGGGCGCGGCGGAGCGGGAGTGACGTGATGGTCATGCGGGATCCTCCGTTCGGCTGGTCGAGAACGTCGGCCGTCGCTGACGACTGGCCCAGTAGCGATACGCGCCGGCCATGACCACGAGCGCGAACGTCCCGCCGTACAGCCAGGCGAGGGCCGGGGAATCGGTCCCGGCGAGCAGGCCGTGCATCCAGGCCAGGAGGAAGATGACCAGGGCCAGCCGATGCAGCGACAGCCACGCCCCAGGCGGGAGCAGCTTCGTCCAGCGCGCCGAGATGGCCGTCACGATGAAGGCGTACATCGCGAGCGTGCCGATCGCGACCGGGGAGCTGCGGTACTGGGCCATCCCGGGGACGAAGGCGCCGATCAGGCTGACCCCGGACCGGGGATCGGCGACGAGCGTGATGATGTGGGCGGCCGTGAACGCCATCACGAAGACCCACAGATGGTCGTGCCACGGGAAGATCCGTTTGGACAGGTTCCATGTGGCGCGGTTGGTCGGATGGCTCAGGACGAGCCCCAGGACCACCTGGAACGTCAGCAGCACATAGGCGACGACCCCGGTCGACCGGGCTGCCAGCCACTGTCGGAGCTCCGCCTGGCGGTCGCTGGTCGCCGGAAGGATCTGGCCCGTGGCGTACACCATCACGATCCCGAGCGCCGCCAGCAGGATCAGCGTCCCGCGGAGCGTCAGTCGGAACGGCGGACGGCGGCGCGTCGTGGTCGCCGGAGTCGACTGGACGACGGCGCGCGCCGTCGTCGGCAGCGCCGCTGGCGGCGAGGAGTTGGTTTGGACCGACATCGAGGACTCCGGACGCACGGGTACCTGCACGTCTGAGTCGCCATGCGGCGGGAAGGTTTCAGTGACGAGGCCGGCCGGAGGGTCTCGACGTCCAGGGCATCGCGAGAGTGGCGTCGGCCGCGCGCTCGGAGCCCAGCCGACGCCACCCCGGTCGTCGAGACTCAGTCGCGCTCGACGAGCCCCGACCCGTCAGTTCAGCGGATCACCATCCCCGGCCTGCACCAGGCCAAGGGCGCCGCGCCCGACGAAGTTGAATGCGTGGGTGACGATGGGATAGAGGCCGTCCTCGGCGGTCGTGAACTCCACGATGCCGCCCTGTGCGGGCGAGAGGTCCATCGCCTGCGAGCCCCAGTCGCCCTCGTTGCCCTTGACGAGCTGGATCCCCTCCTTGGTCACGGTGTCGAAGATCGTGCCGACGATGTGGAAGGAGCTGTCGATGCTCGGCCCGGCGTCGAGGACGAAGATCCGGACGCGCTTGCCGGTCTCGACCTTGAGCGGGTTGTCGAGGTACTGGTTGGCGACCCCGTTGAAGACGACGAAGTCCGGTGCCGGCGCCCCGACGGCCGCCTTGCCGAGGCTGCTGATCTCACCCTGCGGCCCCAGGTACCACTCGCTCTGGACGAGCGCGAACTCGCTGTCGACCTTCGGGAGGCCTTCCTTCGGCTCCACGATCACCATGCCGTACATGCCGTTGGCGATGTGATGGAGCGCCGGCGACGTGCCGCAGTGGTACATCCAGACGCCGGCGTAGTCGGCGGTCCACTCGTAGACCTTCTCTTCGCCGGGGTTGATCGAGGTCATCTCGTCGTTCCAGGCGACCTGGCTCGAGTGGAAGTCCACCGAATGCGGAAGCTGGTTCGTGGCCGGGTTCTTGAGCGTGACCCGGATCGTGTCGCCGACCTTCACCCGGATCACCGGGCCCGGCACGGTCCCACCGAAGGTCCAGACCGTCTGCACGAAGCCCGTGGCGACCGTCATCTTGCTCTCGGTGATCACGAGCTCGATGTCGTGGACGTCGCCCTCCAGCAGCTTGGGCGCCGTGGCGTCGTAGAGCGCGTACGCCGGGGCATCCGGATCGGCCTCGACATCGCCGGACGGCGCCGGACCACCGTGGTCGTCCGGGGAGGGGCTCGCCTGCGCGTCACCGGCCACGGTGATCTCGCCCTTCATGCCGGCATCGGCGTGGCCGGGGATCGAGCAGAGGAAGCTGAGTCCGCCGGCCGGGATGTCTACCTCGACCGAGCTCGATCCACCCGCATCGGCGACGGCGGTCTCGCCGCCGGGGAACGTGATGTCATGGATGAGCGCGCCGGTGTTCGAGAAGTTGACGACGTAGCGGCCAGGCGCGGCGACTTCGAGCTCGCTGGGCTTGAACCCGAGGTCGAAGGCCTCGACCGCGAGCTCGCCCGCGATCCCGGCGACCGGTGGCGTCGATGGCGCCGGCGTCGCCGACGCGGGTGCCGCGGCGGTACCGGACGGTCCAGGCGCGAACGTCCAGCCCGCGGCCGGGGTCGACTGGCACGCGACCAGGGTCAGGATCAGTACGGTCACGGTCATGGTCAGTGCGCGCATTCGTCCGCCTCCGGCATCGTTCGACCACCCCTGGCAGCGGGTGTTTGCCGAAGCGTCGCGGCACACCGGCGTGGTCGGGATGGGCCGTTCGGCCCGATGTCGTCGGGCCGACTGGTCCGTATCGTGTCGCGGGTGAGTGACAGGTCCCATCGCCGGCGGGACCATCGGGCCGGATGCGGGCGGCACCGCTCCGCCCCAGACTGCACCCGATGACGATCAACATCCTGCGCGGTCGCTCGGGCAAGGCCAGGGAGCCTCGTCCGCCGGACGCCATCGGCGAGCCGGACGCGAACGTCTTCAGCTGCCCGAAGTGCGCGCGGCCGCTCGCGAATGGGACACCCCGCTGTCCGAGCTGCGGCCAGCGGCTGATCCTTGGCGTCGCCCTCCGCCGTGCGTCCCTGCTGGCGGGTTTCGGCCTGATCGTCGGCATCTTCGGCGGCGCGGTCCTGACCTCGGGCGTCATCACGTCGCTGCTCGCGTCCGCGGCCGCGGCGGTCCAGGCCGGCGTGGGCACGGTCGGCGCGAGTGCGGTCCCCAGCCCCGATCCGAGTGCGGTCGCGACGACGGCGCCGGTCGCCACGCCTACGCCGGTCGTGGCCATCACGATCCCGTCGGCGGCTGTATCCGCCCTGTCGCAGACGACCATCCTCGATGCCCGGATCGTGGCCGACGCGACCGACCTCGAGACCGCCCGCGCCGCCAAGTCGACGCCCGACATCGCCCGGGCCCTGCGCGCCCTGGCGTCGGACGCGGCCAATGGGACGGTCCAGGCCAAGCGGCTCAAGCTGTGGTCCGAGGCTGGCACCGTGGTCGCATTCCGGCTCGACTTCTACGACCGGGTCACGGACCAGGCGCTCGCCGCCCTCAAAGTGACGCTCGCCGACGGCAAGACCTACCGAACGGCCGCCGCCGACATGCTCCTGGTCCTCGCCGATCTGCCGGGCCTGGACGCGATGTCGCGCGGCCTGGCCGACGTGGCGGGCGTCGAACTCCCGGTCGTCGACTTCGGCGTCCTGACCGGCGACTGAACCCGGCCGTCACCGCGGCGTGGTCAGGGAGCCGCCGGCACCGACGGGGCATACCCGGTCAACTCGACATACGCCTCACCGCCCAGCGGGCCGTCCGCTCCCGTCGCGACCACGCGCTGAGACCCCTCCCAGTAGATGACCCCGGTCGTCGCGCGCGTATCGAGTTCCTGGGCCGCGACGGTCGGCGTCAGGGTGATCTCCAGACTCGCGGACGGGATCTCGATCGACCAGCCGGCCGGATACTCGGCGCCGGTCGTGGGACTCGTCCAGCGGTCCGTCACCGCCACGGTGAAGTCCTCCCGGTCGAGATGGGTCGTCGTGCCGTCGGCCGCGACCAGCGTCCCATAGACCAGCGGATAGCTGCCGTCGGCGTCCCGGACCAGCGACAGCGTCAGGTCCCGACCGTCGGAGAGGTTGACCGCGAACCAGTCCCACCCGCCGCCACCGACGGAGATGAAGTCGCCCCACTGGTGATCGAACCAGGCCTCGCCGGTCACCTCGAGCGGCTGTCCGTCGACGGTGAGCGTCCCGTCGGCGGCCATCGACGTCCGCGAGTAGTAGTACGAGCCGCCTGCCGATCCGAAGTCGATCCAGCCATCGGTGTCGTGCAGCGCCGCTGGCTTGACCGCCGCCAGCGTGAGGTCGAGGCCGAGACCGGCCGGGACGCCCGCGAGCGCCGCCTCGTCGGCCGCCAGGCTGGCCGTGAGCCGATCTTGCCCGCCGGATCCGCGCATGGACCACGTGGGGCGGCCGAACGTCTCGGGGCGTGACGGATCGAGACCCGCGAGCGACAGGTCGAACCCGGTCGGTACGCCGCCGGCGTCGAGCGGGGACCGATCCACGCCCTGACCGACGCCCAGGCGCTGGGCGTAGACGAATCGGTCGCCCGTCTCGTCGGTGATCGCGAGGTGGGAGGCCCAGGTCGTCGGGAAGGCCCCGCGCTCGGCGCGGAAGATGACGTACTCGAAGCCGAACCGGCGTCCGCCGTCGACCGCGCGAAGGTGGCCGGTGTAGTACCACCACTCCGTCAGGCGGTCGTGCGGTCCGTCGTCGCGCGGCAGGACGATGGGCCGGGGATCCATGGGCGGGACGGGTGTCGCGGTGGGGGTCGGCGCGCTCGGCCGCGCCGGGGTGGGGTTCGCGAGGATCGGGGAGCCGGTCGGTGCGGCGCATCCGCCGACGATCAGCGCGGTCAGGATCACCGTCGCGAGGCCCGCGATCGTGGGCGCCACCCGGGAGCGGGTCATCGGACCGAGGCCTCGACGTCGGCGTCCGAGGCCGGCAGCCGGCTCCCTACGACGCGCTCCAGCGTCGCCGGCATCCACCAGTTCCAGCGGCCCAGCAGCCGCATCGTCGCCGGGACGAGGAGCGCCCGGACCACGGTCGCATCGAGCGCCACGGCGATCGCCATGCCGACGCCCAGCGCCTTGATGAGCACGATGTCCGCGAAGGCGAAGGACCCTGCCACCAGCACGACGATCAGGGCGGCAGAGGTGACGATCCGGCCGCTGCGTTCCAGCCCGCGGGCGACGGCCTCGACGTTGTCACCCGTCCGGTCCCAGACCTCCTTCATCCGCGAGAGGAGGAAGACCTCGTAGTCCATGGACAGGCCGAAGAGGACGCAGAACAGGATGACCGGCTGCGTGGTCTCGACGAACCCGACCGGCGTGAAGCCGAGGAGCGCCGAGAGGTTCCCGTCCTGGAAGATCCACACGAGCGCGCCGAAGCTGGCCGCGATCGAGAGCGTGTTCATGACGAGGGCCTTGGCCGGGAGGATGACCGACCGCAGGAGCATGAACAGGACGAGATAGGTCGTGATCACGATGAAGATCGCGGTTCGCGGGAAGTCCGCGGCGACGCGCGCGACGACATCGGTCACGTCGGCCGCACCACCACCCACCAGGACGGTCGTGCCCGGTGGTGGCGCGAGCGCGCTCGATGGATCACGAAGATCCACGACCAGCGATCGCCCTTCGTCGCGGTTGGGCCCGTACGGGGTGTAGATCGTGAAGGACGTGAGGTCGCCGGCGGTGGTGGCCGCGAGCGATTCGGCCACGAACCGGTCGCGCGGTCCGTTGGGGTCCCCGTAGAGCAGCCGGTACTGGTCCAGCGTGAGCCGCCAGTCGACGTCCACCAGGCTTTCCACCCGAGTGACACGAGGGTCCGTCGCGAGTCGGCGCGAGTAGTCGTAGAGCGAGCCGAGGTTCGCCGGGCTCGTGGCCGCCCCATCGGTCCGGATCGCGAGCACGATCGGCGCGAACTCGCCTTCGCCGAAGTCGGCGCGGAGCCGATCGAACGCGGCGCGCGACGGCACCGACGCGGGCAGGATCGAGGAGTCCGGCGCATTGAACCGGACATGGAGGAACGGCGACCCGAGGAGCAGGAGGGCGGCCAGCGTCGGCACGAGGACGGCCAGCGGCCGCCGCATCACGCGCCGGGCCAGGCGGGACCACGGTCCGTCCGCGTCGGGCATGGGCTGGACCCGGCGGACGGACCAGCGGTCGATACGCTCGCCGATGAGCGTGAGGACCGCGGGCAGCAGCGTCAGCGCTCCGGCGACCGCGAGCCCCACCACGATGGCGCCGGCGATGCCCACCGAGCGCAGGATCATGAAGTCGAACAGGATCAGTCCGAGCAGCCCGAGCAGGACGGTGAGCCCGCTGAAGAACACGGCGCGACCCGCGGTGGCCACCGTCACGCGCACGGCGTCGGCGACTCGCGACGGACCCGCAGGTCGCCGCGCCAGCTCCTCGCGGAACCGGCTCGTCATCAGCAGCGAGTAGTCCACCCCGAGGCCCAGCCCCAGGAGCGTGGCGAGATTGAGCACGAAGATGCTCATCGGTGTGACCGATGTCACGAGGAAGATGGCGGCGAGCGCGACGATCACCGCGGTCCCGCCCACGATCAGGGGCACCCCGGCGGCCACCACGGAGCCAAACACGAACAGGAGGGCGAGGGCCGCCAGCGGCAGCGAGATGATCTCGCTCCGCTGGAGGTCGGACTCCGAGACGGTCTGCACGTCGCCGTAGAACGCCGGGCCGCCGGCGAGCTCCACGGTCAGCCCGGGGGCGTCCCGGAGCCGCTCGCGCAGGATCGGCAACGCATCGGGGGAGTCGTCGGCGGGCAGGTCCAGGAAGACGATGTCGTAGGCCGTGTGGCGGTCCGCCGAGATCTGGCGGGGCGACAGCAGGTGCGACACGATCCGCACGACGTGTGGGGCGGTCGGCACGTCGGCGATCGCGGCCGCCGCCGCGACCTCGAACTCGGGCGTGCCGGCTTCGAGCGTGGGCGAGCTGAAGACGATGACGAGCGCCGACGGCGGAGCGCCCAGCTCGGCCTCGAGGAGGGATTTGGCCCGCGCGGACTCGAGGTCGTCGAGGATGAACCCGCCCGCGCTCAGGCGACCCGGGACCTGCGGGGCCAGGGGCAGCGCGACGAGCAGGACCAGGGCCCAGCCGGCGACCACCCAACGGGCGCGGCGCGCGACGAACCGTCCAAGACGGTCGAAGGGATGCATGAGGTCAGGCGGTCGGTCGGGGCATCGGTCCCGCCATCGTAGACGCGGACGGCGTTCGTGGTCGGCGTCCCATCTGCTAGATTCGCCGCGATGCAGCTCTTCCTGATCCCGTTCGAGCAGCCGATCCCGTTCGGGATCTCCGTGGCGGTCGTGACGCTGATGATCCTGATCATGCAGCGGTCCGCGATGTCGGCCGAGGGTGGCGCCACCTGGGTGCGCAAGGTCACGAACCCGAACGCGCGGTTCCTGTTCGGCTTCCTGTTCGTCGGCTGGGCGATCTTCTTCGGGATCACGCTCCAGCTCGTGCCGCACGAGGGTGCCGGTTCGCCCTACGGCGCGATGGGCCTGATCGCGATGTTCAGCGGCTTCTTCATCATGATGGGGTTCCTCTGGGCCGTCATCGGCGAGTGACCGCGCGCCGCGTCTGATCCGCGCGAACCGCGTCACGCTCCTCGGACCAACGGCAGCTCACGCTGGTGCGTGAGGTCACCGTGAGCGCTTGTTTCGGCGTCCGGCGGTGGTAGGCTCGCGCTCGGATCGAGCGTGATGCACTCGTCACGCCGCGCATCTCGGGGGACACCCGTGACGATCGACCATCGCCCGCGACGACGCGCGTCGCTGCTCATCGCCGTGCTGCTCGCCGGTCTCCCCGGCTCGGTCGCCGCGGCCGACGGAACGCCACCCGAAGGGTCCGTCAGCTTCCCGACGTACCTGATCGCATCGGAACAGCTCGTGGTCAAGTCGACCTTCGTGGATCCGGAGAGCGGGTTGGCGTCGGTCGCGATCTCCTGCGAGGGCGGCCCCGAGGCGACCTATCCGTACGCACCCACCGTCACCATCGATGCGCTTGATCCGGCCGCCGGTGGCTGTCCCGGGTATGGCGTGTTCGATGTGGTGGTCCGCGTCATCAATGGTGAGGGGCTGGACTTCGTGTCGCGCGGGTTCCCGGTGGAGATCGAGGCGGGCATCACCTTCGAATACCCGCTGGCGCCGAGGACCGGCAAGCCGTTCACGATCCGCCCGGTCTATCCGGATGGATACACGATCCCGTCCGACGCGGTCTGCCAATGGGAGTTCCGCTGGGGGAGCGACCGCGCCCTGCGCGACAACGACCACGACGAGACCTTCGGGGCCATGGGCTTCGGTGGCAAGCGGAACAAGGGGTACTGCGGCGATTGGACGTTCACGCTGCCGTGGGTGCCGGTGCCGCAGTTCGAGATCACCCTCGAGATGCGGTCCGGGACCGGCTCCCTGGCCAGGATGGTTCGCTCCAGCCGATGGCCGGATCGCGAGCTCGTCCATGCGGCCGTGGTGGAGACCGACCGCCGGATCCACGCATCGAACCTGCCGGTCGCCCAGGTCCTGCCCGACACCTTCACCCCGATCATCGGCGAGTCCATCACCTACCGGCGCTACCTGATCGGCGGCCTCGCCGACTGCTGCCGGGCCGAATGGAACGCGTGGATGGGGGACAACGGTCAGTTCCATCGCAACAAGGTCGGCGGCGCCACCTTCACGATCACCCCGGATCGCACCGGCGATCTGCTCGTGTCCTGGCAGCAGCTCGACGCGCCGTACCTCATGTACGCGATGTACGACCCGCCCGTTCGTCGTCGCGACGGGACCGATCCGACCACGACGACGCCCAAGCTCAGGTTCGGGGCCGGCGCCGGAGGCGACGTCATGCCCGTCGAGATCTCGTGGACGGGGAACGATTCCGGTTGGGGCGTGGCCTCGTATCGACTGCAGCGCAGCGTCGACGGCGGCGCCTGGAAGAAGGTGTCCCTGCCGAAGGCCAAGTCGACGTCGATCACCCAGGCCCTCACGACCGGGACGCGCTATCGCTACCGCGTCCGCGCGATCGACAAGGCCGGGAATGTCGGCTCGTGGCGATCTACCTCCAGCTTCAAGCCGCGACGGGTCGGGGACACGAGTGCGTCGCCGAACCTCGTCTACCAGGGCACCTGGACGCCCGTGGCCGATGCGACCGCGCTGGGTGGCGTGATCCACGAGGCGTCCGTCTCGGGCGACACCGTCCGCCTTCGATTCCGTGGGCGGGCGATCGCCTGGATCGCCGAGCGTGGCCCGGATCACGGATCGGCCAAGGTCTACATCGACGGGGACTACGTGAAGACCGTCAGTCTCGAGTATCCGATCGAGCTTCCGCAGCGCATCGCCTTCCGGGAGGACTGGGCGGGCGTGGGAACGCACCGGATCAAGATCGTGCTGGGCGGCACGGCCGGGCACCCCATCGTCAGCCTCGACGGATTCGCGATCCTGCGCTGAGGGCGTCCCACCACGGGGTAGACCCTCCCCGGACCATCGCGCTATCATCGCCCGAGTTGCAGACTGCATAGACTTTATGCGTTGCGACCGCCTCGCGCGGTCACGCAGGCGAGCATCGGCTGGAGCGATCGGAGGCGCATCGCGTGGACGCGCAGGAGATCAAGACCGCGATCGCGCACCAGGACGCGGCGCGCGCCGCGGAGGCACCGTTCGTCAACCGCGCCGACCCGGCGCAGGTGCTTGGGGACGATGGGCGTCCGGCCGTGAGCCGGCGAGCCCCGATGTGGGCCGACATCCCCGATGAGCAGTGGAACGACTGGCGCTGGCAGCTGTCGCATCGGGTCAATGATCTCGAGGAGATCGAGGCCGTCCTGGACCTGACCGACGAGGAGCGCGAGGGTCTGTCCGCGCCCGACAAGTTCCGCGTCGATATCACGCCGTACTTCATCAGCCTCATCGACCCAAAGGATCCGAGCGACCCCATCCGCCGCCAGGTCATCCCGATCGGGCGCGAGCACCAGGCGTTCACGGCGATGATGGAGGACTCGCTCGCGGAGGATCGCCACTCGCCCGTGCCGGGTCTGGTCCATCGCTACCCGGACCGCGTCCTGATGCTGGTCACGACCCAGTGCGCGTCGTATTGCCGGTACTGCACGCGATCGCGGATCGTGGGCGATCCCACGCAGAACTTCAACCGCCGCGACCACGAGGCCCAGCTGGAGTACCTGCGCCGGACTCCGCAGGTCCGCGACGTCCTGATCTCGGGCGGCGACGGCCTGACCCTGGCACCGAAGCTCTTCGAATCGATCCTGCGCGGGCTCCGCGAGATCCCGCACATCGAGATCATCCGGATCGGCAGTCGGGTACCGGTCTTCCTGCCGCAGCGGATCGACGACGAGCTGTGCGAGATGCTCGCCAAGTACCACCCGCTCTGGATCAACCTCCACTTCAACCACCCGAACGAGATCACGCCCGAGGTCAGCCGCGCCGTCGACAGGCTCACGAAGGCCGGTCTCCCGGTCGGCAACCAGAGCGTGCTGCTCGCCGGCGTGAACGATTGCGTCCACATCCAGCGCTCGCTCGTCCACAAGCTCGTCGCGAACCGGATCCGCCCGTACTACCTGTATCAGTGCGACCTCGTCGAGGGGTCCGGCCACTTCCGGACCCCGGTTGGGAAGGGCCTCGAGATCATGGAGGGGCTGCGCGGGCACACGTCGGGGTACGCCGTTCCCACGTACGTCATCGACGCGCCTGGCGGCGGCGGCAAGATCCCGGTCATGCCCAACTACCTCATCAGCTACTCGGATCACAAGGTGGTGCTCCGCAACTACGAGGGCTACATCACGACCTACGAGGAGCCCGAGACGTACCAGCGCCACGACAGTGCGGCCTGCACGTACTGCCAGCACGAGCGCCCCGAGCCGGGGCAGTCCGGCGTGCTGGGGCTCCTCGAGGGCGAGCGCATGTGGATCGAGCCGAAGGGCTTCGACGAGGTCCACTCCCGCGGCAACACCGAGGCGCATCGGCTCCAGGATCCGTCGAAGTGGGTCCCGTTCGGGGTCGGGGCGATCGAGGGCACGGCCGGATCGTCGCTGCGAGTGCTGGAGTCGGGAGCGGCCGCCGGCGCGAGCGTCGATGCCGGCGGGGCCGGCGCGGCCGGGGACTCCACGCCCGACTACGGACCCGGCGAGGAACCGCGGCCGCGGGAGGGCGAACCGACCGCCTCGGCACACGGGGAGTTGCTCTAGGGGGCCGATCGGCAGCCCCGGGTCGACCGGTCGGTCGGCCCTGCCACGGCGACGTCGACCCGCCTCCGAGTCCGATCCCGTCATCTGCCACCCAGGTGAGCCCTCGTCACTCATCTGGTGACACGTGCTTCGTTGGCTGGTCTTCTGGCAGGGACCGCGACGCTCGCCACGCGTGGCGGTGACTTCCCGGCCCCCCGACGCGGTGACCGATGCTCAGCTGAGTGGCATCTGGCAGGAATGGCTCGGCGCGCGTGATCCGGCGCGAGCCTACGGGGACCCACCACGTCGGCAGAGCGCGAAGTGCACTAGCCTTCACGGCATGAGCAAGCGCAAGCGTCAGTCGCTCGGCCACGCGATGGGGCAGGCCATCGTGGGGTTCGACTACCAGGTGTTCCGGACCACGAAGCCGCCGCCGGACCTCGTGGAGCACGCCCGGCCCGATGCACCGGTGCCCGCGGCCGATGGTGGGCGCCTGTCGATCGATCTGCCGCCGCTCCCCGGTGAGTCGGGCGACGTCCCCGACGAAGGATCCGCGCTCGGCTGACCGCGGGACCAGCGACCGGACGCCAGGATCAGCGAGCCGGCCGCCGGCGCCGGGACGAGCGAGGTCTACGCCACGGTCGCGCCGCCGGGACCAGCGACCGGACGCCAGGATCAGC
>CAYMTJ010000040.1:0-6735 GCA_964393345.1 uncultured Anaerolineaceae bacterium | reverse complement strand
ACGCCAGGATCAGCGAGCCGACGCCACCAGCGACAGGGCTCGCGCCAGCTGCGGATCGTCGATCGCATCCACCTCGGCCGGCGAAAGGTCGCGGATCGCATCGGGAGTGATCGGGGCGATGTCGGTCGCGCGGTCGACCGTGTCGTCCGGGGTGATCCCCGCGTGCCAGATCCGGCGACCACTCGGCGTCAACCATTCCACCGTCCCGATGCGCAGCGCGGACCCATCCTTGAGCCCGAACTCGCCGAGGACCGTGCCGGTACCGAACGTCGTGACGCCCACGATCGTGGCGCGCCCGGCGTCCTGGAGCGCTCCGGACACGATCTCGGCGGAACTGGCCGTGCCGCCGTCGACGAGCACCACGAGTGGCAGGTCGAGCGCGACTCCGTCGCCGCTGACGGCGTGGCGGGTCTCCTTGCCGTCCGCGTCGCGCTCCACGTAGACGTCGCCGCTCGCGAGGAACTGGCTGGCGATCCCCACCGCCTCATTCACGTATCCGCCCGGGTTACCGCGCAGATCGAAGACCAGGCGATCCGCGCCCTCCGCATCGATGGCCTTGAGCGCGGCGACGACCTCGTCCGCCGAACCTGAGGCGAACGAGTCAAGTCGAAGGAGCGCCGTCCGTGTCCCGGGCACCATCGCCCAGGTGACCGCGGTCACGGCGACATCCGCGCGGGTCAGGACGTACTCGCGCGACGGGCCGGTGACCCCGGCACGGACCGTGATCGTCACCGCGGTCCCGGCCTCGCCCCGGATCCAGCTCGCCACCGTATCGAGATCCTGACCCGTCGTGGATCGGCCGTCGACGGTTTCGATGACGTCACCGACGCGCAGGCCGGCCGCGGCGGCGGGGCTCCCGTCGAAGACCCCGACGATGAGCGGACGCCCGTCGTCGGCCGGGTCGATCCGGACGCCGATCCCGACGTATGAGCCGGACAGTTCGTCGCGCCGCGCCTTGAGCTCCTCCGGCGTCAGGAACGACGTGTGCCCGGTGTCGCCGACCGCCTCGGCCATCCCGTCGATCGCCGCATAGGCCAGTGCCCGGTCGTCGAGGCTTGCCCGGTCGACGTACTCGCGATGGATCGTGTCCCACGCCTCGTTGATCAGGGACAGCTCCGCGGCGCTCGCCGGCGATGCCCCGGGCGAGGCGCCCGGGTCAGCGGTCGGCGTGCCGGGCTCCAGGCGACCGAGGCCGACGCCCAGTCCGAAGGCCACGACGAGTCCGGCCACGATCAGCATCGGCCGCGCTCGGCGCGCCGGCGGTCGGTGAGACGCGGTGGCCGGCCAGGGGGGCGAGCCCTGGATCAGCGTCGGAGCGGGACGCGCGACGGGGCCGGTGGCGGTCGGAGTGAGCCCCGGGACGGGGTCGGCGATGGTCGGGTCGGGGTCGGTCGGCGGGATCATGACGCGCAGCATGACGCGAACGCGTTCGGATGGGGTATCAGGACGGTGAAGCTTCGTCCATGTGCTACGCTCCCAATCCCTACTGAACCAGTCGGAGATCCACTCGCCACGTGACCGACACCACCGTTTCCGACCGCCCACGCGACGCCATCGGGCTGGGCCCCATGCGGCCGCCACCGGCCGGTCTGCCGGACCCGACGTTCACGCCACCGACCGTGGCGGAGACTGGCGATCCGTTCGCGGCGGTCCGCGTCATCGACCTCCTGGCGAGGGTGGAGCGCGGTCGGGCCATCCGGATCGCGGACCTTGCCGACCGGCTCAATGCCACGTACCTCGACTGGCTCTTCCCGGTGCCCGTGGTGATCGACGTGGCCCTCCAGCTCCAGGCGAACTGGATGGCGGACTATCGGAACAGTTCCGGGATCGTGCTCGAGGATGGCGCCCACGGTGCCACCCTCACCATCGAGGACACCAGCCGCGTCGACCCGTGGATCGTCCGACAGGCCCAGCGCGAGGCCGCGTCCTGTACCGAGCGGCTCGCTGCCTTCAGCCGCCGCGACCGACCGTCGTCCGCCGACTGACCCGCCGAGAGCCGCGACCCAGGACCCGGACGCAAGACCCGGACCCAAGCCCCGGAACCCAGCCCGGAACCACAGGAGGAACGACCCATGAGCCAGAACGGATACGCCAGCGACGACGTCCTCGTCGATGCCAGCTGGGCGCAGGCCCACCTCGACGACCCGTCGGTCCGCTTCGTCGAAGTCGACGTCGACACGACCGCCTACGAGCAGAGCCATCTCCCCGGCGCGGTGGGATGGAACTGGACGAGCCAGCTCGCGGACGGGATCCGCCGCGACATCGCCTCACGCGAGGACTTCAGCGCGCTTCTCTCGACGTCCGGGATCGGCCCGGACACCACGATCGTGCTCTATGGCGACAACAACAACTGGTTCGCCGCCTGGGCCTACTGGCAGCTCAAGCTCTATGGCCACGCCGACGTCCGGATCCTCAACGGCGGACGCAAGTACTGGCTGGACAACGGGCTCCCGCTCGATGTCGACGTTCCGGCGTTCGCGCCGACGGGCTACGAGCTTCCGCAGCCGGACTTCAGTCTGCGGGCCTACCGGGACGACATCCTGCCGCGCCTGGGGGAGGACGGGTTCGCGCTCGTCGACGTGCGCTCGCCCGCGGAGTTCAACGGGGAGATCATCGCGCCCCCGGGCATGTCCGAGACCGCGCAGCGAGCGGGGCATATCCCCGGCGCCGCGTCGGTCCCGTGGGCCCAGACGGTCCGCGATGACGGCACGTTCAAGAGTGCCGAGGAGCTCGCGACGCTCTACGAGGCCAAGGGCGTGACGCCCGACAAGGATGTCATCGCGTACTGCCGGATCGGGGAGCGCAGCAGCCACACCTGGTTCGTCCTCCACGAACTGCTCGGCTACAAGCGCGTCCGCAACTACGACGGCAGCTGGACCGAGTGGGGCAGCCTCATCGGTGTGCCGATCGAGAAGCCGGCGACCGTCCCGGTCGGCTGACCGCGCGGCCGTCTGAGCCGCTGACGGCGCGGCCGGCTGGCCGTCAGGCCCGGACCGGGCGACCGAACCGGGCCATCGCCTCGACCAGGCGATCGTGGGGCAGGGCGTGGGCGGTGATCCCGTCCCGCCCCACGGTCGTGGTCGCGGCCACGAGGGCATTGATGATCGCTTCTTCGGTCGCCTCGATGGCGCCGTCGAAGAGCGCGTCGATGACCCGGTCACCCACCGCCCGCACGTCGTAGGTGACGACGGGACGCTGGTCCTCGATCTCGATCGGGAGCCGGTTGCCGGTCGCGAAGGCGATGAACAGGTCGCCACTCGTGTGGCCGCCCGTCCCGCCGGCCCGCGCGATCCCGAGACCGGCGCGCTGCGCCAGCCGCTCACACTGGTGGGGGAGCAGCGGGGCATCCGTGGCCAGGACCACGATGATCGATCCCGAGCCGGGGGGCGGCGTCACGGCAGCGTCGCGGCGACTCGCATCCCACGGGCTGGGAACGACGTCTCGCCCCACGACCTGCCCCACGGGCACGCCGTCCACGCGGAGCCACTCGCGCTTGCCGTAGTTGGCCTGGACGAGGGCCCCGACCGTGTACCCGCCGAGATCGCCGGCGAGCACCCGAGATGCCGTCCCGATCCCGCCCTTGAACTCGTGACAGACCATCCCGGTGCCACCGCCGACCGCCCCCTCCGCCACGGGACCGTCCGTCGCGCCCGCCAGCGCAGCGTGAAGGTGCTCACCGCGAACGTGGAACCCGTTGATGTCGTTGAGCAACCCGTCGTAGGTCTCGCCGACCACCGGGAGCGACCACCACGCCGACGACGGATCCCGGTCCTCGACGGACGCGGCCACGAGCGCGTCCCGGACGACGCCGACGCTGTGCGTGTTCGTGACCGCGACGGGGGACGAGAGCATCCCGGACTCGCGCACCCACTCGAGCCCCGTCAGCTCGCCGTTCCCGTTGAGGCGATGGCAGCCGGCATACACCGGCTCGCGCCAGGCATCCCCGCCGCGCGGGATGACGACGGTCACTCCGGTCCGCACCGGACCCTGCCCCACGACCAGCGGGCCGGCGCCCTCGACGATCGTCGCGTGGCCGACGCGAACCCCGGCGACGTCGGTGATCGCGTTGTTCGGTCCGGGTCGTCCGAGCCCGATGGTGATGCCGAGGTCACGTGTCCGCATGTGACGGATGCTACCGTCCCGCGACCATGCGCGGAGCGTGGCCGCGCGGGGTGCGACCGGCCGGCGCCGTATCATCCCGCCGTGATCCCGACACGCCGCGGCGACGCGCCGCTCCGACTGCGCCGCCTGCCGGACCGGCTCGCCGCCGCCCGCCCGATCGATATCGCCGAGCGATTCCGCGATCTCCCGGGCCTCGCGCTGCTCGAGAGCGCGCGCCCGGGGCGCAACGCGCGCTGGACCTACCTCACCGCGGACCCGGTCGCCGTCCTCGAGGCGCCGGCGGCCGGGCCGGATCCGTTCGCGGTGGCGCGCCGGATGGTCGAGCGACTCGATCGCACGACGGTGATCCCGGCCGATGCCCCGCGGTTCCTCGGCGGACTCGTCGGGTACCTCGGCTACGACCTCGGGCACGTCCTGGAGCGCCTCCCGACGATCGCCGCCGACGACCAGGGGCTCCCGCTCCTGCGCCTGGCCCTCCACGACTGGGCCGTCGCCTGGGATCGCCGGACCGGCCACGCGTGGATCGGCGGACGGGCGCTCGACGGTGACGCGCGACGGCTCGCCCGGCGCCTCGATGAGGTCCACGCCCGGCTGACGGACGCGGCCCCTGGCCCGGTCGAGAACGAGCGCGACGGCGACGACCGCGACACCCGCGAAGCCGAGATCCTGGCGTTCCGATCCGGGCTCTCGCGCGCCGAGTACGAGGCGGGTGTCGAGGCCGTCCGCGAGCACATCGCCCGCGGCGACATCTACCAGGCGAACCTGACGCGCCGCCTCGAGCGCCCGTACGACGCGGACCCGTGGCGTCGGTATCGGCGGCTGCGGACCGGTGACCCGTCGCTGTTCTCCGCGTACCTCGATCTGGGCGTCAGCCCGGTCACCGGGCGCCCCAGGGCCCTGTTGTCGGCGTCGCCGGAGCCATTCCTGTCGCTGGACGCGGACGGTGCCGTGTCCGCGGACCCGATCAAGGGCACACGACCCCGCGGTCGTACCCGAGCGGAGGACCGGGCACTGGCCTGCGAGCTGCTCGGCAGCGTCAAGGACCGGGCCGAGAACGTGATGATCGTCGACGTGCTTCGCAACGACCTGGGCCGTGTCTGTCGTGCGGGGAGCGTCCGCGTGCCCCGCCTCCTCCGACTCGAGCGGACGGCCGCCGTGCAGCACCTCGTCTCGACCGTCACAGGGGAGCTCGAGTCCGGTCGCGATGCGTTCGACCTGCTCGAGGCCGCGTTCCCCGGCGGCTCCATCACCGGCGCGCCCAAGATCCGGGCGATGGAGATCCTCGAGGGTCTCGAGCCGGTGCGGCGAGGGCCGTACACGGGCGCGCTGGGCTGGATCGGACCGGATGGCGCGATGCAGACCAGCATCCTCATCCGGACCTTCGTCGCCGACGGGCGGAAGCTGACCCTGCACGTCGGCGGTGGCATCACGTACCGCAGCGATCCGGCCGCGGAGTGGGAGGAGACCGTGGCCAAGGCGCGCGGCCCGCTCGGCGCCATCGGCGCGGTCGAGGTCCCGTGAGCGACCGACCGACCGCCGGCCCCCGCCACGTCTGGGTCGACGGGCGGATCCTCCCCGCGGAGGGTCCGCACCTCTCGGTGTTCGACCGCGGCTTCCAGCTCGGCGACGGGATCTTCGAGACCCTTCGGGTCCGTGCCGACCACCCGACGGAACTCGCCGAACACCTGGCGAGGCTCCGCCGCTCCGCCGCTGGGCTCGGGATCCCCCTGCCGGGCGGTCTCGACGACCTCGTCGCGACGGGGATCGCCGGTCTCCTCGCGGTCGAGGACCTCGATGGACCGTCCGGCGACGCGTCCGTGCGGATCACCGTCTCGCGCGGCGCGTTCCGTGGCCGGGGTCTGCTCCCGTCGGACGAGGAGGCGACGGCGACGATCGCGATCCAGGCCTGGCCGGTGGTCCCGCCGCCCCCCGATCATCTCGAGCGCGGCCTCCACCTGATCGCATCGAGCGTGCGGCGCGATCCGGCCAACCCGCTGGCCACGCTCAAGACCACGTCCCGTGCCGATTACGTCTACGCGCGAGTGGAGGCTCGCCGCGCCGGGGCGGACGATGCGCTGTTCCTGACGGTCGATGGCCGGCTGTCCGAGGGCACCAGCGCTAACATCTTCCTGATCCGGCGCGGCGCCGACGACCAGGTCGAGCTCGCGACCCCGTCGCTGGACTGCGCGATCCTGCCCGGGACCACGAGGTCGTGGCTCCTGGACTGGGCCGGTCGGGTGGGCCTCCGCCCACTCGAAGTCCACCTGACGACGGCGGACCTGGCCGCCGCCGACGAGGCGTTCCTGTGCTCGAGCGTGGCCGGGATCCTGCCCGTGACGCGCTTCGCCGACGGGCCGATCGGCGCGGGTCGGCCGGGGCCGTGGACTAGACGGGCGCGAGCGGATCGGGAGGCGATGATCGGCGGGAGCGAGACCGCGACGTGACCCGCGACGAGCTCATCACCCGGACGCGCCAGCTCGTGGCCGAGGGCGAGCGTCTGGCGGCCGATCCGTCGATGGGGTCGCTGCGCGTCTGGCTCCAGCACTCGGACGACCTGCTCGCGACCGCGTGGGGGACGATGGACCGCTACCACCTCTCGTGGCTCATGGTGGG
>CAYMTJ010000039.1:12244-25512 GCA_964393345.1 uncultured Anaerolineaceae bacterium | reverse complement strand
TTGGCACCTGTGCCGTCGGACGGTACGTGGCGACCGCCCGGTCGTCCATTCGGGTGATCCGTACCGCTCCACGGCACTCCCGTACCGACATTACGTGGCACGGTACGAGGCAACGGATGCGGTGCCGGGCATGTCACCACGTACCGTGGAGCGTCACGAGGAGAGGCGAGCGGCCCGGGGCGGCGTCGGCGAGGCGAACGACCCGGGGCCGAGTCGGCGTCACCTGGCCAGGAGAGCGGCACAGCGCCCGGCGTCGCGGAATGCCCACCACGGGGCTAGGGGTTCGGCGCTAGCATGGTTCGATGCGGATGTCCCGCCGATCCGAGTACGGCCTGCGTGCCCTCGTGGACCTCGTCCGCGCGGACGGCGCCGAACCCGTCGCCCTCGCGACACTCGCCACGCGCAACCGGCTGCCGACCAAGTTCCTCGAGCAGATCATGGCGACGCTCAAGCACGCCGGGATCGTCCGGACCACCCTCGGCGCCCGGGGCGGCTACACCATCGCGGCCGATCCGCACGAGGTCTCGGTCGGACGGGTCATCCGCCTGCTGGACGGCGCCCTTGCGCCACTCCCGTGCGTCTCGCTTCGCTATTACGAGCCGTGCTCCTGCCCGGACGAGGCGACATGTGCGCTCCGCGATGCGATGCTCGATGTCCGTGACGCCATGCTCGACATCCTCGATCGCCAGAGCCTCGCGGATCTCGCGGCGCGGCCGGGTCGGGCGTCGATCGACCCGAAGGGCATCCACGGCGACGCGATCGCCGGCCTGCGACCCTGAGGGTCAGTCCCGGACGAGACTCCGCAGGGCGGCCTTGACGCGCTCTTCCAGCGTGCTTGCCACACCGACGTCGGCGAGCGCGACCCGGGACGCGTCGCGGGCCTCCGCGAGCGAGTAGCCGAGCGCCTGCAGCGCCGCGACGATCTCGCCCTCGCCCGCCGCCGCGCCCGCGATGGCCTGCCCGGACACCGCGATCCCCGCCGCGTTCACCTTTTCCTTGAGCTCGAAGATGATCCGCTCGGCGAGCTTCTTGCCGATCCCCGGGATGCTCACGAGGACCGCCTGGTCCTGGGCCAGGATCGCGAGCTGCAGGTCGGCGGTGGGTCGCGACCCGACGATCGCCAGCGCCACCTTCGGGCCGACGCCCGTGACGGTCAGAAGCAGCGTGAAGAACCCGAGCTCGTCCGCCGAGCGGAACCCGAAGAGCGCCTGCTGATCCTCGCGCACGAGGTGGTAGGTGTGGAGCTTCAGCCGGCCGCCGGGCACGGCCGCGGCGAGGATCGACGGCGCCGCGAACACCCGATACCCGAGCCCACCCACCTCGATGACGAGCGAATCGAACGTGACCGCGCCGACCGTCCCTTCGACCGAGGCCAGCACCGTCCGGTCGACCTACGAGGCCGAGCGCTTGGCGCCCGGGACCGCGCGACGCTCGGCGGCGAGGGCCTCGCGGACGGCCCGGTCATAGCTCGACTCGGATCGCTCGATCGGCGCGACGGCCGCGCGGTCCATCACCGCCGACAGCTCCACGAGGCCACCGCGGTCCGTGTTGACGGCCCACGTGGCGATCGCGAGGGCATCGGCCGCATCGTCGGGTCGCGGTCGCTCGCTCATCCCCAGGACGAGCTGGACCATCCGTCCCACCTGCTCCTTGTCGGCGGCGCCGTAGCCGGTGATGGCGCTCTTGACCTCGTTGGGCGTGGCCTCGCGGACCGCGACGTCGTGCTGGGCCGCGGCGAGCAGGATGACGCCACGGGCCTGGCCCACGGCGAAGGCCGTCTGGACGTTCTTCGAGAAGAACAGTCGCTCCACCGCGACGATAACCGGGGCGTGGAGCGCGATCAGCTCGTCGACGAGCGCGTGGATCCGGCGGAGGCGCGCGGGGAGCGGCTCGTCCGGACTGGTCACGAGGCAGCCGTGATCCACCTCGCGGAGGCGTCCTCCCGTCCGCTCCACGATGCCGTAGCCCAGCGCGGCCGTTCCCGGGTCGATCCCCAGGACGATCACCCGGCGACCTCGGCGAGGACGTCCTCAGGGATGTCGAAGTTGGCGGTCACGCGCGAGACGTCATCGAGGTCCTCGAGCAGCTCCACGAGCCGCAGCGCCTGGCGGGCCTTCGCCGAGTCGAGCTCGACCGTCTGCTTGGCCACCATCGCGGACTCGGCGGACTCGACCGGGATACCCGCGCCCTCGAGGGCCTGGCGGACGAGCTCGAGCTCCGTCGGCGCCGTGTAGACGTCGATCGACTCGTCGCCGTCGGTGTCGACGTCCTCCGCGCCGGCGTCGATCGCGGCGAGGGCGACGGTGTCGGGATCGACGGTCCCGCGCGGGATCGTGATCAGCCCGCGGGGCTCGAATTGCCAGGCCACCGCCCCGCTTCCCGCGAGCTGCCCACCACTCTTGGCGAACATCGAGCGCACCTCGCCCGCCGTCCGGTTCCGGTTATCGGTCTGCGCCTCCACGAGGACGGCCACGCCACCGGGACCGTAGCCCTCGTAGACGATCTCCTCGTATTGCTCGACCTCGCCCGCCCCGGTCGCCTTGTCGATCGTCCGCTTGATGTTGTCGGCGGGCATGTTGACCGAGCGGCCCTTCTCGATGGCAAGGCGGAGCCGATAGTTCGAATCCGGATCGCCGCCGCCCTGCCGCGCCGCGACGCTGATCTCGCGCGCGATCTTCGTGAAGAGGGCCCCGCGCTTCGCGTCCGTGACGCCCTTCGCGCGCTTGATCGTGGACCACTTGGAATGCCCTGACATCGCGGGCGGGAGTATAGCGGACTATGATGGCCGGACCCCACGCCACTCGCTCCCGTGCCCCCGGTCGCAACCTTCCGCAGGAGGTCCACCGAAGCCGATGACGATGAAGAGCGTCGACCTTCCCCACCTTCGCAGCGTCGTCCTGACGGGTCATGTGGGCTCGGGCAAGACGACGCTCGCCGAACGGCTCCTGTTCGACGCCGGGGCGATCCCGCGGCTCGGCCGCGTGGACGATGGATCCGCCCACCTCGACTTCGAACCGGAGGAGCAGAAGCGCCGCGAATCGCTGAGCCTGGCGGTCGGCACCTTCGAGCGGGACGGCACCCGCATCTCGCTCGTCGACACCCCGGGCTATCCGGACTTCGTCGCCGAGGTCGTGGAGGGCTTCGCCGCGGCCGATGGCGCGATCTTCGTGATGGATGCGTCGGCCGGCGTCGAGGCGGGCCTGGAGCAGGGCGTCGCGCTCGGCCGCGCGACCGGGACCGCGGCCTGCTTCTACATCAACAAGTGCGATCGCGAGAACGCGGATCCGACGGCTGCGCTCGACGCGTTGCGCGCCGCGTTCGGCAACAAGGTGGCGCCGCTCCAGCTCGCCATCGGCGCCGCGGACACGTTCAGCGGCTACGTGGACCTCGTCCACCGCAAGGCCTACCGTCTCGACGGCGACAAGGAGACCGAGGTCCCGATCCCAGACGAGCTCGCCGACGAGGTGTCCCGTCGCCGGGACCAGCTCCTCGAGGCCGCGGCCGAGGCCGACGACGACGTGCTGACCAAGTACCTCGAAGGCGAGGACGTCTCGGACCCGGAGCTCGAGGCATGCCTGCGCAAGGGCGTCAAGGAGAGCATCCTCGCCCCGGTGCTCGTCGGCAGCGCGCTGCGCGGCATCGGTCTGCGCGGCCTGCTGGACGCCATCGTCCGGTACCTCCCGTCGCCCGCGGACGAAGCGCCGGTTCCGGCCACGGACAAGAGCGGCGTGGTCGAGATCCCCGCCGACGAGACCGGTCCGCTGCTGGTCCGCGTCTTCAAGACCACCGCCGACCCGTTCGTCGGACGACTGACGTACCTGCGCGTGCTCTCGGGGACGCTCCGCTCACAGTCGCACGTCTGGAACTCGACGCGCGGCGAAGACGAGCGGATCGGCCAGCTCCTGCTGCTCCACGGCAAGGAGCAGGAGCCGATCGGGGAGCTCAAGGCGGGCGAGATCGGCGCGGTGGCGAAGCTGACCGTGACCGAGACCGGCGACACGCTCGCGACCAGGGAACGCCCGCTGGTCCTCGCCCCACTCGAGTTCCCCGCCCCGTCGCTGGTCGTGGCGATCGAGCCCGTCTCGAAGGGTGACCTCGACAAGATGGGCCCGGCCCTCCAGCGCATGCTCGAGGAGGAGCCCACGGTGCGGCTCGAGCGGACCGCCCTCGGCGAGCAGGTCCTGCGAACCATGGGCGAGGCCCACACCGCGGTCATCACCGAACGGCTCAAGCGCAAGTTCGGCGCCGCCATCGCCACCCACACGCCGCGCGTCCCGTACAAGGAGACGATCCGCGGCAAGACCCAGGTCCACGGCCGATACAAGAAGCAGACCGGTGGTCATGGGATGTTCGGCGACGTCTGGCTGGAGCTCGAGCCGAACCCGGACGGCGGCGTGGCCTTCGCCGAGCGGGTCGTCGGCGGGTCCGTGCCCAAGGGGTTCTTCGCCGGGGTCGAGAAGGGCATCCGCGAGGCCGCGGCCGAGGGGGTCGTGGCGGGCTATCCGCTCTCGGACTTCCGGGCGACGCTCTACGACGGGTCGTTCCACCCGGTCGACTCGAACGAGCTGTCGTTCAAGATCGCCGCATCGATGGCGCTCAAGGACGGGGTGCACCAGGCGAAGCCCGCGCTGATGGAACCGATCATGCACGTGCACATCCGGGTCCCGGAGGCCTACATGGGCGAGGTGAACCGGGACCTCAACGGGCGTCGGGGTCGCGTCCTCGGGATGGACTCGGACGGGACCACCCAGATCATCAGTGCGCATGTGCCCGAGGCGGAGCTCTTCACGTATGCCACCGAGTTGCGCTCGCTGACCCACGGGCGAGGGACCTATACCGCCACCCTCGATCACTACGAGGACGTCCCCTCGCACATCGCCGAGAAGGTCATCGCGACGCACCGCAAGGAACTCGAGGCGGCCGGCGGGCACGGGGGCGGTCACTGACCGACGACCCGGGGCGCCGCCCCGATCATGAACGCGGCACCCTCGCGCGGGCGCCGGGAGCGAGTGCGACGGGCGGGTGCAGGCGCTAGGCGCGCAGGGCAGCCGCCAGGTCGAGTGAACCGTCGTAGAGCGCCCGGCCGATGATGGCGCCCGAGCAGCCGACGGCCCGGACCGAGGCGATATCGGCCGTGGTCCTGATCCCCGCGGACGCGATCACCGACCCGCGCCCGAGCCCGACGAGTCGCTCGTAGAGGGCCACGTCAGGGCCGCTCGCCATCCCGTCACGCTCGATCGCCGTCACCTCGAAGGTCCCGATACCCGCGTCCGCGAGACGCTCCAGCGCGTCCGTCGCGTCCACCCCGGCGGCCTCGGCCGCCCAACCGTGCCCGACCGCGAGCCCGGCCCGGACGTCGAGGGCGACCGCGACCCGGTCGGACCCGTGCCGGGCGACCAGGCGGCCGACGAGCTCGGCGTCCTGGAGCGCGGCGGTCCCGACGACGACGCGCGTCGCCCCCGCGTCCAGCGCCGTCGCGACCGCCCCGGCGTCGCGGAGCCCACCGGCGACCTCCACGGCGAGCCGCTCGCCGACGCGCTCCACGATGGCCCGGATCAGCGCCGCATGCGCCGGCCTCCCGGTCCGCGCCCCGTCGAGATCCACGACGTGCAGCCAGCGCGCACCCGCGTTCGCGAACCCTTCGGCGATGGCCAGCGGGTCCGCGGAGAACGCGGTCTCCTGGTCGAAGTCGCCCTGGCGCAGTCGCACCACGCGCCCGTCGCGCAGGTCGATCGCAGGGAGGATGTCGAAGTGGCTTGCCAAACCGTCAGCCCTCGTGATAGCGTAGTAGCACGTTACTACGATAGCACGCCACAGACGAGGACAAACGTGATCATGGTCGACGACTGGCGAACCCCCGACGCCGAGGCGCTGTTCGAGGCGTTCCTCGCGCTCGAGACCATCGAGGAGACCGAGCGGTTCGTGCGCGACCTGTGCACGCTCAACGAGATCCGCGACATGGCCCAGCGCTGGGCCGTCGTGCGCCTGCTGGACGGCGGGAAGCACTACGCCGAGATCTCGCGCGAGACCGGGGCGAGCACCGCGACGATCACCCGGATCGCCTCCTGGCTCAACCACGGCGAGGGCGGCTACCGGGCGATGCTCGACAAGCAGCGCGCGCGATGACGTCGACGCGTCTGCGCCTGGCGATCCCCAACAAGGGCCGGCTCGTCGAGCCCACCCTGCGTCTGCTCCACGATGCCGGCCTGGTGTTCGAGGAACACGATCGCAGTCTCGTCTCGCTCGTCCAGAACTACGACCTCGACATCCTGTTCGTCCGCACGAACGACATCATCGAGTTCGTGGGCGACGGGGTCGCCGACCTCGGCATCACCGGCGAGGACCTGCTGTCCGAGACCGGCGCCGAGCTGCCGCGCGTCCGCGCGCTCGGCTACGGCCGGTGCCGGCTCGCGGCGGCGGTGCCCAACGATTCGACGTATCGCACCGTGGAGGACCTCGCGGGTCTCCGCGTGGCCACCGCGCACCCGAACACGACCCGTCGGTTCTTCGAGGGACGGCGGATCGGAGTCGACGTGATCCCGATCTCGGGCGCCGTCGAGGTCGCGCCGCGCCTGGGCCTGGCCGAAGGGATCGTGGACCTGGTCTCCACCGGTTCCACGCTGGTGATGAACGGGCTCCGCCAGGTGGGCGATGTCCTGGCCTCCGAGGCGGTGCTCGTCGCCAACCCGGCGGCGCTTCGGGACCGTGCCGCGGAGCTCGCGGCGATCGACACGATGCTGAGCGCGGTGATCGCCGCGCGCGGACGCAAGTACCTGATGATGAATGCGCCGGCCGCGCGCCTCGGGGAGATCGAGGACCTGCTCCCGGCCCTCGAGTCACCGACCGTCATCCCGCTCGCCCACGACGGGATGATCGCCATCCACTCGGTCGTGGGCGCGGACGAGGTGTGGGGTCTCCTCCCCCGGCTCAAGGCCGCCGGGGCATCCGGGATCCTGGTGCTCCCGATCGAGAAGATCGTCGCATGACCGCGACCGCCCTTCGCCTGCAGCGTCTGGACCTCGCGGCGGTCGCGTCCGGGGACCCGGCGGCCGCCACCGAGCTCCGGGCCCTGACCCGGCGCGGTGCGGTCCCGTCGGAGGCGATCCGCGCCGCTGCACGCGCCACCCTCGCCGATGTCCGGGAGCGGGGCGAGTCGGCGGTCCGCGACGCGAACGCGCGGGTCGGCGGTGGGCGTCCGGATGGCCGGCTGATGCTGGACCAGGATGACCTGCGCACCGCGCGGGACTGCCTCGACGGTCGGGTCCGCCGGGCGCTCGATGTCGCGATCGCGAACGTCCGTCGCTTCGCCGAGACGCAGGTCCCGCGATCCACGGTGACCGAGATCGTCCCGGGCATCGAGATCGAACGACGCTGGACTCCCGTCGCGGCCGTGGGCGCCTACGTGCCGGGCGGTTCTGCACCGTACCCGTCCTCGCTCGTGATGACCGTCGTGCCGGCGAAGGTCGCGGGCGTCGCGCGGGTCGTCGTGGCGTCGCCCGCGGATCGGGACGGCTTGACGCACCCCGTCCTGCTCGGCGCGGCCGGGCTGCTCGAGGTCGACGGCTTCATCGTGGCCGGGGGCGCCCAGGCCATCGGCGCGCTGGCCTACGGGCTGTCCGACGTGGGATCGGACCCCGTCGACCGGATCGTCGGCCCGGGGAATGCCTGGGTGACCGCCGCCAAGATCGAGGTCTGCGGCGACGTCGGGATCGACCTGCCGGCCGGTCCCTCCGAGGGCTTGGTCCTCGCCACCGCTCCGGCCGATCCGCGGTGCGTGGCCGCGGACCTCATCACGCAGGCCGAGCACGGACCGGACTCCCCCGCGATCCTGGTGACGACGGACGTCACGCTGGCCGATGCGGTGGAGCGCGAGGTCACCGCCCTGCTCGCGACGGCCGTCCGACGGGACATCCTCGAGCGAGCGCTGCGCGACCACGGCCGGATCGTGCTCGCCCCGACGCTCGATGCCGCGATCGACTTCGTCAACGCCTACGCCCCGGAGCACCTGTCCGTCGACACCGAGCCGCTCGAGCCGGTCGTCGATCGGCTCCGGAACGCCGGATCCCTCTTCGTCGGGCCGTGGGCGCCCGAATCCGCGGGTGACTACGCCACGGGCGCCAATCACGTGCTCCCGACCGGCGGCCTGGCGCGCGGTGCCGGGGGCCTGTCGGTGGAGGCCTACGGGAAGTTCACGCAGATCCAGCGCGTGACCCGCGACGGGCTTGAGGCCGTCCGCGAGACGGTCGCCACGCTCGCCGAGGCCGAGGGGCTGTTCGCCCACCGTGACGCGGTCGAGATCCGGTTTGCCGCCGAGGACCGCTCATGAGCCCGACGCCCGTCACCTTCGCGACACCGACGCAACCGTCGGCCTACAGCTGGGAGGCCACCAACGACGAGGTCGCCCGGCGCTACGACGTCCCGGTCGAGCGGATCGTCCGCTTCGACCTCAACACGTTCCCGGCGCCGCCGGCCGCTGTCGCCGAGGTCCTCGCGGGCGGCCGGTTCGAACTCTCGCTCTCGGAGTACCCGCCGTCGGACTACGCGCGGCTCATCGCCGTCGCGGCCGAACGCTACGACGTGGCCGCCGAGGACCTGCTGGTGGGCGCCGGTGCCGACGAGATCCTCGACGACATCGTCAAGGCGTTCCTGGCACCCGGCGACCGGGCCATCCTGCCGGTCCCGACCTACGCGATGTACCGCGTCCTGACCGAGCAGCGCGACGCGATGGTGGTCCCGGTGCCGCGGCTCGGACCGGCCGCCGGCTGGGCGCTGGATCTCCCCGCCATGCGGGCGGCGGCCGCCGACGCGGCCCTGGTCTGGCTGTGCTCCCCGAACAACCCGACCGCACAGGCCGAGCCGGAGGGCTCGATCGAAACGCTCCTGCGCGGTCTCGCCGACGATGCCGCCGCCGTCGGCCGCCCGGCACCGATCGTCGTCCTCGACGAGGCCTACGCGGAGTTCGTGGACGCGTCCCTGGCGCCGCTCCGCTCGATCTATCCGAACCTCATCTCGATCCGGACCATCAGCAAGGCCTATGCCCTCGCCGGCCTGCGGGTGGGGTTCGCGATCGCGCGACCCGCGGTCATCGAGCGGCTCAATCTCTTCCGACCGCCCGGGTCGGTGTCGATCGTCTCGGTGACCGTCGCGACGGCGGTGCTGGCGTCGGACGCGATCCTCGCCGCCAACCTGGCCCAGGTCGCCACCGAGCGGCCACGGCTGACGGCCGCGCTCGGCGCGCTCGGCTGGTCGATCGGGCCGTCCGTCACGAACTTCCTCCTCGCCGACCTCGGGACCCCGGAGCGCGCCGCCGAGGTCGCCGAGGGATTGCTGCGGCAGGGCGTCGTCCCGCGCACGTTCCCGGCCGGCCATCCGTGCGCGGCGATGCTGCGGCTCAGCGTCCGCGACCCGGAGCAGAACGATCGCCTGATCGCCGCCGCTGCGGCCCTCGACAGGGAGACCAGCCCATGACCACGCCGCTCGGCGACCTGACCCTCGGCCCGCGGGAGGGCCGGCGGGTCACGGTGGCCCGCACGACGCGTGAGACCGACATCACGGTCACGCTCGGGATCGACGGATCCGGACACACCGCGATCGATACCGGCATCGGGTTCCTGGACCACCTCCTCGGCTCCTTCGCCCACCACGGCCTCTTCGATCTCGCGATCAACGCGGACGGCGACCTCCAGGTCGACGAGCACCACACCGTCGAGGATGTCGCGCTCGTGCTCGGCGCGGCGGTCGGCGAGGCGCTCGGCGACCGGGCCGGGATCGCACGGTTCGGTGACAGCTCCGTGCCGATGGATGAGTCCGTCGCCACCACCGTCATCGACGTCGGCGGGCGGCCGTACGCCGTCATCGACCTCCCGTTCATCGGCGAGCGCGTCGGCGCGCTGCCACTCCAGCTGGTCGAGCACGCGCTGGAGGCCTTCGCCCGGACGGCCGGGGCCACGCTGCACGTGCGCGGCACGGGCCGCAACGACCACCACCTGGCCGAGGCGGCCTTCAAGTCGCTCGGTCGCGCGCTGCGGGTCGCCTGCGAGATCGATCCGCGCCGCTCCGGCGTCGCATCGACGAAGGGGACGCTCGCGTGAGCGCTCGACCGCGCCTCGCGGTCGTCGACTACGGGGCCGGCAACATGGTCAGCATCGAACAGGCCCTGACCGCGGTCGGCGCCGATGTGACCGTCGCACTCGATGCCCGGGGCCTGCGGGACGTCGATGCGGTCGTGGTGCCGGGCGTCGGTGCCGCGGCCCCCGCGATGGCTCGCCTGCGTCGGCGCGGGTTGATCGACCCCCTGCGAGCCTGGATCGACGGGGGCCGCCCGTACCTGGGGATCTGCCTCGGGTCACAGCTCCTGTTCGACGCGAGCGACGAGGACGGGGCGGCGACCTTCGCCGCGATCCGCGGACGCACGACGCGACTCCGTGATGCCCCGACGCTCCCGCACATCGGCTGGAACCAGGTCGAGCGGACCCGCGAGCACGAGCTGTTCGCCGGCATCGATGACGGCGCCGACTTCTACTTCGTCCACTCGTACGCGGGGTCGCCGAGCGCGGACGATGCGGACGTGGTCCTGGCGCGGACCGGGCACGGGACGTCGTTCGTCTCGGCGGTGGCGCGCGACGCCCTGCTCGGCGTCCAGTTCCATCCCGAGCGGAGCGGCGCGGACGGGCTGCGCCTGCTGGCGAACTTCGTCTCGATCGCGCGAGCCGCCTGATGCTCCGACGACGCGTGATCCCGTGTCTGGACGTCAAGGACGGACGGGTCGTGAAGGGCGTGCGGTTCGTGGACCTCGTCGACGAGGGCGATCCGCCCGAGCTCGCCGAGCGCTACGCGAGCGAGGGTGCCGACGAGCTCGTCTTCCTCGACATCACCGCCGCGCCCGAGCGTCGCGGCACGTTGCTGGACGTCGTCGAGCGGACCGCCCGACGGGCCTTCATCCCGCTGACCGTGGGTGGCGGCGTGCGCAGCGTCGCCGACATGCGGCTCGTGCTTCGCGCCGGAGCCGACAAAGTCGCGCTCAACACCGCGGCGGTCGCCGATCCGTCCCTGATCGCGCGATGCGCGCGGCGCTTCGGACAGCAGGCCGTCGTGGTCGCGATCGATGCGCGTCGGGTCCCCGGCGCGCCGGAGCCGACCACCGGCTCGAGCGAGGCCCCGGCCTGGGAAGTGGTCGTCAAGGGCGGTCGTGAGGCGACCGGCATCGACGCCGTCGCGTGGGCATCGAGGGCGGCCGCGCTGGGCGCCGGGGAACTCCTGGTCACGTCGATCGATCGTGACGGGACCGGCGAAGGGTTCGATACGGCACTGCTCCGGGCCATCACCGAGCGGGTCAGCGTGCCGGTCATCGCGTCCGGTGGCGCGGCCCGGCCCGATGACTTCGTCGCAGCCATCACCCTGGGTGGGGCCGATGCCGTGCTCGCCGCGTCGGTGTTCCATCGGCGGATCCACGCGATCGCGGACGTCAAGACGGCGATGGCCGAGGCGGGCCTGGCGGTGCGACGGGTGCCCGAGGCCGTGGCATGAGCGATGGCGCGGTGACGATCGACGCGCGGCCCGTGGCGTTCGGCGCCGACGGGCTCGTCCCCGTCGTGGTCCAGGATCGGGCCGATGGCCAGGTGCTGATGGTCGCCTACATGGACGCGGAGGCGCTGGCGGCGACGCTCGCGAGTGGGGACGTCCACTTCCACTCACGCTCGCGGGACACGCTCTGGCGCAAGGGCGAAACGAGCGGGAACGTGCTCCGGCTCGTCGGGATCGCCGCGGACTGCGACGGCGATGCGCTCCTGGTCAACGTGGATCCGACGGGTCCGACCTGTCACCGCGGGACGCGAAGCTGCTTCGACCCCGACGGCGCGTCGGCTGAGCGATCGTCACAGGGGTTCGCGTGGCTCGAGACGCTCTGGGCGACGATCGCAGCGCGGGCCGCCGACCGGCCCGCTGGCTCCTATACCGCGGGATTGCTCACCGCGGGCGTGGACGCGGTCGGGCGCAAGGTCGTCGAAGAGGCCACCGAAGTGCTGATCGCGGCCAAGGACGATGCCTCGGCCGAGGCGCTCCAGGCCGATCGTGCCGGGTCCGGGGCCGCGCTCGCGGGTGAGGCCGCCGATCTGCTCTTCCACGCGATGGTCCTGCTGGCCGAGCGCGGTCTCGCGCCGGCTCGCGTCATCGAGACCCTCCGAACCAGGCACGCCGGGTAGGCCGGATCGGGGCCACGGGGGGTCGGTCCTGCTCCCGCTGTGCATCCCATGCACGATGTGCACCCGGGGCACATAACGAGCGCTGACGACCAGATCCGGCGCAGAGTTCGTGCACCGGCAGCACAGGATCGTCGAAACCGGGCCCGGGACCGACGCTGGTCGTCGACCCTTGCACCCGCAGCACGGATCCGACCGATCATGGGTTCTTCCGGGCACTCCGGACCCGTTGTGTGCTCCCGGTGCAACGCGGCGTTGACGACGGGCCGAGCTGACGACGGGCCGCGCTGACGACGGGCGGCGTTGGCGACGGGCCGAGCTGACGACGGGCCGCGCTGACGACGGGCCGAGCGCACCCCGCCCCGAACCGGCGACCCGCCACCAGACCGCGGGGTTACCCGGCCCGGCGACCGATCACGCGGCGGCGCTTCCCGAGGCGTACGTCCAGCCACTCCCCGTCGATCGGCTCGGGGATGGCGAGCGGGTCGATCACCCGGACCCCGTTGACCGTGACGCCACCGCCCTGGATCAGTCGCCGTGCCTCGCCGCGTGAGGCGACCAGACCCGCCTCCGCGAGCACCTCGTAGAGCGGCCCCGAGCCGAATCGGAACCCTCCCCCGCCATCGAAGAGGGCCCGCAGCGTCGCTGGATCCGCGACGGACTCCCCGGAGAACCTCGCGGCCGACTCCGCCACGGCGCCATCGGCCGCCGCGGTCCCGTGCGTCCGTGCCGTGATGTCGAAGGCAAGGGCTCGCTGGGCCGGCCGACCCTCGGGGCTCTCGACCGCCTGCGCCTCGAGCGCCTCGATCTCGGCGCGCGGGAGCTCCGTGAACCACCGCAGGTACGTCCCGACGTCCCGATCATCCGTGTTGAGCCAGTACTGGTAGAAGTCGAATGGCGACGTCCGCGCGGGGTCCAGCCAGACCGAATCGCCGGCCTCGCTCTTGCCGAACTTCGTGCCCGACGGCGACAGGAGCAGCTTGTACGCGAGTCCATGGGCGGGCTCGGCGCCCCCTGGCGCGGGCTCGGCGCCTGGCGCGGCCTCGGCGCCTGGCGCGGGCTCGGCGCCGG
>CAYMTJ010000039.1:4249-12144 GCA_964393345.1 uncultured Anaerolineaceae bacterium | reverse complement strand
CTGACGCGGCCCCTCCGCCAGACTCCGCGAGGTCGCCACGCTCCCCTGCCCCGCTCGTGCGGCGGATCAGCTCCAGGCCCGCGGTGATGTTGCCCCATTGATCGGCGCCGCCCATTTGGAGTTCGACGCCCATCGACCGGTAGAGGTGCGCGAAGTCATACGACTGCAGCAGCATGTAGCTGAACTCGGTGAACGACAGCCCGCGCTCCAGTCGCACCTGGACGGAGTCCTTGGCCAGCATGTACGGCACCGTGAAGTGCTTGCCGGTGTCGCGCAGGAAGTCGATCAGCGACAGGTCGCCGAGCCAGTCGAGGTTGTTGACCAGCACCGCCCCGGACCCCGGCGTGAAGTCAAGGAATCGCTCGAGCTGACCGCGGATCGCGTCCACGTTCCGGGCCAGCGCCTCGCGATCGAGCAGGTTCCGCTCCGACGACCGCCCGGACGGGTCGCCGATCATCCCGGTCCCGCCGCCGACCACCGCGACCGGTCGCCCGCCGAACCGCTGCAACCGCAGCAACCCGAAGATCGGCACGAGGTGCCCGACGTGCAGGGAGTCGGCCGATGGATCGAAGCCGATGTACCCGGAGATGGGGCGCCCGGTCGCGAGGCGGGCCGGCAGCCCCGGTGTCGTGGTCTGGAGGATCCCTCGCCACTCGAGCTCGTCGAGGAACCCCGCGAGTCCCCGATCCGTCACAGGCCCGGACGTCGAGCCGTCTCGACCCAGCGGGAGGCGCTCGTCCGTTCGTTCACGCCCCCTATGCTATCGTGCGGCCACTCATGCAGACCAGCCTCGCGCGGCGCCAGCGCCATCGACGGGCGCTCCAGGGTCGCCCCAGGGGACGCGGGGGATCGATCGCCGGTCGGATCCTCCTCGTCGTCTCCCTCTCGTTCCTCATGCTGACCGTGGTCGCGACCAGCAGCGGCCTCGTCCTGGCCGCCGCCGCGTACAACCACTACGCCCAGGGCCTCCCCGACCCGAAGTCGGCGCTGACCAACCTCAGCTTCGAACAGCAGACGATCCTGTACGACCGGACCGGCAAGATCGAGCTCGCCCGTCTTGGCGAACTCAAGCGCGAGGTCGTCACGTTCGACCAGATCCCGGGCGAGATGCTCGACGCGACGACCTCGATCGAGGACCAGGACTTCTGGGAGAACCCCGGGTTCGACCCGGCGGCCATCGTCGCCGCGGGAATCGACACCCTGTCCGGCCGGCCGCGCGGCGCCTCGACCATCACCCAGCAGCTCGTCCGCGCTCGCCTGCTCCCCGCGTCGGCGTTCGAGGGGTCAACGTACGAACGCAAGATCCGCGAGATCATCCAGTCGATCCGGCTCACCCAGGCCTACCCGGGCGAGGACGGCAAGGAACAGATCATCACCGCGTACCTCAATCAGAACTTCTACGGCAACAACAGTTACGGCGTGAAGGCCGCGGCCAAGGGGTACTTCGGCAAGGCCCTCGCGGACCTGTCGCTCGCGCAGTACGCGATCCTCGCCGCCATCCCGCAGTCCCCGACCAAGTTCGACCTGATGAAGAACGCCGACGAGGTGTGCAGGATCGAGATCGACGAGGGCCAGGAGTGCGAGGACTTCGACATCGTCGTGCCCGCCACGAGCGAGATCGTCCTGCGGCGCAACCACATCCTCGACCTCATGAAGACGAACAGCACGCTCACCGGCTCGCGGCACACGAGGGCCGAGTACGAGGCCGCGAAGGACGAGCCCGTCATCCTCAACCCGCAGTTCTCCGCGAACTGGAAGGCTCCCCACTTCGTCTGGCAGGTCCGCAAGCAGCTCGGCGAGATCCTGTGCCCGGACAAGCCGGGCGACTGCGAGGCGGTCGACGTCGGGGGCTACCGGGTCACGACGTCCCTCGATTGGAGCATGCAGAAGATCGCGGAGAAGTACGTCTACGCCGCTGCTCGCGCCCCCAACGCCAGGGACTCGCGCGCCGTCCTTCGGAACCGGAATGTCCCCGAGCGGGAGTGGTCCTGGATCCTGGGGCTCCGCGGCCACAACATCCATAACGCGGCGGCCGGCGTCATCGACTACCGGACCGGCGAGGTCCGCGCGTACGTCGGCAGCGCCAGCTACACCTCCAAGGGGAGCAAGAAGTTCCAGCCGCAGTTCGACGTGATGGCCGACGGCTGGCGCCAGCCGGGATCGGCGATCAAGCCGGTCAACTACCTCGTCGGGATCGACGACGAGACCCTGACGGCCGCGACGATGTTCATGGACGTCACGACGGACTTCGGCCGCGGCTTCATCCCGACCCAGGCCGACAAGCTCGAGCGGGGGCCCGTCCGACTGCGATCCGCGCTCCAGTTCTCGCTCAACATCCCGGCGATCAAGGCCGGGGTGATCATCGGCCTCGACCACCTGTACCAGCGGACGCAGGAGTTCGGGCTGGAATATCCGCCCACGGCGATCCCCGTGGTCTCGATGGGCATCGGCACGCTCGAGGTCCACCCGATCGACCTGCTCGACGCCTACGGGATGATCGCGAACGGCGGGGTCAAGATGCCGCGCACCACGATCCTCTCGATCATGGACGACGACGGCAAGATCGTCTGGCCGATCGCGAGCGAGAAGGAGGAGGGGACCCAAGTCGTCTCGCCGCAGGCCGCATACATCATCACCGACATCCTCGCGGGCAACACCGAGATGAAGGTCAACCCGTATTGGGGCAAGTGGGCGATCTACGACGGTACGACGCGACGGCCCGCCGCCTACAAGACCGGGACCACCAGCGACAACCGGGACGTGGCCGCCTACGGCTATCTCGCGCCGCCGGCGGACAAGGACGAGCCCGCCCTGGCCGTGGGTGTCTGGATGGGCAACAGCGACAACACCCCCAACGACGGCAAGCTCTCGCTCGATACGTCGGCGCCGCTGTGGTCGGCGATCCTCCAGGACATCAGCAAGGGCCAGCCGATCGCCAAGTTCAAGGCGCCGGACGGTCTCAAGACCGCGACCGTGGACGCGTTCCTCGGCACCAAGCCGGGTCCCTTCACCTCCAAGACGGTCAAGGACATCTTCATCCCGGGCACCGTGCCGGCAGCCAAGGAGACGAGCCGCATCGCCCGCGAGATCGACGCCGAGACCGGGCTGCTCTGGCAGGAGGGCTGCGTCGGTCCGAAGGTCACCAAGGGCTACTTCGACATCTCGGAGGTAGACTCGGCCTTCCCGAACTGGCAGCGCGCCGACCGCAACTGGGCATCGCGCGCGGCCCGCGGCAGTGGCGTGCGGGGGACGTCCAAGGGCACGCGGACCTCGTACTTCTACAACGGCGCCTTCGCCCCGTTCGGTCGGACGTGGGGCGTGGCCTTCGCGCCGACCAAGCTCTGCCCGCTGGCACCGGAGCCGGAGATCTGCTACGACCCGATCGACCCGACGATCATCATCGAGTGCCCGCCCAAGCCGCCCGACGAGGAGCCGGAGCCGGAGCCGGAGCCGTAGGTCAGAGCCCGACGATCGTCGCGCCGTCGCCCCCCTCGCCACGCTCACCGGGACGGACCGATCGGACCAGGGGGTGGCCCCCGGCTTCGCGGCGCACCGCGTCGCGGAGTGCCCCCGTCCCGAGCCCGTGGATGATCAGCACCCGCTCGAGACCGGCCAGGCCCGCGTCGTCGAGGTAGCGTCCCAGCGCGTCGAGCGCCTCGTCCACCCTCGCGCCACGAAGGTCCAGCGACGACGCCACGGAGCGTGCCCGGTCCACGCGGAGTGCCGCCGCGTTCGAGGCCGCGGACGCGTCGGCGCCGGATGCCGCCGCCCCGCGGCCGGGGATCTCGGTGGCAGGATCGGACGGGATGAGGTCGTCGGCATCGACCGTGACGCGCATCCCGCCGGCTTCGAGCGAGACCCGCCGACCGCCCCGTTCGAGCGCCACGATCCGGCCCTCCCAGCCGCCGGATCGACTCGTCGCCCGGTCGCCGAGTCGCCACTCCCGGTCCACCACCTCGGTCTCGGCAGGGGCCGCCGCTTCGGACGTGTCGGGTTCCGGAACGGCGGCCGCACTGGCCTCGGCCCGCTCCAGCGCCGCCTCGAGCGTCGGGATCGTCATCGTCTCGCGCTCGAGGCCGGCGCGGATCTCCTGGACCTCGTCACGCAGGGCGGCGAGCACGCGATCGGCCTCGACGCGGGCCGCCCGCACGATCTCCTCGCGCTCGCGCGTGGCGCGCCGGCGCTCATCCTCGGCGCAGCGTAGCGCCGCGATGGTCCGGATCTCGGCGTCGCGAGCCCGGTCTCGCGCCTCGCTGACCTCGCCCTCGGTGGACCGGATGGCCGCGAGCGTGGCCTCGAACGAGCGCTGGGTCTCGGTGAGCCGGGAACGGGCGTCGTCCACGATCGAGGCGGGGAGTCCGAGACGTTCCGCGATCGCGAACGCCTGACTGCCCCCGGGCAGCCCGATCGAGAGACGGTACGTGGGGCTGAGGGTGTCGAGGTCGAACTCGACGGACGCGTTCCGGACCCCGGGCGTGGTGTGGGCATACGCCTTGAGTTCGGCATAGTGCGTGGTCGCCGCGATCAGCGCCCCGGCCCGGATGCCGTGGTCGAGGATGGCCTGCGCGAGCGCCGACCCCTCGGTCGGGTCGGTGCCGGCGCCGAGCTCGTCGAGCAGCACGAGCGTGCCGGGTCCGGCCTCGGCCACGATCCGGATGATCGACCGCAGGTGACCGGAGAAGGTCGAGAGGGACTGCGCGACCGACTGCTCGTCGCCGATATCCGCGAACACGTCCCGGAAGACCGGCAGTCGGCTGCCCGTCGCCGCCGGCACGTGCAGGCCCGCCTGGTGCATGAGGCTGAGAAGCCCCAGGGTCCGCAGCGTGACGGTCTTCCCGCCCGTGTTCGGGCCGGTGACGACCAGGGCCTGATAGCCGTCCCCGATCCGGATGTCGATCGGGACGACGTGGCCCTCGAGCCCGGGGTGCCGCGCCGACAGGAGGACCACTTCGGGCCGGTCCGCGGTGTCCGCCCGGATACCGTCCATGTCGGCGGCGAGACTCGCCTTCGCGGCCCACAGGTCGAATCGTGCGAGCGCCGCCAGGGTCTCACGCAGCGGATCGGCGTTCGCGGCCACGAACGCCGAGAGTTCGTCGAGGATCCGCGCCACTTCCTCGTTCTCGGCCACCTGCGCCTCGCGCCACGCATTCCCGAGCTCCACGGCCACGAGTGGCTCGATGAACAGCGTCTGGCCACTGCCCGAGGCGTCGTGGACGATCCCCTTGACCCGCGAGCGGGCCTCGGCCTTGACCGGCACCACGTATCGACCGTTGCGCAGCGTGACGATCGGCTCCTGCAGGGCGGTGCCCAGCTCGGCCCCGACCAGGCTGTCGAGGCGTCGGCGGAGCCGGTCATAGGCGACCCGGACGGCCGCGCGCAATCCGCCGAGTCGCGGCGACGCCGTGTCGAGCAGCTCCCCGACCGGATCGAAGCTCCGCGCGAGCGTGCTCCGCAGCGCCGGCAGCGCGTGCAGGTCCCGGGCGAGCTCATGCAGCAGGGGTCGCCGTTCCTCGGCCAGCGCGGCCGCGAGCCGGACCGTCGCGTCCAGCGTGTCGGCGATCTCGAGGAACTGGGCGGGCTCCAGGCGCCCGCCCCGGGCGGCGCGTTCCACGGCCGGACCGATGTCGCGGGCGGCGCCGATCCCGACGCCCGGGTGTTCCGATAGGAGCGCTCGCGTCTGGTCGGTCTCATCCAGGCGGCGGGCGACCACCACGCGGTCAGCCGACGGTTCGAGCGTCTCGGCAAGCCCGCGCGACGGCGGGAACGACGTGGCGGCGGCCAGCCGCGCCCGGACGAGCGGGAACTCGAGCAGCTCGATCGAGCGTGGATCCATGCCGTCGTCAGCGAGCGGTGCGGGAACCGGACACGGACGGGTGTCCCAGGAACGCGAGTCGCCACGGGACCGATGCCCACGGGTCGCCCGCGTAGCCGACGCCGATCCGTGGCGTGGCGATGACCGGACCGAGGTCCGGCGCTCCCGCATCCGGCACGATCCGCAGGCGGGACGTCGGGGCGAACAGGTCCGTCCCGGTCATGGTCCGATCGACCCCGAAGGCCGCACCCACGAGTCCGGGCCCACGGGCCAGGGCCTCATCGGGGGTGGCGGCGAGGCGAGCGCGGATCGCCAGCCCGCGCGCGTCGTCGACGGCCCGTCGGCGCGCGATGGCGCGGTCGGTGCGGTCGAGCCGCATGAGGTCGGTCCCATCGATGGGCGCGACCGCCCGGATCAGGACCGCGGCAGGTTCCCCGGGCGGTCCCACGACCACGTTGAGGCAGTCATACATCCCGTAGACAAGGTACACGTAGGCGATGCCCGGGGGCCCGTACATGACCGCGTTGCGCGCCGTCCGGCCGAAGCGAGCGTGCGATGCTCGGTCGTCGGGACCGCCGTAGGCCTCGACCTCGACGATCCGGCCGCGCCGGCGGCCGCGCTCGTCTTCGCGGACGAGGACGCGACCAAGGAGGGCTCGGGCGGCCGCGACAGGCTCGCCGGGGAGGGGTGCCGGGCCCGCGGTGCTCAGAAGCGGCGGTAGAGGCGCTCGATCGAATCCGGCACGAGGAACCCCGTCAGCAGGAAGAAGAACGGGATGGCCGTCTCGCGGAAGATCGAGGCCGCGCGGGTCGGGTCGAGCTGATTCCAGAGGTCACGGAGCCAGGTGATCTCGCCCGGCAGGACCCGCAGACCCGGGACCGCGAAGAACGAGTCGAGGATGATCAGGACGGCGCCGAAGATGAGCGCGGCCTGGAGCAGCCCCAGGATGCCCCCCAGCAACTCGTCGACGAACCGGGCGTTCTGGAACAGCGGCTGGGTCTTGTAGAACCCCTGCGCGACCAGCGCGAAGGCGATCGCCGCGGCCATGAACACCGTCCCGAAGCCGAGCATCTTGCTGTACTCCGGGGTGAACTGCGCCCAGTTGGCCCCGAGGTAGGCGCCGAGGGGCTCGGCGACGTTGGCGGCGAAGAGGAACGAGAAGAGGATCGATGCGATGCCGATGAGGCGTCGGATCGTGCCCTGGGCGAAGCCAAGGACGAAGAAGCCCATGAAGTACAGGAAGATCAGCAGGTCGACGCCGCTGATGCCCGCGAGAAAGGCTCCGATGTCCACCCGTGCTCCTTCGCCTGCGTCCCCGTCCGGTCGGTGCCGGAGCGGCGCAAGGGTAGCGTGGCCCCACACCGACCGCAAGAGCGCTCGCTGAAGGTCGGATGGCTGCGGTCCGGTCCGGTGTGGTCTGCTCGGGTGCGAACGCGGGCCGTCAGGTGCGAAGACGCGCCGCGATGTCCGCCTGCAATCCGGCCGTGATGGCCGCGACCGCAGCATCGACCTCGGCCTCGGTCAGGGTCCGGTCGTCGCCGCGGAGCGTGAGCCGGTAGGCGAGGCTCTTCTCGGCGTCCCCCAGCGGGCGGCCGCGGTAGATGTCGAACAGGTCCACATCGCGAAGCAGCGGCCCTCCATGCCGGCGGACCGTCGCCTCCACGTCCGCGGCCGGCGTGGCCTCGCCGACGACGATCGCGAGGTCGCGCTCCACGACCGGATGCCTGGACGGGGTCGCCGCGCCTGGATCATGCAGCCGCCCGGCGGCCAATCCCTCGATCGACACCTCGGCCACCACGATCCGATCGGCGCGCAGATCGAGGGCCGACAGGAGTGCCGGATGGAGCTCCCCCACCCGCCCGGTCATCCGACCACCGGCTCGCACGCGAGCGGCGCGTCCCGGGTGGAGGTTGGGATCGTCGCCAAGGACGGACCAACTCGGTGTCGGGTATCCGAGGCGATGCAGGATGAGCTCGAGGAGGCCCTTGGCATCGTCGAGGTCATAGGCGCGCGGGGCTCGGTTCCAGGCCGTCGCCTCGGCGGCGCCGGTCAGGGCGAAGGCGAGGCGCCACCACTCGTGGGT
>CAYMTJ010000039.1:0-4149 GCA_964393345.1 uncultured Anaerolineaceae bacterium | reverse complement strand
TGCGGCAGGATCGACGGCACCAGGTCGTACCCGCGGACGCGGATGATCTCCTCGGTGATATCGGCCTCCACGGCGAGGTCGCGGCGCCACGTGGGGACGACCGCCTCGACGACGTCGTCCGGACCCGGATCCACGCTCAACGGCTTGGTCCCTGCGGCCACGGTGACCGATGTGCCAGGGGCAGCCGTGCGCGACTCGATCCCCACCCTCCGCAGCAGGTCTCGCTGCTCGTCGGCCGGGATGGTCGTGCCGAGCAGCCGATCGACACGAGCCGGCCGGAACGCGACCGACGAGCTGGGTGGCTCGGACGGGTCCGTGTCCACGACACCGGTCGCGACGGCGCCGCCGGCCCATTCGCTGACGAGGCGTGCCGTCCGATCCGCGCCGATCCGCGCGAGCCGGAACTCCTGGCCCTTCTCGAATCGCAGGCTCGCGTCGGACCGCAGGGCGTAGCGGAACGCCGTCCGGCGGATGCTGACCGGATCGAAGATCGCGGACTCGATGACGACGTCGGTGGTCGTCGCGCTGATCTCCGAGTCGGCTGAGCCCATGACGCCGGCGATCCCGATCGGTCCGCGCGGGTCGGCGATCAGCAGCGTCTCGGCATCGAGCGCCCGTACGACATGATCGAGCGTCTCGATCCGCTCCCCGTCGCGGGCGAGGCGGACGATGATCCGGCCCTCCCCGACCGCCGCCGCATCGAATGTGTGGATCGGCTTGCCGAGCTCGACCATCACGTAGTTGCTCGCGTCCACCACGTTGCTGATCGGGCGCATGCCGGCCGCCATCAGCCGCATCTGGACCCTGTCCGGGGATGGGCCGATCGCGACGCCGCTGACCCAGCGACCCACGAACCTCGAGCACAGATCCGGCGCCTGGATCTCGACCCGCAGGCGATCCGAGATCGGCCCGCCGGTCTCGACCACATCGGGATCGGGGAAGCGCAGTCGTGAACCCGTGATCGCGGCGACCTCCCGGGCGAGCCCCACGATCGACAGCGCGTCACCGCGGTTGGGCTTCACGTCGATGTCGAGGACCGTGTCGCCGTAGAGGTCCGCCAGCCCGATCCCGAGCGGCGCGTCGGCGGGCAGGATGAGGATCCCGTCCGCATCGGTGGTGAGCCCCAGCTCGTCGCCCGAGCACAGCATCCCGTTGCTGACGACGCCCATCTTCTCGGTCCGCTCGATCCGCCGGTCACCTGGCAGGACCGCACCGGGGAGGGCCACCGGCACCCGCTGGCCCACGGCGATGTTCGTGGCGCCACACACGATCTCGAGCGGCTCACCATCTCCCACGGTCACGCGAGTGAGCGACAGTCGGTCCGCGCGCGGGTGCTTCTCGACGGCCACCAACTCGCCGACCACGACGTTGACCCACGCGGACCCCCAGCGCTCGACGCCCTTGACCTCCATCCCCAGCAGCGTGAGCCGCTCCGCGAGTGCCCCGACCTCGAGATCCACGTCGACGAACTCGCGCAGCCAGCTGAGCGGCACCCTCATCGGAACTGCTCGAGGAAGCGCAGGTCGTTCTCCATGTAGAGGCGCAGGTCGCCGACCGAGTGGCGCAGGTTCGCGATCCGTTCCACGCCCATCCCGAAGGCGAAGCCCTGGTAGCGCTCGGGGTCGAGACCGCCGTACTGGAGGACGACGGGGTGGACCATGCCCGCGCCGAGGATCGTCATCCAGCCGCTCCTCGAGCAGGCGGGACAGCCGCTCCCGCCGCACACGAGGCACTCGACGTCGAACGCGACGCTCGGCTCCGTGAACGGGTAGTACCCGGGCCGGAACCGGGTGCGCTTGTCCGCGCCGTAGAGAGCCTTGGCGAATTGGTCGAGGAGGCCCTTGAGGTCCCCCATGGTCGTGCCCTCGTCGACCATGAGGCCCTCAACCTGGAAGAACTCCGACCCATGGCTGGCATCGACCGCTTCGTAGCGGTAGCAGCGCCCCGGGAGGAGTGCCCGGATCGGCGGCGATTCTTGATGCATGACCCGGATCTGGCCCGGCGACGTGTGCGTCCGCAGCAGGTGCCCCTCGACGTCCACGTACAGCGTGTCCCACAGGTCCCGCGCCGGGTGATCCGGGGGGATGTTGAGCATCTGGAAGTTGCGCAGGTCGTCCTCGATCTCCGGCGACTCGTACACGACGAACCCGAATTGGGCGAACACCTCGGCGATCCGGTCGATCGTCTCGTTGATGGGGTGCAGCGAACCACGCCGGATCGGGCGCCCAGGCGTCGTGACATCGACTGCCTCGGTGCGCAGCCGATCGGCCAGGGCGGAGCCTCGGAGGATCGTCCCGCGGTCGGTGAGCGCGGCCTCGATGGCCGTTCGCACCGCGTTCGCGACGATGCCGACCCGGGGCCGGTCCTCGGCCGGCAACGCCCCGATCCCGCGCAGGATCGCGGTCAGGCGGCCCTTCTTGCCAAGGAGATCGAGCTCGAGGGCGTCGAGCGCGGCCACGTCGGGCGTCATCTCGACGGATCGCAGCGCGTCGTCGCGCAGCGCTTCGAGGTCCCGAGTCAGCTCCGCGAGGTCCACGTCCGTCCTTCCAGTGCGTCGCCGGGAATCATGAGCCCTCGACCGTCACGCGACGTCGAGGGCTCGTCGAGCGGGTCGTGGTCGACGCGTGGCCGACCGCGATCAGGCGCCCTTGGCGAGCTCGACGATCCGGCCGAAGGTGGCCGCGTCGCGAACCGCCAGGTCGGCGAGGATCTTGCGATCGATGGCGACGTCCGCCCGCTTGAGACCGCTGATGAACTGCCCGTAGGTCAGGCCATTCGCCCGGGCCGCCGCGTTGATCCGGATGACCCACAGCTGGCGCATCTGGCGCTTGCGCTGCTTGCGGTCCCGCGTGGCATAGGCCAGCGCGTGCAGCAACGCCTCGCGTGCCGGCTTGATGAGACGTGACTTCGTCCCCTTGCGGCCTTCGGCGTCCTGGAGGAGGCGCTTGTGGCGCTTGTGGGCGGTGACGCCTCGCTTGACTCGTGCCATCGGGTTCTCGCGCCCTTCCTAGAGGTACGGGAGCAGGCGCCGGACCTGCTTCTCGTGCACGGGGGCCATCAGCGACTTGCCGGCGTAGCGCCGGGTCCGCCGCGATGACTTGATCTCGAGGTGGTGGCCGCGCCAGGCGTTGACCCGGTAGACCTTGCCGCTGCCCGTCACGCCGATGCGCTTCTGGGCGGCCTTGTGGCTCTTCATCTTGGGCACGTGGCCTACGCTCCTGTCGGTTCCGGCTCGGGGGCCGGCGCGGGTGCTTGGTCGTCGGTGGCCGCCGGTGTCGGTTCGGTCTTGGCCGCCGGTGCGGCTTCGGTCTTGGCCGCCGCTGCGGCTTCGGTCTTGGCCGTCGGTGCGGCTTCGGTCTTGGCCGCCGGTGCGGCCGGTGTCGGTTCGGTCTTGGCCGCCGGTGCGGCCGGTGTCGGTTCGGTCTTGGCCGCCGGTGCGGCTTCGGTCTTGGCCGCCGGTGCGGCTTCGGTCTTGGCCGCCGCTGCGGCCGGTGTCGGCTCGGTCTTGGCCGCCCCGTCCGTCAACGGCGGTCGGGTCGGGGCCTCGTGCACCTTCGGTTTGTGCAACGACGCCATCGTGATATGCATCGACTTGCCTTCGAGGAGCGGGACGCGCTCCGGGACCCCGTGGTCCTTGACCCGGTCCGAGAACCTGGCGAGCAGGTTCCGGCCGATCTCCGGGTGCGTCAGCTCTCGACCGCGGAAGCGGACCGTCACCTTGATCCGGTCGCCGTCCTCGAGGAACTCGATGGCGCGATTGACCTTGGTGTCGAAGTCGCCCGTGCCGATCTTCGGCGACAGCCGGACTTCCTTGAAGGTCACCGAGCGCTGCTTGCGCTTGGCTTCCTTCTCCCGCTTCGTGAGTTCGTACTTGTACTGCCCGAAGTCGAGGAACTTGACGACCGGCGGCGATGCCGTCGGAGCCACTTCCACGAGATCCAACCCGCGTTCCTGCGCCATCTCAAGGGCCCGTGCCGTGGGCATGACCCCCAGCTGAGCATTCTCGTCATCGATCACCCGCACCTGTGGGATGCGGATCATCTGGTTCACGCGCAGGTCTCGGCTGATGGTTGGCTCCTTCTACCTTCGGCAGGTCCGACCGGCACGGGCACACAGCCCGCCTTCGGCCGAGGCGGCAGGATAGCACAC
>CAYMTJ010000038.1:0-26732 GCA_964393345.1 uncultured Anaerolineaceae bacterium | reverse complement strand
ACGGGCACCACGTCCAGAACCTGACGGGCGTCCTGGGCAGCCCGCAGTCCAAGGGCGCGGGACCGGATGGTGGGTCCGTCCGGACGGAGCTCCAGGCCGACTGCTATGCCGGGGTCTGGGCCGCCCATGCCGAGGCGGGGATCCTGGCGCCCGTGACACGGGCCCAGATCGCCGATGCGCTCGACGCGGCGGCCGCGGTGGGTGACGACCGGATCCAGGAGGCGACCGGGGGGCAGGTCAACGAGAGCGCCTTCACCCACGGGACCGCCGAGCAGCGCCAGGCGTGGTTCTCGGCGGGCTACGAGGGGGGCGACCCGGCCGGCGACTGCGACACGTTCTCGGGCGGGATCTGACGCCCGATCCGCGGACGACGGACTAGGCGGTCGACGACGACGGTTCGAGCCCGAGGGCTTCCGTGAGACGGCGCTCCCCCTCGGCCAGCGCCTCGCGGGGGTCCGTGCCCCGGCGCGGGATGACGAGTTCCACGTGCAGGTCGCCATGCCCGGCACCGTCCTCGGTGGGGGCACGGAACGCCCGCTCGATGCGGGTTGCGAGACTGGCCGCCTCATCCTCGCCGGTCTCGGGCAGCATGACCAGCAACCGCCCCACGCCAGGTCGCGCCGCGCGGTCCGTCTCGCGGACTTCGCGACCGACGATCTCGCGGAGGCGGCGGTCCGCCGCATCGGCGGCGCCGAGCACGAAACGATCGGTGACCACCGCCATCACCAGGACCGCCATCGGTCGGCCGTAGCGCGCCTGGCGCGTCGCCTCCCGGCGAAGCTCGGAATGGAAGTCCGCCGCCGACCCGAAGTCGATGGGCCGGCGCTTGACGGTCCGCTTGGCCGGTGATCGCCGCCTCCGCGTGGGCGGGCCGTCGAGGAACGCCTCGATCCGATCGCCGACCCGCTCCTCGTGATGGTGGTCGGGGAGCGAGAACTTGCGCTGCCGTCGCGTGGACTTCGGCGCGGGCGGCCCGTAGACGAGGGCCTCGAACGTCGCCGTCGGTGTCTCGTCGAGGTCGTGCTCGGGCAGCGTGAACTTCGCTCGGGTGCGCCGGGGGGTCGTGTCCTCGGTCATCGGTGGCGGCGACGTCAGGCCGGTGCGCCGACCCGCGCCCCTGCCGACGCCAGCCGGGCCTCGAATCGCTTCGCCGCCTCGTCGAGCTTGGCGAGATGGGCGGTCAATGTGTCCAGGGCCGCCTTCGCCGGTCCATCGAGACCCTGGAGTTCGTACAGGCCCCAGTGCTTGATGATCGGCAGCAGGACCTCGTCGCGATGGATGCGCAGGTCGTAGATCCCGGCCTTCGCGATCGCGGCGGCCTTGCGCATGAAACCGGGGATGCCATTGCCGGGCATCTCGAAGGCGAGGACCTCGTGGACGATCGCGCGAACGGCCGCGGATGGCTGGATCGCGATCGCCGCCGCGAGGATGTCCCGGTAGAAGACCATGTGCAGGTTCTCGTCCGCAGCGACGCGGATCATGATCCGGTCCGCGATGGGGTCGTTGGAGTAGCGACCCGTGTTCCGATGCGAGATCCGGGTCGCCAGTTCCTGGAACGCGACATACGCCAGGCCCCGCAGGGGATCGACCGAGTCCCGGTCGTAGCCCGCCTCGAGCTGCGTCATCCGGCCGCGCTCGAGCAGGATCGGATCGATGTTGCGCGTGACGGTCAGGTAGTCGCGCAGGACGATCGCGTGCCTCCCCTCCTCGGCGGTCCAGCGACCGATCCAGTTGATCCATGCGCCATCACCTGCGCCGAACATCCCGTGGATCAGCCGGTGATACGACGGCAGGTTGTCCTCGGTCAGGAGGTTGACCTCGAACGCCGTCTGGGCGATCCCTGTCAGACGCGGCTGATCCGGCGTCCAGGGTTCCTTGTCGAAGTCACGGCCGAGGCGATAGGGGATGTAGTCGTGCGGGAACCACTCCTGGGCCACCTTGGCGTGGCGATCGTAGAGGCGGCCCGCCTCGGGTTCGAGCTCGATCAGGAGGCCCCGCTGGTCATAGTCGGTCATCGGGGGAGCGTAGTCGCAACGGCTCCGGCGTGCTCGCGGGAACGGTGCGCACCTGCACGGGCAGGTCCGGTGGTCGGGTAGGCTTCGGCGGATGCGGATCGTGACGGCGACGCGCTACGTGACCGCCCTGCGCGAGGGCGGTTCCCTGCCCGGACTCCTGGAAGCCGACGACGATGGGCTGTACGTCGTCAAGTTCCGTGGCGCCGGCCAGGGCCCGCGTGCGCTCGTGGCCGAGTGGCTGGGCGGCGGGTTGGCGCGCGCCGTCGGCCTTGCCGTTCCGGACATCGTCGGCGTCGATCTCGACCCGGCCCTCGGCGACGCGGAACCCCACCAGGAGATCCAGGACCTCGTCCGCGCGAGCGGTGGACGCAATATCGGCCTCGACTTCCTGCCGGGCGCGCTGATGTTCAATCCGGCCGCGTCCACGTCCCTGGCCGCGATGGACCCGACGACCGCCGCGGACATCGTCTGGCTGGACGGGCTGATCACCAATCCGGACCGGTCCGTCCAGAACCCGAACCTGCTCGTCTGGCACGGGCGGACCTGGCTGATCGACCACGGTGCGGCGCTCTACGTCCATCACACCTGGCGCGACCCGGACGCCCACGCCCGGCGCGGCTTCGACCGGCTCGCCGAGCACGTCCTGCTGCCGTTCGCGGGCTCCATCGCGGACGCCGATGCGCGCCTGGCCGGACGCCTGGACCCCGCCCTCATCGAGCGCCTGGTGGACGCGATCCCCGACGAGTGGCTGCCACCGGACCGGGTCATCGGCGATGCCGCCGCGCAGCGCTCGGCGTACGTCCGCTATCTCGCTCGACGACTCGAGGCCCCTCGTCCGTTCGTGGAGGACGCCGACCGTGCCCGCGCCGCGTGACGTCTACCAGTACGCGCTGGTACGTGTGGTGCCGCGCGTGGAGCGTGGCGAACAGCTGAACGTGGGGGTGGTGCTGCTCTGCCGGCCACGCGCGTTCCTTGGCGCGCGGGTCGAACTGGACGCGGCCCGGATCGCGGCGATCGCCCCGGACCTCGACCCGGAACGCCTCAGGCCCCATCTCGAGGCGATCGAGCGGATCGCCGCGGGCGATGCCGCCGCCGGTCCCATCGCGGGCCTCGGCATCGCCGAGCGCTTCCACTGGCTCGTGTCACCGGCGAGCACGATCATCCAGCCGTCCGAGGTCCACACCGGCCTGTGCGACGACCCGGCCGCCGAGCTCGAGCACCTCGTCGCGACGCTCGTTCGCTGACCGCCGGCCGGTACGGCCCATCGACGACCGGCCCGGCGGACCGTCAGGCGGCCTGATCCAGGAGCACGACCTCGATCATCGGCGCGTGCGCGACCATGGCCGTCGCATCGATGTCCTTCCAGGCATTGGCCTTGATCCAGTCCGCGACCGCGCGCCGCTCGGCATCGTCGGTGATGATCCGGGCCGTGCCGGCCAGATCGGCCTGGACCGCGCCCTTGAGATGGACCGTGATGGCCGGGTCGGCCTCGAGGTTCCACAGCCATCCTCGCTTCCGGTCGGCGCGAGGCATGCCCGAGATGTAGATCCGGCCGTCGATAACGTGGAAGGTGATCTCGATGCGGCGCGCCTGATGGCTTCGCCGCCCGGTCGTGGTGATGTCGATGAGGTGCCCTCGAGCGAGGGCGCGGCGGACCCGCTCGTCCATCGGTGACTCCTGTCGTGAGTTCGGTCGTTGCTGCTGCAACGAACCCTACGACAGTCGCTTGCATCGTGCAAGTCGAGTGGGACGCTACTCCCGGCCGGTCTTCGCGGCGCGGAGCTCGGCCTTCTTGGCGCGTTTGCCGGCCTGGTACGCGGCCAGCGCCTCGGGCGAGTCGACGTCGCCGAGCGTCGGGTGCGCGGGCAGGACATCCTCCCATCCCGGAGGTCGGATCCCGAGGCGCTTGGTGATGATCGTGATCAGCGCCCGGGCCTTCATGTCGCCGATCCCCGGCAGCCCGCGCAATCGGGCCTCCAGGTCCTTGCCCGACGCGGCCTCCGTCCAGACGCGCGCCGCGTCGTTGCCGTACTGCGTCGCGATCGCCCGGGCGAGGCCCTGGACACGGACCGCCATCGCACCGGGGAAGCGATGGAGGGCCGGGGGCGTCCGGAAGACCCGGTCGAGCTCCGCCGGATCCATGGCGGCGAGCGCCGCTGCATCGAGGTGGCCGACCCGGCGACGCAGCTCCGCCGGTCCGGAGAACGCCTTCTGCACGGTGACCTGCTGGTCGAGCTCGAACCCGATGAGCAACGCGAGCGGATCGCTCACGAGCAGGCGGTCGGCCTCATCGTCGCCGGTGAAGGGCAGTCGGACGGTCGGATCGGTCATGGGTGCATGTTAGCGAGCCTGCTAGGCTCGGGTGATGGTGGAGATCCGGTCCGTGCTGCGCGCCCGCCATCTCCTCGACGTGGCGACCGGGACCTGGCTGGACGACCGACGACTGCTCGTCGACGTCGAGGGTCGGATCGCCGCGGTCCTGGCTCCGGGCGAGGCAGCGCCGCAGGTCCCCGACGCCGTGGCGATCGCCGGTGACTGGGTGCTCCCGGGGCTGATCGACTGCCACGCGCACCTCGTGGGCCTCGCGCAGGACGCGGGGGTGCCAGCCGTGGACTCGACCCCGGTCGCGGAGGTCCTGAGCGGTGTCCGGAATGCGCGCGACACCCTGCGGGCCGGGTTCACCACCGTCCGTGATGTCGGATCGTTCTGGGCCTTCACCGATGTCGCGCTGCGCGACGCGATCGATCGCGGCTGGACGCCCGGTCCTCGGATGCAGTGTGCCGGCGCGTTCATCACGGCACCCGGTGGTGGCGGCGAGGTGTCCTCCGATGCGCCATCGATGGGGCTGCCCGACGCCCTGCGGTTCGGGGTGGTCGAGCGCGAGGCCGACGTCCGCGCCCGGGTCCGGGCGCTGGCCGACGGTGGCGCGACGGTCATCAAGCTCATCGTCACGGGTGCGGTCCTGACGCTCGGCACGGATCCCGGGGCGATCGAGCTGCCCGAGCCGTGGATCCGGGCGGCCGTCGAGGAAGCCGATGCGCTGGGCCTGTACGTCGCGGCGCATGCGCACGGGGCCGAGGGGATCAAGGCCGCCATCCGGGCCGGCGTCCGATCCGTGGAGCACGCCTCGCTGATCGACGACGACGGTATCGCGATGCTTGCCGATCACGGCACGTACCTGGTCGCCGACGTGTACGACGGCGACTGGATCGCCGAGGAGGGGCGCCGGGCGGGCTGGCCGGACGAGACACTGGCCAAGAACGACGCGACCACCCAGGCGCAGCGCGTGGCCTTCAGCAAGGCGGTGCAGGCGGGCGTGCGGATCGCGTACGGGACCGACAGCGGCGTCTACCCCCATCCGATGGTCGCGATCCAGCTGGGCTACCAGGTCCGTCTCGGGCAGTCGCCGCTGGAGGCGATCCGGTCGGCGACCCACACCGCGGCGGCCTGCCTGGGCTGGGACGACCTGGTCGGCTCGATCGAGGTCGGCCGCTACGCGGACCTCGTCGCCCTCGACGCGGACCCGCTGCTCGACATCGCGTCCGTGCGCCGGCCCGCGAGCGTGATCAAGGGTGGCACCGCGCTCGGGTAGCGCTTGGTATCACCAGAAGCGTCGAGCGGGTCGCCGCGAATCGGAACGGCCCGGCGGGTGCCGGGCCGTTCGGTGCGTGGACGAGCAGAGGGTCAGTCGCCGGCGCGGACGGCGTTCGCCTCGAGGCTGAGCTTGCCGCTGACGGCGTGGTAGTAGCGACCCTTGGACTCGGGATCCATCCAGACGGTCGAGAACGACGTCTTGTTCGATCCGAACTTCCAGTCCCCGCCGCCGTCGTATGCCGGGTCCTCCTGGAAGATCTGCCCGACGCTCTTGTCGCTCGTCAGCAGATCCGTGATGATCGACGACAGGCTGCCGTGACCATTCGCGAAGACAGCCCGGGCGCCGGCCCGGAAGAAGCCGGAGCCGTACCCGTCGGCTCGCTGCTTGGCCGTGGACCTGCTCGGCAGCTTGCGGCCCGGTTCGGAGTTGCCGGACGCGTAGCACAGGTGGTTGAGCAACACGACCGAGTTCTTGGCGAGGTCCAGGCGGTGGTTCATCCACCACTGGCCGTAGTACTTGACGTTCCGATGGCCGTTCCCGGCGGAGGCATTGAGGCCCATGCCGTTGCGCCGCAGCGGCGAGAAGGCGCCATAGGGGCTCGGGGAACCGTTGCCGTGCCCGAGGTAGATCAGGATGTTGGCGCCCCTGGCCGCGGCCTTGACCCGCTTCCAGGTGGCGTTCGGGCTGTAGACCTCGACCACGTTGGCGCCGAGCGACCGGGCCAGGTCGGCGTATCCACGGGCGGTGTCGCGATATCGATCCGTGCTGGATTCGACCGGTCCGACGATGATCGTGACCTTGACACCGCCGGCGGCCGCCGCCTCGGGTCGTGCGGCGAGACCGCTCACGGCGAGCGACAACGCCAGGGCGGACATCGCCATCAGTCGGATGGTTCGGTGGCGGGACGCCCGCTGGGCGCCGTGCGTGGGGACCTGCAACGCTCTTGCCTCCTCCCTGCCGGAACACCGCGGGCACCGCGATGACGGAGGGTCGTGCCGCCGACGTCAGGATGGGTGACGAGCGCGAGGGATGGGCGACCGACGTCGACGTTGGCGACCATCGATCCGGGTGAGCGGGATCGAGGGGCCGTCGTGGATGGTCACCTGACAAGATGACAGGGTCCTGCCGTTGGGGCGGCGATCTTCGGTTGAGCCTGTCTGCCAGGGGTGGCTGGTCGGGGGTCGGTCGACAGTATGCCAGCGGATCGGGATGGCTGCCCAGCCCGACGAAAGGGGCACTCCCACGCGGAGGATGGGTCAGCGCTCCGGCGCACCACCGATATCGGCTATGCTCCGGTCGGCCAACGACCGATGCGCCCGTTCCGCGATCATCGATCGGTGCCACCGTCGCGCTCCCGGCCCCGGCGCCTCGCGACGGGACCCATGCAGGAGCCACGCTTGACCTTCGATACCCTCGGCCTGTCGGCCGATCTCCTTCGCACCGTCGCCGAAGAAGGCTACGAGACCCCGACGCCCGTCCAGGCGTCCGCCATCCCGCTCGTCCTCGAGGGCCGCGACGTCCTCGCCGCCGCCCAGACCGGCACGGGCAAGACCGCTGCCTTCGTCCTGCCGATCCTCGACCGGCTTCGAGTCCATGCCAACACCAGCTTCTCGCCGGCCCGCCACCCGGTCCGGGCCCTGATCCTGGTCCCGACGCGCGAACTCGCCATGCAGGTTGACGAAAGCGTCAGGACGTATGGCCGGACGGTGCCGCTGCGCCCCACCGTGGTCTACGGCGGCATCCCGATGGAGCCCCAGATCAAGGCGCTCCGCGCGGGCGTGGAGATCCTCGTGGCGACGCCGGGCCGACTCCTCGATCTCGTCGGCCAGAAGGTCGCGAACCTCAGCCAGGTGGAGATCCTGGTCCTCGACGAAGCCGATCGCATGCTCGACATGGGCTTCCTCCCGGACATCCAGAAGATCATCGCCCTGCTCCCCTCGAAGCGGCAGAACCTCATGTTCTCGGCGACGTTCTCGGACGACATCCGGCGGCTGTCGGGGACGATCCTGCGGGATCCTGCGACGGTCGAAGTCGCCCCACGCAACGTCGCCGCCGAGGCCGTCAAGCAACTGGTCTACCCGGTCGACCGGGACCGCAAGGAAGCGCTGCTCGCCCACCTCGTGCGCGCCTACGACCTCCACCAGGTGCTCGTCTTCACCCGGACGAAGCTGGCCGCGAGCCGACTGGCGGCGCGGCTGGACCGGGACGGCATCGACGCGGTCGCGATCCACTCGGATCGCTCGCAGCCCGAGCGGACGCGCGCCCTCGAGGGCTTCAAGTCCGGCGAGATCCGGGTCCTCGTCGCGACCGATGTCGCGGCCCGCGGCCTCGACATCGAGGACCTGCCGGTCGTCGTGAATTTCGAGCTGCCATGGAACCCGCAGGACTACATCCATCGGATCGGGCGGACGGGCCGCGCGGGCGCCACCGGGGAGGCGATCTCGCTCGTGTGCGCGGACGAGGTGGACCTGCTGCGCGGGATCCAACGGATGCTCAAGCGGGCCATCCCGTGGACCGTGGAGGAGGGCTTCGTCCCGGATCGGAACGTCGAGGCGCGGCCGCTCTCCATGCGGGCCGGTCACGCGCGGACCGGGTCGGAGCATCACGCGCAGCGCAAGCCGGTCCGCCGGACCGGGCGCGTCGGGAGCGCCCGCAGCCGCTGACCGGCTACCGCGGCGTGGCCGACGGCGCCGCGATGGCGGGCGCGACGGCGGACGGCACCGCGGTGGCGGGGGGCGCCGGCATCTCCATGGCGGCCCCTGGGAAGTAGAACCCGAGCATGATGTCGGCGTCCACGCGATCGACGCCGTAGCGGTTCACCAGGGCGTGCTGGACCTCGATCGTCTGGTCCGGGGCGGCCAGGAACCCGAGGCGGACGTCACGCAGCATCACGAACTCGCCGCTCGGGCGAGTCAGCGCCCGGCCGGGATCGAACCCGGGTAGCGTCGGGAGTTCCCCGGTGAGCACGTACGGACCCAGCTCGAGCCTGACCCCGTGCCAGGCGGCGTGGACGGCGATGAAGGGATCGTCATCGGAGGTGACGATCAGGACGTCGTCGATGGCGAGCGTCAGTTCCGGCTGGACGGGACCGCTCGGAGCACCCATCGCCTGCCAGCTGGCCCGGACGAGGGTCAGCGAGGTCGACCCCTCGAGCGTGTCTCGCAGCGCGCCCGGGCGCTCCACCGAACCGGTGGCGATCCCCCCAGCGGTGTAGGCGTCGACGCGGACGGTCACGAGTCGGACCTCGAAGCGTGACCGAAGGGTGCGTCTCGCGCGCGCGCCCGGGAACGACCCGCTCGTACCGTCGCCGGGGCGCCAGAAGTCCCCTCACAGACGCTCGCGCCGACCGACACAACCGATGACGGGCGTCAGCGCGAGCCGCAACAGCGACCGCGTGATCGTCGTCGGGTCCGCGCGACTCTGGTTGGTCAGGGTCACGATCAGCATCCGCTCGTTCGGGAGCCAGCGCGCCACGGATCGGAACCCCAGCAGCCGCCCCGAGTGACCGAGCGTCGGGCGGCCGTCGAGCGTCACTGCCTGGATGCCCAGACCGTACGGCACGGTCGCCCGTCTGGTGGCCTCGCTTGCGAGCGCATCGATCATCTCGGCGAGCGAGGTCGGCGCGAGGACCCGCCCGCCATACAGCGCGCGGAACCAGCGTGCGAGGTCGATCGGCGTCGAGGCGAGTGAGCCGGCGGCACCCGCGGCGGTCACCACCGAGGTGAATGGCACGATCGACGAGCCATCCGAGAGGTCGGCGGGTTCGTCGTCGTCCGCGGTTCGGAGTCGGTACCCGTGGGCGACCGGGCCGCCGGCGGGCTCCTCGACCTGCTCGTAGGTGTGCTCGAGCCCGAAGGGCTCGAAGAACCGCTCGCGCAACTGCTCGGCCAGCGACCCGCCGCCGACGCGCTCGGCGACGAGGCCGAGGAGGAGGTAGTTCGTGTTGGAGTAATGCCAGCCCTTCCCGGGCTTGAAGTACGGCTTGCCGAGGTACTCGAGCGCGTCCGCGGCGGTCCACGTCCGGCCCCGGTCCTCGAGCAGCGCCCGGTCGATGCGCGGGTCGAAGAAGAAGTCGTGGAGCCCGCTCGTGTGGTCGAGCAGCCGACGGATGGTGACGCCGTCGGCCAGATCGAGGGTCGGAAGATAGGTCGAGACCGGGACGTCGAGGTCCAGGCGTCCGTCGTCGCGCAGCGCCAGGATCAGCGCCGCCGTGAAGGTCTTGCTGATGCTCGCTATCGCGAAGGCGGTCCTCTCGGTCACCGGGTCGGAGGTACCGAGGTCGGCCAGCCCGCTCGTTCCGATCCACGTGCTCCCATCCGGGTACATGATCGCCACGGAGATCCCCGGGATGTGTGCCCGCGTCCGGAGTCGGTCCAGTCGCCGCTGAAGGGCCGCCCGGCGATCGTCGGTGAGCGTCGGGGGCGCGAGGTACGGCGTGCGGCAGGCGGACGCTGGCGGGAGCGGAGTCGGGATCGGGGTCGTGGGGAGGATCACCACCGGCGGCGGCGGAGGATCGGGCGGGAGCGTCGGCGGCGCGCTCGACGGCGTCGCTCCGGCGGCGGGCCAGGCGATCGTGGCCGCGAGGAGGAGGGCGAGGGCGGCGGCAGGGACCCGGCGCGAGGTGGCCATGATGCGCGCACGATAGCCCGAGTCGAGGCCGGGTACCATCGGGGGCGTGACCCCCGACCGAACCGCCCCCGGCCTGCTTCGGGCCGTGGGCCTGCTCGCCGATGGACCCGTCGTCTGGGGTCGGGCGCTGCCGCCCGCCGGACCGGGCGTCTTCCTCGTCGAGCTCGCGGAGCCCCTGGCCCGGGCGCCGATCGAGCTCACCCGGGTCGGCAAGTGGATCGAGCGGGTCGAGGGCCTCGAACTCGATGGCGAACGCGCCGCCTCCAAGACCCTGGCCGCGCGGTTGGGCGCATTCTGGCTGCCGAGCCAGCCGGTCCTCTATGTCGGGGCGACCGACGTGTCCATCAGCCGCCGCGTGGCCGCCATGCTCGCCACGCCGCTGGGCGACCGGCGTCCGTTCGCCGGGGGTCACTGGCTGGCCACGCTCCGCATGCCGAGCGGCACGCGGATCTGGTGGGCGGCGACACCGGCCGTGGAGGAGTACGAGGACGCGCTGCTGGCAGCCTTCGATGCCGGGGTGCCCGACGCCGAACGAGCCGCGCTCCCCGACCCCGAGGTGGTGCTGCCGTGGGCGAACCTGCGGCGGCCCACCGGGGAGCGGAAGTCGACCGGCGTCCGCGGCGCCTTGAACCCCGAACCGGCCCAGGCGCCGGTGCCGCCGACGCGTGTGGTCCAGGTCCCCGACGGCGACGCCGATGGCGCGCGCGGCGAACCACCGGCCGCGCGTCGCCGACCGGTCCCGTCCGGCCCGACCGCCAGGGCCACGCGAGCGCCGTCTCCGCCGGTGTCCACGAAGGCGCCCGAGAGGCCGATCGTGGCGGCGGACGCGCCGCTCCCCGCCGGCGCCGAGGCGATGACGGCCGACGGCGCGGCCCGGCTCCGCGCGGAACTCGAGGAACTGACGCGAACGCGACGTCCGGAGGTCATCGCGCGCATCCGGGCCGCCAAGGAGCTTGGCGATCTCAAAGAGAACGCGGACTACACCTCGGCGCGCGAGGAGCAGTCGTTCCTCGAGGGCCGGGTCCAGCAGATCGAGGCGCGGCTGCGGACGGCGGTCATCGTCGCGGCGCCCAGCGCGGGGACGGGCGTCGGCCTGGGGTCCGTGGTGACGGTCGAGATCGACGCAGAAGCCGTCAGCTACACGATCGTGGGCTCGTCGGATTCCGACGTCGCCGAAGGACGGATCTCGTCCGCGTCGCCGGTGGGCCGGGCGTTGATGGGTCACGTGGCCGGCGACGACGTGTCCGTAGTGACGCCCGCCGGCGCCCGTCACTACCGGATCGTCGCCGTCGACTAGCGGCGATACCAGGGGAGATCGCTCGGATGCTCGACGTCGTCGACCTCGCGAAACGCTACGGACCCGTCGTCGCCCTCGATGGAGCGACCTTCAGCGCCCGACCGGGACGCATCGTCGGATTCCTCGGGCCGAACGGCGCAGGCAAGACCACAGCCATGCGCTGCATCTTCGGTCTCGCCACGCCGGACCGCGGGACCGTCCGCTGGAACGGCGCCGCGATCGACCGCGCGGCGCGCCTGCGGTTCGGCTACATGCCGGAACAGCGCGGCCTCTACCCACGGATGCGCGTCGGCGAGCAGCTGAGTTACTTCGCCCAGCAGCACGGACTCACGAGCCGCGAGGCGAACGCTGCGGCGACCCGCTGGCTCGACCGCATGGGCCTGGGCGACCGGGCGAAGTCCAAGCTCGAGGAGCTGTCGCACGGCAACCAGCAGCGCGTCCAGCTTGCGGTCGCGCTTGCCCATGACCCGGAGCTGCTCGTGCTCGATGAGCCGTTTTCCGGTCTGGACCCGATCGGGATCGCGACGATGACCGAGGTCGTGCGCGAGCGTGCGGCCGCCGGGGTCGGCGTGATGTTCTCGAGCCACCAGCTCGACCTCGTCGAGGACGTGTGCGAGGACGTCGTGATCATCGCGCGCGGCCGGATCGTGGCCGCCGGTGGCATCGAGGATCTCAAGGAAGCCTCGGGTCGCCGCCACCTCGAGGTCGAAGTGGCCGGGACGGACGGCTCGTGGCTGCAGCCCGGGCCGGGCCTGACCGTCCTCGAACGCAACGGTGCTCGCGTGAAGGTGCTCGTCCGTCGTGACGTGGACCTCGACGCGCTGCTGGCTCGCGCCACTTCGCTCGGCGAGATCCGCCGGTTCGCCTATCAGCCGCCCAGGCTCTCCGAGCTGTTCATGGAAGCCGTGACGCCGGCGGAGCCGGCGGGGTCCGCGGCATGACCCGTACACGCAGCATCTGGCTGGTGGCGCGGCGCGAGATCGTCGAGCGCGGGCGGAGCCGCGGGTTCGTGCTGTCGGTGCTGTTCACGACCGTGCTCGTGATCGGGTCGTTCGTCGTGCCGCCACTCCTGATCGGCGATGGCGACCGCACGACCGTCGGCGTCATCGAACCAGCCCCGACGGGGCTCGCCACCGCGATCGACGCGGTCGCCGGGCAGTTCGAGCGCGACCTGGCGATCGAGTCGTTCGACGACCCCGCCGCCGCGTCCTCCGCGCTCCAGCGTGGCACGATCGACGCGGTCGTCGTCGTGCCGGCGGACCTGACCGCCGCCGGACGGATCGAGTTCGCCGAGTCCCCGGACCAGGGGCTGGCGCAGATCGTCTCGGCGGCCGTCGTGGGCCTGCGGGTCGACGCGGTCCTCGACGCCAGCGACGTGGACCAGGTCGCGCTGGCGGCCGCCCAGCAGCCGCCGACGGTGGTCGCGCTCGACCCGGAGACCGAGGTGGACGAGGGGCGATTCCTCGTCGCCAACATCGGCGCGGTCCTCATCCTCGTCGGGATCTTCAGCTTCGGGTTCACGGTCCTGACCGGCGTGGTCGAGGAGAAGCAGAGCCGCGTCGTGGAGGTGGTCCTGTCCACCGTCCGACCACGGGACCTGCTGATCGGCAAGGTCCTGGGGATCGGCGTCCTGGGCGTCGTCCAGCTGTTCGTCTTCGTCGGGGCCGCCCTGGGCGCGGCGACCCTGACCGACAGCCTCACCCTGCCCACGACCACCCCGGGGACGCTGATCCAGCTGGCCCTGTGGTTCGTGCTCGGCTACACGCTGTACGCCACGGCCCTCGGGTTCCTGGGCGCGCTGGCGTCACGCATGGAGGAGGCCTCGAACGCCTCGACGCCGGTCACGACCGTCGCCATCGTCAGCTACTTCGTGGCGATCTTCGGCGTCATGGACGACCCGGACGGCCTCGTCGCGACGGTCGCCACGTTCCTCCCGCCGTCGGCACCGTTCGTGGTCCCGCTGCGGGCCGCGTTCGAAGCCATCGCGCCATGGGAGATCGGCGTGGCGATCGCCACAACGCTTGCCGGGATCTGGATCCTGTTCACGGTCGGGGCTCGCGTCTACGCGGGGGCCGTGCTGCAGACCGCCGGACGGATGAAGATCCGGGACGCGTGGCGATCGGCCGGGGAGTAGCCAGCCGATGGGCGTGCGGAGCGCGTCAGGCCGGTGCGGCCAGGTCCCGCCGCGGGAAGAGCCACAGGGCCAGCGTCACCGCGACGGCCGTGACGACCCCCAGCACGAGGAAGTCCTCGCTCCGTGGCAGGCCCGCCAGGTCCGCCTTGGCGTGGACGTAGTGGAAGAGGGAGTACGGCTGGAGCCACTCGGCGTCCGGCCACAGCGAGCCGACGACGTCGAGGAAGTACGACACCAGCACGACCGCGAGGGTCACGCCGAGCGCCGGCGTCAGCCGGTCGAACGCGACGGACGCCAGCAACGCGATCGCACCGACGGCCCAGTACATGAGCGTGCCGTTGAACCACAGCACCGGCAGGTTCCCGACGCCCAGCTCCCGGGTCCGGTCCACGAGGGCTGAGCCGAGGTAGGCCCCGAGGGTCAGCCCGGCCACGCCGACGCCGATCGCGACCGCGGCGGCGACCGCGAGCGTCGCGTACACCCGGCGCCGCGAGATCGGACGCGAGAGGAGCACTTCCAGCGTCCCCCGCTGCCGCTCGCCCGCGACGGCGGCGGCGGCGAACCCCACCGCGAAGACGAGATTGAGGCCCACCGCGATGGGGTGGACGAACCCCAGGGCCACGGCCCCGGTGAGGCTGAAGATGTCGCCGCCACCGAACTGGGCGAATTGCGGGGGGATCGCGCCGCTGTCGAACATCCCCTGGAACTGGACGCCGAACGCGTCGTAGATGATCGGCATCAGCGATCCCCACACGGTCAGCGATACCGTCACGATCAGGAGCCGCCAGCGGTTCGAACGCCACGTGTGGGCCAGGAGGGCGAGGTTCATGCGCCGGTCGCCACGGACGGCGCCCCGGCGGCGGGTCCATCGCCGGTCGCGTAGAACTCCATGAACGCCTCTTCGAGGCTGGAGGGTTCGATCGTGAGGTCCGTGACCGTCGTCGATCCGATGGCATGGAGGAATGGGCCCACGTCGCCCTCGAGGCGGCATGTCAGCCGGCCGTCGGCCACTCGCCACTCGGTCACGCCCGCGAGGCCGCCGAGGTCCGGGGCCGGTCCGCTGAAGCGCAGCTCCACGTTGCGGCGGCGGCGGGCGAGCAGTGCCGGGATCCCCTCGAGCGCCACGAGTCGCCCCTCGCGGACGATCGCGACCCGGTCGCACACGCGCTCGACCTCCGAGAGCACGTGCGAACTGAAGAAGATGGTCCGGCCCCTCGCACGCAGGTCGTCGAGGATGTCGTAGAACGCGCGCTGCATCAGCGGGTCGAGGCCTTCGGTCGGCTCGTCGAGGACCGCGAGCTCCGGATCGTGCTGGAGCGCCTGGATGATCCCGAGCTTCTGACGCATCCCGCGCGAGTAGTCACGTACGCGCCGGCGCAGGGTCGCCGCGGACAGCTCGAGGCGGTCGGTCAGGTCGGCACGGCGTACGGGCGGGCGGCCCGAGAGGGCGGACAGCTCGTCGAGCAGGCGTTCCCCCGTCAGCCCGTCCCAGAAGGCGATCCCGCCCGGCAGGTAGCCGGTCCGTCGCCGGATCTCCACCGAGTCGCGGACGATGTCGCGCCCGAGGACCGTCGCGGACCCGGTCGTCGGGTGGAGGAATCCGAGCAGGAGCCGGATCGCGGTGCTCTTGCCGGCACCGTTCGGCCCGAGGAACCCGAAGATCTCGCCCTCGTGGACCTCGACCGACAGGTCGTCGAGCGCCGGATGGCGCGTCCCCGAGTAGACCTTGCCGAGGCCATGGGTCGCGATGGCGCTCACGCGATGCTCCTCATCAAGGCACAGTATCGAGGACAACGTCCGATGGAGGTGCCCCGTGCCGAAAAGCGTCCCGACCCTGCCTGGGGTCGAACGGAACGACTACCCGTACAGCCTGGTCGTGGAGGCCAACGGTTTCGTGTTCGTCGCCGGTCAGGTGGGGAACGCCCCCGGCTCGAAGGGGCCGGTCCCGGGCGGGATCGAGCCCGAGACCCGCCAGATGCTCGACAACGTCGGGCGGCTGCTCGAGTCGGTCGGCCTCGGGTACGCCGACGTGGTCAAGGCCACGGTCTACCTGCGCGAGTTCGACGAGTTCGCGGCGATGAACGCGGTCTACCGCGAGTACTTCCCGACCGAGCCGCCGGCCCGGGCCACCGTGGGCGTGAGCGCCCTGGCGGCGGACTACCGGATCGAGATCGAGGTCATCGCCGCGCGCTGAGCCGCGTCGTCTACTTGCGGACGGCGAACCCGTCGATCGCGACCATGGGATGGGCGCCGGACCCGACGACCGTGATCGTGATCGTGTGGGCCCCGCGCTTCGACCAGGTCCGGCTGAAGATCGCCGCGCGCGCGTCGAACGAGCGCCGGTACAGGTCGACCGTCCGGACGACCTTGCCATCGATGGCGATCCTGGCCTTGCCACGGGTCGGCCCGAGGGGCCCGTACCACACGACCTTCCGGCCGGTGAACGAGAACGTGGCAGTCGCGCCGGCCGACGAGGCGTAACGCACCCGGTCCCCCGCGTACAGGCCATGGCGCGCCGATCGCCACCGTCCCGTGTAGGTCACCTTGGCGCTGCGCTCCGAGAACAGCGTCATCAGCCTCGTCACCGCGCCGGACCCGGTCGGGATGCGCGGGCTGGCGACACGGTAGCGGCCCATCACGCGGTTGACGTAGCTGACCGCGTACCCGGACCAGCCGGAGGCCCGCGACGATCCCGTCAGCCACCAATAGGCCACGCGGCGCCAGCTTCCGAGCCCGCGGTACAGGCTGGTGAACTTGCCGCGGGCCACCCGCTCCTGGTTGACCGGCGTCTGCGGCGCCCGGCTGTCGCCGAGGTACGTCCGCGCCCAGGATGGCCAGTTCGCGGGCATGATCTGGTACTTGCCGTACGCGCCCGACGTGGCGTTGCGGGCCGTGTACCGGCCCCCGGATTCGACGTGGCCGATCGCGTTCATGAAGCGACCGAGGCCGGGCGGCGTCGCGGCGCGAGCGACCTGGGGACCGACCGCGGAGAGGAGGATGAGGGTCGCCATCGCCGCGACCGCGACCGTCCGGAGACGGGTTCTGCTGACGTGCAATACAGCTCCTTCCTGTCGAGTGGCGCGCCCTCGGCTGACGCGGCTGCGACGGGAGATCTGGGGCGACCTGCGGCTTGGGGACCGCGGGACACCGGGGAGTGGCCAAGGATACGGGCCTCGCCGGGAACCGACAAGGCCGCCCACCAGACCGTAGCGGACGGCATCCATCCAGCGGACATCCGCGCCTTCACCGGCGCTACGCGGTCGGTCGACCCGCGATCAACCCTTGGCCGACACCGTCGCGAGGAACGCCGCCACCCGGTCGAGGACGTCCTCGAGGACCGGCTTGAGTCCGTGCCCGAGCCGTGGGTACGTCACGAGTTCCGCGTTCGCGAGCCGCGGGACGGCGGCGCGCAGCAGGTCGATCCGCGCGAACGGGTCCGACTCACCCGACAGCAGGAGGACGGGCGCGGTGATCGACGGCCAGTGCGCGATGCGGGCATCCGTCCGTTCCGGGGCGCCGGGGGGATGGAGCGGGTAGCTGAACAGGACGAGCGCGGCGTACGGCGCGTCGGCTGCCGCGGCGGCCAGGCTGGCCACCCGTCCGCCGAAGGAGTGCCCCCCGATGGCCACGTCCGCGGCGCTGGGCACGACGAGATGGAACGCCGGCAGCGCGTCTTCCGCGCGCCGCTTCGGAAGATCGATGGCGTGGGCATCGACCGAACGGCGCCGAAGGCCCTCCACGAACGGCGCCATGCTCGTGGCGTCGCCGCTCGCGCCGTGGCCGAGATACAGGCGAAGACCCATCCCGAAAGGGTAGCCTTGACGTGGGTCGTTCGGATGGCCGCCGCGTGGTCCCGTCGGGTCATGGCGTCGACCGGGCGCTCCGGGCATCCTCCGGGTCCTGCCGCTCGAGGTACCCATTGGCCGACGCACGCCGTCCTGTCCGCGCCACCCCGCGATGGGTCGCCCTGCCCGTCGCGCTGATCCTGGCCCTGACCGCCGCCGGCGCGAGTCTCGGCGGGCCTGCCGCGACCCGGGGCGCCGAGCCCGACCCGGTCCCGGTCGCGCCCGCCGATCCGACCCCCACGCCGACGCCCTCCCCCACGCCCTCCCCGACCGCGACGGCCGATGGACCGACGGTCCTCGGGCGGTCGGTCACGTTCGCCGGTCGTGGCTACGGCCACGGCGTCGGGATGTCCCAGTACGGCGCCCGGGGTCGCGCGCTCGAGGGCCAGGACGCGGCCGCGATCCTGGCGCACTACTACCGCAAGACCACGCTCGGCCCGCTCCCGACCGCCCCGGTCATCCGCGTGCTGGTCCTCGACGACTGGCGCGCGTCACCCATCAAGCCGCTGACGATCTACGGGCGGGCGACCGACTGGACGATCACCGGCGGCGGGGTCTTCCCGCCCGATGCGAAGCTGACGCTGACGCCCACGACCAGCGGGACGGGCACGGCGGTCACGACGTCGTGGCGCCTCCGCATCGTCGGGCCGGATGGCGTGGTCCTTGCCGATCGGGCGGCACCGCGGACGTTCACGATCCGGCCGGCGTCGGGGGACGGGCGGGTCCACCTGCGATCGAAGCGCGGCACCCGTGACGTGTATCGCGGCAACCTGCGGGTGATCCCATCGGCGAGCGCGCCGACCGTGGATGTCGTGAACCGCCTCGACCTCGAGGCGTACCTCCGCGGGGTCGTCCCGGCCGAGATGCCCTCGAGCTGGCCGACCGAAGCCCTCCACGCGCAAGCGATCGCCGCCCGGTCATACGCGGTCCGCAAGCTGCGACCCGGCGTGGGCGCCTTCGACACGTACGACGACACGCGGTCGCAGGTCTATCTCGGCGCGCTCGGCGAGCGGGCCGGGACCGACGCCGCCATCGCGGATACCACCGGGATCGTCCTGTGGAGTGGATCGGTCGTCGCCAACGCCATGTTCCACTCGACGGCGGGTGGCGCCACGGAGCACAACGAGAACGTGTATGTCTCGGCGACCGGGGCGCGGGTCGCGGGCAAGGTCAGCTACCTGCGCGGCGCGTCGGACCGGCGACCGGACGGGACCGCGTTCGACGACGCGGCGCCGTACGCGACCTGGACGATGCGGTCATACACGCGCACCCAGCTGTCCGCCTGGTTCGGCGCGGACCCGCGAACGAACGTCGGGGCGCTGACCGCCCTCGACCTTCGCGCCCGCGGGGCGTCCGGGCGGCTGATCAAGGTCACCCTCATCGGATCCGGCGGGATGAAGACCGTCTCAGCGGCGGTGTTCCGGTCCGTCCTGAATGCGGCGATCCCGGCGGGTGATCCGATCCTGCGGAGCACGCTGTTCGACACCCGACCGGTGCCGTAGGTCGCGCTATCCTCCGGGCACCATGCCCGAGATCGTCGATCGCCCACGCTGTCCCTGGTCGAGCGCCACTGCCCCGGTGTCGGACCCGCTGATGGTCGCCTACCACGACGACGAGTGGGGCGTCCCGGTCGACGACGACCTGGACCTGTTCGAGCGCCTCGCGCTCGAGTCCTTCCAGGCCGGGCTGTCGTGGTCGACGATCCTTCGGAAGCGCGACACCTTCCGCGTGGCGTTCCGCGGGTTCGATCCCGCGGTCGTCGCCGCGTTCGACGACGCAGACCGCGAGCGGCTGATGGCCGACGCCGGGATCGTGCGCAATCGCGCCAAGATCGACGCGACCATCCGGAACGCCGCGCTGTTCCTCGAGATCGTGGCGACGTTCGGATCGTTCGGGGCCTACCTCGCGACATTCGCGCCCGGACCGCCCACCCGGCTTGGGCCCGGGTCCACGATGGCGGAGATCCCGGCCACGACCCCGGCGTCCGACGCGCTGTCGGCCGACCTCCGCCGCCGAGGGTTCAAGTTCGTCGGGTCCACGATCGTCTACGCGTTCATGCAGAGCGTGGGACTGGTCGACGACCATGTCGCCGGCTGTTTTCGGTATCGCGGACCGGCGTGACACGGTAGCTGTCACAGCGGCCCTCCAGGATGCGCGCAGAAACGACACCGCTCTGGAGGCGACCCGCCGTCATGACCACCATCGACTGCCCATTCTGCGACGGGCTCCTGCCGATCGAGGCGATCGGGGATGCCGTCGCCTGTGACGCGTGTGGCGTCGTCCTCGACGTCGCACCGGACCCGGTCATCGAGCTCGCCGCCGCCGCCTGACCCGGCATCGGCACGCGGACGCGCCTCGGCCCTGATCGGGGCCCGGTACGATGCCGGCGTGCGAACCGCCGACGCCGTCCAGTCGCTGATCGAGGCGGGCCGACGGCTCGGCGCCCGGGGCCTGATCGCCGCCGGGGAGGGCAACCTCTCCGCGAAGCTCGATGCGGATCGGATCCTCGTCACGCCGACCGGCCGACGCAAGGACGAGCTCCGTCCCGACGACCTGGTGATCGTCTGGGCCGGGCACCCGGAGCGGGACGCCCGATCCGTCTCCGGCCTCGCGCCGACCTCGGATCTGGCCATCCATCTCGCGATCCATGCCGCGCGCCCGGACGTCGCCGTCGTGGCGCACGCCCACCTCCCGTCCGCGATGGCCCTGACGCTCGCCGGCGAGGCGGTCGATCCGGCGGCGCTCCCCGAGACCGCGCTCCTGATCCCGCGGCTCCCGCTCATCCCGTTCGAGGCGATGGGGAGCCAGGCGCTGGCCGACCGGATCGTCGCCGCGCTCAGCGGGCCGCCGGAGCCATACGCCACCGTGGCCCTGCTCGAGCGCCACGGCGCGGTGGCCATCGGGCCGGACGCCGCGACCGCCGTCGACCGGCTCGACCTCGTCGAGGTCCTGTGCCGGGCCACGACCCAGGCGCTCCTGTTGCGCGGAGCGCGCGCCGCGCTGGACTGACCCGCTATCGTGTCTCCGCCCACCGCGACCCGGTCCACGCTGTCTCATCGGAGGGAAGGATGAACACCCGCGCGTACCTGGCCGAACTGATCGGCACGTTCCTGTTCTTCACCATCGGCTACGCGTCCGTGGCCGCGATCGGAGCGTCGGGCGGAGCTCCCGGCCTCCTCGTGGTCCCGTTCTCGTTCGGCTTCGGCCTGCTGGCCGCGATCGTCGCCTTCGGGCACATCTCCGGCGGCCACTTCAACCCCGCCGTCACCGTGGCCATGGTCCTCGACAAGCGGACCACCCCGACCGATGCCGTCGGCTACATCGTGGCGCAGGTCGTCGGTGCGCTCGGGGCGGGCGTCGTGATCCTCGTGGTCGTGAGCCAGGACGCGGTCCGGGCCGGAGTGACCCAGCCCGGTGGTGGGATCACGGACATCGGGGCGCTCATCCTCGAGATCGTGCTGACCGCGAGCTTCCTGCTGGTGATCCTGACGACATCCAGGCGGCTGCCGTCGCTGGCGCCGGTGGCGATCCCGCTCACGTTGGTCGCGATCCACTTCGCGGCAGCGACGCTGAGCGGGGCGTCGGTGAACCCGGCGCGGTCCATCGGTTCGGCGATCGTCGGCGGTGAGCTGAACGCGATCTGGATCTATCTCGTCGGCCCGATCGTGGGCGCGATCCTCGGCTGGGGCGTGTACCGGGCCGTGGACGGCGGAGGCGAGTCGGCCTGATCCCGCGGCCGCGAACCTAGACGGGGCCGGGCGCGCCTTCGAGCGGGGGCGCGTCCGACGACCCGGGCAGGATCGGCGCGGTGACCGAGACCGGCATGACCGGCAGGGACCGGCCACCCTCGGCGAGCCAGCACGCGGCCCGCTGGCCGTCACCGACGTCGAACAGCGGCGGTTCCTCGGTCGTACACCGGTCGAAGGCGAGCGGGCACCGCGGATGGAATCGGCAGCCGGACGGGACGCGTGACGCATCGGGCGTCTCGCCCACGAGGATCGTGCGCTTGGGCCCGTCACCGGTCGGTGGTTCCGGTGTCGGCGACACGGACACCAAAGCTGCCGTGTACGGGTGATGGGCTCGCCGGATGACCCGGTCCGCCGGCCCGATCTCCACGATCTTGCCGAGATACATGACCGCGATGCGGTCCGCGATGACCCACGCGAGTGACAGGTCGTGGGTGATGAACAGGTAGGTCAGCCCTCGCTCCTGTCGGAGGTCGAGCATGAGCCGCAGGAGTTCCGTGCGGATCGAGACATCGAGCATCGAGACCGGCTCGTCCGCGACCACGAGTTCCGGGCCCATGACGAGCGCTCCGGCGATCACCACGCGCTGACGCTGCCCGCCCGAGAGTTCGTGCGGGTAGCGAAACGCGAAGTGGGCCGGGAGCCCCGCCGCCTCGATGGCCGCCCGGACCTTCGCCTCGCGGTCGGCGAGGCGCGGCGCAAGCCCGTTGACCTCGAGCGGTTCCGACACGAAGTCGTGGATGCTCTGCTTGGGGTTCAGCGTCTCGTACGGGTCCTGGAAGATCAGCTGCACGCGACGCCGGTAGCCCCGGAGGGCCTTGGTCCCCCACAGGTCCGTGACATCCTGGCCGTCGAAGAAGAGCTTGCCGGCGGTCTGGCGCGTGAGCTTGACGATGACGCGGCCGGCCGTGGTCTTGCCCGATCCTGACTCGCCCACGAGGGCGAGGACTTCGCCGCGCTCGAGGGACAGGTCGATCCCATCGACGGCACGGACGACCTGTCGCGGGGTCCGCCGCAGGACCGAGCCCGCCCCCCCGCGGATCGGGAAGTGGACCTGCATGCCTTCGGCGCGATAGATCTCGCTCATGCGCTCGCCCGCCGGGCGGCCACGTCGGCCGCGCTGATGAGGTTGCCGCCGTCCTTCCCGGCGGGGAAGAGGTGACATGCCACGCGGACGCCGTCGGGGAAGATGACCTCGGGCGGGACGACGTCCTTGCAGACGTCCATCGCCACCGGGCAGCGCGGGTGGAACCGACAGCCCGACGGTGGGTCGCGGAGGTCCGGTGGATTGCCGGGGATCGTGTCAAGCGTCCGACGATCGGCCTGGATGTTGGGGAACGATCCGAGCAGCTTGGTCGTGTAGGGGTGGCGCGGCGCCGTGAAGATCCGTTTGACCGGACCCTCCTCGGCGACGCGACCGGCGTACATGATCAGCGTCCGGTCGCAGGTCTCGGCGATGACCGACAGGTCATGCGTGATCAGCACGAGCGACAGGCCCAGCTCCCGGCGAAGCCGCTCGAGGAGCTGGAGGATCTGCGCCTGCACCATCACGTCGAGCGCCGTCGTCGGCTCGTCGCCGATGACGATCGCCGGGTCGCACGCGAGGGCCATGGCGATCATGGCCCGCTGGCGCATGCCGCCGGACAGCTCGTGCGGATAGGCCTCGGCGCGCTTCTTCGGGATGCCCACCAGCTCGAGCAACTCGCCGGCCCGCCGGCGCGCTCGCTCGCGGGGCTCGCCAAGCCGGATCTCGATCGGTTCGGCGATCTGCTCCCCGACTCGTCGTACCGGGTTGAGGGCATTCATCGCGCCCTGGAAGACGATGCTGACCTCGCGCCAGCGGTAGCGGCGGAGCTGGTCCTCGGTCTTCGGCACGAGGTCCACGCCGAAGAGCTTGATGCTGCTGCCCTTGCGGATCCGGGCGTTCGCCGGGAGCAGGCGCACGAGCGACAGGGCCGTGGTGGTCTTGCCGCACCCGGACTCGCCGGCCAACCCCAGCGCCTCGCCGTCGTTGAGCCGGAAGCTGACGCCGTCGACGGCCTGGACCCAGCCGCCCGGGACCTTGAAGTGGGTGCGCAGATCCTCCACGACGAGCAGCGGCGCGTTCGGGTCGGCCGACTTCGGGAGCGGCCACTGCCGGCGTCCGCGGATCGCCGCGAGGTCGGTCCGACGCGTCTCGTCGTCGACCGCGGCGTCGGACGGGGTGCCGGGCGCGGGGATCAGGCTCGGATCGGTCATCGACGGGTCCCCGACTTGGGATTGAGGATGTCGTCGAGGGCGTTCCCGACGAGCGTGAAGGACAGGACGACGAGGACGACGCAGACGGCCGGCGGCGCGATGTACCACCACGCGCCGAGGCCGGGCGCGCCGGCGCCCTGGGCGGAGTCGAGGATCTGGCCCCACGACGGCGCGAACGGATCGCCGAGCCCGATGAACGAGAGGCTCGTCTCGGTGAAGACCGCCGTAGCGAAGGTGATGACCGATTGCGCCACGATCAGGTTCACCACATTGGGGAAGATGTGCCGGCGCATGATGTGCCCGGGGCCGCTGCCGATGACCCGTGCCCGGTCGACGAACATCCGCTCCCGGATCGACAGCGTCTGCGACCGGATGATCCGGGCGGTCGTCGCCCAGGACGTCACGCCGATCACGACGACGATCACGACGAGCGTGGCGCGGAGACCGAAGATGGAGGCCTCGACGCCGATGATGTCGAGGATCACCGGGGCGAGGATGATCGCGAGCACGAAGGTCGGCAGCACGAGGAAGAAGTCCGTCACGCGCATGAGCGCGCTGTCCACTCGACCACCGACGAAGCCGGCGATCACGCCGATCACGGCACCCACGACGATCGTGATCAGGGTCGCGAGCAGGCCGATCATCATCGAGATGCGTGCGCCGTGGACCGTCCGATTCAGGATGTCGCGACCGAGTTCGTCCGTGCCGAGCACGTGGGCCCCGGACGGTGGCTCGAGGCTTCGGCCGCTCGCGGTGATGACGCTCTCGAGCGGGCCCACGAAGAGTTCCGGCGCGAACGCGAGGATGCCGAACGCGAGCAGGATCGCGAACCCGACGACGCCGTCCCCGCGCGACCCGTAGCGGCGGATGAACCCCTTGAGGCCGTTGATCCGCAGTCGCCATCGCTCGGCCCGCAGGTTGGCGCCGACGGCCTCGGGCGGCGTGGCGGGCGCGCTCGCGGTCACTGCCGGACCCGCGGATCGAGGAATCCGTAGATCAGGTCGGCCGCGAGGTTCGCGAGGACGACGGTGATCGACAGCAGCAGGAAGATGCCCTGCAGAACCGGGTAGTCACGGGACGACAGGGCGTCCACCGACAGCGTCCCGAGTCCGGGCCAGTTGAACACCACCTCGGCGGTGATCGCCCCGGCCACCACGTAGCCGACGTTGATGGCGATGATCGTGACCATCGGCAGCATGGCGTTCGGGAACGCGTGCTCGCGCAGGACCCGGCTGTCACGCAGGCCCTTGGCCCGAGCCGTCGCGATGTAGTCCTCGGAACGGGTCTCGATGATCGAGGAGCGCATGATGATCGAGTACCCGCCGATGAGCCCGAGTGACACCGTCGTCAGCGGGAGGACCAGGTGGCGGCCGAAGTCGATCGCCCGGTCGAGGAACGAGCCATAGGTGGCGCCGACCGTCAGCATCCCCGATGTCGGGAACCACCCGAGACCGGCGGCGAAGATCATGATCAGGGGCAGCCCGATCACGAAGTACGGCATCGAATAGAGGATCAGGCTGACGCCGCTGCCGATCCGGTCACCGAGGCTGCCTCGCTTCCATCCCGCGTACGCGCCGATCGCGAGCCCGACGACGATCGAGATCAGTTCGGCGATGCCGATGAGGATGATCGTCGGCCAGAATCGCTGGCCGACCACCTCGGTGACCGGAGTGCCGCGGAAGAAGAACGAGTAGCCGAGATCGCCCTTGAGGGTGGCGTCGACGTACCCGACGAGCTGATCCGGGAACAACGGCTTGTCCAGGCCCCACGCGATCCGGACCTCGTCGATCTTCTCCTGCGTGAGGTACTGGTTGCGCAGCAGGACGCGCTCTGGCGACCCCGGCATCATCCGGAACAGGATGAAATTGAGCAGCACGATCGCGACGATCGTGACGATCGCCTGGGCGAACTTCCGCCCGAGGTATCGGCCGCTCATCGGGGCGGCTCGCTACACGATGGAGCGAGCCGCGCGGTCGCGCCGCGCCACCACCAGATCCGCGGGCCGGCTAGCGCCGTCCCCGCTCACTCGTCGTCCTCATCCGTGGCCATCCGGCTGCTCCGGCGTCGCACGCCCAGCACCACGGCCACCACCGCGACGAGCGCGACGACACCGAGGATCAGCGGCGTCGACGATCCGGCGCCACCGGCGTCGCCGGGCGTGGCGCTGGGGGCCGGCGTCGGTGCCGTGGTCGGCTGGCCGGAGGCATCTGACGAGGCGGCCGGCGTCGGCGACGGCGATGGCGGCACGATCGTCGCGTCGGTCAGCTTCGTGTACTGGAGCGTGCTGTAGGTGAAGAATGGCGTGCCGTTGGCCGCGGGCTGGTTGGCCCAGCCGGCGAATCGATCCGTCCGGTAGGCGACGAGGTTGGCGTCGTAGTACAGGATGTCGTAGACAGCCTCGTCGTAGATGAGGTTCTGCATGTCGGCGAGGATCGCCTTTCGCTCTTCGGCGGTCGTCGCCGCGAGCTGAGCGTCGTACATCTTGTCGTACTCGGCGTTGCAGTACTGGCTGTCGGACGAGCTGCCGATCGCGTCGCACTTGAACACGGAGAGCAGCCCGTTCGGGTCGATCCCGCCGGACCAGCCCCACAGCTCGATGTCGTAGTCGGCCTTGTACCCCTTGCCCGCTTCCGGCGGATAGATCAATTCGCCCAGCGCGGCGGAACTCAGGACCTGCGTCGTGACCTTGACCCCGAGCTCGCCGTACCAGGCCGCGATGAACTCGGCGGCCTTGGGGTAGTTGTCGTCCGAGTCCGGCATGAAGAGGCGGAGGTTGATCGGCTTCCCTTCCTTGTCGAGTCGCTGCCCACTGGCGTCGAGGGGGTAGCCGGCCGCGTCGAGCTTCTGCTTGGCGAGTTCGATGTCGAATGTCCGTGGGGTCGTCGGTTCCACGTGCCACTGGGTCAGAACGGGCGGCACGATGGTGTTGCCGACGTCGCCGTAGCCGCCGAGGATGCGGTCCACGAGCGCCTGGCGGTCCACGGCGTAGCCGAGGGCATCGCGGAACGCCGGGTCGAGCAGGGCCTTGGTCGACGGCCCGCCGTTCTTGATGGTCTTGCCGTCGCTCGCCCCGTAGCCGTTGAACGCGAGCTGTGTCCAGCCGTTGGCACTCCCGGCGACGGTCGCGATGTCGGGTTCGGACTGGAGCGCGTTGAGCTGCTCAGCGTTCACGCCATGGGCGTAGTCGAGCTCGCCCGCCTTGAGCGCCTGGACCATCGTGTCCGCGCCCTTGT
>CAYMTJ010000037.1:4416-27875 GCA_964393345.1 uncultured Anaerolineaceae bacterium | reverse complement strand
GCCGTCCGGGGCGCCGTCCGGTTCGACGACGTCGTCTTCCGGTACCCGACCGAGGCCGTGCCCTCGGCGCGCGCCTCGGAGGCCCTGACGCGAAGCGGGTCCGGCGCGGCCGACGAGTCCGGCGCCGTCGACGCGTCTGCCGCCGCGGACGGATCTGACGCCGTCGACGAAGCGGCGCCGGGCCACTTGCCCGCGGCCGGCAACGAACCCAGCCCGGCCCCGGCGATGCCCACGATCGAACTGCTGCCGACGTTCGCGCTCGACCATGTCTCGTTCCAGGCCGAGCCCGGCGAACTCGTCGCCCTGGTCGGGCCGTCGGGGAGCGGCAAGACCACGACGACCTACCTGATCCCGCGGCTGTACGACGTCGACGCGGGGGCCGTCGAGATCGACGGGATCGACGTCCGGCGGATCAAGCTGGCCTCCCTGGGCGACGTCATCGGGGTGGTGACACAGGAGACCTACCTCTTCCACGCCTCGGTCCGCGAGAATCTGATCTACGCGCGCCCGAGCGCCACCGAGGATGAATTGCACCGCGCCGCGCAGGCCGCCGCGATCCACGAGCGGATCATGGACCTCCCCGACGGATACGAGACGATCGTCGGCGAGCGTGGGTACAAGCTCTCCGGTGGCGAGAAGCAGCGGATCGCGATCGCGCGGGTGCTGCTCAAGGACCCGCGGATCCTCATCCTCGACGAAGCCACCTCCGCGCTCGACACGGTCTCCGAGCGGCTCATCCAGGGCGCGTTCGAGCGGTTGATGGAAGGGCGCACGACGATCGCGATCGCCCATCGCCTCTCGACGATCCTGCGCGCCGACCGGATCCTGGTCTACGACCGCGGCCGCATCGTGGAGCGCGGCACGCACGCCGAACTCCTGGCCAAGGGCGGGCTGTACGCCCGGTTGTACCGCGAGCAGTTCCTGTCCGAGCCCGTCGCGGCCACGACCGAGGTGCCGGTGTGACCCGGGAGCGACGGGTCACGGTCGTCCACGAGGGCGGGGCACGGTTCGCCGGTCGCTCGGGGACCGGTCGAGTGATGGCCTTCGGCGATGAACCCGACGCGAACGAATTCTCCCCGGTCGAGATGCTCGTGGCTGCGCTCGCGTCCTGCTCGGCGATGGACGTCATCGCGATCGCGACCAAGAAGCGACAGGCGATCGAACGGTACGAAGTGCACGGGGTCGCCGACCAGCGGACGGACTACCCGCAGATCCTCACGGAGGCCACGGTCACCCACGAGGTCTGGGGTCACGACATCGCCGAAGCCGCCATCCGGCGGAGCATCGAGCTGTCGGCGACCAAGTACTGCCCCGTCAATGCCACGATCTCGGCCGGCGCCACCACCGTCCACCACCGATACGTGATCCATTCGACGGGCGACCGTCCCTACGAGGCCGAAGGCGAGGTCATCGCCACGGGTCCGTACCGTCGCTCGGACATCGTGGCCGCCGGCTGAGGGGAGCTCCGCGACCGGCATCTGCGCGCGTCCGCGAAAATACTAGTAACTCGGTCGGATATCTATGGTATGGTGGCGGCTCCACCGATCGATCTGGAGTCGCCTCGATGCCTGTCGCCGTCCCCGCCGACGCCGCCGCCCGTCTGCCCAAGGCGCGGATGATCGACCCGCGCGGTCACCGATTCGGGGCGGGGCTCTCGGCGATCCTGCTGCTGGTGGCGTTCGTCGCGAACGTCCCGGGGCTCGTCGCGGTGGCGCTGCTGTCGATCGGCGTGAGTGCCGCCTTCGGGCTCCGCTACTCGATCTACGGCGCGATGTGGCGTCGCATCGTGAAGGTCGCGAAGCTGGGCCCGACAGAGCCCGAGCACGAGTACCCGCCCCGCTTCGCCCAGGTCCTGGGTTCGGTCGCCCTGATCCTGTCGCTCATCGCGTTCGCGCTCGGCGTGCCGGCCCTCGGTTGGGTCTTCGCGCTGGCCGTCGCGGGTCTCCAGAGCGTCCTGGGCCTGACCGGCTACTGCCTCGGTTGCCGGCTGTACTTCCTGCGCTGGTGGGTGCCGGACGTCGTGACCCGGATCTGGACCCGTGGGGCGAGCGCCAAGGGCCGTCTGGCCGTGGAGCCGATCAGCTACAACCGCTGACGTCCAGCGCAGGCCCCGGTTCGCCGGGGCTATTGCATGACTATGCAACCGAACTGTATAGTCATCCGACGATGACGACGACCCACCCCGGTTCGACGACCCTGCCATCCCGCACGCAGCGCGGGATGGATCCCACGGGCGGCCCTCGCCGGATCCGCGTCGGGATCATCGGGGCCACCGGGTACGTCGGGGCCGAACTGGTCAGGCTGCTCGCACGGCACCCGAATGTGGCCATCGCCGGCCTCCAGGCGCGCGGTCGCGACGGCGACCCGCTCGGCGGGATCCATGCCCACCTCTCGACCACGGGCCTCGCGGTCCACGACACGCTGCCGTCGGTCGACGCCATCTTCCTGGCGCTGCCACACGGCACCGCGGCATCCCTCGTGCCGGACCTGATCGCCGACGGCACCGCGATCATCGACCTCGGCCCGGACTTCCGCCTGCGCGACCCGGCGGACTATCCACGCTGGTATGGGTTCGAGCATCCTCGGCCCGACCTGCTCGCGGCGGCGGTCTACGGGCTCCCCGAACTGCATCGGGCGGAACTCCGGGCGCTTGCCCACGCCGACATCGCGATCGTGGGCTCGCCCGGCTGCTATCCGACGGCGACGATCCTCGGGCTCGCCCCGCTGGCGTGCGCCGGTCTGATCGGCGACCTCGTGGTCGACGCAAAGAGCGGCGTCTCCGGCGCCGGTCGCGAGGCTAAGCCCGAGATGATGTTCGGCGAGGTGAACGAGAGCGTTCGCGCCTACGGCGTCGGCGGCCATCGGCACGTCGCCGAGATCGAGCAGGAACTCGCCCTGGTGGCGTCACGGGCCGGGCTCGAGACCGACGCGAACCCCGGGGCCGCGCCGGTCGACTTCCTCCCGCACCTGATCCCGATGACGCGCGGGATCCTGGCCTCCTCGCACGTCCGGCCGACGCGACCCGTCGACCAGGACGAGATCGACGCGATGTACGCCGCGTCCTACGCGGAGGAGCCGTTCGTGTCGATCGTCGATGCGCCACCGGCCACCAAGCACGTCACCGGCAGCAACGAGGTCCGGATCCACGTGCGCGTCGATGCGCGGACGGGCCGGATCCTCGTCCTGAGCGTCGAGGACAACATCGTCAAGGGAGCCGCCGGCCAGGCGGTCCAGGCCTTCAACCTCATCCACGACCTGCCGGAAGGCACCGGTCTCGAGCAGCTCCCGCTCGCCCCATGACCGTCACACGCCTATCCCCGGTCCCGGTGTCGACGACCGATCTCCCGCCGGTCGAGCGACGTGCCGCCATGCCAGCCGGCTTTCGGGCCGGTGGGCTGGCGGCCGGGATCAAGGCGTCGGGCCGACCCGACGTCGCGCTGTTCGTCGCCGCTGACGGGCCGGCCGCCGTCGCGGCGGTGTTCACCCCGAACACGTTCGCGGCCGCTCCGGTGCGTCGCTCGCAGGCCAATCTCGCGGCGACCTCGGGGGATCCGCGCGGTCGCTTCGGGTGGGCCCGGGCGGTCATCTCGACCAGTGGGTGCGCGAACGCGGCGACCGCCGCGGCCGGTGACGAGGACCAGGCGCACGTCGGACGGCTCGTCGCCGATGGCCTCGGGATCAGCCTGGACCACGTCCTGCACCTCTCGACCGGCGTGATCGGCACGCGCCTGCCACTCGACAAGGTGCAGACCGGGATCGAGGGGCTGGTGCCGCTGTTGTCGGCCACCGACGAGGATCTCGAGGCGGCCGCCGTCGCCCTGCGCACGACCGACTCGGTCACCAAGGTCGCGACGTCGACCGTGGACCTACCGGATCCGGACGGGCGACCCGTGACGGTCACCGTCAGCGGGGTCGCGAAGGGCGTCGGCATGATCCATCCCCGGATGGCCACGATGCTCTCGGTCGTGCTCACGGATGCGACCATCGCCCCGGACACGCTGTGGGGACTGCTGCGCCCGGCGGCGGCGCGCACCTGGGACCAGCTGTCGGTCGACGGCGACACCAGCACCAACGACACCGTCTTCGTCCTCGCGTCCGGCGCGAGCGGGGCGGCGCCGGTCGAGCCGGGCAGTGACGGGGCACGGGCGCTTGGACGGGCCATCGAGGCCGTCGCCCGTGACCTCGCACGCCAGCAGGCCGCCGACGGCGAGGGGGCATCCACGCTGATCACCGCGTCCGTCACCGGCGCCATCGACGACGCCGACGCGCGGGCGGTCGCGCGGGCGGTCGTCAGCTCGAGCCTGGTCAAGGCCGCCGCCCACGGCCGCGATCCGAACTGGGGCCGCATCGCGGGGGCCGCCGGCAATGGCCGACTCGCGGACGCTGCCGTCCTGGAGGCCGGCGGTCTCGACCCGGACGTGGCGACGCATCGCGCCGGGACGGCCGCGACGCTCGACCCCGACCGCCTGCGGATCTCGATCGCCGGGTTCCCGGTCTTCGACGGGACGTCCGGCGGCCCGCTCTCGTTCGATCGCGAGGCCGCCCGTGCCGCGATGGCCGAGCCGGAGCTGATCCTGCGCCTGGACCTCGGGCTGGGCGACGGTCGCGGCGAGGCGTTCGGCTGCGACCTGACCGAGGCCTACGTCATCGAGAACTCGGAGTACACGACATGACGGCCGACACCCTGACGGCCGATCGCGGCGTTGGCGTCTGCGCGCGCTCGCTCACGCACGTTGGAGTGCGCTCGCTCCCGTGCTCGTCGCCTTGCGCTCGGACCGCCATGGCGCCAGCCGCGTCCGGCACGGCGACGAGGCAGGACGCGAGATGAGCGAGATCCTCGTCATCAAGTTGGGTGGGACGACGATCGCGGACCAGTCGCAGGTGCTCGCCGAGGTGGCCGCGGTCGCGCGTCGCCGGCCCGTGGTCCTCGTGCACGGCGGCGGCAAGCGGATCACCGAGTGGCTCGAGCGACTCGGCGTGCCGTCGCGATTCGAGGGCGGGCTGCGCGTGACCGATGCCGCGGCGCTCGAAGTCGCCGCCGCGGTCCTGCGGGGCGTCGTCAACAGCGAGCTCGTGGCCGGGTTGCGCGATCTCGGTGTCGACGCCGTGGGGCTGTCGGGCGTCGACGGTGGTCTGCTGATCGCCGAGCGCATCCCCGAGCTGGGGCTCGTGGCGAGCGTCGTCGGCCTGCGACGCGACCTGCTCGACGCGATCCTCGTCGGCGGCCAGGTCCCGGTCGTGGCCCCGCTCGCGCGTGACGCCGATGGGATCGTCTGCAACGTGAACGCCGATGACGTCGCGGCCGGGATCGCGGCCGGGCTCGGGGCTCGCCAGCTCGTCCTCATGACCGACGTCGACGGCGTCCGCGATGCCGATGGCCGGCGGCTCGACACCCTCACCGTCGCCGAAGCCGAGCACCTGATCGCCAGCGGCGTGATCGCCGGCGGGATGGTCCCAAAGATCCGGGCGGCCCTTGGCGCGCTCGCCTGGGATGGGGCAGAAGCGATCATCGCCGATGCCTCGGCCCCCGACGCGCTGACGCGAGCCCTCGGTGATGCGGCCTTCGGCACGCGGATCACCGCCGTGCGCGGCGCTGGCGTGGGCGCCGCCTGAGGGCCGCCATGACCGCCACCACGGACCTCAAGCGCCTGCGCCAGCGGGCGATCCGCGATCTCGTCGTCAATCGACCCGTCGGTAGTCAGCGCGAACTCGTCGATGCCCTCACGGAGCAGGGGTTCGCGGTGACGCAGGCGACGGTGTCGCGCGACATCACCGAGCTTGGCCTGCTCAAGGCGTCGGGCGCAGACGGTCATGTCTACGTGGCGCCGGAGGCCATGGCGGCGGGACGGACGACCGGGTCGGATGAGCGGCTGGCCCGGATCCTGCTCGACATCCCGGTCACGATCGGCCGCAGCGGCCTCATCCTCGTCCTGACCGGCACGCCCGGGACCGCGAGCATCATCGCCCAGGCGATCGACGAATCCACGCTCCAGGAGCAGGAAGGCACGCTGGCGGGCGACAATACCCTCCTCGTCCTGTTCGCGGACGAATCTCGCCTCGAGCGTTGGCTCGACCGGTTCCGAGCCATCGGGCCCGCGCCCGCCGCGCTCGCCCGCATCACCCGCCGCCACTGAACGCATCGCCGATGCCATCGGCCCTGGAGGTCCCGCACTCGTGAAGAAGGTCGTCCTCGCCTATTCGGGTGGTCTCGATACATCGGTCGCCGTCGCGTGGCTCAAGGAGCAGTACGACGCGGAGGTCGTGACGCTCACCGTCGATCTTGGCGGCGGCTCGCTCCGCCCGGGGGTCGAGACCCGGGCGATGTCGGCGGGCGCCACGCGCGCCTATGTCGTCGATGCACGCGAGCGGTTCGTGACCGACTTCGTCTGGCCGCACCTCCAGGCGAACGCGCTCTACCAGGGCGCCTATCCGCTCGCCACCGCGCTGGCACGCCCGCTGATCGCGCAGCTGCTCGTCGAGGTCGCCAAGCGCGAGGGCGCGGACGCGGTCGCGCACGGCTGCACGGGCAAGGGCAACGACCAGGTCCGCTTCGATGTGGCGACGCACGCGCTCGATCCAGGGCTCGAGGTCATCGCGCCGATGCGCGTGGGCATGGGCCTGACGCGCGACCAGGAGATCGACTACGCGAACGAGCGCGGCATCGAGATCCCGATCACCAAGGCGTCGCCGTATTCGATCGACGTCAACCTGTGGGGTCGCTCGTGCGAGACGGGCGTCCTCGAGGACCCGTGGGTCACGCCACCGGCGGATGCCTACGAGTGGACCGTGGCGCCCGGCGACGCGCCCGACCCGGTCGAGGTCACGATCGACTTCGAGGGCGGGATCCCCGTGGCGCTCGACGGGGAGCGGCTGGGTCCGGTGGGACTGGTGGAGCGCCTGCACGACCTGGGTGGCCGGCACGGCGTCGGCCGGATCGACCACGTCGAGGATCGGCTGGTCGGGATCAAGAGCCGCGAGATCTACGAGGCCCCGGCGGCGATGATCCTGCACGCCGCGCATCGCGCGCTCGAGGGACTGACGCTGTCGCGCGACACGCTCCGGTTCGATGCCTTCGTCGCCGACGAGCTGGCGCGGCTCGTCTACGACGGGCTGTGGTTCTCCGCGCTGTCGCGGGACCTGCGCCAGTACGTGGCGTCGTCGCAGCGCGTGGTCTCGGGCGAGGTCCGGATGCGGCTCGATCACGGACAGGCGATCGTGGCTGGCCGGCGCTCGCCGTTGTCCCTGTACGACAAGAGCCTCGCGACCTACGACGAAGGCGACGCGTTCGACCATGCGTCGGCGGTCGGGTTCATCGAGATCTTCGGGCTGCCGCTGCGGGTCGAGGCGGCCCGACACGGGGCCGTGGGCAAGCACCACGGCGCGGCGTGGACCTGGACGGACCCGCTCCTCGACGACCTGCCGACCACGGTCACCGATCCGACGCCGGCCGGGGTCTGAGCCCGGGCGGCACGAAGGACCCGTGGCGCCAAGCCGGACCTCTTGACTTCGCCCTGTCCGACGTCTATATATCGACGAGCGATATAGCGCGCCGAACGAGGAGCCACCCGGTGACAGGATCGGTCTCGGACGCCGCGGCTCGCGCGAACCCGACCGCCACCGGCCACACATCCGCGTACTCACCGGGCGCGCTGGACGTCCTTCGAGACATCGCGCGCGGCGGGCTCGCTGGACTGATCGTGGGGGTCGCGCTCGCCGGCGTCGGTGGTCGCCTGGTCATGCGGCTCGCGGCGGTGCTCGTTCCGTCGTCGACGGGCGCGTTCACGGAGAATGGCAATCGGATCGGCGACATCACGATGGTCGGCAGCCTTGGCATCGTCGTCGCCATCGGGCTCCTGTTCGGCGCCGTCGCGGGGTCACTCTGGGTCGTGATCCGACCGTGGCTGCCACTCGCGCCGGGCAGACGGGTCTTCGTGACGATCCCGGTCGCGATCGCCCTCGGGACGCGCGGCCTGATCGACGCGGACAATCGAGATTTCGCGATCCTCGATCACGACCCGATGGTCATTGCGACCCTCGTCCTCCTCGTCGCCGCGTTCGGCCCGGCACTCGTCGTCGTCGATGCCTGGCTGGACCGTCGCCTGCCGCGCCCCGGGCCGGCGGACGGCCGGGTCGTCAATGGCTTCGCCACCATCGCGATCCTCGGGACGCTCCTCACAGCGCTGCTGGTGGTGCCGACGTTGCTGGCACCACCGATGACCCTGGCCGGACTGGGCCTCGTCGTGGTCGGTCTCGCCACCCTGGTGACGTGGGGTCGTCGGGCCCGGGGCCTGGGGCCGACGCCGCGCTGGCTCGGTCTCGTGGCCCGGTCGGCACTCCTGGCATCGGTCGCCGTCGGGCTGGCCGTGGTGGTCCCCGAGGTGCAGGGAGCGCTGGGCGCGAGCTGAGCGGAGGGCGAACCGTGTCCCAGCCAGGTGCAGGGCGCGCGTCGGGATGCCGCTGGCGGGGCCGCCGCGCCGGTGCGACCTCCGAACCTACCCCGCGGTCACGACCCTCGATTCGGCCGCTCGCAGGTGCGCGTAGCCGGGCTTGACGACCTCGTTGATGATCCGCAGCCGCTCGTCGAACGGCGCGAACGCGCTCTTCATCGCGTTGATGGTCAGCCACTCCATCTCGCCGAGCCCGATCCCGAACGCCCCGTCGAGCACGGCGAACTCGCTCGACAGCGTAACGCCGCTCATCAGCCGGTTGTCCGTGTTGAGCGTCACGCGGTAGCGGAGGCGGCGCAGCAGGTCGATCGGGTGGTCTTCGATCGAGGGCGCCGCCCCGGAGTGCACGTTCGACGTCGGGCACATCTCGAGCGGGACCCGCCGGTCCCGGACGAACGTCGCGAGCCGGCCCAGCTCCACGGACCCGTCATCGCGGACCGTGATGTCATCCACGATGCGCACCCCGTGCCCGAGCCGCTCGGCGCCGCACCACTGGAGCGCCTCCCAGATCGACGGCAGCCCGAACGATTCGCCGGCGTGGATCGTGATGTGGAAGTTCTCGCGTCGGACGTAGTCGAAGGCGTCGAGATGACGCGTCGGCGCATACCCCGCCTCGGGTCCGGCGATATCGAACCCGACCACGCCCGCATCGCGCCAGCGGACCGCGCACTGCGCGACCTCCACGGATCGCGCGGCCTGGCGCATCGCGGTCACGATCGATCGGACGACGATCGGATTTCCCGCGTCAGCCGCCCGTTGCTCCCCCAGGCGGTAGCCGGCGAGGATCGCGTCCTGGACCTCGTCGAGCGTCAGCCCCTTGGCCGTGCACAGCTCGGGGGCCATCCGGACTTCGGCGTACACGACCCCGTCGGCCGCCAGATCCTCGGCACACTCGGCGGCCACGCGGATGATCGCGTCGCGGTCCTGCATGACGCCGAACGTGTGCACGAACGTCTCGAGATAGAGCTCGAGGGACTTGCGGTCGGCGCCGCGGCGGATCCAGGCCGCGAAGTCGTCGACATCGGTGGTCGGCAGGCCGTCGTAGCCGTACTCGGCGGCGAGGTCGATGACGGTCGCCGGGCGAAGGCCGCCATCGAGATGGTCGTGCAGCAGCGCCTTGGGGGCCGCGACGATGGTCGCCAGATCCGGCACGGGTCGTCCTCCAGCGCGAGGTTGGACCGATGGTAGCGCGCCGGGGCCGTCATGATGACGGGCATGACCGTCAACACACGGAGCCGGGATGGCGGGTTCGACCTGACCCTCGAACTCGACCGGGCGGACCTCCTGCCGGGCCGCCTGGTCGATGGGCGGGCCACGATCACGTCGGCTGACAGCGAGGCCATCCGGGGCGCCAGGGTGACGCTCGCCGGCGTGGAGACCTATCGCTACGACCGGACCGAGACGGACTCGAACGGGAACTCGCGGACGGTCACGCACACCGCGACACACGACCTGCCGATCGTCCCGCTGGGCGTCCTCGGGCCGACGACGTTCGTGCCGGGCGAGACCCGCGAGGTCCCGTTCCAGGTCCCCGTCCCGAGCCTCGGGCCGCCATCGTTCGATGCCACCGAGGTCAAGGTCGAGTGGGAACTGCGCCTGAACCTTGACGTGCCGCTCTTCGACCCGACCCTCACCCTGCCGGTGACGATCCTCCAGCCGACCGCGCTGCTCCGTGCCGGGGTCGTGACCGTCGGTGAGTTCGCGCTGTACTCCGAGGCGGACATCGCGGCCGACGGATGGGCCGGCCGGTTGTGGCTCGACCCGGTCCCGCTCGTGGTCGGCGCCCCGTTCCAGGGTCGGCTGACGCTGACGCAGGGCGAGACGCGCGAGGTCCAGGAGGTTCGTCTCGAACTCCGGACGCAGGTCAAGGCGACGGTCTCCGGCGGCCGCGAGGAATCGGTGTCGTTGTGGGTGGCACGACTGGCGGGCGCCGGCACGTTCGGGTCCGGCGCGACCTACGAGTTCGACGGCACGCTCCCGGACCGGGCCGTCCCGACGATGCGGAGCCCCCACGGCCGCTCGGACGCGACGTTCCGCGTCGTCGTGGCCGTGTCGTGGGCCAGGGATCCGAACCTGGTCCGGGACGTCGCGATCTGCTCCACCGCGGAGCTCTGATCCCTCGCCGTCGGATCGCGACGGCTCGGATTGACAGGCTCCGTACGATGGCGACGACGTCGGCGAAGACAGCCTTCCCAGGTGGCGAGATGACCCGACCGTTGACCCGGCGCGCGTCCCAGGCGGCCGATGGGGGCCCGCACCCGGCCGGCGTGACCCCTCGTGGCTGACGCGCCCCTTCTCCCCGACACCGCGCCCGTCGAACTCCGGGAGTTCGTCGCGTGCAAGCGGGCGTCGGTCACCATCTCCTCGGGCGATCTGTCGTGGCTGCCTCTCCCCCCGGAGATCCGCGACGTCGCCCCGACGCCGACCCTCGAACTCGAACCGGGTTCGACGCCCGGCACGGGGACGATCAAGGTGGGCCTCGGGCCGTTCGTCTCCGTCTCGATCGACGTGTCCATCGCCGACGGCCAGCTCAGGATGGATGCGGCCGGCGCCGGCTCGGCGATCCCCGGCGCCCAGGAGGCCATCGACACCTGGGTCGACGCGTTCAACGCCTGGTTGAAGGCGAACGGCAAGCGCCTCAAGGACACCTCCATCGCGGGTGGTTCGGTCACGCTCACGAAGGAACTGATCCCGCCCGCCGCCCCGCCGCCCACCCCGCCGCTTCCGCCGCCGACGCCGACCCCACCCGTCGTCCCGACGCCCCCGAGTGGCGGGCTGGGCGGCGGATGCGCGCTGTTCGGCCTGCTCGGCCTGGCCGCGGTCGGGGCGCTCGGTCTGGGACTCGTGACGGGCTTCCTCAAGCTGCCCGGGGGCGAGGCGGGGCCGACCGCGTCGCCGTCGAGCGCGGTCGTCTCGCAGGTCCCGACCGCGCCCCCGACGACCGCGCCCTCCGTCGCCAGCGTGCCGCCCTCGGTCGCGTCCGTGGCGCCGTCCGTCGCTCCGTCGGTCGCACCGGAGCCACCGCCGGGAACGGCGCCGGCGGTCGCGCTCCTCGAAGGGGCCGGCGTCCTGCCACCGGACACCCTGGACTGGTACCTCGATGGGATCGACGACTGGTTCCTGCCGACGCCGGGCCTGGATCCGGTCCAGCGACCGCCCGAGATCGATCATCGCGCGGCCGCCGGGTTCCAGACCACGATCGATGCGGACACGGCCGCCGGGCTCACCGAACGACTGCCGTGCGAACAGGAGACGACCGGCCCGGACGGCACACCGTACCGAAGCGGCTGCAACCAGCCCGGGCCGATCGTCGCGGGCGACTACGTCATCATCATCACCACGTTCGGCGGCCCGTATCCCGACGACGTCCCGCCTGCGGGGCTGCATTCCTGGTCCGTGTTCACGAACCCTGACGACGACCTGACGACCGGGTTCACGTCGCAGACGCCGGACAACTACCTGATCGGCGCGGACACGTTCTTCGAGCTCGTGGCATTCGAGAGCAATGCCGGTGGCTTCCGCTACTACATCCTCGCGACGCGACCGGATGACCCGCCGCGAGCGGACACGGGCCAGACGCAGGGCAATCTGCCGACCATCGGCCGCGTCGCCTGGTTCCACGAGACCGGCGCCATGGTCTGGATCATCCCGGCCGACGACTTCGGCGGCAACTGGAGTGCCGGTGCGTTCGCCACGACCGACCGGGCAGCGAATTCGCCCGAGACGCTCGCCGCCGAAGCGCTGGGCGGACCGGCGTCGCGGATGCCGGTGCGGTACTCGGAATTCGTGATGTCGCCCTAGGGCCGGTCGGGTCCCCGCGAGCCCGCGTCAGCCCGGGTCGCCCTCGAGCCGTGCGCGGACCACTCCGAGTTCCGCGTGGACACGGTCCGGCGCCGTCCCGCCGATCACATCACAGGACGCCAGCGCGCCATCGATCGAGGCGGCCCCCCGGAGCGCGTCGCCGATCCCCGGGTCGGTCGCAAGCGCGGCGAGATCCGGATCGTCGCTCGTGGACAGGGCGGCCGCGACATCCGCGTCCGATACGCCGTCCAGCGTGGTTCCGGCCCGCTCCGCCGCGGCCACCAGCGCGCCGACGACATGGTGGGCGGCACGGAACGGGATGCCGCGCCGGACCAGGCTGTCCGCCACCGCCGTGGCGGTCACGAACCCCTGGCTCGCGGCGGCCCGCATGCGGTCCGCGTCCACGGTGATCGTGTCGAGCATCCCCGCCAGGACCCCGAGCGACGCCTCGTAGACGGCCACCGCATCGAACAGCGGCGCCTTGTCTTCCTGGAGGTCCCGCTGATAGGCGAGCGGCAGGCCCTTGAGCAGCGTCAGCATGCCGCCGAGCGCACCGATCACCCGGGCGGAGCGACCGCGGACCAGCTCGGCCGGATCGGGGTTCTTCTTGTTGGGCATGATCGAACTGCCGGTCGAGAACGCGTCCGACGCCCGGACGAACCCGAACGCCGGGTTCGACCACCACGTGATCTCCTCGGCCAGCCGGCTGAGATGGACCATCCCGAGGGCGACCGCGCCGAGGACCTCGACCACGAAGTCCCGGTCGCTCACGGCATCGAGCGAGTTGCGGGTCACGCCGTCGAAGTCGAGGTCGGCCGCCGTCGCCTCCCGGTCGAGCGGGTAGCCGGCCCCCGCGAGCGCGCCGGCTCCCAGCGGCGAGACGTTGAGGCGCCGGCGAGCATCGGCCAGCCGCGACCGGTCGCGCTCCGCCATCTCCACGTAGGCCAGCAGGTGGTGCGAAAACAGGACCGGCTGGGCGGGCTGGATGTGCGTGGTCCCTGGGAGGACCGCGTCGCCTTCGCGCGACGCCAGATCCACGAGCGCCCGCTCGAATCGGACGATCGCGTCGTCGAGCCGGTCGATCGCGCGGCGCGTCCACAGGCGCAGGTCCGTGGCCACCTGGTCGTTGCGCGACCGACCCGTATGCAGACGGCCGGCGACCGTTCCGATCCGGACGGCGAGCGCCGACTCCAGGTTGAGATGGACGTCCTCGAGCGCGGGGTCCCACTCGAACCGGCCCCCGGCGACCTCCTCGGCGAGGGCCGTCAGCCCATCGATGAGGTCGCGAGCCTGGTCCTCGGTGACGAGACCGGCGCGCGCAAGACCCCGGACGTGCGCGATCGACCCAGCCAGGTCATCGGCCGCCAGCTCGCGGTCGACGTCCACCGACGCCGTGAACGCCTCGACGCGTGGGTCGTTCGGTTCGCTGAAGCGTCCGCCCCAGAGCCGCATCGTGCCTCCATCGCTTGGGATGTCCGGCACATGCTAGCGGGCGAACGCGAGCACCCGTGCCGGGTTCGTGACGAACATGGCGCGCCGGGCCGCCGCGTCGATGCCGCGGTCGGCCATCTGCGCGCTGAACGCGTCGAGCAGGTACGCCATCCCGGGCCGCCCGCCGTGGACCGCCCAGTACGACCGCCGGGCCGCGTCCATGCCCAGCATGAGCTGACCCCCGAACCCATCATCGAGCAGCCACTCGAGCAGCTGGAGGGTGCCGTTGGGCTGGTCGGGCTTCCAACGCATGCCGCCATCGAATTCGACGCTCGCCCCGGTCTCGAGGATCGCGCGGTGGTAGCCGCGGTCGACGACCTTGTCGGTATGGGACAGCACGACGTGGCCCAGGTCGACCCCGGCGCGATCAAAGAGCGCCAGCTGCGCATCCGCCGCCGTGCCGTCCGTGCAGTGCGTGAGGATCGGGACGCCGGTCTCACGGTGAACGAGCGCGGCGGCCTCGAACACCCGCCGGTCGCGCGGCGACAGCGCGTCCCGGTCCGAGGCGATCTTGATGATCCCGGCGCGGTGGGACGTCCCATCGACCCCGGCGGTCACCTCGCGTCGCATCATGGCGGCCAGGTCGTCGACGGACGCCGCGAGACCCCAGTGGTCGTCCGCGTGGTACCTCGCGAGGTGGAACCCGGTCGCGGCGATCACGTGGATCCCGGCGCCGGCGCCGACGGACGCCAGCTTGCGCACGTTCCGCCCGGCGTCCCCGGGCATCGCGTCGACCACCGTTCGCAGGCCCAGTGCCACGGCGGGCGCCAGCTCCGCGACCGCGTCCTCGACCGAGTCGATCGCGAAGTCCGGGTCGATCTCGTGCAGCCGCCCACCGTCGATGATCAGGTGCTCGTGGGCGTACGTGACCCCGAGGTCGGCCGGGTCGATGTCGCCGGCCACGGTCCGGACGAACGTCACGCGCCCGCTCCTTGCTCGTCCCGACCCAGGTCCAGGATCGCGCCGTCGCGGCGGAGCCGGTCGAGCAGGCCGTCGATCGGGAGATCGCGTGGTGAGCGGTCGGCGGAGGCCGCGAGGGCGGCCGCGGTCCCGGCCGCTTGCCCCATCGCCATGCACTGCGCCATCGAGCGGACCGAAGCATGGGCATCGTGGGTCGCCGAGAAGCACCGTCCCGCCACCAGGACGTTCGTCGCGTCGCGGACCAGCAGCGTCCCGTACGGGATCCCGACCACCTCGCCTTCGGGCAGGTAGGCCCACTCGGTCCCCTCCCCCGCGCGATGGTCCTCGATCGGCGCGCCGCACAGGCCCACCTGGTCCACGAACTGCCGCGCCGACAGCACGTCGTCGCGCGCGAGCCGGGCGTCGCCGTAGACGCGACGCGTCTCGCGGATGCCGATCTGGCTCCCGAGCGCGACCAGCGAGGCGGCTTCGTAGCCGGGCACGCGATCGATGAGGAACCGCGCGTATTCGAGCGCTTGCCGCCGGCCCGCGATCTCGGCGCGGGAGAGCACCTCGGGGTCCGTGGCATTGACCACGGTATCGCCGCGCCGCTCGACCGGGTCGAGGCGGGTCATGATCGTGGCCGTCACCCCGTCGATCGGGGTGAGGTGGTCGCTGCCCTCGCGTCGTGGCAGGTCATAGGCGCCGGACGCCGCCGCGTCGGCCATCAAGGCGTGCAGCGCCTCCTTGTCGATGGTGCGGCGGCGGTCGCCGTCGACATTGGCCATGCGGAAGGTCGTCGTGAGCGTCTGGGCCGGTTCGAGGTCCCCGGCGAGTTCGTAGCCGAACCCGGCGAAGTGGCACACGTCGGCGTCGCCGGAGGCATCGACGACGACGCGCGCCGTGACCCGGCGCAGCCCGGCCTTCGTGGCGATGGTGATCGAGGTGACGCGCCCGTCGTCGACCTCGGCGTCCTGGAGGAAGGCGTGAAGCAGGACCGTGGCGCCGGCGTCGGTCGCGAGGCGCTCCCAGACCACCTTGAGATGCTCCGCGAGGTAGGTGACGCCGGTACCGGCACCGTACGTGTTGGGACGCTCGACGACCGGTCCCAGGGCGCGCAGACCGGCCACGACGTCGTCGGCGACGCCGCCGACGACCTTGCGGGAACGCGAGCCGGGCGTGTAGAAGCCGTAGAACGTGTCGAGGACGGCGGTGGAGTTGCCGCCCAGGAACGGGAGCTTCTCGATGAGGAGGGTCCGGGCACCGGTGCGGGCCGCGGCGATGGCCGCCGTGGAACCGGCGGACCCGGAGCCGACGACACAGACGTCGACGTCCGCCAGGAGCGGGATGGTCACGAGCGGTATCGTACCGGCGCGGGAGCCTGCCGAGCCGGCACGGCCAGCCAGCCGACGACCGCGGCGGCGAGCGCGAGCACGACCCCGACCCCGAACACGGCCGCGTGCCCGACGAACTCGTACAGGATCCCGCCGACGACGTTCGCCACGACCGCCGCGACGCCGAACGCGGTCATCTGGAAGAGCGCCTGGCCGGTGGCCTGGAGGTCCGCCGGGAGGAACGTGGCGATCGTCAGGACCGTGGAGACGACGATCCCGGCGAACGCGACGCCCGTCACCACCCGGCTGGCGATGATCAGCACCGGGACGTCGGTGAAGGTCCACAGCGCGAGGCAGGCCGCATACAGCAGGGCACTCCCCGTGAACATGCCACGGAGCCCGATCCTGGCCACGAACCAGCCGGCCGCGAGCATGGCCGGGACCTCGGTGAACGCCGATACCCCGGAGGAGAGCGCGACCTCGGTCGGCCCCGAGCCCAGTTCGACCAGACGCAGCCCCAGGAACGTGAACCCCGAGATGATCCCGACGTGGAGCAGCGCCACGCCGGTGAGCACGAGCGCCAGCTTCGGGGCCAGGCGCAGCGCGACGCTGGACGACCCGAACCGCCACGTCCGCGGGCTACCGCGACGGGGTCCTCGACCGCCGTTCCCGTGGGGCTCCGTCGATGGCGCTGCGGCCGATGGCGGCAGGTGCGCCGCGAGGTCGGCACGCTCCACGTCCGGGACGCGCAGCGTCGTCAGCGCCAGGATGACGGCCGTGACGGCGAACGCGGCGTACGAGGCGGCATAGCCCGTCCGCTCGTAGAGGATGCCCGCCGCGATCGTGCTCAGCGCGAACGCGATGCTCGTGAGGAGGCGGATCCGGGCATAGCCGTCGCGGCCAGAGACGGCGTTCACGGTGATCGCGTCGGCGAGCGGCTGCCACGACGACTGGAAGAACCAGAAGACGATCACGAGGGCGACGACGATCGCGGCCGGCCAGGCTGCCAGCAGGGCCGTGACCGTGATGGCGCCGCCGATCGCGCAGATCCGAAGCGTCTGCGGCCGGCCCCACCGGACGTCCGCGAGGTGGCCCCACGTCGGGACCGCGATGGTAGAGCCGAGCGCGGCAAGCGACGTGATCAGGCCGATCTCCCCCGGCCCGAACCCTCGGTCCGCGAGGATGACCGAGATGAACGGGAAGAACACGCCGAGGGCGACGCCGAGCGAGAGCACGAGGAGGCGCAGGGACGTCACGGGCCCATCGTATCGGGCACGCGCCGGCAACGGTCCGCGGCGCCCCGTGGTTCAGGGTGACGTGACCACCGAGGCGCGCCGCCGGCACCCTGGGATGCCCGATCACCGCTCGGTCGAAGCGTCCCGACATTGGCCTATCGACGTAGGCCAAGCGTCGCGTATGATGCGCCCGTGAGCGACCGCGACGCCCGGTGGAACTGGGTCCTGTTCCTGGCGCTCGGGTTCATGTGGGGCTCGAGCTACCTCTTCATCAAGCTCGCGGTCGACGACTTCGGGACGTTCACCCTGGTCGCGCTGCGGCTCGTCGTGGGCGCCATCCTGTTGTGGGCGTTCGTTCGCTATCGACGCCAGGCGCTTCCGCGCGAACCGCGGATGTACGGCCATCTCCTGGTCATGGCCCTCCTCAACGTCACGATCCCGTTCGTGCTCATCACGTGGGCCGAGCAGTCCGTGGAGTCGTCACTCGCGGCGATCCTGACCTCGCCCGTGCCCCTGTTCGCGATCGTGCTCGCGTCGCTGTTCCTCCCCGACGAACCGATCCGGGTCAACGGGCTCGTGGGGCTGGCCGTCGGCTTCGTCGGCGTGCTGATCATCACGAGCCGGGACCTGAGTGGATCCGGTGGCTCGATCGAGGGGGAGCTGGCGCTGCTGGGCGCCACGTTCTGCTATGCCGCCGGGGCCGTGTACTCGCGGCGGAACGTGCGAGGGTTGCCGGCGGTGGTCCCGGCGGTCTTCCAGGTCACGTTCGCGGCGGTCATCACCGGTGTCATCGCGCTCGTCCTGGAACGTCCCTGGACGGCAACGCCCGACGGGGAGGCGATCTTCTCGATCCTGTGGCTGGGGATCCTCGGATCGGGGATGGCCTACCTCGTCGTGTTCCGGCTGTTCGCCAGCTGGGGCGCGACCCGGACCACGATGGTCGCGTACGTGATCCCGGTCGTGGGCATCGTCCTTGGCTATCTCGTGCTCCAGGAGCCCGTGGACGCCCGGATCATCCTCGGTACGGCGCTGGTCATCGCGGGCATCGGGTTGGTCAACAGCCGCTTCGGCCGGCGACGCCTGTTCGGCCGGACGCCACCCGTCGAGGCGGTCTAGCCCGATCAGCAGCGCTGTCCTGTCCGCGGGACCGCGCACCGCGCGCGGTCGGCAGGCTCGGCAACGAGGTCGCGGCGACCCGCGCCTCACTCCCCGCCGAGCGCCAGGAGCATGGCCCCGGCCACGATGAGCACGGAGGCCCCGATCCGTCGCGCCGTCTCCCATCCGCCGGCCGCCTCTCGCAACCGGACCGATCCCCAGGCCGCCGCGAACACGGTCGCCGATTCACGCAGCGGTGACACCCCGCTCAGCGGCGCCACGCTCAACGCCACCAGGATGCACAGGTAGGCGACGAGGGTCAGCAACCCGCCGACGGCCGCGCGCTGGATCTGCGCCCGCCCGCCGGCGAGGACCCCACCACCGGCGACGACCATCACCCAGGCGACCAGCACCACCGCCGAGGTGACGGTCAGGATCGCGCCGTACACGAACGGGTCGACGAGTCGCGTCCCCATGCGATCGAGCGCGCTGTACGTCGCGATCGTCACGCCCGTCGCGAGCGCGAACAGGATCGACGTGTCGACGGCGCCGGTCGCGCGGCCGGCTGGATCCGCGGCCTCGGACGATCGACGAGCCCTGACGCCGGCGATCACTCGCCAGGGCCGCTGGAGCACGAGGAACCCGGCGATGAGGGCGACGACGCCGGCCGAGCCCGACAGTCCCAGCCGCTCGCCGAAGACGAGGATCCCGATCGCCACCGCGAGCAGCGGCGCCGTCCCCCGAGCGATCGGGTAGACGACCGAGAGGTCGCCACGTCGATAGGCGGCCGCGAGAAGGATGAAGTACCCGGCCTCCACGATCCCCGAGACCAGCCCGAGGGCGATGCCCTGCCAGGCCAGGCTCGGCCACCCGGACGCCGCCCAGATGGCGACCCCCACCGGCGCGATCACCACGGCGCCGGCGATCATCCCGACGGTGGCGGCTCGCAGCGGATCTCCGGCGGTCTTGAGCCGGACGTTCCAGGCCACGTGCAGGACCGCCGAGAACGCGACGAGCGCGATGATGCCGGGGTCCACTCCGGGACGTTACCTGTCCAGGTCCCGTCGCTGCAGACCCCACGCGCCGACCAGCAGGCCGCCGATCGCCAGGACGGCGGCGACGACGAGCCCGACCGGGTCGTAGACACCGGCCATCGGCTGGCCCAGGTGCTTGAACAGGCTCAGCTGGAGGATCGGTTCCGGCAGGTCGAGCGCCGCGCCAAGCGTGTCGATCAGGAACGTCGCGATCGCCGCGAGACCGGCCGTGGGCGCGGCAAGCGTCGCCCGGATCAGCCCGCCGACCGCGAGGCCGATCCCGGAGAACGCGGCCGACGCCAGGCCGAGGATCGCCGTCCCGAGGAGCGGTTCGGCGAGCTCGCCGCCCTGGCTCAGGATCGCGACGGCCACGGACGCGCCGACGGTCGTCGTCATGATCCCGATCGCCGCGAACACCCCGAGCCCGCTCAAGACCATCCAGCGCCTGCGGGTGATCGGCACGGACATGACCATCGCCAGCCGGCCATCGGCCTCGTCGCCCGACCAGCCCGCCAGGAATGAGGCGCCGGCGATGCTGAAGATGAGCGACGCGAACCCGAAGAACACGAGTTGCAGGATCCCCGACGGTTGGCCGAAGTCGATGTCCGGGTAGACCGACGCGACGAGCGCGACGATCTGCGGGATCGATCCGATGCTCTCGGCGAAGGCGCTCGCGGAGGCCACGATGAGGGCGGCGTACAAGCCGACACCCGCTCCCCAGGCAAGGGCCATCCCCGTCCGATCGGCGGCCTGTCGGCGAAACGGGCCGCCGATCCCCGCAGGGAGTGACGGCAGACGGATCCAGGCGAGCGCCGTTGCGCCGCCGATGTCCCGCCGCACCCAACCGACGACGCCGACGCCAAGCAGAACGGCCGTGGCGACGCCGAGGCCAGCCATGGCCGGCCAGTCCGTCACGCCGGCCATGGGTCGGTGGTCGCTGACCCAGGCCTCGAACGAGAGCGGACGCAGCGCCTCGACGAGCGGCGAGAGACTCGAGTAGGCATTGATGATCGAGCCGCCGAACAGCGCGATCAGACCGAACGCGGCGCCTCGCGTGCGTCCGACGAAGGGCGCAGCCGCGAACGCTACGGCGCCCGACGCCAGCATCACCATCCCGAGCAGCAGGCCCTGCCCGAGCGCGGCGCCGATCGAGATCTCGTCGCCGGGGAGCCTGGCGAACGCGATACCGACGAGGGACGTGATGGTCGAGAAGACCAGCATCGCGAGGGTGAGCGCCGCCAGGTGACCCGCCACCTTCTGCAGTGCGATCGTCCGCCGGGCATTCGGGGTGGACACGAGCAGGTCCAGGCTGCCCTTGGCGGCTTCTCCCGCCAGCGTCCCCGACAGGGCGAGCACGGACCAGATCCCGAACGTCACGGGCAGGACGTTCCCGATCCGCCACGACAGGAACCCGCCGAGGTGCTCGATGTCGATGGGCGTGCCCAGGATCCCGCGAAGCGCCGCCGGCAGCGCCAGGAGCCCGTTCGTGAACTGCTGGCGCAGCTCGATCGTCGCGAACTCCGCCGAGGCTCCGTACGGTCCGCCCGTCCCGACCATGAACAGGCCGGCGACGCCGCCGACGATCAGCGCCGCCCGGCGACCGTCACGGAAGGTCTTCGCGAAGATGGATCCGAGCCCCATGACCCTCGACCATGGTCGTGACGACGCGAGGGCCCCGGTGTCAGCGGCCATCGCGCGATGTGACGTCGTGTCGCGTCCGGTCGCCGTACTGCGCCAGGAACACGTCCTCGAGGTTCGGTTCGCGGCTGACGACGTCCTGGAGCCCGTGCCCGGCCGCCGTCGCGATGACCGCGCCGATCGGACCGCTGACCCGCATGGAGACCACGTTGCCGCTGGCCGTGACATCCGAAACGCCGGCGATCGCCTCGAAGACCGCCGGGCCGACGGGTGCGCCGAACGTCAGATCGACGTGATGGAACGCGAGGCGCCTGATGGCCTCGATCCGGTCGACCTGGACCAGGCGACCCTCGCGGATGATCGCGACCCGATCGCAGGTCCGGTCCACCTCGTCGATGATGTGCGAACTCAGGAAGACGGTCCGGCCGTCGGCTCGCGCCTCGCGAACGATCTCGAAGAACGTCTGCTGGACGAGTGGATCGAGGCCCGCGGTCGGCTCGTCGAGCATGAGGAGGTCCGGTCGGTGCTGGAGCGCCACGACCAGCCCCACCTTCTGCTTGTTGCCCTTCGAATACTCCTTGAAGCGACGGCTCGGATCGAGGTCCAGGCGCTCCACGAGCTCGGCGACGTATCCACGATCCACGCCGCCTCGGAGATTCGCGAAGTAGGTGATCGTGTCGGCTCCGGTCAGGCGGTCGTAGAGGTCGAATTCACCCGGCAGGTAGCCGACGCGGCGGTGGATGGCGACCGGGTCGGCCGTGGTGTCGATCCCGAAGACCTCCGCCCGGCCTGACGTGGGGCGGATCAGGTCGAGCAGGAGCCGCATGGTGGTGGTCTTGCCCGCCCCGTTGGGCCCGAGGAATCCGAAGATCTCGCCCGCCTTCACGTCGAGATCCAGCTCCGTGATGCCGCGATGGATGCCATACGTCTTCGTCAGACGCTCGGTCTGGATGACCGCGGTCATCGGCTCCAGGTCCTTCCTGCCGGGCCTGCCGGCGGGCTGCGGGGTGGTCGGGTCATGATGCCGCTCCGCGGGCGTCGCCTGCTCGCCCGTCGCACCCGCCGGCCGGTCAGGACACGGGGTTCGCGGACCGCTGCGCCGCTTCGGCGCGCTCCTTGAGGACGCGGAGATGCGTCTCGACCCGCCCACCCAGGGACGACGATCGGCCGAGCCGAACGAGGAACCCGGTCCAGCGGTCGAACGGTTCGAACGAGGCCGCATGGATGACCCTCGTCCCGCCCGATACGGGTTCGAGCCGCCAACTCCACTCGCACTCGAACCCGGTCCCGGTCATCCGCGCCCGAAAGCGTGACGCCGGTCGTGCCTCAAGGCTCTCGATCCGCGCGGTCTCGCGCAGCAGCCCGAGCCGGGTCCGCGCGGATCGGACGGTCGCGGCCGCGGGCCACGACGGCGCGGCCGGTCCGAACCGGATCTCGGGGTAGATCGCCGGGGTCAGCGCCGGATCGTGCAGCGTCGTCCACACGATCTGCGGCGAGGCCTGGACGAAGACGCGACGCTCGACGACCCCGTCAGCGCGTCGATGGTCGCCGGGGCGGCGATAGCCGACCTCGGGATCGGGCCGGACCCCCATCGCCTAGACCCCGATCGGATGCCAGACCGTCTTCATCTCGAGGAAGGCGGCGATCCACTCAGGGCGCTCGGCCGCCCGGTCGTCGAGCCAGTCGAAGCGTGCCTCCGACACCTTGGTCGGCCGGCGCAGGACGCGCTTGATGTCGTCGGCCGCGACGAGGTCGATCTCGAGCCGCATGTCGTCCGGGACGCCCCACGTGTCGAGCGCGTCCACGTCCACGTGCCCCGCGAGCACCGGGACCAGCTCGCGCTTGTGTCCGGTCAGGACGTTGACGACGCCACCCGGGACGTCGGACGTGGCGAGGACCTCGCTCAGCGTCACGGCGGGGAGCGGCCGCGTCCCAGACGTGATCAGCACGACGGCATTCCCGGACACCAGCGGCGGCGCGAGCCGGCTGACCAGGCCCAGCAGGGACGACGTCTCCGGGGCGACCACACCCACGACCCCGGTGGCCTCGGGGATCGTGAAGTTGAAGTACGGGGCCGCGACGGGGTTGGAGGACCCGAGGATCTGGGTGATCTTGTCGGCCCAGCCGGCATACCAGACCCAGCGGTCGATGGCGCGATCCACGACCTCGCGCGCCTTCGCATCGCGCAGGCCCTCCGCGGCCGCGACCTCCGCGACGAACTGGTCGCGTCGGCCCTCCATCAGCTCGGCGACGCGGTAGAGGACCTGGCCGCGGTTCATCGCGGTCTTGGCGGCCCAGTCGGGGAAGGCCTTGCGCGCGGCCCGGACCGCGTCCCGGAGATCCTTGCGCGACGCGCGACACGCATTCGCGAGCGGCGTCCCGTCGGCGGCCGACACGAGGTACGAGCGCCCTGATTCGGTCCGCGGGAACGCCCCGCCGATGTACAGCTTGTACGTCTTGCGGACCCCGATCCGGTCGGCCACG
>CAYMTJ010000037.1:0-4316 GCA_964393345.1 uncultured Anaerolineaceae bacterium | reverse complement strand
CGGACATAGGCGTGCAGGCCGTGCATGCCGCCCTCGCGGCCGAACCCGGATTCCTTGTACCCGCCGAACGGCGACGTCGGATCGAAGCGGTTGAACGTGTTCGCCCAGACGACCCCCGCGCGCATCTTCGAGACCATGTCGAGGATGCGGCTGCCCTTGTCGGTCCACACCCCGGCGGACAGCCCGTAGGGGGTGTTGTTGGCCTTCTCGACCGCCTCATCGGGCGTGCGGAAGGTCAGGACCGAGAGCACCGGACCGAAGATCTCCTCGCGTGCGATGCGATGGCTCTGGGCGACGTTCGTGAACAGCGTCGGGCGGAAGAAGTAGCCGCGGTCCGGCAAGTCGCAGGCTGGCTGGTACAGCTCGGCGCCCTCGGCGACGCCGGAGGCCACGAGCTCGGTGATCTTCTCGAGCTGGCTCCGTGAGTTGATCGCCCCGACGTCGGTGTTCTTGTCGAGCGGGTCGCCCACGCGGATCGTCGAGATGCGGTCCTTGAGCTTGTCGATGAGCGTCTCGGCGATGGATTCCTGGACCAGCAACCGCGACCCGGCGCAGCACACCTCGCCCTGGTTGAAGTAGATCCCGTTGACGATGCCTTCGACGGCCTGATCGAGTGGGGCGTCGTCGAAGACGATGTTCGCGGCCTTGCCACCCAGCTCGAGCGTGAGCGCCTTGTCCGTTCCGGCCACGCCTCGGTAGATCTTGCGACCGATCTCCGTGGACCCCGTGAACGCCACCTTGTCCACGCCGGGATGGGTGACGAGCGACATCCCGACCTCGCCGGGACCCGGGACGATGTTGACGACACCGGGCGGGAGGTCCGCCTGCTGGCAGACCTCGGCGAAGAGCAGCGCGGAGAGCGGCGTCGTCGACGCGGGCTTGAGGACGACGGTGTTCCCGGCGGCGAGGGCGGGGGCGATCTTCCACGACAGCATCAGCAGCGGGAAGTTCCACGGGATGATCTGCGCCGCGACGCCCAGCGGCTTGGCGTTCCGCCCCGGGAACGCGTACTCAAGCTTGTCCGCCCAGCCGGCGTAATACCAGAAGTGCGCGGCGGCGAGCGGGACGTCGACGTCGCGGCTCTCCTTGATCGGCTTGCCCGAGTCCATCGTCTCGAGGACGGCGAACTCGCGGCTCCGCTCCTGGAGGATGCGCGCGATGCGGAACAGGTACTTGGCCCGTTCCTTGCCCGAGATCGACCCCCATGACCGGGTCTGGGCCCGGCGCGCGGCCTTGACCGCCTTGTCGATATCGACCGCCGTCGCGCGGGAGACGTGGGTGAGCGTCTCTTCCGTCGCCGGATTCACGCTCGGGAAGGTGGTCCCGTCGCTGGACGCGACCTCGCGGCCGCCGATGAACAGCCCGTACCGCTCCCGGACCGTGACGATGTCGCGTGCCTCGGGCGCGGGCGCGTACTCCCACGGGATCGCCTGGCCGTCCCCGAACCCCCAGCTTGACGCGGTCGTGACCGCGTTCCCGTCCGGTGCGGGAACCAGCACGGTGGTCGAGTCGCTCGGATCCTTGGACATCGCGGGCATTATGGCACCGCGCGCCCCGTCACCCGCCGGGCGAGCTCCGCGGCGAGCACCGTGGCGACGGGGCGGGACAGCATGGCGTGATCATCGCCCGGGAGCAGGACCAACCGGACCTCGCCGCGGGCCAGGCCCCCGAGATCGGCGGACGCGTCCCGCAGGAATCTCGGTTCAGCATCACGACCGACGATGACGGTGATGTCCCCGTCGTAGGCACGGGCCGCGTAGCGCGCGATGGCGGATTCCGCGGCGGCTCGCCCGTCGGGCGCCCGCCCTGACGGCTGATCCGTCGCTCGGCGGCTCCGGTGGTACCAGGCGCGACGCACCAGGGCCGTGGTCCGCCCGATCACGCTGGACGCGGTCACCCGCAGTTCTCCGCGACGCATCCCGGCCTGCACCAGCCGTGCACGCCGGCGCCACTCGGATCGCCGGAACCGGGATCTTGCCGCCGGTCCCATCAGGGTCGGGAACTCCAGCGGCGTCACCCCGAGCAGGGTGAGCGATGCGACGGCCTGGCCCTCGGCGCGGAGCCGCCGAGCCATCTCGAACGCGACGAGCCCCCCGTAGCAGAAGCCGGCGAGGTGGTACGGACCGAACGGCTGCACGCGCCGGAGCCGCTCGACATGGGTCGCTGCCTCCTGCTCGACGTCGGGTTCCGGTGGCCCGATGCCATCGACCCGATCCGGATGGAGCACGTGCAGGCCCACCCCGGGCGGCAGGTCGCGCGCGACCGCATGGAAGAATGTCGACAGTCCGGGCACCGCATGGACGGCCGCGATCGTGGTCACGACCGCCGGCGCGTCCGGTCCGGTCGGATCGCCTTGCCGGTCGCGCCGGATCTCCCGCGCCAGCTCATCGACCGTGCCGACGCGCGCCATGACCCCCGGCCCGAGTTCGAGCTGGAAGGCCGCTCCCACCTCGAGCAGCATCGTGGCGGCCGCGAGCGAGTCACCGCCAAGGTCGATGAAGTCGTCATGGACACCGATCGGGCGGATGTCGAGCGTCGACTCCCACGTCGCCACCAGGGTCTCCTCGAGCGGGTCGCGAGGCGGGACGTAGGGGTCGGCCATGACCGGGCGTTCGCGGCCCGGAGCCGGCAGCGCCCCACGGTCGACCTTGCCCGTCGAGGTCAGCGGCAGCGCCTCGAGGATCACGATGGCCGTGGGTACCAGATGCGCCGGCAGGTGGCGGGCCGACTCGGATCGGAGTGCGACGGGATCGAGAGTCCCGGCACCCTCCGCGGGAACGACGTAGGCGACCAACCGCGCCTCGCCATCGCCGTCCAGGCGTGTCAGCGCGATCGCGTCGCGGATGCGCGGATCCGCCGCCAGTCGCGCTTCGATGACCCCGGGATCGACCGTCCGCCCGCGGACCTTATGGACCTGGTCGGCCCGGCCAAGATGATGGAGCCGACCATCGGGATCCAGCCGACCGATGTCCCCCGTGCGATACCGCCGGCGGGCGGGCTCTGCCGGGTCCACCGTGAACGCCGCGGCGGTCCTCGCGGGGTCGCGCCAATAGCCGAGGGCGAGGTAGCGGCCCCGGACCTCGATCATCCCGACCGACCCGTCCGCGGCGGTCGCTCCGTCGTCCGTCACGATGGCGAGATCGACACCCGCCACTGGATAGCCGATCGGCAGGTCCCCGGAACCGAGGGGCGTGTCATGCGCCACGAAGAACTGGCGGGTCAGACCGGTCTCGGTGGCCCCCAGACCATTGACCAGCACCGCGTCCTTGGGGAAGTGGTGGCGGAATCGCTCGACGTCGGCCCACGTCGCCCGATCTCCCTCGAGACGGACGACGCGGATCGTCGGGAACCTCGCGTTACCGCGTGCGAGCGCACGGAACACCGCCGGGACCGCATGGAGCATCGTGACCCGCTCGGTCCGAAGGAATTCGGCGAGCGCCGCCAGTCCGTCGTGGCGGAGATCGAACGGCGCGACGGCAGCGCCGTCCAGGAGCGCCGCGAACAGGGTGGACACGATCCCGCTGAAGGTCGGCGCATGGATCATCGAGAGCCGATCCTCAGGCCCGATCGCCAGCGTCTCGGCGTATCGGTGCACGTTGTGGAGCGCGTTCCGGTGACTGTCGACGACCGTCTTGGGCCGGCCGGTCGACCCCGACGTGTCGTACAGCGTGGCAGGCGCATCATGATCGATCGGCGGATCGGTCCACCCGCCCGAAGCCGCGGCGTGAGCCTCGCCGAGGTCGATCACGGGTCGATCGCCGGCGGCAGCCGTTGCCAGTCCGACGGTCGAATGGTCGGCGAAGAGGACCGGGACGTCGATGTGATCGAGCGTCGCGCGCAGGCTCCCTGCGGGTTCGGCCGGATCGACCGGGAGATAGGGCCGCCCGGACCGCAGCGCTCCGAGGATCGCGATCGGCACGGCGAGACCCTGATCCAGCAGGATGCCCACCGGGCCCGGTCGAGTCTCGGGCAGGGACGACACGGCGGCGGCGAGCGATGCCGACGCCTGGTCGAGCTCGGCGTACGTCACGGTCCGCGTGGCGCCGACGACGGCCGGTCGATCCGGGAACGTCCTGACCATGGCGGCGAACCGCTCGGGGATCGTTCCGTCGATGGCGCCGGGCGGCCACGGAGTCACGCCGCCGCCCGGGCGAAGTCGCCCGCGAGCGTCGCCAGGGAGCGAGGGTCCCGTCAGCAGTCGTACTTCGCGACTGGGTGGGATCGTTCGCAGTAGCGGACGTGCAGGTGGTCGTCGTGACCCGGGAACCAGCGGGTCAGGCCGTCGCGGATCAGGACCGGGTCATTGAAGTAGATGA
>CAYMTJ010000036.1:20626-27876 GCA_964393345.1 uncultured Anaerolineaceae bacterium | reverse complement strand
CGGGGACCAGTGGCAGCACGCACGGCGACAGGAAGCTGATCACGCCGGCCGCGAGGGCCACGAGGATCGTCAGGTCCGCGCCGACGCTCATGCCGGGTCGTCCAACCCGTCGCGAAGCAGTCGACGCAGCTTGGCAGCGCTGGTCGCGAGCTCCAGTCGCTGGTCGCCCAGCTCGACGACCGGGATCCGATCGAAATAGGCGCGCTCGAGGGCGGGATCCGCTTCGATATCGCGTTCGACGAGGGCAGGGCGCGGGAGTCCGGCGTTCGACCGTTCGTCGAGGAGCGCGGTCAGTAGCGCGCGGCTCTCGTCGCACAGGCCGCAGCCCGGCCGGCCGTAGAGCGTGATCGAAGGGAGGGAAGTGACGGCCATCTCGGTCCGATTGTAGGTGAGGTCCGCCCGGGGGCCCGAAGCGATGGATGGCCGCCACAGGGAGGTGCGGCGGCCACACCCTCCTGACGACGAGGTTGACGGCGCTGTTCCCGGGGCGCGGTACGATGACGGCCGCGCCCCCGTAGCTCAGTGGACAGAGCGAGGCCGTCCTAAGGCCTGCGTCGGCGGTTCGAGTCCGTCCGGGGGCGCCACGGTGACGGCAACGCGGAGTCGAAGAACGGCTCCGCTGGCCCCGTGGGAACCCATCCGATAACTTGCCGGTCCCGGGTTCCCACGCGCTCCACGAGCAAGGCGACTATCTGCTGGATCGCCTCCGGCGTCGCGGCGGCCAGCTCGTCCCCGAGCGACTGGATGACCAGTCGGTGCCGGTCGAACAGGACGACCTTGTCCGCGTCGCCCGGGATCGCCAGCAGGTCCGCCTCGAGCTCGGACCGGAGCCGCCGGTACTCGGCGTCGGACAGGTCGCCCCACTCGTTCTGCTTCCGGAGCTGCTCCATGCGCGTCCGGAGGCGCTGGCGCTCCTTGTCGCTGGTGCCCGGGGTGGGGGAGACGAGCCGACGCCGCAGCTCGGCGGCCACGGCGTCGATCGCCTCGGGCGGCAGGGCGGCCGTCATCAGCCCCGACAGGACCTCCCGCTCGGCCTCCTTGGCCGGGACGCGGCGGGCGTGGCACTCGACGGGCCCCGTCGACCTCCATCTGATGGCGGCCGTCTGCGACCGGGCAGGGCCCGGGCCTACCCTAGGGGGCTGCCACACTCGCGCGAAGGGCTGGCGATCTGCCGATCGGCACCTTGACTGGGCTGCGCCGACCAATCGACGATAGACGGAAACCGGGCGGCCTCGATGAGCCGCCTCAAGCCGGAGGAAACCAGTGCCGTTCTGGTCGCGCAAGCCCGCGCAGCAGCCTGATCCACAGCCCGCCCCGCAGCAGGACGCCGTTTCGCGGGGCGGCGCCACCGACGAGGCCGGGGACGACGAGGGCGTCCTTCTCGCCGCGCTTGCGGACCTACTGGCGTTCGTCGACGGAGCGGACGACGATCGGCTGGATCCCGACTCGGCAGTCCAGATCGCGGAGGACATGGTGAGCCACCTCCGCAGCCTCTCGGTCGAGGGGGTGACCCGAGTCCGCGACCGGCTCACGGCGCTCGCGGATGCGGAGGAGGCTCGCGGCACGTCCGAGGCAGTTGTCGAGAGCCTGCGGCAACTCGCCGACGACCTCGAGGACGACGAGGATCTCGAACCTTCCGGCGACGACGGACGAGAGATCGATCTCGCGGTCATCGACGCGATCCTGACGCTCGAGACCCTCGAGGACGAGCGGCTCGACCCCGACGACGGGATGAAGGCACTCGAGCTTGCCGCCTGGCACCTCTCGCACCTGTCCGCCGAAGGCCGCGCACGCTTCGTCGCCTCCATCGCCTCACAGGAGACGCTCGTGCGCGAGCCGCACGCCGCCATCGTGCGCGGCCTTTCCGAGGCGCTCGACCTCGCCGGGACGACCGAGACGTTCGACGCGGGGAACGCGGAGGTCGCCGCGCAGGCGATGCTGACCCGCAAGCGAGTGGTCGTGACCACGCCGAAAGGTCGCGATCAGGCCCTGCGCCAGGCCGAGGCACTTCGACAGAACGGCTACGTGGGTCGGTGGGAAGTGCCCGACGAGCGACAGGCTGGCCGGGCGCAGCGACTGCTTCGCGAGGCCGGGGTGCGCAACATCGGCGTTCGCGTCATCGGCTCATAGGCTCGGCCGGGGCGGCCGCGAGGTCGGGCCGGTCGTCGGCCCGCCGCTAGCGTGGCGGCATGGCGCTCGGCGGCCTCGGAGTCCCCGCACCCGCCATGGACCGCGAACCCGTTGAGCGCGGCAATCGGCACTACCTCAAAGCCCACGCGCCAGAGAAGGTCGAGGCAGGGTAGGGGAGATCACGCGGCGCCCGCGTACCACGCCAGCGGGTCGTCCTGCGACCGCCGTTCCCCGGAGTCCGTCCGGGGGCGCCAGTTCCTGCGGCAGCATCGCTCACAGCGTGGGTGACTGCCGTTTGGACCACCCGACTGCGGTTTAACGACGACTGCCCTTCCGGGCCGGTCGCGCCCGTAGCCCGCGGGGCTTCACGTCGGCTCCTTGTGCGCCAAGCCCGGTAGGTAGGTCGGGCGGGTAGTGCTGCCGTAACATCAACTTGGACGCCATCCATGATCGACACTGCTGAACTGACGCGACTCTCGCGACAACTTCCACGGGCTGACCTCGCGCACTCTGACTTGCTGGCTGAGGCTGGGAGCACGCTTGGCATCGAATGGCCGCCTGAATACGTGGGCCGTCATCTCCGAGCACAACGGCGTGGAGGGAGATGTCGGGGAGTGGGTCCTGGTTCTCACGCCAGTCGAGGAACTTGTCGAACTGAACACCGACCCGGTGATGCAGTTCTTCCCCGGCCTGGTCATGATCGGCGGCGACGGTGGCGGCGAGGCGCTGGCGATCGATCGCACAACGAACGAGATCTTGCTGGTCCCGTGGATTTGGGGGCGGCTCGTGCTCGGCGCGACGTTGACGGAGGCTTTCCAGCGCATGGAGCGTGGGAGAGGTGTTCGACGCGCCGCATCGGACGCGACCGGAACCCGGTTCAGGCGGCTGACGTCCCCGCAGTGCCGCTGACGCCGCCCGCACCCGATTGGCCCCTTGGGCGGGCGTGCGCAACATCGGCGTTCGCGTGACCGACTAGATCAGATAGCGGTTACGCTGTTGCACACCACGCCAGCGGGTCGCTGCTGAGGGTTCGTGCGCCCCCAAGACCGTCCGGGGGCGCCAGTTCGAAGGGCCGGCGGACGCTGCCGGTCACACGCCAGGGTCGAAGATGCGTCCTAGCGGCATCGAGGGAGACCCAGAGACATGACACGACGCTTTGCGGTCGCGCTCCTGGCCGGCCTGACGTTCGGGTTCGGTCCAGTCTCGGTCGGACCTGTACAAGCAGAGTACTGCCGGCCCGTCATGCCGGACCACGCGGCAGACGTCCGCGGTCTGACGTTCGAAGCCGCCATCACGGGCGTCCGGCTGGAAGGCCGAGCCCCTACTCTGACCTACGTCACGATGACCGTTCGTAGGGTGTACGCCGATAGTGTCGGCGAGGACCTTCAAGTAGGGCAGGAGATCGAGATCTACTCCAACCCGTGCGACGGCTTCGGACTGCTCGGCGTCGACGTCGGCGACCGTGTTCTCATGAGCACGGCGTATCTGCTTTACGAGGGGTACGGGCCGGCCACGTGGAACACGGCGCTGTGGCGAGTGAACGGCGCCAACCTGGATCTCGCCGTCTTGCGGGGCAAGGGCTTTGGCAAGGTCTGGTTCACGGACGACCGGCGCATCGCGAAGGCGGACACCGTCCAAGAAGCCCTCGCACTGGTCGCTCCGGCGGCGGCGGGGATGCCTGACACCTCCACGGATCCGGGTCGGCAGGACAAGGATCAGAACCTATGGCTGATCGCCGCCGGCCTCGGCGTCCTTCTGCTCGCGGCATGCAGCATCGTCATCCCCCGGCGGAAATACGCTTAGTGCCGTTTGCGGCGGTCGTTTGCCGCAACAGTGCTTGGGTCGCGCAGGCCTGGCGTGAGAGAGGAAGTGACGGATTGGCCAAGCTCGTGTTCGGGATGAACCAGTCATTGGATGGCTTTGTCGACCATACGGCGTTCGGGCCGAGCCAAGCACTCTTCCGCCACTTCATCGAAGAGGCTCAGGGGCAGGCGGGCAGTGTGTACGGCCGCGTGATGTACGAGGTCATGCGGTATTGGGACGACGATCAAGCTGGATTCGGCGCCGACGAGCGTGCCTTCGCGGCGGCGTGGCGGAAGATGCCGAAGTGGGTCGTTTCGCGCACGTTGGCGTCGGTCGGCCCCAATGCCACGCTGATCCAACGCGATCTCGAGGGCGCCATCCGCGCGCTCAAAGCGGAGCGCGACGGGGAGATCGAAGTCGCCGGGCCTGACCTGGCGCGGAACCTCACGGACCTTGGGCTGATCGATGAGTACCGGATCTACCTGCACCCGGTCGTGCTCGGTCACGGCAAGCCGTATTTCGCCGGACCTCGGCCGCCGCTCCGCCTCATCGCGCATGACCGGATCGACGAGGACGTGATCAGGCTGACGTACGTTCCCGCTTGATCAGGCGTGGCATGCCTGGTGGATCCGACCCGGAGCGTCGTGCGGCGGGCTCCGTCGGGCGGTATCGTCCGACCGTCATCCTCCGTACCGGATCACCGCCGTGTCACTCGCCGACTTCCCGCGTGAGCCGCTCCTCTTCGGGCCGTCGCCGATCCAGCGACTGGACCGGCTGACCAGGCATCTCGGCGGCGCCACGCTCTGGGCGAAACGCGAGGACTGCAATTCCGGGCTGGCGTTCGGTGGCAACAAGGTGCGAAAGCTGGAGTACCTGCTGGCCGACGCCCTCGCCCAGGGCTGCGACACGCTCGTGTCGATCGGTGGCGTGCAGTCGAACCACACGCGACAGGTCGCGGCCGTCGCGGCCCATGCCGGCCTCGGCTGTGTCCTCGTCCAGGAACACTGGGTGGACTGGCCGGACGTGACGTACGACCGCGTCGGCAACATCCTGATGTCCCGCCTCATGGGCGCCGATGTCCGACTCCATCCCGCCGGGTTCGGGATCGGGTTCAAGGAGAGCTGGGAACAGGCCCTGGCCGACGTCGAGGCCGCGGGTGGCAAGCCGTATCCGATCCCCGCCGGCGCGTCCGACCATCCGCTCGGCGGTCACGGGTTCGCGGGCTGGGCGATGGAGGTCGCCGCTCAGGAGCGCGAACTCGACGTCTTCTTCGACACCATCGTCGTGTGCTCGGTCACCGGATCGACGCAGGCCGGGATGATCGCCGGGTTCGCGGTCCTCGAGGACGCCGGCGGGCGACCGCGACGCGTGGTCGGCATCGATGGCTCCGCCAAGCCGGCCGAGACGCTCGACCAGGTGACGAGGATCGCCAAGCGCACGGCGTCGGCCATCGGCCTGGCGCGGGACCTCCGACCCGACGAGATCATCCTCGATGACCGGTATCACGCGGGCATCTACGGCATCCCGGCCGAGGCGACGCTCGAGGCCATGCGTCTGGCCGCCCGGCTCGAAGGGATGATCACCGACCCGGTCTACGAGGGGAAGTCGATGGCCGGCATGATCGACCTGGTGGCGCGGGGCGAGATCGAGGGGGGCAGCAACGTGCTGTACGCGCATCTGGGCGGTCAACCCGCGATCAACGCGTATGCGTCACTGTTCAGCTGAACTGGAGGAGGTCGATCCGTGGGTGTCGAGGAGATCAGAGTCGCCATCGAGGCCGCCAGTGACTACCTGAGCAAGAACCCGGAAGCGGCACGGTCCACGGACAGCGCGGCGACGGCGTCGATCGTGGATGGGCTGGTCATGCGGGTGACCGGGCCCGGCGGCGAGAGCCTGACGACGGACATGGTGCCATCGGTCGGCGGCACGGCGACCGCCCCGTCTCCCGGTTGGCTCCTGCGCGCGGCCGAGGCGAGCTGCGTCGCGACCCTGATCACGATGCGCTGCGCCGTGCTCGGGATCGCCATCGACACCCTGGAGGTCACGGTCGACTCGGAATCGGACGACCGAGGGCTTCTTGGGGTTGACGATTCGGTCCCGGCCGGGCCGCTCAGTGGCCGGGTGGCGGTCCGGATCGTGGCGGCGGGTGTCGCCCGCGAGACGCTCGAGGACGTCGCCCGCTGGGGCGTCGCGCATTGCCCCGTCTGCGATGCACTCGAACGGGCCGTGCCCATCACGACGGTCGTGACCACGGACTAAGGCACCGCCGCACCGCAGTCGACCGGCCGCACCCGACGATGGATTCGCGCACGGCCGATGATCGTCAGGTAAGCGACGGGTGACACGATCCCGGGCATGGGAACCCGAGAGCGACCCGTCGATCGGGGCACCCTGCGCGGTCGGCGGCTCCGGGTCGCCGTCGGCGCGGACATCCGTGCCGCTCGCCTCGACCGCGGCCTGACCCTGGCGCATGTCGGCGCGGCCGTGGGCGTCTCGGGTTCGACGCAGAGCCGGCTCGAGCGTGGCGTCCTCGAGCACGTCGATCTCGTGCTCCTGGCGCGAACCTGTGCGGTCGTGGGGCTGGACCTCTCCGTGAAGACGTATCCGGGCGGCTCACCGATCCGTGACGCGGCCCAGCTGGAGCTGGTCGGGGACTTCCGTCACTTCCTGCACGCGTCGATCGGGTGGGCGGCGGAGGTCCCGCTTCCCGGGTTCGGCGACCAGCGCGCCTGGGACGGGCTCGTCAGTGGGTCCGGGTGGCGCTACGGCGTGGAGGCAGAGACCGCACCGAATGACGGGCAGGCGACCCTCCGTCGGCTCGCGCTGAAGCAGCGCGACGGACAGGTGGACGGCGTCCTGCTGATCGTGCGCGATACCCGTCGAACGCGCGAGTTCCTGCGTGAGATCACGGCCGTCGCGGGCTCGACGTTCCCGATCCCCGGTGCCCGCGCAGTGGAGCTGCTGCGTGTCGGGGTGGACCCCGGTGGGAGCGCCATCATCATGTTGCCGAGAGCGCGGGCTGTCACGCGCTGAACCTCGTGCTCCCGGTGCAACACGTGCACCCCCAGCACACAACAGGAACGATCGGCCGCAGGTCGCGCGATTCCCGTGCGCCACCTGCAAACGGGGCCGGTAGTCGGGCCGAAACTTGGCGTGCAGGCCGATTCCTTGCACCCCATGCACGAATCCGCCCGATCGATGCCCGTCGCCTCCCGTTGTGTGCCCGGGGTGCAAACCGAGGGCGGGCTGGGCCACGTGCCGAGCCACGGGCCGTGCCGTGCCGCAACGCCGTGCCGAGCCACGGGCCGTGCCGTGCC
>CAYMTJ010000036.1:18813-20526 GCA_964393345.1 uncultured Anaerolineaceae bacterium | reverse complement strand
GCCGTGCCGTGCCCCCGGCGCCTACGCACCCGCCCGTACGATGGGTCCGTGACGATCCAACCACGAGACCGGACGGTGTTCACGACCTATCGCGAGGGGTCGCTGCACGCCGCGCTCAAGGCCCGCTATGCCGCGGCCATCCCCGGCGCCCGGGTCGAGGCCGAGGTGGACGGCTTCGTCGTCGATGTCGTGGGTCCCGACGCCCTCATCGAGATCCAGACGGGGAGCTTCGGGTCCATCCGGCGGAAGTTCGAGCGCCTCCTCGTCACGAATCGGGTCGTGCTGGTCTATCCCATCGCCGTCGAGAAGTGGCTGGTCACCGTCGACGTCGACGGGGCGGTCGTCTCGCGCCGTCGTTCGCCCAAGCGCGGTCTGCCGATCGACCTCTTCGATGACCTCGTGCACGCCGCGACCCTCATCACCCATGCCAACGCCCAAATCGATGTCGTCCTCGTCGAGGAGGAGGAGATCCGCGGCCCGCTCCCCGACGGCGTGCGATACCGCTACCCGCGGACGTGGCGGCGCATCGACCGGCGCCTGCTCGGTGTGATCGAGACGCGCCACCTCGACTCGGCCGAGGACCTCCTCGGGCTCCTGCCGGCGGGTCTGCCCGAGCCGTTCACGACCGCGGACATCGTCGCGGCGACCGGACGCTCGAAGCGGCTCGCCATGCGGGCGGTGTACTGCCTGGAACGATCGGGAGCGGTCGAACGCCTGGCGCGCGACGGTCGGATGGGCCGCTATACCCGACGCACGGACACTCGCCCGCCAACGCCCTGACCCCGTCAGCCGCAGAGGGCCGAGACCTCGGCGTGCGCGACGCGGCGCCAGGAGCGCCGGCGATCGTGGGGTATCAGGTGCCAGGCGGCGTCGAACGGGACGGCGCGTCCCCGATGAGCTCGTACACGGGGGTGGGGCCGGCGAAGCCCTTGAGGACGCGCTCGGCCGCGTCGCCGAACCGGAACCCCGCCTTGGACCCCAGTTCGCGAACGACATCGGAGACGAGTGTCTGGCGCGCCTCGGCCGCGGTGCAGATCCGGTTCGCGAGGTGGACGGTGGCGCCGAAGAGGTCGTCGTTGCGGTCGACGGGCTCCCCGGCGGCGAGCCCGATCCGGACGCGAAGATCGGGCGTGGCACCCGACGCCGTCCGCGCCCCGAAACCCTCCTGGATGGCGACCGCGCACTCGAGGGCGCGTCCGACGTCGTCGAACGAGACCATGATCCCGTCGCCCGTGTGCTTCACCTCGCGCCCGCGTGCCGCGACGATCGCACGCCGGATGATCAGATCGTGCTCGGTGAGCAGGACCATGTACGCCGCCTCGCCGACCTCGGCGAGCAGCGCGGTGGAGCCCTCCAGGTCCGTGAAGAGGATCGTCCGGAACGCGCTCGTGATCTGGGTGTGATCCGCCGGCTCGTGGATCCTGCCGAGGAATCGCAGGACGTCGTCCTCGGCGACCGGGATGATCTGCCCCGGGATCAGCCCATGGGCCTCCTGGTGGACGGCGACCAAGTCATCGGAGCGCGCGGCCCGGGCGAAGCAGAACACGGTCCCGAAGTCCGGGTCGAACCAGTAGGACAGGAACGTCACGCCGTGCTTGGCACCGGGGGCGAGGTCAGCCGCATGTGCCGCGGCGACGTCCTCCGCCGTCGCGTCGGGGACGTCGTGGCGATCCATGAAGAGCGGCAACCGGTGGCTTCCTTTCGCGTTGCCGG
>CAYMTJ010000036.1:9059-18713 GCA_964393345.1 uncultured Anaerolineaceae bacterium | reverse complement strand
GGCCCGGCCTGCCCCCCGACGGACGATCTAGTTCATCAACCGGTCGGGGCCGACGCCTCGCGCGATGGCGGCACGGACCGTGATCGCCACCGGGACCGCGGACAGCGCGAGCAGGATGCGCGGCGCGCCCGCGACGAACAACCCGCTCGTCAGGCCCACCGTGAACCCGACCGCCCCGATCAGGCCGGCGTCCGAAAGCTGATTGACCTGGCCCTGGGCCTCCGCCAGCGCCCCGCGAGCGCCGCCGGCGACCGCGGGTACTCGTTCGGCGACGGCGCGTCCACGCGCGACGATCGCTTCGGCCACGTCGATGATGCCCTTGCCGTCGAGTTCGGCGTCCGTGTCCATGTCCATGTCGTCGAGGGTCTTCTCGGCCATGTCTTCCTCCTCCGAGTGAGCCGACGGGGCCAGGTCAGGTCCGACCCGCGGCCGTTGCGGCCTTGGCAGGCGTCACCTTCGCGGGACGAGTCCCAGGACCGGTGAGGTCGTCCGCTTGGTCGCCGCTGGGTCCACTGTAGGCCGATGGCGTGATCGGTGCGTCGCCGAACGCGAGCCGCTCGTCGGGCTCGTCGGGATGGAACGCGTCGGGGTCCCGGCTGCCGGTCCAGGAATCGGGCATCCAGGCCCGGACGGCGCCCACGGCGTCGGACAGGCGCGCCCTGACCCTGTCGTTGGTCAGGACCAGCCAGGAGGCGACACCCGCGATCGCCAGGCCGAGGAGCCAAGGCCAGCGCGTCGGTCGCGGCGAGCGTCGGAAGGACGGCATCGACAGGTTCTTGACGGCCTCCGGCACCTCGATGTCCGAGATCGATCGGACGACGTCGTCGCGGGTGATCTCGGGGAGCCGCACGTCCGAGGTGCGGATGTCGGGGATGGTGAGCGTGGGCATGGGTCAGCCTCCTCGTCGCGTTGGGGCGTGGTCGGTCCATCGCACTATGGCCGGGAGGGTCAGGTGGGCCGCGTAACGGCTCGCCCCATCGGCGTTGCATCCACGCGAGACAACGACGCGCCGCTCGGCCACGACCGAGGCGCGGGGTGCCTGCGCCGCGCGACCATCCGCCCTATCGAGCCGTGGCACTCCGTGCATCGAAGGCGACGAAGCGTCCCGGCCCCTCGCTCGCCAGTTCCGCGATGTCGGCGTCGGTCAGATCGAACAGCAGGACGCCGATCAGCGGATCGGCCGACACGAGCCGATGCGCGCGCAACTCGATCCGGTACGCGCCGGGCGCCCACGTGAACGCGGCGGCGGTCCGCCAGCGCAGGACCGGGGTCTGGGGATCCGTGGGCGTGACCACGATGGGTTCCGGTCGCAGGCTGGTGATCCGCCAGTCGACCCGGTAGTCCGGGAACGGCCCCACCTCGAATGCCCCGGTCTGCGTCCAGGTCAGGTCGACCGTCGCGCCGTCGGGCGCCAGCATCGAGGCGCTCGCCGCGTCGATGACCTCGGCCCGGGCGTTCGCGCCGGTGCTGACGATGACCGGCTGGAGATAGACCTGTGCCTCGGGACCGACCGTCAGCCGCACCTGGTCGGCCAGCACGAGGCGGACCTCCGCCGGTCGATTCGCCTCGACCCAATTGAGGATCGAGAGGGTCAGCGCGACCACGGCGACGATCCACATCGCCATGTCCCACGACGGCGTGATCCTGCGCACCCGGCTCTCCTTCGATCCCTCGCCCAGCGACGCGAGTCTAGCGAACCGGGCTCGCGGCGACGCCCGCGTCTGCCGCCGGGCGCGACCGACGCCGGCCGTCTGGCGTCTGGGGCGACCGCGCTCCCAGCCGGGTACGATCGGAGGGATGGCACCACGTCGCAGCGCCGGGATCCTGCTCTACCGCCGCCGGACCGGTGGGTTCGAGGTGCTGCTGGGTCACCCGGGCGGCCCGTTCTACGGCCGGAAGGACGGCGGGGTCTGGTCGATCCCCAAGGGGGAACCGGACAAGGACGAGGCGTCCGATGCCGACCACGACCTCCTGTCGATCGCTCGGCGCGAGTTCACGGAGGAGACCGGACACGACCTCCCGCGCGGCGGCGAGCTCGACCTCGGGACGATCACGCAGAAGGGCGGCAAGGTCGTCCGCGCGTGGGCGGTGGAAGGCGACCTCGATCCGGCTGCGGCCCATTCGAACACGTTCGAGATGGTCTGGCCGCCGGGTTCCGGCACGCTCGTCGCCTATCCGGAGATCGACCGGGTCGCGTGGTTCGACGCAGCGGAGGCCCGACGCCGGGTGAAGGCCGCCCAGATCCCCTTCATCGACCGGCTGGAGGCGGCACTCGCCGCTGGCTGAGCTCCGGTTGTTTGCCGCGCCCCGGTGCCTTGGCGGGGACCGTCGCCCGACCGGCGATCCGTCCGGCGATCCGTCAGCTGCCCGTGCAGATGCCGGGCGGGACCGGCTCCTCGCGCTCGATTTCGTCGGCGTACGTCCAGACCCACGTGTGGAGCGGCTCCAGCGCCCGATCGGTCCCGACCACCTCGACGAGGTGCTTCCCGCACGTCGCGATGGCATGCGCCACGCCGTCCTCCACGAAGCAGCCGTACCGCTGCGGGATGAAGTACGACCCCTTGAAGGCCACGCCGTCGTCCGCGCTGACGTCGCGCGGGTCGTCGCCGGGGGCCCAGGCGCCATCGCCGCCCTTGCCCGATTCGCACGTTCCCGACCGCGGCCGGACGCCGGCGGTCTCGAGGGTCCGCAGGTACGCGCGGGCGGCATCGCGAACGCTGTCGAACGCGACGACCTCGACGCTCGCCACGGGCTCCGTCGCCACGAGGCACACGATCCCAGCCACCGCGGATCCCGGCAGCTCGGTCACCGAGGGCGCGCAATCGACCCGCGCGTCCGGGCGCAGGAGCGTGACCATGGATCCTGCGACGTCCGAGACGAGCGGGCTGGGCGCGATCGATCCGCCCGCGGGATCGGACGTGGTCGCGTCGGCCGGACCCGCCGGGCCTCCGCAGCCGGCCACGAGCGCCACGCCGGCCGCCATGACCGCCAGGAACCACCGTCCTCGGACCCGCATGTCACCTCCTATCGTCGCGGCCGGGACCCGGGCTCCGGCCGGGTCCGCTACGCTCGCAGCATGAGCGTACGACTGATCCCGAGGGACCGCGGCTTCTACGCCCTCTTCCGGGAGCAGGCCGTGATCGCGGCCGAGGCAGCACGCGTCCTGGCGGACGACCTACGGACGTTCGACGACCCCACCGCGGCCACGATCCGCCTGCAGGCGCTGGAGCATCGGGCGGACGACACGAGCCATGCCGTGCTCAAGCGGCTCGAGGCCACGTTCGTTCTGCCGTTCGTCCACGACGAGATCCAGGCCCTGACGAGCAAGCTCGACGACATCGTGGACCTGACCGAGAAGATCGGCGACATGCTCGTCCTGTACCACGTGCCAGAACCGCCGCCAGGAGCCCTGGAGCAGGCCGAGATCCTCGTCGAGGCCTGCGACATGATCGTGGAGGCGGTGGGCCTCCTCGAGCGCCCGGCGGAGCTGCGCGGGTACGCGCAGCGCATCCACGCCCTGGAGAAGCGGGCGGACGACGTGTGGGGTCGCAACATCCGGGCGCTGTTCGACGCTCCGACCGATGCGATGACGGTCCTGACGGGCGAGGAGATCTACGACGGCCTCGAACGGGTCGTCGATGCCACGGACGCGGTCGGGCGGGTGCTCGGCGTCCTCGCGTCCGCGCCCGAGGGCCCGTGGTGAGCGAGCGACCGACGGAGGTGCGCCATGTACGGCCAGTCCACGACCAACGACCCTGACGCCTACATCGCCGGTCTCGACGATGTCCGCCGACCCCAGATCGCGGCCCTCGATGCCCGGATCCGGGCCGTCGCCCCGGGCCTGGAGCGCCACATGATGAGTGGCCTGCTCTCGTACGGGCACTACCGCTACGAGTACGCGTCGGGACGGAAGGGCGACTGGATGATCCTCGCGCTCGCTTCGAACAAGGCGTACATCTCGCTCTACGCCAGCCCGCTCGGCGTCGAGCGCTACGCCGACCGACTCCCGAAGGCGAACCTCGGCAAGGGCTGCATCCGGTTCAAGCGGATCGACGACATCGATCTCGCCGTGATCGACGACATCGTTCGCGATGCCGCCGTGAACGACGGCAAGCGACTCGTCCACGGCGAGGTCATCTAGGTCCGTGTCACGCGCGCGGATCCCGGACGACATCCTGTCCGCGGCCCACGAGCGGGCGGCTGCGCGCGAGGCGCGTGACTGGAACGAGGCGGATCGGCTGCGGGCCGTCATCGAGGCCGCCGGCTGGAAGATCGTGGATCGCGGCACGGACTTCGCGCTCTCGCCGGCGTCGCCACCGGACGTCGCGGAAGGGGAGCGGGTCCGATACGGGGCGAGTCGGAACGTCCCATCCCGGCTCGACGAGCCCGCCGCCGGGTCCGCGACCGTGGTCCTGGTCGCCACGGACTGGCCGGACGACGTGGCACGCGCGATCGCCGGCGTCCGAGCCGGCTCCCCGGCCGGAGCCTCGATCGTCGTGGTGGCCGACGACCCCTCGGAAGCGCAGGCGGCGGCGCTCGCGGCTCTCGAGCCGAGCGATGACCTCGAGGTCGTCTGGACGAGCGAGCGGCTGGGGTACGCGACGGCGTTGAACATGGGGATCCGCCGGGCGCGGGGCCCCGTGGTGATCGCGCTCGATCCCAGCATCGAGCCAGCCGGTGACATCGTCGGACCACTCGTGGCGGCGCTCGATGATCCGTCGGTGGCGGTCGCGGGCGGATGGGGGGTCGTCTCGGACGACCTGCGGACCTTCGATGAGGCGCCCATCGGCGACGTCGACGCGATCGAGGGCTACGCGCAGGCGTTCCGACGCGCGGACTACGTCGAGCGTGGGCCGCTCGACGAGCGCTTCCGCTTCTACCGCAACCTCGACATCTGGTGGAGTCTCGTGCTTCGCGACCCACCGGGCGAGGACGTCGTCGGCCCGCCTCGCCGCGCGGTCCGCGTCGCGCTGCCGGCCCACCGCCACGAGCATCGGGGCTGGACGAGCCTCCCCGAGGAGGAGCGTGACCGACAGTCGAAGCGCAACTTCTACCGGATCATCGATCGGTTCGGCTCGCGCCCGGACCTGCTGATCCGGCACGCGTGAGGGTCGGTCCGTCGACTCCGTCGGTGACGGTCCAGCCGGCCCGCTCGAGGTCCGCCCGGATCGTGTCTGCCCGCTCGTAGTCCCGGTCGGACCGCGCCGCTTCACGCGCGTCGACCATCGCGGCGACCGCGTCCGGGACTCGCGGTGCGGCGGCGGAGAGCGGGTCAGGCTCGTCCGACCACGTCGTATGGAGTCCGAGACCCAGGACGAGATCCGCGTCGAGGACCAGCCAGCGACGCTCGTCGGGCGCGAGGTCGGAGCGGAGCGCCTGGCGCACGAGCGCGATCGCCGTCGGCAGATCGAGGTCGTCATCGATGGCCGCGACGAGCCGTTCGTGTGTGGCGCGGCCAGCCGCCGACAGCGGTGGCGTCGGGTGATGCGCCCGATCGGTCAGCGCCGGGTTCGATCCTCCGCCATGACCCGCGAGGGCGTCGGCGATCCCGGTCGGCCGGTCGCCCGCCGGGCCGCCGACCCATGGCTCCGGGGCGGCCCACGGCCCGTCGTCGGGCGGCGCGCCGAGGCGGTGGAGCTTCGCGCGCAGCGACGAGAGCGCCGTCGCCGCCCCCGCGATCGACCCATCCGAGTACTCGAGCTTGTGCCCGTATCGCGCGGTCAGCGACAGGTAGCGCAGGGCCAGCGGGTCGACGCCACGTTCGGCCAGCTCGGTGACACGCTGGAAGTTCCCGGCGGACTTGGCCATCTTGTGGCCGTCCATCAGCAGGAACTCGCCGTGGACCCAGTGGTTGGCGGGCGGTCCACCGACGAGCGGCGCGGACTGCGCGATCTCGTCCTCGTGGTGTGGGAAGACGTTGTCGATGCCGCCGGTGTGGATGTCGAACCTTTCACCCAGATAGCGCATGGCCATCGCGGAGCACTCGAGGTGCCAGCCCGGGTATCCCTCGCCCCAGCGAGGCGTCGGCCAGCGCAGGATGCGACCCTCGCCCGCCGCCTTCCACAGCGCGAAGTCGGCCGGGTCGCGCTTGTCGGGCTCCACCTCGCCGCGGTGGCCGGCCCGGAGCTGGTCCAACGTGTTGCCGGACAGCCGGCCGTAGCCAGGGAACGACCCGACGGCGTAGTAGACGTTCCCATCCGCCGTCGCATAGGCATGACCGGCGTCCTCGAGCCGCTCGGCGTGGGCCACCATCTCGGGGATGTGCTCGGTGGCTCGCGGGAAGACGTGGGCCGGGAGGATGTTCACGAGGGCTTCGTCCGCGTGGAACGTCGCCTCGTACGCGGCCGCGATCTCGGCCGGCGTCTTGTGCTCCAGGCCGGCCTGGACGAGCATCCGGTCCTCGCCACGGTCGAACCGCTCGTCGCGGAGGTGCCCAACGTCGGTGATGTTCTTGACGTGCCGCACCTCGAGCCCGTGGTACAGGAGGGCCCGCCGGATCCAGTCGGCGAGGAGGTAGCTGCGCAGGTTGCCGACGTGCGCGTAGCGGTACACGGTGGGGCCACAGGTGTACATCGTCACCCGCCCGGCGACGATCGGGTCGACCGGTCGGACATCCCGGGTCAGCGTGTCTCGAAGGCGCAGGGTCACCAGGTCATCGTATCCCTGGTCCGGGGGGCCTAACGTTCCGGGCCCTGGGACGTTGTTGGAGTAGAGGCCTCGCGGCTCCCAGGCACCGTTCCCCCGGCGGTGTGGATCTGCGAGGCCTCCGACGCGCCCGGCGACGCGCGGCGCGCGGGCGTGGCCGGTGGTGGCTCGCCCGCCCGGATCGGGGTTCGCACGGTCCGCCCGTATACTCCCGCCGATGCGCCGTCCCGCCTCTGCGATCATCCCCATCGGCCTCGCCGTGCTCGCGCTGATCGCGTCCGCGTGCGGGAGCGACGGCGTCGGGGCCGATCGTCCGGTGCGCATCCTGACCGGCGAGCCGGCCATCCTGGACCCGGCCCGCCAGGGCGACGCCGGCAGCGCCGCGGTCACGGCGCAGTTCTTCGAGACCCTCGTCACGTTCGACCAGGCGCTCGTGCTGCGCCCGGCCCTCGCCGAATCGTGGCGCGTCGAGCCGGGCGGGACCCGGATCGTCTTCCAGCTTCGGCCCGATCTGGCGTTCTCGGATGGCTCGCCGCTCCGGGCCAGCGACGTCGTCCGGAGCTGGCTTCGCCTCATCGACCCCGCCCAGCCGTCACCGCTCGCGTCGCTCATGCTCGTGGTGGTGGGGGCCGTGGACTACGTGAACGGGTCCGCTGACGCCGCGACCGTCGGCCTGGTCGCGGACGATGCCGCGCGGACCGTGACCGTGGACCTGGCGCGCCCGTCATCGGACTTCGTGGATGTCGTGACCAGCCCCAGCTTCGGGGTGGTGCCGCCCGAGGACGGGCCGGCCGCGTTCCAGCCCGGGTCCGGGTTCGTCGGCAGCGGCGGGTACACCCCGACCGCCCAGGACGCGTCGTCGATCACGCTGACCGGCAACCCGCACTACTGGGCGGGTCCTCCGGCGATCACGACCATCGAGCTGGTCACCGACACGGGCGGTCGCAGCCCGGTGGAGCTGTTCGAGGATGGGGGCCTCGACTACACGCCGGTGTTCGACCAGGACGCGGCCTGGATCGCCTACGACGCCGATCTGGGACCCCAGCTCCGGCAGGTCGAATCGCTCATCACGACCTACTACGGGTTCGACACGGGGGAGCCGCCCTTCGACGACGTCCGCGTCCGCCAGGCGTTCGCGATGGCCGTGGACTGGCGCCGGATCGGGCGGCTCGCCTCGAGCGGCGGCGATCCCGAGGCCGACGTGGCGACGTCGATGGTCCCGCCGGGGATCCCGGGGCGCTCGGACGAGGACTTCGTGCCGGCCCACGACCCTGCGGCCGCGCGGGTCCTGCTCGCCGATGCCGGGTTCCCGGATGGCCGCGGGTTCCCGTCGGTCACGATGGTCACCAACGGGGGCGCCTTCGACGCCGCGATCCTCGCCGAGGTCGAGCGGGAACTCGGGATCACGCTCGGCTACGAGACCATGGAGTTCGGGGCCTACATCGATCTCCTCGACGACGATCCGCCGGCGATCTGGTCGTCGAACTGGGTGGCCGACTACCCGGGACGCAACGACTATCTGGGGGTCCTGCTCGGTCGCGATTCGACCAACGACTACGGGCGCTGGAGCTCGGCCGAGTTCGACGCGGCGATCGACGAGGCGGCCGCCGCCAGTGACCCGCTGGCCGCATCGGCGGCCTACGACCGCGCCGAGTCGATCCTTCGCGTGGAGGCCCCGGTGGTCCCGATCGCGTATGGCGGCGACGGATGGGCACTGGCGAGGGACGAGCTGCTGGGCGCCGGCCAGAACGGGATGGGGATCATCCGGATGGCGGGGCTGGCATGGGCCGAGTGAGATCCGGCCGCGGTCTCGGTCTCGCGCTGACCCTCGGTCTGCTCTCGAGCGGGCTGGCGACCGCCTCCGTCGCCGCGGTCGACGAGGTCACGTTCGGCCCCGGCTCCGCCGTGGGCACGTTCGGGCAGTCCGTGGAGTTCACCCAGGCGGTCACCCTGAGCGCGCCGCCGCGGACCGTCGAACTCCTGATCACGTTCGCCGACGCGCTCGGCCCCACGGTCTACGCGATCGAGCCGCCGCCCGATGGTGGCGCCCAGATCCTGTCGTATTCGCTGCCCATCGGCGGCGGCGCCCACCTGCTGCCCAACACGCCGTTGCACTACCGCTGGCGAGTGGACGGCGTGGAGGGTCCGGCCGCCCGGTTCCTCCTCGAGGACGATCGGTTCGAGTGGCGGACCCGATCCGGCGATCTCGTGCGCGTCCACTGGTATGACGGCGACGCGGCATTCGGGGAGCGGGCACTCCGGATCGGCGAAGCGGCCATCGAGGCCTCCAGCGAGCTCCTCGGCGTGACCGAGACCGAGCCGGTCGACTTCTTCGTCTACGCGGGGCAGGCCGACTTTCGCGACGCCCTGGGACCCGGGACCCGGGAGAACGTGGGCGGCCAGGCCAACGCCGACATCCGCACGCTCTTCGCGCTGATCACCCCGTCCGAGATCGACGATCCATGGGTGGGCATCGTCATCCCGCACGAACTCCAGCATCTCGTCTTCAACACAGCGGTGCGCAACCCGTACCACTTCCCGCCGCGCTGGCTCAATGAAGGGTTGGCCGTGTACGAGAGCGAGGGCGGGTATCCGGCCGCAGACCGCCGCTCCGTCGAGCGCGCCGCCGAGGCCGGGACGCTGATCCCGCTGACGGGCCTGACCGGACAGTTCCCGACGACCGCCGACGGCTTCGGGCTCGCCTACGCCGAGAGCGTGTCGGCCGTGGACTTCCTGATCCGCACGCACACGAAGGAGGCACTCGTGGGCCTCGTCCGCTCCTACGCGGACGGTCTGACCGACGACGAAGCCTTCGAGGCGGCGATCGGCATGGACATGGCCGCGTTCTCGGATGCCTGGCTCGCCGACATCGGGACGCCGGTGCCACAGCGGCTCGGGCCGCAGCCCGCGCCACCGGGCCCGGTCCCACCCGGATGGTCCGGTGACGGAGGGCCGATCGTCGGCCCGAGTGCCGGGCCGACCGACCCCGGGGCGGTCGCGTCCGCCACG
>CAYMTJ010000036.1:0-8959 GCA_964393345.1 uncultured Anaerolineaceae bacterium | reverse complement strand
CTCATCGCCGCGCAGCTCGCCAGCGAGGGACCGCGCGTCCGATACACGACCCAGCAGCGCTCGCCGCTGCTCGAGACCGCGACCGAGCTGCAGGCGCAGCAGGATGAGCTCAAGGCCCGGATCCTCGAACTGCGCGCGGAGATCGGGGCGGTGGAAGGGGCGAGCGTCGGATCCGCCGCGACCGTCAAGGCCCTCAACGACGAACTCGAGCGTGCGCGCATCGCGGCCGGGCTGATCCCGCTGGCCGGGACCGGCATGGTGCTGCGCCTCGAGGACTCGCTCCAGCCCGTCGCGCCGGACGCCAACGAGTCGGAGTATCTCGTGGCGTCGCGGGACATCCGGACCGTGGTCGATGAGCTGTGGCTCGCCGGCGCCGAGGCCATCGCCGTGAACGGGGAGCGAGTCACCGCGACCTCCTCCTTCATCGACATCGGCCCGTCGGTCCTGGTGAACTCGGCGTACCTCGCGCCCCCGTACCAGATCACCGCGCTCGGGCCTCCCGGGCTGTACGACCGGCTCGTGGCCTCTCCCGGGTTCGTCGACTTCGTGCGGGCCCGTGGCCAGGGCTACGGGATCCGGCTCTCGTTCGCCGAGCCGCCCTCGGTCGACATGCCCGCGTTCGCGGGGACCGTGTCGTTGCGGTACGCCCGACCGGTACCCGCGCCGTCCGCGACGCCGCCGCCGACACCGGTCCCCACCGCGGCGCCGGGCTGAGCGCATGCATCGCCGGCGGAACCAGCTCACCATCGCGGCGGTCGCGTTCGTCCTCGGGCTGCTGGTCGTCGTCCAGCTGCGCGCCCAGGCCGGCGGGTCCGGTCTTGCGGCGCTCTCGGCCCAGGATCTGACGGTCCTGGTCGCCAACCTCAACGCGCGCAACGACCAGCTGCGGCGCGAGGTCGCGACGCTCGAGGGAAACCTCGCGACGCTCAACGGTAACCAGGACCGCGGTGAGGCGTCGATCGACGAGCTCCGCACGGACCTGCGCCGGGTCCGCGCCTTCGCCGGGCTGGATCCGGTCGTCGGGCCGGGCGTCTCGATCCTGGTGGCCGGTCCGATCGACGGCCCGGGGATCGAGGATCTCGTCAATGAGCTCCGCAACGCGGGGGCGGAGGCGATCGCGGTCGAGCGCATCCGGGTCGTGCCGGGGACCGAGATCACGGGCGGGGTGGGGGAGGCGTCCGTGGACGGGGACGCGCTCGGTGGCGTCTTCGAGCTCACGGCCATCGGCTCATCCGAGCAGCTCACGGGCTCCCTGCTTCGCGCGGGCGGCGTCATCGCGCAGCTCGCGGCCACGCAGCCGGAGGTCATCCTGACCGTCACGCCGCTCGATGGGCTCGAGCTCCCCGCGACCGACCGGAGCCTCGTGCCGACGGCCGGGCGTCCCTCGCTTTGATAGGCTGACCGGCGAATGAGCGATCAGGACGTCCAGACGCTGTTCGTCGGCGACCTCGTGCGGTTGCGGCGGCGGCATCCATGCGGCGGGGATGTATGGCTCGTCGATCGCCTCGGCGCGGACATCGGTCTGCGCTGCCAGGGGTGCGGTCGACACGTGATGCTCGATCGACGCGCCCTCGAACGACGGATCGTGACCTTCGTCCGTCGCGGTGATGCCGCGATCAGCGCCGCCCTCGCCCCGTCGCCGGATCGTCCGGCGTGACGTTGGCCGAGCCCACGGCATCCACGCAGGGACCGACCTCGCTGTTCCGCAACGGGGCGTTCATGCGCCTCTGGCTGTCGCAGGCGGCGACCCAGATCGGCGGGAACATGGTCCTGTTCGGGCTGACCGTCATCGTCCTGAGCTCGACGGGCCTGAACACCGTCGTCAGCCTCCTCATCCTGACGTTCCTGGTGCCCGCGGTCCTCTTCTCGGCCGTCGCGGGCGTGTATGTCGACCGGATCGACCGGCGCCACGTCCTCGTCGCCACGAACCTGATCCGTGGCGTGGCTTTCATCGCCCTCTTCCTGATCGGCGACAACCTGGTCCTGATCCTGCTGCTCAACACGTTCATCTCGACCGTGACCGTGTTCTTCGCGCCCGCGGAAGCGGCGATGATCCCGTCCGTGGTGCAGCGCCGGCACCTCCAGACCGCGAACGGGATCTTCACGCTGACCCTGAACGCGGCCTTCGCGCTCGGTTTCGCCCTGCTCGGCCCGCTCGTCGTCAACATCGCGTCGCCGGAGGGCGTCATCCTCGTCGTCGCCGTCCTGTACTTCGTCGCGGCTGCGTTCTGCTTCGCGCTGCCGTCGTCGCCGCCGCCGGCCCGGACCTCGGATTCGTCCCGCCTCGGGTTCGACGTGGCCGAACGCGCCGTCGGCTCGACGGTCGCCCAACTGCGCGAGGGGCTGGGGTTCATCCGAGGGCATCGGACGATCGGCTGGTCGCTGCTCTACCTGGGGATCACCGCCTCGCTGGTGGGCGTCCTCGGCGTGCTCGGCCCCGACTTCGCGCGCGAGACGCTCGGGCTGGCCGCGAAGGACTTCGCGGTGGTGGTGTTGCCGCTCGGGTTCGGGATCGTGACGGGCATCCTGTTGCTCAACGCGTATGGCCGATATCTGCCCCGGCGCCGCGTCATCGAGGGCGCCCTGGTCGCGCTCGGGCTGCTCCTGGCCCTGCTGTCGATCGCCGGGCCGATCAGCCGGCTGCTCCAGGGGGCGGACGCGCCGGGTGGGGTCGACTTGTCCGGCATCACGTCGCTCCTCGCCGTCGTCGTCGTGATCGCCCTGCTGGCCGGCATCGCCTACGGGCTGGTCGCCATCCCGTCCCAGACCCAGCTCCAGGAGGATCTGCCACCCGACGTCCGCGGGCGGGTGTTCGGCGTGCTCAACATGCTCGTGTCGGTCGCCAGCTTCGTCCCGATCATCATCGTCGGGCCGATCTCGGACCTCATCGGGACGACGACCGTCCTCATCTCGGTCGCGGTTGCGGTGTTCCTCGCGGGCATCGCCTCGATCTTCCTGCGCGGGCCGCTCCTGCCGGCTGATGCGCATGTCTCGGCGGATCCGCACACGATGGATCCGATCGCCGCGGCCCTTGGCGCGGATCGCGACACCTGGCATGAGGACCGTCATGCCGACCCGACGGTCCGTGTGGCGGTCGCGCCCGACGCGGAAGATTCTGCTGACACCGAGTCCGACGACGAGCCCGACGAGCCCGACGACGATGACGAGGCTGACGTGGACGACGAGCCCGACGAGCCCGACGACGACGACGCCGAGGACAGGCACCCGCCGATCGAGCCGGCCTGATCGATGCCGCTCGATTTGCTCATCACGGGTCAGATCGCCACGCTGGCCGGCCCGGCGGGGTTCGGGTGGGTCGAAGCCGTCGGGATCCGCGACGGACGGATCGCGTTCGCCGGGTCGGAGGTGGACCTCGAGACGCGGGCGGACCCGTTCACCCAGCGCATCGCGCTCGCGGATGACGAGGTCGCGATCCCCGGGCTGACCGACGCGCACCTCCACCTCGTCCAGACGGCGATGGCCCGCCACCAGGTCGACCTGACGACCGCCGCGACCGTCGCCGATGGCATGGCGATGATCGGAGCGGCACACGCGCGTGCGTCGAACCCCGACACCTGGATCGAAGGCCATGGCTGGGACGCGGATCGCTGGGGACGATGGCCGACCGCCGAGGACATCGAGCGGGCCGCGCCGGGCCGGCGAGTGGCGGTGTGGGCGCACGATCACCACGCGCTGCTCACCAGCCATGCCGCGCTCCGGGCGTCCGGCATCGCCGACGTCACGCCCGACCCACCGGGCGGCGTCATCCGCCGGTCCGCCGATGGACGTCCCGACGGCGTGCTGTACGAGTCGGCCAGCCGGCTCGTGACCGTGCACGTCCCGCCGATGGACCCGGTCGCGCTCGCGCTCGCGATCGCGGACGTGGGTCGCGAGCTGGTCTCGCTCGGTGTCGTCGCCTGCCACGACCCGGGCGGTGTCGCGCCCGATCCGGACCTGACGTATGCGTTTCCCGCCTATGCCCACCTGGCCGACGCGGGCGACCTGCCCCTCCGCGTCCACGCCTCGTTCCGCGACGACGCCCTGGACACCGCGATCGCCGGCGGGTTGCGCAGCGGCATGATCCTCGGCTCGGATCCGGCGGGGCGAGCCCGGATCGGCTGGCAGAAGTGCTTTGCCGATGGGTCGCTGGGGTCACGGACCGCCGGACTGCTCGAGGACATCGAGCCGGAGGCGGACCAGCCACTCCCGCCGGATCGCCGGCGCGGCGTCTGGATGACCCCGCCGGACGCGCTGCATCGGTCGGTCGGACGAGCGGCCGCGGCGGGGATCGCGAGCCAGATCCACGCGATCGGGGATGCGGCGGTGCGCGCCGCGCTCGACGTGCTGACCGCGAACCGACCGGATCTTGCGCTCCTGCCGCGCGTCGAGCACGCGCAGATGGTCCACCCGGACGACCGGGCGCGCTTCGCGACCGAAGGCATCGCGGCCAGCGTGCAGCCGGTCCACCTCGGGTCGGACGCGGCGAAGGCCCGCCTCCTGTGGGGCGACCGGGCGGAGTCGCGCGGGTATGCCTGGGCGTCGCTGGCGTCGACCGGGGCGGTGCTGGCCTTCGGGACCGACGCGCCGGTCGAACCGTTCGACCCGTGGCCGGGGATCGCCCTCGCCGTCACGCGCGAGGACCCGGCCTGGCCGGTCGGGACGCCGGCATTCGGGCCCGGAGAAGCCCTGAGCCTCGACCGGGCCCTGCGAGCGGCCTGCATCGATCCGGCCGTGTGCGCCGGCGAGCTGGATCGCGGGCGGCTGATCCCGGGTCATCGGGCGGACATCGCGATCATCCCGTCAGCGTCGATCGAGGAACCCGTCACGCCCGGCGGACCGCTGTCCGAGACCCGCCCGACGATGGTGCTGATGGACGGGGTGGTCGTCTTCGAGCGGTAGCGCCCGGTCACGCAGGCCGGGAACCCGCTCCGTCATCGACCCGCGGCGGCGTCCCGCTGTCGCCGGGCCTCGTACAGGAGCACGGCCGCGCTGACCGAGACGTTCAGGCTGTCGGCGATGCCCCGCATCGGGATCCGCACCGCCTCGATGTCGTCCCCACGCCACGTGTCGGTGAGGCCCTCTGTCTCCGCCCCGAGGACGATGGCCACCGGCCCGCGGAGATCGGCCTCGGTATAGACGCGTTCCGCCTCGACGCGCGTGGTGACGATCCGCAGGCCGTGCTCGCGGGCCCAGGCGAGGACCGCCGGCGAGTCGGCCGTGCCGAGCGGTACCTGGAAGATGGCCCCCGCGCTCGCCCGGATCGCGTTGGGGTTGTACAGGTCCGTTCGCGGCGACGCGGCGATGAGCGCGTCGGCCCCGGCACCGTCCACGGAACGCAGCACCGCGCCGACGTTGCCGGGTTTCTCGACGCCTTCGATCACCACCACGAGGGGTTCGGGTGGCAGCGACAGCGCCGTGAGGCGGAGGTCCGGGATGCGCACGACCGCGAGCACGCCGTCGGCCCGTTCACCGAAGGCAAGCTTGGCGTAGACGGGTTCGCTCACGGACGTGATCGGGACGCCGCTCGCGCGCAACGTGTCGAGGGCTCTCCTGGCCTCCGGTCCCGCGAGCAGCGATTCGCCGATGAAGGCCTCCACGACCGCGGCCCCCGACTCGACGGCCCGGCGGACCTCGCGAGCCCCGTCCACGATCGACAGCCCGTGCCGATCTCGCTCGCGACGTTGTCGCAACCCGGCGACCGCCACGATCCGCGGGTTCGTCCGGCTCGTCAGCATCGATCGCGCTCGGGGGGCATGGCGATCATCATGCGCCGCTCGCGATCCGCGCGAACGAGCCGAGGTCCAGGCGCCGCCCGTCGGCGGTCGCGATACCCATCGAGCCGGTGTCGATCCGGTCGGCCGGTCGGCGCAGACCGCGCGAGATCGCGGCCGCGAGTCGAGCCTCATCGAACCCGGGCGTGTGCGCGGTCACGAGCGCGAAGCCCTCGGGCGCAAGGACGGTCCGGCATGCCGCGAGCAACGGGTCCAGATCGCTCTCCAGCCGCCATGGGCGTCCGCCAGCGCCGTGGCCGTAGGACGGCGGGTCGACGATCAGTCCGCCATACCGATGGCCGCGACGGGCCTCGCGCGCCACGAATGCCGCCGCATCGTCCACGATCCAGCGGACGGGCCGATCCTTGAGGCTGGACAGGTCGGCGTTGTGACGTGCCCACGCGACCGACGGTCGAGCGGCGTCGAGATGGGTCACGGCCCTGCCCGCGGCGGCCAGGGCCAGGGTCGCGGCTCCGGTGTAGGCGAACAGGTTGAGCACGTTCGTCGCGCTCTGGGACAGGAGCCACGGCTGCATCGCCAGATGCTCCGGATAGAGCCCGACCTGTCCGGCGTCGGTCGCCCGCAGTTCGAGGAGGAACCCCTCGAGCTGGACCGGCCACGGACCGTCGACTCGACGCGGACCCGTCCATCCCCGTTCACGATCGAACCGCAGGTCAGGGGACCGCCAGCCCGGATGATCGCCGCGAGCCGCCAGCGCCCCGGGCGCCGGTCGGTCGACGATCCGGTCGCCGAACCGTTCCAGGCGCGCGCCGCCGCCGACGTCGAGCAACTCGTAGTCCCGCATGGACCCATCATCGGGGACGGCGGCGTCCGACGCGGGCGTCCGACGGGGCATCCGAAGCCGCCTCGTTGTCCGTCCGGACGGCCTCGGGGTATGATGCGGGCCGCCGCTGGCTCCTCGGATCCGTGGCCGCCGCTCCGGCGCAGGACGTGGAACACCCTGCGAGCCAACGGGACGGAGGCTTCGCTCCCGGGGGACCGGCGACGTTCGGGCGGCTAGCTCAGCTGGTTAGAGCACTTGCTTGACATGCAAGAGGTCACTGGTTCGAGTCCAGTGTCGCCCACCACATCCGCCATAGATGCATCGAGCGGGACGAACCCTCCATCCAGCGATCCCCAGAGAGCCGGGCCTCGGCTGCAAGCCTGGCGATCGACGAGGAGCGGCACCACCCGTGAGCGGCCGGTGAACCGGCCCGGTCGTCGCCCGATATCGCGACCTCGAGTGCGCGGCCGAGCGGTCGCGAAGGCGGGTGGGACCGCGGGAGTCGAACCTCTCGTCCTGTCGATGGACGAGGGGTTTGTGATTCTCAGGAGACGAACACCATGAGCGACCAGCAGGCACCGGCCGCGCGCGACGAGGTCGAGATGGCGATCGAGGCTGAAGGCTTCGACGCCCCCGAGCGCGGCTCGGCGGCGGAGCTGTTCGAGCACGGGGCGACTGGCGAACTCGGGCCGATGCGCCATTCCGCGGCGCACGTCCTGGCCGAGGCCGTGCTGGACCTGTTCCCGGGTACCAAGCTCGGCATCGGCCCGGTCATCGCCGACGGCTTCTATTACGACTTCCTGCTGCCCCGGCCCTTGACCCCCGATGACCTGACGACGATCGAGGCGCGGATGCGCGAGAGCATCGCCGCAGATCACCCGTTCGTCTTCAGCGAGCGGTCACCGGTCGACGCCCGGGCCGCCCTCGTCTCCCTCGACCAGCCGTTCAAGGTGGAGATCGTCGACGATCTCGTGGCCGCGTCCGAGCGTGACGGCACCCCGATGCCGCCGACGACCTTCTACCAGCAGGGGCCGTTCATCGACCTGTGCCGCGGCCCGCACGTCGAGCGGACCGGCCTGATCGGGCCGTTCAAGCTGCTCGGCACGGCCGGCGCCTACTGGCGCGGCGACGAGACCCGCCCCATGCTCCAGCGCGTCTACGGCACGGCCTGGGCGTCGCAGGAGGACCTCGACGCGTTCGTCTGGCGGCGAGCCGAGGCGAAGAAGCGCGACCACCGCCGGCTCGGCGTCCAGCTGGACCTGTTCTCCTTCCACGACGTGTCGCCCGGCTCCGCGTTCTGGCACCCGAAGGGCCAGCGCATCTGGCGCACCCTCGAATCGGCGATGCGCGAGCTCCAGGAACGACGCGGCTACCAGGAGGTGTCGACGCCGATCCTGGTGAGCGAGCGGCTTTGGCGCCAGTCAGGGCATTGGGACCTGTACGCGGAGAACATGTTCATCGTCGAGGCGGAGAAGCAGCTCTTCAGCCTCAAACCGATGAACTGCCCGGAATCGACCTTCATCTACCGATCGCATCTGCGGTCCTATCGCGATCTGCCGCTGCGCTTCTCGGAGTTCGGCCGTCTCCACCGTAACGAGCGGTCAGGGTCGCTCAGCGGCCTGACGCGCGTCCGCCAGTTCATCCAGGACGACGCCCACCTGTACGTCCGACCCGATCAGCTCACCGACGAGATCGAAGCGCTCCTCGGTGAGGTTCGCGAGGCGTACGGCTGGTTCGGGCTCGAGCCGCGCTTCGCGTTCGCGACCAAGCCGGACAAGGCCCTCGGCGACCCGGCGCTGTGGGATCGAGCGGAGCAGCTCATCCGCGAGGCGTTCGCCGCCGCCGACATCAGCTATGAGCTGAAGCCCAAGGACGGGACGTTCTACGCGCCCAAGATCGACATCTACATCGATGACGCGCTCGGTCGCGAATGGCAGATGGCCACGATCCAGGTGGACCTCGTCATGCTCCCGGAGCGGTTCGACCTCACCTACATCGACGAGACCGGCCAGCCGCAGCGGCCCATGGCCATCCACCGCGCGATCTACGGCTCGCTCGAACGCTTCATCGCGATCCTCGTCGAGCACTTCGCTGGCGCGTTCCCCCTCTGGCTCGCGCCGACCCAGGCGGTGGTGATCCCCATCGCGGACCGGCACCTCGAGGCCGCCGCGGAGCTCGCCGGGGTCATGCGGGCGCGGGGCCTGCGCGTCGAGGTCGACGACTCGTCGAACCGGATGCAGTACAAGATCCGTTCGGCGCAGGAGCAGAAGGTGCCGTACATGGTGGTCCTGGGCGATCGCGAGATCGAGTCCAGGACCGCGTCACCACGCACCAGGGCAGGGGAGCAGCAGGAGCCGCAGGGCTGGGAGGCGTTCGCGGACCGGCTGGCCGCGGAATCGGCCGC
>CAYMTJ010000035.1:0-29108 GCA_964393345.1 uncultured Anaerolineaceae bacterium | reverse complement strand
GCGTCAGCGTCGATCGGCAACGGCTCCAACTCCGGAACGACCGTCACGCGGACGAACGTCGGTGGCATGCCCAGCGCCGCCAGCGACCCGTGACCCGGGAGGTGGACATCGAGCACCAGCAGGTAGTCGCCCGGTTCGTGGGGGGCCGGGACCACGGGCGCGAGCGTCGTCGAGGTGATCGGCGGGAGGCCCGGCGGCAGCTCCAGCGCCAGATCCGCCGGGAGCGAGTCGGCATCGGTCGACCCGAGCGGGACCCAGCGACCGAGCAGCGTCGCGGCCACGCCGTCGGTCACCGGCCGACCGCGCGGCGCAGCGACCGGTTCGCGGCCCCAGGGCAGGGCCCCGAGATTCGTGGCGCTGATCGAGAGGGACATCGCATCTCCGGACGCCACCGTCACGCCGGCTGGGGCGGCGATCGTGCCGTCGACGTCCCTCGTCACTCGAACGAGCACGGTCGGCAGCAAGGCCTGGCTGATGGCGTCGAACGCCTGCCCGATGTCGTCGTGCAGCGTGATGGTCAAGCGGTATCGACCCGGCATGCGCGGCACGCCCACGGTCGCTGCCAGGTGCCGCGGCCCGATGGCGAGCGGCACAGGATCGACGACGTTGCCCGGTGCCTCCGGCACGACCAGCGCGCCGACGGTGACCGCAGCCGTCGGCTCCGGGTCGAGCGGCTGCCACCGAACGCTGACCTGCATCGCCCTTGGCAACCGTCCGCGTTCGTCGATCGAGAACGGGATGCGCAGCCGGGTGCTCCCGCCCGCCGAGAGGGCCCCGGCCAACGTCGGCACGTCGAGCCGGATCCCCGTCTGGACGAGACTGGGCAGCGTCGGATCGGCGATGTACCCGCCCGACCCCGTCGCCCGAGGCCTGGCACGCACCGCGGACGGGACGAGCCCGCGTCGCAGGACGATGGACCGCTCGAACCCGGTGTCGACCCGCGCGGGATCAAGCCGGGCCACGAACCCAGGGCTGCGCACGCTGTCGAACGCGAACGCGTGGCCGTTCGCCGTGGGTGATGCGCGCCAGATCGCGTCGATCGTGCGCCGCCCGCCCAGGATGGCCGCGACATATCCCGACGGACTCGCGTAGGCCTCGGCGATGACGGCGTCGGCGCCGGCGGCGATGAACCCGGCCGCGTAGTTGTCGACGCGCTGCTTCGCCTCGTCGAGCGAGCCCTCCGGCAGCCCGGGCTCCGACAGGCCGCTCGCGTAGCAGAGGTGATGGAGCAGGACGACGGCGTGATCGGCGAGCCGGACGTCGGCGGCGATGCGCGCCTCCCCGAAGTACTGATGCGTGCCGTCGCCGCCGCCCTGGCGCGGATCGAGCCCGAACCCGTTCTGCGTCTTCGGGTATGGGGCGTCTCGATAGCGGCTGGGCCAGCCGTTGCCGTGCCCGAGGTAGACGACGAGGTTCGCGTCCCTGAGCGCGTCACGCACTACCGGCCACGTCGCACCCGGCGAGTAGACCTCGATGACGTCGCTGGTGAACCGTCGCGCGACGTCCGCGGCGGCCCGGGCCTCATCGCGGTACCGCTCGGTCGCCGCTCCGGCCGGTCCCACGATCAGGACGACCTTCGGCCCCGGTCCAGGCTCGGCTGCCGCGACCCCTGCCGCTCCGGCCGGCGAGCTGGACCACACCAGGGCGAGGACGCCCGCGGCGAGCCATCCCGATGGCGTCTGACGGATCCGTCGCATGCCGCGACCGTAGCCATCGCCGCGTAGCTGCCACTTATCCCGACCGCAACGACCGCCCCGCCGTACCATCGGACCTGATGCCGAACCGCCTCGCCGGGGAGACCAGTCCCTACCTGCTGCAGCATGCGAACAACCCCGTGGACTGGTTCCCGTGGGGGCCGGACGCGCTCGCTCGCGCGAAGCTCCTGGACCGCCCGATCTTCCTGTCCATCGGGTACGCCGCGTGCCACTGGTGCCACGTCATGGAACGTGAGTCGTTCGAGGATCCGACGACCGCGCGCGTCCTCAATGACGGGTTCGTGGCGATCAAGGTGGACCGCGAGGAGCGTCCGGATCTCGACCAGCTCTACATGGGCGCCGTCCAGGCGATGACCGGCAGCGGCGGCTGGCCGATGTCGGTCTTCCTCACCCCCGACGGCAAGCCCTTCTACGGCGGTACCTACTTCCCGGACTCGCCCCGGCACGGGATGCCGTCGTTCCGCCAGGTGCTCGACGGCGTCGCGACCGCGTGGCGCGTCCAACGCGGCCAACTCGAGGAGGCTGGCGCCAGGCTCGTCGGGACGCTCGTCGAACAGCAGCGGATCGCCTCGGCCGGCGACGCGCCGTCGATGGCGACGTTGGACGCGGTCGACCATGCGCTCATGAAGGCGTTCGACACGCGAAACGGCAGCTGGGGCGGCGCACCGAAGTTCCCGCAGCCGATGACGCTCGACTACCTCCTGCGCCACCTCACGCCCGCCGACAAGGTGGCCAACGCGATGGTCCGCTTCACCCTCGACAAGATGGCCGACGGCGGCATCCGAGACCAGCTCGGTGGCGGGTTCCACCGCTACGCGACGGACGCGGTCTGGCTCGTGCCGCACTTCGAACAGATGCTGTACGACAACGCGCAACTCGCGCGGGTCTACCTCCATGCCTGGGCGCTCATGGGCGAGACGCGCTACCGCGCCGTCGCCGAGGGCGTGCTCGACTACCTCCTCCGTGAGCTGTTGACCGACGATGGCGCGTTCGCCGCGAGCCAGGACGCGGACACCGGAGGCGTCGAGGGGGCCACGTTCACCTGGACGGCGACGCAGATCCGCGGGGTCCTCGGCGATGACGCGGAGCCCTTCATGCGCGCCTACGGCGTGACCGAGGCCGGGAACTGGGATGGCACCAACATCCTGTCGCGCGTCTGGCCCGACGTGCACACGCCGCCGGCGCGCGCGGATGCGGACCTCGAAGCCCGGCTCGCCTGGGGTCGCGCGCGGCTGCTGCTGGCCCGGTCCGAGCGACCGCAACCAGCGCGCGACGACAAGGCCCTCGCCGCCTGGAATGGACTCGCGATCGCGGCGTTCGCCGAGGCCGGCCGGCTGCTGGGTGAGGACCGGTACACGGCAGCGGCGGTGCGCGCCGCCGAAACGATCACCGGCGGCCTCCTCAGCGCGGATGGGTCCCTGCGCCGATCCTGGAAGGACGGCCGGGCCGTGGGTCAGGGCGTGCTCGAGGACTACGCCAACCTCGCCGAGGGTCTGCTGACCCTGTACGAGACGACGTTCGACGAGCGATGGTTCACGATGTCGCGCACCCTGATGGATCGGGTCCTCGCGCGGTTCACCGACCCGGCGGGTGGGTTCTTCGACACCGCCGATGATCACGAGCGGCTCGTCGCGCGGCCCAAGGACGTCCAGGACAACGCGGTCCCCTCCGGGAACGCGACGACGACGCTGGTCCTGCTCCGCCTTGCGGCGCTCACTGGTGACGGCGGCTACAGGGATGCCGCCGAGCGCGCGCTCCGGACCGTGACCGACCTCCTGGCTCGCTACCCGACCGGTTTCGCCCAGTGGCTGACCGCGGCCGATCTGGCACTCGCGGCGGTCGCCGAAGTCGCGATCGTGGGTGATCCGACCGAGCGGGCGACGCAAGCGCTGCTTGGCGAGGTCCGGTCCGGGTTCCAGCCGCATCAGGTCGTGGCGCTCAGGGCGGACGCGGTCTCGTCCGTGGTCCCGTTGCTCGCAGAGCGGATCGCGGTCGACGGACGGCCCACCGCGTATGTTTGTCGCGGGTTCGTGTGCCGGCTCCCCGTCACGGACCCGGAGGCGCTGCGCACCCAGTTGCAGGAGGTGACGAATGAGCGATGACGTCCCGGTCCGTGCCGCGACGGACGACGAGCGAGGCCAGGCGATGGACTGCCTGCGCTGCGGGTCGCTGATCATCGCCGAAGGCATCATCGATCTCCGCATGGGCGGCCACAGCGGCGGCTGGAGCGTGCTCTTCGGCGGGTGGGCGGATCTCAACGAACAGCTCCTCAAGCTCAATGCGTTCCGCTGCCCCAGTTGCGGCCACGTCGAATTCCGCATGCCCACCGCGTGAGCCTGTGACCTGGCCCGGTCCGGGCGTGGCCGTCGAGCCGCGGCCGGCGGCGACGGTCGTCCTGATCCGGCCGTCATCGCACGGCCCGGAGGTCCTCCTTGGCCGACGACCTTCGACGATGGCATTCGCCCCGGACGTCCACGTCTTTCCCGGCGGCCGGGTGGATGACGCCGACGCGGACCCGCGACTCATCGCGCGATCCGTCCTGGCGCCGGCCGATGCCGGGATCGCGATCGGCGGGGACCTCGCGCCGGAACCCGCCATCGCCGCCTGCATCGCCGTCATCCGCGAGGCGTTCGAAGAGGCCGGGGTCCTGCTGGCGGACCTGCCGCCCGGGTCGCGCTCGACCCGCCGGGATCTGGCCCGCGCACGCGCGGCGCTCGTCGGCGGCGAGGTGGGATTCGTGGCGCTCGCCGAGGACCTGGACCTGACGCTTCGGACCGATCGGCTGGCATCCATCGGTCGCTGGGTGACCCCGCCGGTCCTTCCGCGCCGGTTCGACACGCGCTTCTTCGCGGCCGCCCTGCCCGATGGCGAGGTCGCCACGATCGAAGGCGACGAGGTCGTCGATCAGGTCTGGATCCGCCCGACGGACGCGCTGACCGCGATGGCTGATGGCCTGATGGCGTTCTGGGTCCCGACGAGCGCGACGCTCCAGCAGCTCGAACATGTCGCTGGTCTTGATGACGTGCAGGATCGGATGACCGCCGGGACACTCGGCCCGGTCCTGGTCGACTCGCCGGCGTCCGATGTGATCCGCATCGAGATGCCGGCCGGTGGCGGCGTCGCCGGCCAGCCGGTCAACGCCTACCTCGTCGGTCGCCGGTCGTTCGTGCTCGTCGACCCCGGTGATCCGGTCGGACCCGCGCTCGAACGTGCGTTAGCGGAGGCCTCGACGCGTGATGGATCGATCGTGGCCATCGCCTTGACGCACGCGGATCCCGATCATCACGGCGGCGCCGAGACGCTGGCGGAGATCCTGGGGGTCCCGATCCTCGCGGGTCCTGGCGCCGGTCGAGCGCTCCCGTTCGACGTCCTCGAGCTGGCCGATGGCGAGACGCTCGGCGCCGGTGACGTCCCGATCCGGGCCATCCATACGCCCGGTCCGCGGTCCGATCACGTCGCGTATGTCGTGGCCGATCGAGCGTCCGTATTGACCGGCGACCTCGATGGGACGCGGGGAGCGCGATCCGTGCCCGGGCCATCGGACGCCCTGGCCTGGGCAGCGTCGCTGGCCAGGATCGCGGCCACAGCTCCCGACGCGATCCGCCTCGGCGGTCACCCAGCCCGCGATTGACGTCCGCTCGGACCACCGGCGACGATGGTCGAGTGACCGACCCAGACGATCGCGCCGACGCGCCGCCTCCGTTCGCGGGGGCGCGGCCGCCGCATCTCCCGGACCGTCTCACGCGACTGGCCGGCATGTTCTCGTGGGCGGCCTGGCTGTTCGTCGCGGCCGCGGTCCTGGTGGCCTTCGGCCGTGTGACGGCCGCACGGATCCAGCTGTCCGACGTCGGTCCGGATCTGTTCCAGTTCGCCGTGCTGACGACACCGAGCGTCGTGTCATGCCTGTTCGGGGCGGCCATCATCGTTCGCCATCCCAGGGCGTGGTCGACCGACCGGCTCCTGGCGATCGCGGCCGCCCTCCTGGTCGTGGTCGAGGGGGTCGACCTGGTGGCGCCGGTGGTCCGCTCGCTGCTTCCGGCCCGAGACATCGCGGCGGACGCCGCCATCGATGCCCCCAGCCTGGCGTTCAGCGCGTTGGACGGCATCCTGACCGTCGTCGCCGTCACCGTCCTCGCGCGCGGTCTCATCGCCGGCCGCGTCGATCGGTCGTGGGTGTCGAGCCCGTGGGCCACGACGCCGATCTGGATCGTCGGCGTGCTGGCGGCGGCCCTCGGCTTCGCGGCCTATGCGCTGGCGATCGTCCGCGGCGGGCTGCCGGGGGTCGGTCCGGTGGACGCCATCGTCCTGGTCGGCGTCATCGGCGCCGCGGTCCTCGTCGTGGTCGCCTGGGCGTACATGGCCACCGTCGCCGCGACGGGATCGGTCAATGGCGAGGGACCGCCGAACGCATGGGCCCTCGCGGCCACGGGTGGCCTCACGATCGTGGTGGGATATCTCATGAGTTCGATCGCGAGCGTCGTGGGCTGGCTGATCCTGAGCCCGGACGTCCAGGCTGACTGGACGATCACGCTCGCGACCGGCTCGGTGGCCGTCCGGGCGGCGGGGTTCCTGCTCCTCCTCGGCGGGTTCGCGCTCGGCCTGCCGGCGATCGAGGACGACGCGGCCTAGGCTCGATCCACCGGCAGTGACGAGGCGAGGTTCCGCAACAGGTTCAGCCCTTCGTCCACCTGCTCGGTGGTCGCATACGGCCCCGGCATCAGGAAGCACGGCCGTCCGGCCATCGCGACGTCCTTGAGCTGGCCCCACGGCTCGTCGAGGTCCCGACCGGCACAGATCTCGGCGGCCCGCTTGTAGATGAAGACGATGGCCGCCGGTCGCCACAGGGCGATCTTCTGCCACAGCGGTCCGACGCCGGCGCGCAGCACGGCATCGGTGGCGTCGTCGCGCGCGGTCGGGGCCTTGATGAGGTCCGTGATGCCGTGACCGGCCGCGACGAGGGCGTCGTCCGCGGTCTCGATCGCCGTCCCGGGTGGCAGGATCCCCGCGAGCATCAGGCGGCGCCAGAACGTCCGGCCAAGCCGGCCCTGATGGTAGTGCCCGGCCTCGACGCTGACCGGCGAGGGATTGAGGCCGATGAACAGGAGCCCATCGCGGCGGGGCGGCAGGTCGGCGAGCGTCTGGGTGGGGCGACCGTCCACCTCGATGGTCGCGAGGTGCGGGCCGGGGCCGGGGCGGTGGGTGAGCGCCGCCAGTTCGTCGGGGGTCAGGCGGGTCGATCCGTGTCGTCGGAGGCGTCGCTGGCGCGCGCCTGGATCTCGGCCTGGGCCTTGGACGCCTCCACCTTGGCCTCGCGGACACCGCGGCCCAGGGCTTCCCCGAGCTTGGGGAGGGTCTTGGGTCCGCGCCACATGACCACGAGCACCAGGATGATGAGCAGGATGACGAGCAGGTCGGGCATCTGCGGATGGTACCGCGCCGGTGTCAATGGGCGGGTCGCGTGCGCACGAGGAAGTAGGTCGTCATCAACCCCTTGCCTTTGACATCGATCTGCCCACGGCTCTCGAACTCGAATCGGTCACGCAGGCGGAGGAAGGTCGCCTCCGTGACCTGGATGCGGCCGGCGACCCCATGGGACTCCATCCTCGCGGCGGTATTGACCGTGTCGCCCCACAGGTCGTAACTGAACTTCCGTCGGCCGATGATCCCGGCGACGACCGGTCCCGTGTCGATCCCGATCCTGACCGACAGGTCGACGCCCCGCTCGGCCGACAACCGCGACACGACGCTCTGCATGTCGAGCGCGAGTCCGGCGACGGCCTCGGCATGGTCGTCGCGAGGATCAGGCAGGCCACCGGCGACCATGTAGGCATCGCCGATGGTCTTGATCTTCTCCAGGCCCCGCGCTGTCGTCTGATCGTCGAATCGACTGAACAGGTCATCGAGGAGACCCACGACCTCCTCGGGGGTCGTGCGCTCGGCGAACGTCGTGAAGTTCGCCACGTCCGCGAACAGCACGGTGATGTCGTCGTGGCGGTCGGCGATCACGCCCGAGTTCGTCTTCAGGCGGTCGGCGATCGACTGGGGCAGGACGTTCAGAAGCAGCCCGTCGGATACCGCGTACGCGGCGTCACGCGAGCGAATGGCGTACTGCAGCAGGAGGTAGGCCGTGACGGCAACGCCGAGCACGTTCAAGACGAAGAACCCGACTTGCACGATCGGCGGGATGGGGGCGGGGTTCGCGGCGAGGCCCGGGTCGATCAGGCCAGACACGATCGTCAGGCCGACGAAGGCGCCGAACCACGGCATCGCCTCTCTCGGACTGTAGAAGAAGAGGGCGCCGAAGACGGCCACGAGTGACCAGAGACTGACGACGCTCGACGCGACATAGCCGCCCAGACTCCATTGGAGGAGGAACGGCAGGACCATCATCAGGACGATCTGGCTGACACGGAAGAATCGGTAGCCCTTCGTCCTCGCGAAGGCGGCGAGACTCGCGATCGACGCGACCTGGTATCCGAACGGGATCGCCGCCGAGAGGGGCAGTCCGAGGGCGAGGTATGTCCCCACCCAGACGATGGCTAGGCCCGTCACGGTCGACGCCGCGAGCGTCAGCGTGATCTTCTGCGTGCGGACGTCCGGAGGATCGTCGTCGCTGACGCCGATCATGGCGAATCGCTCGACCGCCATCGGTGCCTTCATGCCGGACAGGGTACGCCCACTCGGGACTCCAGCCTGCCGGGGTCTTGACAACTCGCGGATACTGGGGGGGAGTATCCAGCCAACGAAGGGATCAGCCCCATGGACCACCACGCCCACGCCCCCGCCGCCACGACGGACCATCACGGTCATGCCCCCGCGACCGGCCACGACGGACCTGTCGTCGCCGCGGGCCACGAAGGGCACGGAGCGGGCCATGGCGCGCACGGAGCCAGCCACGACAAGCACGCCGGGCACTCGGTCGCGATGTTCCGCGACAAGTTCTGGCTGAGCCTCCTGCTGACGCTACCGGTGGTGATCTGGAGCCACGATCCGCAGGACTGGCTCGGCTACATGGCCCCGATGTTCCCGGGTTCGACCCTGATCCCGGCCATCCTCGGCACCGTCGTCTTCGCCTACGGCGGTCTCGTGTTCCTCCGAGGGGCCGCCGGGGAACTCCGCGACCGACAGCCCGGGATGATGACCCTCATCTCCCTGGCCATCGTCGTCGCGTTCGTGACGTCGTGGGCGGGCACGTTCCGGCTCTTCGACATCGAGATCTGGTGGGAACTCGCGACGCTCATCACGATCATGCTCCTCGGCCATTGGCTTGAGATGCGCTCGATCGCCCAGGCGCGTGGGGCGCTCGCCGCCCTCGCGGAGCTGCTTCCGGACACCGCCGACCGCATCGACGGCGACCAGGTCGAGGCCGTCCCCCTGGCCCGGCTGCGACTCGACGACATCGTCCTCATCCGACCGGGTGCCCGCGTCCCGGTCGACGGCGTCGTGGTCGAGGGGTCCGCCGACGTCGATGAATCGATCATCACCGGCGAGTCGCGAGCGGTCATGAAGTCGCCCGGCGACGAGGTCATCGCCGGATCGGTCGCGGCGGGTGGGAGCCTGCGTGTCCGCGTGGCGGCCCTGGGCGAGGACACGGCGCTGTCGGGGATCATGCGCCTCGTGGCTGCCGCGCAGGCATCGGGCTCGCGGGCGCAGGCGCTCGCCGATCGCGCCGCCGCCATCCTGTTCTACGTCGCGCTCGGAGCCGGGATCCTGACCCTCGTCGTGTGGTGGGCGCTCGGCGATCCGGAGGGGGCCCTGGTCCGGACCGCGACGGTCCTGGTCATCGCGTGCCCGCATGCCCTCGGTCTCGCGATCCCGCTGGTCATCGCGATCAGCACGTCGCTGGGCGCCCGGAACGGCCTGCTGGTCAAGGACCGGCTCGCCCTGGAGCGGGCACGCGAGATCGACACCGTCATCTTCGACAAGACGGGCACCTTGACGATGGGCCGCCCGATCCTCGCCGAACTCCGTCTGGCCGATGGCTTCGACGAAGGGGAGGTCCTGGCCAGCGTCGCTGCCGCGGAGGCCGATTCCGAGCATCCGCTGGCGCGCGCCATCGTCGACGGGATCCAGGCGCGTGGTCTCGAGCCGAAGCGCGGGACGGGCTTCCGCGCCGAACCCGGCGTCGGCGTTCGCGTCCGCGTCGCGGGGACCGAGGTGGCGGTCGGTGGCCCGCGGTTGCTCGCGGCCGATTCCCTCGACGTTCCGGCCGATCTGCGGACCGCCGCCCACGGATGGGCGAGCGAGGGTCGCACGGTCCTCTACGGCGCCATCGACGGCCGCGTCGCCGTGGCCCTCGCCATCGAGGACGAAGTCCGACCGGAGTCGGCGGCCGCGATCTCGGAGCTCCATCGTCTGGGGGTCCGCGTGGCGATGATCACCGGCGACAGCCAGGCCGTGGCCGATTCGGTCGCCCGCCGGCTCGGCATCGACGAGGTGGCCGCACAGGTCCTCCCTGCCGACAAGGCCGCGGCCGTCGCGACGTTCCAGGCCGGCGGTCGGAAGGTCGCGTTCGTCGGCGATGGCGTGAACGACGCCCCGGCGCTCGCGAGTGCCGATGTCGGGATCGCCATCGGGGCGGGGACCGACGTCGCCGTCGAGTCGGCGGGGATCGTGCTCGTCCGGTCCGACCCGCGCGACGTCGTCGGCGCGATCCGCCTGTCGCGAGCGGCCTACGGGAAGATGGTCCAGAACCTCGTCTGGGCGACGGGCTACAACGTCCTGGCCATCCCGGTCGCGGCCGGGCTCCTGGTGCCGTGGGGCCTCGACCTGCCGATGGCGGTCGGCGCGATCGCGATGAGCCTGTCGACGATCGTCGTCGCCGCGAACGCCCAGCTCCTGCGCGGGACCCACCTGCGACGGGCGTGAGCGTGACGAGGTACCATACTCCCACCGAGTATCGGAGGACATCCATGATCACCAAAGCGGCCGCGAGCCTGCTGATCAGCGCACTGCTCCTGGTAGGGTGCGCCGGCGCTGCGGCGCCGACCTCGACGGCCGAGCCGCTGACCCGGATCGAGGTCACGCTCACCGACTCGCTCCAGATCCAGCCGTCGAGCATGACGGTCCCGGCCGGGGTCCCGATCACCTTCGTCGTGACGAACGCTGGGGGGATCGACCACGAGTTCTACCTCGGAGACCAGGCCGCCCAGGATGCCCACGAGGCGGAGATGGCGGCGATGGGCGGGATGACCCATGACGAGCCTGCAGGCATCGCCGTCAAGCCCGGGGCTACCAAGGAACTCGTCTACACCTTCGCGTCGCCCGGCGCGAGCATGGCCGGATGCCATGTCCCGGGCCACTTCCCCGGCGGGATGAAGGCCGCGATCACCGTCGTCGAGTAGCCCCTCGACGCACCGTGCGGCGCGCCATCGCGCTGGGCACGGCCTCCCGGCCGACCCGGCGATCCATCCTCACGCCCGGCGCGTCGCGCCCTGGCGCCGCGCGACCGGGATCACCAGGCGGAGCGCCGTGTGTGTCGCGGAAAACGAGGCGACCTTGTTGTCCACGAGTCCCGACGCTCGAGCGGCGCCGATGACCTCGATGTCGCGCAGGGTGGCGTCCTTGCCTTTGCGGGAGACGACCCAGATCGCGCCATTCGGCCGGATCCGCCTGGCCAGGTCGGGGAGCGGAGCGAGGGCGGCCATCGAATCCGCGCCGAGCAGGACGACGTCGCTGTCGGGTCCAGGCCAGCCGTCGGTCACGTCGGACGTCCGAGCGGCGATCAGCGGGCGGATGTCCGCGTCGTCGATGTCGACCAACGCGACCCGCATGCCGGGCCGGATGCCGAGCTTGTCGAGGAGCGGCGTGGTGTAGACCCGGTCCATGCCCGGTATCGTGCCATGCATGCTGCTGGTGTTCGGCCCGCGCTCCACCACCTATGACTTCGGGCCCGCGCACCCGCTGACACCTCGCCGGTTCGGGCCGGGGATCGACCTGCTGCGGGCGGTCGGAGCCTCGCCGGGGCTTGCTCCGGAACCGGCGTCGGACGACGAACTGGCGTGGTGCCATGACCCGCGCTACATCGAGATCGTGCGACGGTTCTCGCAGGCGCCATATGGCGAGCCGCTGGCCGGGATCGGCGAATACGGCGATGACCCACCATTCGAGGGCATGCACGAGGCCGCCGCCGCGGTGGCGGGCGGATCCCTGCGGGCGATGGAGGCGGTGCTGGCCGGCGACCACGAGCATGCCTTTCACCCGGGCGGAGGGCTGCATCACGCGATGCGAGACCGTGCCTCGGGCTTCTGCATCTACGACGACCCGGCCCTGGCGATCGCGCTCGCGCGGCGGCAGGGGCTCCGGGTCCTCTACCTGGACTTCGACGTGCATCACGGGGATGGCGTCGAGGCGCTCCACGCGGACGATCCTGGCGTGCTGACGTTCTCGATCCACGAGACCGGGCGGTACCTGTTCCCGGGGACCGGCGCCGCCGACGACACGGGGACCGGCGCGGCGGCCGGGACCGTCGTCAACGTGCCGCTGGAGCCGTCGACGGGGGAGGGGGCGTGGCTGGACGCCGTGCGGCTCCTCGTCCCGGAGCTTGCCGCGGCCTTCGGCCCGGACGTGGTCGTGAGCCAACACGGGGCGGATTCGCACGCGTGGGACCCGCTCGCGCACCTGCGGGTGACCACGACCGCGATGGGGGCGGCGGCGCGCCTCGTGGACGCGGTCGCGCATCGGTACGCTGGCGGCCGCTGGCTCGCGACGGGTGGCGGCGGGTACGACGCGTACCGGGTCGTGCCGCGGGCCTGGGCGCACGTGTGGCTCGCGGGTGCGCATCGCGAGGTGCCGTCCGCGACGCCCGCCGCGTGGCGGGATCGCTGGGCCGACGAGGCCGCGCGGTTCGGACAAGCCCCGCTGCCGAGCGCATTCGACGATGCCCCGAATGCGGGCGAGCCGTTCGACGCGACGCAGGCGGCGGCCGAGGCGCGGTCGCGCGCGACGGTCGCCGATCTTCGGGCGACCGTCGTGCCTCGTCTATTGCGAGTGGCGCGGGACCGCGGTTGGTGGGACCCAGACGCGTTCGATCGGGTCGGCACGACCGGCGAGGCGCCGGTCGCGAGGGCGGCCCCCGTCATCGAGTCGGTCGATCGGGCACGCTGGGAACTGCTCGAGCTGGCGCCCCGCGTCGTCGCCCCGCTCGATCCGGTCGTGGGGCACGGCATCGTCCGGGCGTCCCTCGCCGACGACGCCGCGGTGAGGGCCGCGGTCGTAGGATCGATGGTGGTCGGGCTCGCGGTCGCGGGATCCGACGGCGACCTGATCGCCATCGGCGTCGCGCCGGACTATCGACGTCGCGGGCTGGCCGGCGCGCTGCTGGCGTCATCGCCCGCGACGCGGGTCGAGATCACGATCGCGGAGCGCGATCCCGTGGAGCCGATGGCGGCAGATGCCCGCCGTGCCATCGCGCACCGGCTGTTCGAGGGTGCGGGGTTTCGGCCGTCGCCCGGTGGCCGGTGGAACCGCGTGTGACCGCGGACCCCCGTCGCGCTACTCGGTCGTCGACCGCGCGGGGCCGGTGAGCCGGTAACCCAGGCCGTACTCGGTCGCGATATAAGACTCCCCGGGGGCGGCGGCATCGAGCTTCATCCGGAGGTTGCGGATCGTCATCCGGAGCAGGTGGACGTCGACATCGTACCCCGCGCCCCAGACCGCGCCGAGGACCTGGCGGTGCGTCACGAGCTGACCGGCGTGTTCGACCAGATAGGCCAGCAGCCGAAACTCGGTCGGCGTCAGGCGCACGTCCTCGCCGCTGATCCGGACGCGGTGGTCGTCGAGGTCGACCGTGAGGTCGCGGTGCGCGAGTCGGCGCGGACGGTCCGGCGTGGCGGTCGCGGCACGCCGAAGGGCCGCCTCGACGCGGGCCGCGAGCTCCGGAAAGCTCAAGGGCTTGGTCACGTAGTCATCCGCCCCGAGCTTCAGGCCACGGATCTTGTCGGCCTCCGAGCTGCGCGCCGTCACCATCAGGATCGGGATCCGACTGAACTCCCGGATGCGCTCGACGATCTGCCAGCCATCGAACCCGGGCAGCGCCACGTCGAGGATGACCAGGTCCGGATGGTCCTCGTAGAAGCGACGCAGGGCGTCCGGTCCGGTCCGGGCGACGACCGTCCGATAACCGGCTTCACTCATCCAGAGGGCCACGAGTCCGGCGAACTCCGGCTCGTCCTCGACGATAAGGATCGTCTCGCTCACGATCCGGACTCGGCGGTAGCCGGGATCGTCTTGCGGCTGCGACCCGGCGCGGCGCGACGGTTTCGAAGGACCGGTAGCGTGAACGCGACGCGAGTCCCCGGCCGTCCGTCCGGGCGGTCCTCGAGCCGAAGCCGGCCGCCGTGCGCCTCGACCAGTCGGCGACAGATGAACAGGCCGAGTCCCGTCCCCGGGATCCGCGACTCCCGGACGTTCCAGGCGCGGTGGAAGGGCTCCGTGACGAGCGGCCGTTCCGTGGCCGGGATTCCCACGCCCTCGTCGTCGACGTGGACGTCGACCCACTGGCCATCGACCGTCGCGCCGATCTCGACGACCCCGCCATCGGGCCCGTACTTGAATGCGTTCCCGACGAGGTTCTCGAGGATCTGGCCGACGCGTGGTCCGTCCACCTCGAGCGGGGGCAGGTCGTCTGGCAGACCGACGACGAGACGCGCGACCCGATCCGTCCCCTCCAAGTCACCTCGGAGGCGATTGACGAGCGACGCGAACGACACCGGGGCGCGTTCGAGGATCAGCGGATCGGCCTGCAGGTGGGTCACGTCGAGGATCTGGCCGACGAGGGTCGAGAGCCGTTGCGTCACGTCGTCGATCCGCGACACGTAGGCGTGCTGCTGGTCCGCATCGAGGTCGAGGTGGAGCAGCGTCTCCGCGTATCCGCGGATGAGCGACAGCGGTGTGCGCAACTCGTGGCTGACCGTGGCGACGAACCCCTCGCGGAGCTCCTCGAGGGCCCGGGCGGCGCTGATATCCCGGACGATCGCGGTTGCGCGTGCCCGGCCGGACGGGTCGCGCGGCTCCGACGCGCCCGGGCTGACGGTCGAGTACCCGCCGGCCACGAGGATCGGCGCGCCGTCAGGACCCCGGACGGCGCTCTCGCGATACACGATCGGTCGACCAGACGCCATCACCTCGGCCAGCGGACAGGCCGACGCCGGATGGCCTCCGTCGGAGTCGCAGCCAAGGACGTCGAAGCACGATCTGCCACTCGCCTCGGCGGCCGTCGTCCCGAGGAGGCGCTCGCCGGCCGGGTTCAGCCGGACCACCCGTCGACCCTCGTCCACCTGGAGGATGAGGTCCGTCGTGCCGCTGACGACGGCCGTGAGCTCCTGGCGTTCGCGCTCGAGAGCCTCCCGGAGCCGGGCGCCACCGAACGCCACCGCGAGTTCATGTCGGGCCAGCGCGATGACGCGCAGCCCATCGGTGTCGGGCGCTCGCCCGTCGACCGCCCACAGGCACAGGACGATGACCGGATCGTCCTCGGACACCACCACGACACGCCCGCCTCGAAGGCCCGCGGCCCACACGCGACCATCATCGAGTCCGTCGAACCGCGCCGGCAGTCGCGACGGTGCGGCGCTCCCGACCGACGCGGTCAGGGCCAGCCCCGGGCCGTCCGGGCCGCTCAACCAGATCGCTCCGCCGTCCATCGCCGCCAACCGCGCCGCCTCGAGTGCCACCGACCGGGCCAGGTCGCCGAGCGACCCACCGGAGGCCACCAGCTGGCTCAGTTGGTACTGCGCGAACAGGGCATCGGCTTCGCGCTGGGCGTCTTCGAAGGCTCGCCGGCTCTCCCGTTCGAGCGCTCCGATGCGGGCCAGCAGCGCCGCGCGGTCTGGCGCGGTCCGGCGCGGCCTGGGCGTCCGGGCGGTCATCGGCCCCCCAGGGCACACAGCAGCAGGAGGCATGAAACGGCACCGGGATCGAGATGGCCGACCGACCGTTCGCCGAGTCGGAGCGCCAGCCCACGTCGTGCGACCAGGCCACGGGTCGATCGCATCCCGGTCCGGGCGGCCATCGTCGCGGCGCGGACCGCGTCCGCGAGGCTGCCACCGGCATCGAGGGCGGTCCCGAACGCCTCGGCAGCCGGCGCCAGCGTGTCAAGGATGGTCTTGTCCCCCGGCTGACAACGACCCCGGCGGGCCAGGCCACGTGCCGCCGCGTCGAGGAGGTCGGCGATCGCCCGTCCATCAAGGTGCGTCGCGTAGCCGGCGCGGAATCCCGCTTCGATGCAGGCTGTGCCGTAGAGGGGCCCGGACGCCCCGCCGACCGCTGCGACCAGCCGGTGGCCGACCGCGAGGAGGATCTCGCCGGGCGTCGTGTCCGCGGGCAGGTCAGCCAGGAGCTCATCGACCGCGCGGAACCCGATCACGAGGTTGTCGCCGTGGTCACCGTCGCCCAGGACGGCGTCGAGCCTGGTCAGCAAGCGCTGATGACGGACGACGGTCGCCCGGCAACGGCCAAGGGCGGCGCGCAGGGCGGCCGAATCGATCGAGGGCTCGTCCGACGGACCCTCGGCAGGCGCGGTTGCGGGCGAAGTCGATGGCACGGACGTCCCTCGAGTGCGTCGACGGCCGTCCGAGTGTAGGCGCGGTCCGGACCGTACGGCAACGCTTCCCGGTGCCCAGCCGAGACCCACCCGCGACTTCTGCGCATCTCCTGACGCCTCGTTGCTGGCTTCTTGCCGAGTCCCGGCAGAGGATCTCGGACATCCGATGGGGGCAGGGAAAGGAGGACAAGTTTGGTGGGCCTGGTCCTGATCTCGCACAGCGGCACGCTGGCCGAAGGGTTGCGCGAGATGGTCGCGCAGGTCGCCGGCGACGACGTGGCCGTGGGGACGGCAGGTGGGACCGAGGACGGTCGCCTGGGGACCAGTGCGCCGCGGATCGCCGCCGCGCTGCGATCCACGCTGGCGGCGAGTCCAGAAGGCGTCCTCGTCCTCCTCGACCTGGGGAGCGCCGCGCTCAGCCTCGAGCTCGCCCTCGAGGAGCTGCAGCCGACCGACCGGGATCGCGTCCAGGTCAGCGAGGCGCCGCTCGTCGAAGGCGCCGTCCTGGCCGCCGTCCAGGCCAGCATCGGGGCGACGCTGGCCGAGGTCGCCGTCGCCGCCGCGGGTGCCGCGTCGATGACCAAGCTGCCGCAAGCCTGAGAGCGACGACGACGTGCCCGAACAGCGAGTCATCGTCAAAGACCCGGCCGGTCTGCACGCACGTCCGGCCGCCAGGTTCGTCCAGGCCGCATCGCGCTTCCAGAGCCGGATCGTCATCCGGCACGGCGACCGCGAGGCGGACGCGAAGAGTCTCATCGCCCTGCTCGGGCTGACGATCCGTCCGTCGTCCGAGATCGTCCTGGCCGCCGATGGCCCGGACGCCGAGGCCGCCCTCGCATCGCTCGTGGCGGAGCTCGCGCCCTATATCGACCAGCACGGCTGAGTCGACCGGAACCACAAGGAGGAAGGATCACATGTCGTCTCCGTCCCGGATCCAGAAGCTCACCGCCGAGGCCCTCGGCACCGCGATCCTCGTGTTCATCGGCGCGGGCTCCGTGCCGCTGACCGTGTTCCTTACCGCCGGAGCCGGCGGGACGGGCATCGACGGCACGTCCGGGCTGTCGACCATCTCGTTCTCGTTCGCCTTCGCGATCTTCGCGGCCGTGTACTCGGTGGGGCACATCAGCGGCTGCCACATCAACCCGGCGGTCACCATCGCCCTGCTCGCCACCCGCAAGATCGACGCCAACACGGCGATCTCCTACATCGCCGCGCAGATCGTCGGCGCGTTCATCGGCGCGGCCCTGACGCTGATCATCCTGACCGGCAACGATCCGGCGGCCCTCGGCCTGGGCGCCGTGGGCGTCAACGCCAACGCTGGGCTTGCGATCGGGTTCGCCGCCGAGGTCATCGGCACCGCGATCCTCGTCTTCACGGTCTTCGGCGCAGCGGTATCCGGTAAGGCCCCCGCCGGGTTCGCCGGCCTCGCGATCGGCTTCATCGTCTACGGGATCATCATCCTCGTCGGCCCGATCACCGGCGCCGCCTTGAATCCGGCTCGCCAGATCGGCCCGGACATCCTCGAGATGCTGATCGGCGGCGGCGCCCCGGCCTGGGATGCCCTCGCGGTGGTCTACATCGCCGGCCCGATCGTCGGCGGACTCGTCGGGTCATTCCTGTACGAGTTCATCGGTCGCGAGCACGCGGCCGCCTGATCCTCGCCTCACACGCGTCACGAAGAGGAGTGCTCACGCGATGAAGAAGCTCATCAACGACGTCGCGAACGTCGTTCCCGAGAGCCTGGCCGGATTCGGTCGAGCTCACGGCGACCTCGTGCGGATCGACACCGCGAACCTCGTGGTCCTCCGCGCCGGCGCCCCCGTCAAGGGCAAGGTCGCGCTGGTGTCGGGCGGCGGCTCGGGCCATGAACCGTTGCACGGCGGGTTCGTCGGCACGGGGATGCTCGATGCGGCCTGTGCCGGCCACGTCTTTACCTCCCCGGTCCCGGACCAGATGGAGGCCGCCACACGCGCCGTCGACGGCGGGGCCGGGGTCCTGCACATCGTCAAGAACTACACGGGTGACGTCCTCAACTTCCAGCTGGCCGCGGAACTCGTGGCCGGCGAGATCGAGGTCGCCACCGTGGTGACCAACGACGATGTCGCCGTCCAGGACTCGCTGTACACGGCCGGTCGTCGAGGCGTCGGCGGCACGGTGCTCGTCGAGAAGATCGCCGGTGCGAAGGCCGAGGCTGGCGGTTCGCTGGCCGACGTGACCGCGACGGCCGTCAAGGTGAATGCCAACGCCCGATCGATGGGCATGGCACTCACCTCGTGCGTCGTGCCCGCAGCCGGCACGCCGACCTTCGATCTCGGCGATGACGAGATCGAGATCGGGATCGGCATCCACGGCGAGCCGGGCCGGCGACGCGAGAAGCTGGCACCCGTCGACGATATCGCCCGCTGGCTGGTGGAGCCGATCGTCGGCGACCTCGGCCTCGAGCGAGGCGAGCAGGTCCTCGCGTTCGTGAACGGGATGGGCGGCACGCCGCTCATCGAGCTCTACATCGCGTACGCCGCCGTGGCGAAGGTCCTCGAGGAGCGAGGTATCGGCGTCGGCCGATCCCTCGTCGGGAACTACATCACGAGCCTGGAGATGGCCGGGTTCTCGGTCACGCTCCTGCGCCTCGATGCCGAGCTCACGGCTCTGTGGGATGCCCCGGTCCAGACCGCGGCCCTCCGCTGGGGCGTCTGACGCCAGGTTCCACCCACGGCCGCCGTGCCACCTCCCTCCGGCACGGCGGCCGTCCTTCTAGACTGGCTTCCCAGTTCTCGTTCGAGGTAACGGTGTGATGTTCGACGTGCTCGAGCGCTGGCTCCGCCTCGCGGCCGAGCGGATCCACGATCAGGCTGCCTCGCTGACGGTCCTCGACCAGGCCATCGGCGACGGTGACCACGGGACGAACATGGACCGCGGCTTCACGGCGATCGTCGCCATGCTCGACGCGGGCGCACCCGAGGCCGACGGCGATCGCGAGCGTGCCGGGGTCGTCCTTCGGACGGCCGGCCGGACCTTGATCAGCACGGTCGGCGGTGCGTCCGGTCCGCTGTACGGCACCGCGTTCATGCGGGCCGGTGGAGCGATCCTGACGGCCGACGCGGCACAGCCGTCGGAGGCGGTCATCCTCGCCGCCCTCGAGGCGGCGATCGGGGGGATCCAATCGCTCGGCAAGGCGACCATCGGGGAGAAGACGATGGTCGACGCCCTGGTGCCGGCGCAGTCGGCCGGACAGGCGGCCGTCGCCGCCGGCGCGGACATTCCCGCGCTCACGCGAGCGATGGCCGATGCGGCCGAGGCCGGCGTGATCGCGACGATCCCGATGCTCGCGACGAAGGGTCGAGCGTCGTACCTCGGCGAGCGAAGCATCGGCCACCAAGACCCGGGTGCGACGTCGTCCACTCTGCTCCTCCGGGCGCTGGCCGACGTCGCGTCGACGGCTCGCTGATCGGCCCGGGAGGTCGAGACCATGACACGCTCGGTCCTGGCCGGTCGAGTGGGATCGCCCGGTGCCGGCCACGGCCGGCTGCTCGTCGTTCGCCGGGAGACCACCGCCACGCCGACGACCGAACGGGCGCGGGAGCCGCTGGCGGAGCGCGCGAGGTTGCTCGAGGCGCTGGAGACCGCGGCCACGGATCTCGAGGCGCTTGCCCGGAGACTGTCAGCCCGGGCCGGTGACGAGATCGGCACGATCTTCGAGGCCCAGGCCCTGTTCGCGCGGGATCCGGGTATCGTCGGACCGGCGCTCGCGGCGATCGATGCCGGGTCCGATGCGGCGGGCGCGATCCTGCGCAGCGCGGACGATCAGGCGACGGCGCTCGCCGCGGTCGATGACGAGTACTTCCGGGCACGCGCAGCGGATGTCCGCGACGTGGGTCGTCGAGTGGCCGATCTCCTCCTCGGGGTCTCCCGGGCGGACCTGTGGCACCCGGATGGCCGACCCGCCGTGATCGTCGCCGACGACCTCGACCCGTCCGATGTGGCCACGCTGCGCCCCGAGCTGGTGGCCGGCATCGCCCTCGCTGGCGGGGCACCCACGGGGCACGCGGCCATCGTCGCCCGCGGGCTGGGCATCCCCCTGGTGCTCGGCCTCGGGACGAGCATCGAGGCGGTGCCGCGGGACGCCGTGGGCCTCGTCGATGGGCGCGACGTGCGGACGGGCCGGTTCATCGTCGACCCCGATGCCGACGACCTCGCCTCGCTCGAGACGACGGTCGCGCCGGGCGCCGATCTCGGAGGGAGCGTCGACGCGTCGTCTGTGCCGGCGGGGGGCGACGTCGTGGTGACGGTGACGGCCAACGTCGGTTCGGTCCTCGAGGCCGAAGCGGCGGCTCGCGCGGGTGCGGACGGCGTCGGGCTCGTTCGGACCGAGCTCCTGTTCCTCGGCCGGACCGCCCCGCCGTCGATCGCGGAGCAGCGCAACCTCTACGGGCGGATCCGCGGTGCGCTCGGCGACCGCCCGGTCGTCTTCCGGACCCTCGACGTCGGTGGCGACAAGCCGGCGGCCTGGCAGGGTGACGTGACGGAAGCGAACCCGGCGCTCGGCGTTCGCGGTGTCCGTCTCGGGCTGGCACGACCGGCGCTGCTCGACGATCAGCTGCGGGCGCTCGTCGATGCGGCCGGTGGCGCCGAGGTTCGGATCATGCTGCCGATGGTGGCGACCGTCGAGGAGGTGACGGCGGTCCGAGCCCGACTGGCAGCCTTGGGCGGTGACGCGCACGTCCAGCTCGGGGTCATGATCGAAGTCCCCGCGGCCGCGCTCGTGGCGGACGGATTGGCCGATGTGGCGGACTTCTTCAGCATCGGCACTAACGACCTGGTGCAGTACGCACTGGCCGCCGACCGGGTCAATCCCGCGCTCGCCGAACTGGCCACGCCACTCCAACCGGCGGTCCTGCGACTCATCGCCGGCGTGGTCCGTGCCGCGCGGGCGCGGGGTCGGCACGTGGCCGTGTGTGGCGAGGCCGCCGCGGACCCGGAGATGATCCCGTTGCTGGTCGGCCTGGGCGTGGATGAGCTCAGCGTTGCGCCGAGCTCCATCGCCGTCGTTCGGCGGGTGGTCCGCGGTCTACGGCTGGGTGCCTGTGAGGAGCTGGCGCGTTCGGCTCTCGCCGCGGTGACCTTGGCCGACGTCCGGCGACTCGTCTCGAGTCCTGAGGGGCGCGCGTCGGCCCCGGAATCGGGACCGCCCCCGGGGTGATGCTCCCGGAGGCGGTGAGATCCCGACGTCGGCGACCCATCAGTCCGCGATGGGCCGGCTGATCAGCCTGCCGGCGAACCGTGCGGATGCGTCGCTCGTCCGGCCACGATGCCGGGCCGCCATGGCGTGCCGAGCATCGGGAGGAGATAGCGGTCGAGCCCGTAGTAGCCCGCGACCTTCCAAGCCAGGATCAACCCGATCGCGAGCGTGAACAGGACCGGGTTCGTGGACGCCGAGCCAGCGAGCAGGAAGCTCATGTTCATCAGGGCCCCGAAGAAGGCCGCGAGGCCCGTGAGTGCGCCGAGCACCAGCCCGATGCCGACCGCCAGCTCACCGAAGGTGATGACCCACGCGAACCACGTCTGATGGTTGCCCTCGATCAGGATGTTGATGAAGTCGCGGTACCACTCGTAGCTGATGGGCGGGCGACCCTGCCCGGCCTCGGGGATGCGCACCGCGTTCGCCCAGTAGCCGGCCAACGACGCGCCGCCATCGATCCACCCGCCGTCGGCGAGCTTGTGCCATCCAGCCTCGATCCAGGCAAAGCCGAGGAAGACGCGGATCGGCAGCCAGAAGTATCCGGCGCGCGTGTTGCTGAACAGGAACGTCGCGAACCGAGGACCCTCGACGTCGGCGACGTCGCCGCCGGGCGCCTTGCGATCCTGGAACAGGACCACGAGCAGACCGAGGAAGGAAACCCAGAACCCGAGCACGACGAGGTCGTGGACGGTCCCCTCGGGCGGCTCGACCCACGGGTTGGCGGCATAGAACAGTAGGACGGCGGCGATGAGGCCGAGTCCCTTCGCGAGTGTTCGACGGTCCATGGTCCCTTGCTCCCTTCTCGACGCCGTTTTCGGTGGCGCGCTGCTCGATCGACCGTTCGTGTCGCGTTCATTACGCGGCGTCCGTCGTGCCGTGACCCGAGCCCAAGGTCCGATTGTCGGGGGCCATTCGGCCCGTGAGGTCCCGGAACGAACGAGCGCGGTGAGCGCTCCCCCAACGCTCCCCCCCGCCATGCCCGCGCTACGCCCGCGCCACCCCTGCGCTGCCTCCCGCGCTGCCCCCGCGCCTGAGGTGTTCGCCGGGGGCGCACGGAGCGGGCGGATCGCGACCGGGACGGGGACGCGACGGGACGGGACGCGGGGCGGATCGGGACCGCGCCGGTGGTGTGCCTGGGAGCGCGCGGTTCTGTGCACGAACCCGACGAAAACCGAACGTCTGGTCGAAACGGCCCCCCGTGCCTATACTCCACGTCCCGTGAGTGAGCCCGCCGTCGCCGATCCGCTGGCGCCCTTCAGCCCGGCCGTGCGGGCGTGGTTCGAGGCGAGCTTCGAGGCTCCCACGGAGGCCCAGGCCCGTGGCTGGGCCGCCATCGCTGCCGGTCACCACACGCTCATCCACGCCCCGACGGGGAGCGGCAAGACCCTCGCCGCGTTCCTGTGGGCCCTGGACCGCCTGGCGATGCACCCCACGCCGCCTCGCACCAAGGGCGGCACGCCGGGCACGGTCCGGGTCCTGTACATCTCGCCCTTGAAGGCCCTGACCTACGACGTCGAGCGCAACCTGAGCGCCCCGCTCACCGGGATCGGCCACGCGGCGCAGCGGCTCGGTGACGCCCCGCCGCGGATCAGCGTGGCCAGCCGCACCGGTGACACGCCATCGGACGACCGCCGCCAGATCGCCCGGAACCCGCCGGACATCCTGATCACGACCCCGGAGTCGCTCTACCTGATGCTCACCAGTGCCGCCCGCGACGTCCTCCGCGGGGTGGAGCACGTGATCGTCGACGAGGTCCACGCGATCGCGGGCACCAAGCGCGGCGCCCACCTGGCGCTCAGCCTGGAACGCCTCGAGGCGCTTCGGGCCCCCGAGGCGCCGCCGCTCCAGCGGATCGGCCTGAGCGCCACGCAGCGTCCGCTCGACGCGATCGCGCGGTTCCTCGCCGGTGTCGGTCCCGGCCGCGACGTCACGATCGTGGATGCCGGGACCCGCAAGGCGCTGGAGCTGCAGGTCGTCGTCCCGGTGGACGACATGTCGAAGATCGGCGAGCTCCTGCCGCTCGACGAGCAGCCGGGAGGCCCGGCCACGGCCCCGGACGGTCGCAACAGCATCTGGCCGGCCATCCACCCGCGGATCCTCGAACTCATCCGCGCCCATCGCAGCACGATCGTCTTCACGAACAGCCGCCGGCTCGCGGAGCGCCTCGCCCAGCGGCTCAACGACCTCGCCGGCGAGGACCTCGTGCGCGCCCACCACGGCAGCATCGCCCGCGAGCAGCGCCTCTCGATCGAGGAGGACCTCAAGGCCGGGCGTCTGCCCGCGCTCGTCGCGACCTCCAGCCTCGAACTGGGCATCGACATGGGCGCCGTCGACCTCGTCATCCAGGTCGAATCACCAACGAGCGTCGCCCGTGGCCTCCAGCGAGTCGGCCGGGCGGGGCACCAGGTCGGCGCGCCATCGAAGGGCGTCATCTTCCCGAAGTACCGCGGTGACCTGCTCGAGGTGGCGACGGTCACCCGGCGCATGCACGAGGGCGCGATCGAAGCCACCGTCATCCCGCGCAACCCGCTCGACGTCCTCGCCCAGCAACTCGTGGCGATGACCGTGATGGATCGCTGGACCGTCGCGGACCTGCTTGCCACCGTCACCCGTGCCGCGCCGTACGAGACCCTGAGCCGGGACCTCCTCGAAGGCGTACTGGGGATGCTCGCGGGCGCCTACCCCTCGGACGAGTTCGCGGAGCTCAAGCCGCGCGTGGTCTGGGACCGCGTGGCCGACACCGTCGAGGGCCGCCGCGATGCCCGCGTCGTCGCGGTGACGAGCGGCGGCACGATCCCCGATCGCGGGCTGTTCGGGGTCTTCATGGCCGGTGAGGCCGGCACGCCCGGTCGGCGGGTCGGCGAGCTCGATGAGGAGATGGTCTACGAGCTGCGCGCGGGGATGCACGGCGACGTCATCGTGCTGGGGGCCAGCAGCTGGCGCGTCGACGAGATCGGTCACGACCGGGTCACGGTCACGCCCGCGCCCGGCGTCCCGGGCAAGCTGCCGTTCTGGAAGGGCGACGCCGTCGGGCGCCCGATCGAGCTCGGCCGTGCGATGGGCGCGTTCGTCGCCGAACTCGAGGCCGACCTCGCCAACGGCGCCAAGGGTCGGCGAGCCGCGACGGCGCGACTGCGCGACGACCATGACCTCGACGAGCGTGCGGCCGACAACCTGCTGGCCTACCTCGACGACGAGCGCGAGGCCACCGGCGCCCTGCCGACCGATCGCCGGATCGTCGTCGAGCGATTCCGCGACGAACTCGGGGACTGGCGGCTGTGCGTCCTGTCGCCGTTCGGTGGCCGCGTCCACGCGCCGTGGTCGCTCGCCATCGAGGCCCGGCTCCAGGAGCGCCTCGGGCTCGAGGTCCAGACGATCTGGTCGGATGACGGCATCGCGATCCGCCTGCCTGAGGGCGATGCGCCGCTCGACGGGATCGAGGCGCTGCTCTTCCCCGAGCCGGACGAGGTCGAGGACCTGGTCGTCGGCGCGGTCGCGACGTCCTCGCTGTTCGCCAGCCGGTTCCGCGAGAACGCGGCTCGTGCGCTCCTGCTCCCGCGACGGAGACCGGGGACTCGCACGCCGCTCTGGCAGCAGCGCCAGCGGGCCGCGGACCTGCTGGCCGTGGCGTCGCGCTACGGGAGCTTCCCGATCCTCGTCGAGACGTATCGCGAGTGCCTCTCGGACGTCTTCGACCTGCCGGCCCTGCGCGAGGTCCTGGGTGGCATCGAGCGGCGCGAGATCGCCGTCCACAGCGTCGAGACGCCGCGGGCGAGCCCGTTCGCGGGGAGCCTGATGTTCGACTACGTGGCCGCCTACATGTACGACGGCGACACCCCGCTTGCCGAACGTCGAGCGGGCGCCCTCACGCTCGACCGCGACCTCCTGCGCGAACTGCTCGGCCAGGAAGAGCTCCGCGAACTGCTCGATCCGGACGCGCTCGCCGATCTGGAGTTGTCGCTCCAGGCCCTGACCGATGACCGACAGGCGACGACCGTCGACGGCGTCCATGACCTCCTGCGCCGACTCGGCGACCTCGCACTCGACGAACTCGGCGCGCGCATCGACGGCGGGGTCAAGGCCGCGACCGCGTGGGTGATCGATCTGGCGAGCGCGCGCCGCGCCGTCAAGACACGGATCGCCGGGGAGGAGCGCTGGATCGCCATCGAAGACGTCGCCCGGTATCGCGATGGTGTCGGGGTGTCGGCGCCCGTCGGTGTCCCGGACGCGTTCCTGGGCCGGGTGGTCGGGGCACTCGATGGGCTGGTGGCCCGCTACGCCCGGACGCACGGGCCGTTCCTGACGGCCGAACCGGCGCGGCGCTGGGGTCTGCCGGATGGGATCGTCGGCGACGCCCTCGAGCGCCTCCTTGCCGCCGGGAGTGTCCTTCGCGGCGAGTTCCGGCCGGGCGGCGCGGAGCGCGAGTGGTGCGACCCCGACGTCCTGCGCCAGCTCCGTCGTCGCTCGCTGTCGCGGCTGCGGCGCGAGGTGGAGCCGGTGGATCCGGCCGCGCTCGGGCGGTTCCTCCCCGAGTGGCACGGGATCGCTCCCACGGGCGCTGCCGAGACCCCGTTCCGTGGCTCCGCGGCCCTGGAGCGGCTCGCCGAGGTCGTGGACCAGCTCGCCGGCGTGGCGATCCCGGCGTCGGTGCTGGAACGGGACGTGCTGCCGGCACGGATCGCGGGCTACCAGCCGCGGCTCCTCGACGAACTGGGGTCGCTGGGGGAGGTGACCTGGGTGGGGCGGGGGAGTCTCGGTCGCGACGACGGCCGCGTCGTGCTGGTGCGACCCGGCCGGGATCTGCTGCGACCCACGGGCCTCCCGGATGGCACGGAACGGCCGACCGGCACGCGACACGACGCGATCCGCGAGCACCTGACGCAGCGGGGCGCCTCCTTCTATCGCGACCTGCATCGGGCGGCGGGTGGCGGCCCCGACCGCGAGGTGCTCGACGCGCTGTGGGACCTCGTGTGGGCCGGCGAGGTCACGAACGACACGTTCGCCCCGCTGCGGGCCCTGCGCTGGAAGCGCTCGGGAAGCACCGCGACCCGCCCGCGCCGTCCGGGCCGCCTCACCGCGCTCGGACCGCCGGAAGCGGCCGGGCGCTGGTCCCTCGTCGAGCCGACGACCGGCTCCACGACCGAGCGGCTGCACGCCCAGTCACTCGCGATGCTGGAACGCCACGGCATCCTCACCCGCGAGGCCGTCGCCGCAGAGGGGCTCGACGGCGGGTTCAGTGCCGTCTACCCGGTCCTGCGCGCCCTGGAGGACGCCGGCCGCATCCGGCGCGGCTACTTCGTCGATGGGCTCGGCGCCGCCCAGTTCGCGCTCGCCGGCGCCCTCGATCGCCTGCGCGCCGTCCGCGACGCGGACGATCGTGGTCGGGCCCCCGCCGTGCACCTCCTGGCCGCCGCCGATCCCGCGAACCCGTACGGCGCCGCGCTGCCGTGGCCGCGCCGCGACGACGGAGACCGGCGTCCGATCCAGCGCGCGGCCGGCGCCTACGTCGTGCTCGTCGACGGCGTGGCCGTCCTGTACCTCGAACGTGGTGGCTCCACGCTCCAGACCCTCGCACCGTTCGACGATCCCGACGCCGCCGCCGCCTCGATCCGGGCGCTCGCGGGGATCGTCGTCTCGGGCCGGATGCGCGACCTCGTGATCCGCAAGGTCGACGGCTTGCCGGTCGCCGAGTCCCCGCATCGGCCCACGCTCCTCGATGCCGGGTTCGTGACCTCGTACCGTGGCCTGACCTGGCGGGGCGGCCGCTCGCCAGGAGCGGGCCAGGGCTAGGGGCGTCCTCGACCAGCCGCGAGAGCACGGCGACGGTGACGGCGGTCGAGCTGGCATGCATCGTGCTCCGGTGGCATCCGGGTCGCCCGTGGGCGACCATACAGGCCGTCACGCCACGAGTCCCCGGAACGGCAGGAGGCCAGGTGCCCGAAGGCGACACGCTCCTTCGAACCGCCGCGGGCCTGCGGCCGCATCTCGTGGGACGCATCGTGACGGCCGCGCGGGCCGCCGGGCCCGGCTCCGTCCCGCAGGTGGAGCGGCTCGTGGGCCGGCGCATCGACGCGGTCGAGGCGATGGGCAAGAACCTGCTCATCCGGTTCGAGGGCGGGCTCGAGATCCGGACGCACCTGCGCATGCACGGGTCATGGCACCGCTACCGGCCCGGGGAGCGCTGGAGGCGGCCGCCGTCGCGGGCGCGGCTCGTCATCGAGGTCCCTGGCGCGGTGGCGGTCTGCTTCGATGCGCCCGTGGTCGAGCTCCTCGAGATCCGGGCCGAGGGGCTCCATCCCGCGCTCGGGCGGCTCGGGCCGGACCTGCTCGATCCGGACTTCGACGCCGACAAGGCCCATCGTCGGTTGCGAGCCCCGGAGCGAGCGACCGTCGAGATCGCCACCGCGCTGCTGGACCAGCGGGCGCTGGCCGGGATCGGCAACGTCTACAAGAGCGAGATCCTCTGGATCGAACGGGTGTCGCCGTTCGCGACGGTCTCGGCGCTCGACGAGACGACCATCGACCGGCTGATCGCGACCGCCCGGCGCCTGCTCCTGGCGAACGCGACCTCGACGCGAGGTCCGGAGCGGGTCACGACGGCCGGAGACCGGGGCGCCCCGGGTCCGCTCTACGTCTATCGCCGCGTCGGGCGTCCGTGCCGCCGCTGCCGCACCCCGATCCGGTCGATCGCGCAGGGTTCGGACCTGCCGCGCCGCACGTACTGGTGCCCGTCGTGCCAGGTGTCGCCCTGATGCCCGGGTATCATCGCTGACCATGTGCGAGCACTTCATCGTCCGGGCCAGCGAGCCGTTCCGGCTCGATGAGCTGTGGCCGTTCGCGGAGAAGCTCGAGCGCTACGGGATCGCCGGGTTCGGGTGGGGCGCGGCGTGGCTGGGTGCCGACGGGCGCCTCGACTCGTACCGAGACGTCCGCGCGTTCCGTGATGACCCCGGTCGCGACGCCGTCGGTGCACAGGAGACGACGGCCGCGCTCGTGCATCTTCGTCGCCCATCGCGCCTCTCGACCCTGAGCCTGGCAGACACGCAGCCGTTCCCCGATCCGGCGGGGCGGTTCGCGTTCAGCCACAACGGCGACCTTCGTGACTACCGCACGATGCGCGACACCTACCGGGCCCAGGGACGGATCAGCGGCCGTGCAGATACCGAGGTCGGCGCCCGCTGGCTCGAGGACGCCTGGCAGTCGGGCGACGACGCCGGATCCCGACTGGCGGCCCTGCACGATCGGTTCGGCGGAGAGGCGAACCTGGCGCTCGTCACGGCCGAGGGCGGCTCGCACCACTACGCCGGGAACGCGGAGAACCGCGTGTTCGCCTTCCGCCTGGGCCGGTTCGGGATCGTCTCGACCGGCATCTACTCGCTCGACCGGTCGCTGTTCCGATTCGTGGTGCCCGGTGCCGAAGGGAGGCGCCTCGTGCCGCTTGGATCGACCGTTTCGCTCGGAGGGGATGGAGCGGCGGTCGTCTAGGCGTACGATGTCGCGAGCGGATCACCGTCCGGCTTCGTGAGGTAGCGGCCATGGCCATCGGTCACGCCGATGCGACCATCCCCGGCGACAGCGGCGCCCGTCCGACGGCGCTGCTCCCCGTCGGCCAGCT
>CAYMTJ010000034.1:0-30280 GCA_964393345.1 uncultured Anaerolineaceae bacterium | reverse complement strand
GAGTACCCCAGGGGTCCGAACTGACGAGAATGCAGCGCAGAACGAGGCAACGACCACATGGCATCGATGGCCGTCAACGAATTGGGACCGATGCTCACCGCGACCGAGGTCGCCGAGATGCTCCACCTCCACGTGAACACGGTGAAGCGTCTGGGTGACCGTGGTGAGCTGCCGTTCTATCGCGTCTGCAAGCGTGGGGACCGCCGTTTCCGCCTCGACGACGTGATGAAGTTCCTCTCGCAGAACCGCTGACGACGCGGTTCGGACGGCTTCGGCCGACCCTGACCGCCTGACCACCGCGCGATCTCGAGCGTCCGGCCCTCGCAGGGTTCGGGCGCTTCATCGCGTCCCTGGCCCGCGACGGGCCGCCGCCGTGAGCCGAAGGGGCGTCACGGCCGCCTCCGAGTGGCGTCCAGCGCTCAGGGACGGACGGTGAACGCCAGGAAGTCGGCGGCCCCGAGGAGCCGCAGGGCCCACCTGACCGGCCGCGGGACGGCTCGCCTCGCCGGGTCATGGACGATCGACGGGCCGACGATGGACACGATGCGACCTCGCTGGACCACGGTGGCCCAGCCGGCCGCGACCACATTCCGGGCCCATTCGGTCTCCGGTCCGTAGGTCATCGCGATGACCCTCCGGTCACCAGAGCCGAAGAGCATCACCGGCGTCCGGTACGAGCGACCGGTGCGCCGGCCGGTGTGCTCGAGGATCCCGAACCACGGCAGCCGGGCGACGATCGGACCGAGGACGCGGTTCGTGACGCGACGATTGAACCGGCCCAGCGCCCGGGGGAGTGGCACCGCGGCGGCCTCCGGATCGCTAGGCGCGCGGGATCGACGCGAGCGTCTCCCCGAAGATCTCGACGGCTTCGGCGATCTCGGCGGCGGTGACGTCGATGGGCGGGAGCCAGCGGATCACCTCGTGCCGGGTCCCGCAGGTCAGGAGCAGCAGGCCGGCATCGGCGCACGCCGCGATGAGGCGGTCCGGGAGCTCCCCGTCCGGCCGCCGCGTGGTCCGGTCCGTGACGAACTCCACCCCGACCATGAGGCCGGGCCCGCGGACGTCGCCGATCCGGTCGTCCTCCGCGGCGACCTTGGCCAGCCCGGCGCGCAACTCCGAGCCGCGTGCCACGGCATTCGCGACGAGCCCTTCATCGCGGATCGTCGCCAGCACGGCGATCCCGGCCGCGCAGGCCACGGGGTTGCCGCCATACGTCGATCCATGGGCGCCGCGGCCCCAGCGTTCCTGGAGAGCCTTCGACGAGACGATCGCCGAGAGCGGCAGCCCGTTGGCGATGGCCTTCGCGACGATCGCGATGTCCGGGACGATCGCGGCGTGCTCGAACGCCCACATCTTCCCGGTCCGTCCGAAGCCGGTCTGCACCTCGTCCGCGATCAGCAGGATCCCGTTCGCGTCGCAGCGCTCGCGCAGACCCTGGAGGAACGCGGCCGGCGCGGGCACGAACCCGCCCTCGCCGAGCACGGGCTCGATGATGATCGAGGCCACCATCGACGGGGCGATCACCGACCGGAACATCTCATCGAGCGCGGCGAGACTCGCCTCGGTGGCGCGCGCCTCATCCCCGGCGTAGTCCGCGTACGACGCCGGGAACGGGGCCACGTGGACGCCCGGCAGGAGGGGCTCGTACCCCGTCCGATAGTTGATGTTCGATGTCGTCACGCTCATGGCGCCGATCGTCCGACCGTGGAAGCCGCCCCGGAACGAGATGATCCCCGGCCGTCCGGTCACCCGTCGTGCGAGCTTGAGCGCCCCATCGACGACCTCCGACCCCGAGTTGAGGAACATCACCGAATCGAGGGGCGCCGGGAACGTGGCGGCGAGGTCCGTCGCCAGCTGCGAGATCGGCCCCGTGAACCCGATGGCGTTGATCGGGGCGATCAGCTTGTCGACCTGCTCGTGGATGGCCGCGGTCACGCGCGGATGGGCGTGTCCCAGGGCCGAGACGGCGATGCCGTTGGCGAAGTCGAGGTAGGAGGCGCCATCCGTGTCGAACAGCCGATGGCCGACGCCATGGCTCCATTCGCGCTGGAAGTAGCGGCCGAGGACGGGCGTGAGGTTGGGCGCAGCGGTCATGCGTTCGAGTGTATCGGTCGCCGCCCTGGGGCGCCCGCCACGACGCGCGGCGGCGCCCTACCATGATGTGCATGGTCGACTTCGCCCTCACCGATGAACACCGGCTCGTCCGCGAGAGCGCCCGGGCCTTCGCCGAGGCCGAGATCCTGCCGCACATCCGCGAGTGGGACGAGAAGGGCGAGGTCCATCGCGAGGTCTTCGACCGGATGGCCGAGCAGGGATTCCTCGGCGCGCCCATCCCGGAGGCCTATGGCGGATCCGGGATGGACTACGTCAGCTTCGCGATGCTGTGCGAGGAGCTGGAGCGCGCCGACACGGCCTTCCGCGTCGTCCAGAGCGTCCACGTCGGACTCAACTCCCTCGCCCTGCTCCAGTGGGGCACCGAGGAGCAGCGGCAGCGCTGGCTCGTCCCGCAGGCGAAGGGGGAGAAGCTCGCGACGTTCGGGCTGACCGAACCGGGGGCCGGGACCGACGCCGCCAGCCTCCAGACGACCGCCCGGCGCGACGGTGACAGCTATCGGCTCAACGGCCAGAAGCTGTGGATCAGCCTGGCCGACATCGCCGACCACTTCCTCGTCTTCGCGTCCGTGGACCGCTCGAAGAAGCACAAGGGCGTCACCGCGTTCCTGCTCGAGCGGGGGATGACGGGCCTCTCGACCGGGACGCTCCACGGCAAGCTCGGGATCCGGGCCGGGAACACCGGTCTGATCACGATGGACGACGTCCGGGTCCCGGCCGAGCACCGGATCGGCGAGGAGGGCGAGGGTTTCCTGATCGCGATGAGCGCGATCGACCAGGGACGGTTCACGGTCGCGGCCGGCGCCGTGGGCCTCGCCCAGGCCTGTCTCGACGCGAGCATCCGCTACGCGCACGAGCGCAGGACGTTCGATCGCGAGATCGGTGAGCACCAGCTCGTGAAGCAGATGATCGCCAACATGGCCAAGGGGACCGACATCGGTCGCCTGCTCGTGTGGCGAGCGGCGTGGCTCAAGAACCAGGGTCTGCGCAACACGCGCGAGACGTCACTCGCCAAGTGGCACGCGACCGAGCACTCCGTGCAGGCCGCGCTCGACGCGATCCAGATCCACGGCGCGAACGGCTACTCGAACGAGTTCCCCGTGGAGCGCTACCTGCGCAACTCGAAGGCCGCCGTGATCTACGAGGGGACGAGCCAGCTCCACACGTTGATCCAGGCGGACTACGCGATGGGCTACCGCGAGGATCGGCCGATCCGCTGCGAGCCGTGGCCGGCCCAGGGCTGGGAGCGACCGACGGCCTGACGGCGCCACGGCGACCCGCGACCCGCGATCCGCGCGGTCACTGACCGAACGACCACTCCGTCGACGGGCGCGTAAGGGCGTCATACTCGCGCCGATCGGAGGGCACGTGACCGACGGATCGGCGGATCGCGAGCGGGACATCGACGTCCTGGCGGCACTCTCGGAGACGTTCGTGCGAGGCGACGGCCCGCATCGCGCGCGCCTGGCGCTCGAGGCCCTCGAGGTGGCGGCGGATCCTGCCCAGCTCGCCCGGTTGCGCCAGGCGCTCGGGATCATGCAGTCGCGGTTCGTCAACCTCGTGCTGACGGGTCGCCCGAGGTCGTTCGTGGCCATGCCACCGGCGGCGCGCGAGCGGTATCTGCTGGGGTGGGCGGATTCGCGGCTTCCGCTCCGGCGATCCGCATTCCAGGCCTTCAAGAAGCTGTTGACGTTCCTCGCGTACGCCGACCCGGGCGTCGCGCTCCCGAACCCGCTCCTCTCGAGACTGGGCTATCGGCCCGATCGCCCGCCCGCCACCGACGACCCGACGCCGATCCGGCCACACCGGATCCCGCCGCCGACCGGCTCGGGCGATGCCCCGGTCACGCTCGACGCCGATGTCGTCGTCGTCGGCTCGGGCGCCGGGGGCGGGGTGGTGGCGGACCAGCTCTCGGCGGCCGGGCGCTCGGTCGTCGTCCTCGAGGCGGGGCCGTTCGTCGATGAGGCGTCGATGCCGACCGATGAGCTCGCGGCCTTCGACCGGCTGTATCTCGACCACGGGCTCCTCACGACCTGGGACGGGTCGCTGAGCATGCTCGCCGGCAGCGCGGTGGGCGGCGGGACGCTCGTCAACTGGTCGACCTGCGTCCATCCGCGCGACGGGGTGCGGCGGGCGTGGGCGCGCGATCACGGTATGGACGGCATCGACGCCGCGACGTTCGACGCGCACCTCGCGGCGATCGATGCCGATCTCGAGTCGGCCGAGTCCACGCACATCCCGCCGAAGGACGCGATCCTGCTCCGGGGCGCCCGGGCACTTGGCTGGGCGGCGGCACCGACCACGCGAAACGCTTCATGCGGGGATTGCGGCAGCTGTCCGTTCGGCTGTGCGCGCGGGACCAAGCGCTCGGGGATCCGGGTGCACCTCGCGAGGGCCGCGTCGGCGGGCACGCGGGTCGTCCCCGATGCGACCGTTCGGCGCGTCCTCATCGAGGGCGGCAAGGCGTCCGGCGTCGAGGCCGTGGTGAGCGGGGGCCGTCGACTGCTCGTTCGCGCTCCCGTCGTGGTCGTGGCGGCCGGGGCCCTGCGCAGTCCGGGCATCCTTGCCGCGTCGGGTCTCGACCATCCGGCGATCGGTCGGAACCTGCGCGTCCATCCCGTGCCCGTGATCGCCGCCCGCTTCAGCGAAAGCATCGAGATGTGGCGCGGGACGATGCAGGGCGCACGAGCCGACCAGTTCGCGGATGACGAACCCGGTCGCAACGGGTATGTCATCGAGGCGGCGCCCGGCCATCCGGGACTGATGGCGCTCGCCCTGCCGTGGGAGGGGACCGGCGCGCACGAACGGATCATGGCCGGTTCGGCCCACCTGTCCCCGCTCATCGCGGTCACCCGCGACGGTGGTGAGGGTCGGGTCCGCACGACGAAGGCCGGTCGCACGCGGATCGACTACCGGTTGGACGCGACCGGTGTCGCCACGCTCCGCCACGCCCTCGTCCGTATGGCGCAGCTCGCCCGGGCTGCCGGGGCGACCGAGATGGTGGCGCTCGGCACGCCGCCGATGTGGCACTCCCCGAGCGGGTCGGCACCGGGCGCCGAGGCGGCACGGTTCGCGCGTTTCGAGGCCGGACTGGCGTCCTTCGACCTGGCACCCAACCGGGCGACGGTCTTCTCCGCGCATCAGATGGGGACCGTCCGGATGGGCGCATCGCCTCGCGAGCACGCCGCCGATCCGTGGGGGCGGATCCGTCGTCAGGCGCGGGGCGACGCCGTGATCGGTGGCCTGTACGTGGCCGATGGCTCGGCCTTCCCGACCGGGATCGGCGTCAACCCGATGGTGACGATCATGGCCCTGGCGCGTCGAACGGCGGAGACGATCCTCGCCGAGACCTGACCTCAGGTGGGCTTGGCGGCCGCGATCGAGGGGGACGCCGCCGGGTCGATGGCCGCGGGCGATGCCGCCTGGCCGTGGTCCGCCGGCCGCGGCGCAGGACGCCGCATCCGGCCACGTGCCGTGACGATGACCGCGACCGCGCCCACGATGATCGCGCCGGCCAGGACCGTCCGCGGTTCGATGGGTTCGCCGAGGACGATCGCGCCGAGCGCCACGGCCACGACCGGGTTGACGTAGGCGTAGGTCGTGACGAGCGACAGGGGAGCGACCCGGACCAGCCAGCCGAACGTCGTGAACGCGAGCAGGCTCCCGATCAGGGTCAGGTAGACGAGCGCCCCGAGCGAGGTGGTCGTGACGGCCGCGACGTCGAAGCGCCCGAACTCACCGGCGACCCCGCTCATGATCGTGAGGGCCACGCCCCCGGTGATCATCTGCGCAGCCGTCGCCGTCAAGGCGTGTCGCGGGAGGACGGCACGATGGGACGAGAACAGGGACCCGAGCGCCCAGGCGATGGGTGACACGATGAGCGCGAGGAGCGCGAGAGGATCCAGGGCGCCGGTCTGACCGAGGGCCGTCGGTCCGGCCAGGACCGCGACCCCGACGAACCCGACGGCCACGCCGATCATCGCCAGGCCCGGGAGGCGCTCGCCGAGGAAGGCGCGTCCGAGGACCGCGACCCAGACCGGCATCATCGCGATCAGGATCGCGGCGATCCCCGACGGGATGGTCAGCTCGCCGAAGGCCACGAGACCCATGCCGCCGCCCAGCAGGAGGGCTCCGACGATGGCCGAATCACGCCACTCGCGACGGGTCGGCCACGCGAACGACGATCCGGCACGAGCGCGCGACCAGACGAGGAGCACCGCTCCGGCGACGAAGAACCGGCTCGCGGCCATGAGGAACGGCGGGATCGACTGGATGGCGAGGGCGATCCCGAGGTAGGTCGAGCCCCAGACCAGGTACAGGACGAGCAGGGCCGCGGCGACGGCGACCGCGCGCGTCGGCGTGTCATTGCGGGGCGTTGGCATAGTCCGCTGGTCCAAGATGGTGGCAGTCTACATCATCGGCGACCGGGCGCCTACAGAGTCTGTTCGGGCCGTGCGCCCGTCGCGATGGCGCCCTGCCGTGGCCGTGGCCTCAGGCGGCGACGGCCACGGGCCGGCAGATCTTGCACGGCCGATACCCGGCGGCCGCGGCGTCGGCCAGCGAGCGGAACGGTCGGCGATTTCGCTCCAGCATGTGGCGGCCGGTCCAGCACGTCGGCCAGCACACGATCTTCGTGGAGGCGCAGCCCACCAGGCGTTCGCCCCGCCGGGCAGCGTCTTCCATCCCGTCGGGGTCGAGGCCTTCGGCGGCCAGGATCCGCCGCTTGTTCTCGGGCCCGCCGAGCGAGTACTGGCCGATCGACCCGTCCGTCCGCACGACGCGGTGGCACGGCACGATGAGCGGCACGGGGTTGTGGCCCAGGGCGGTCCCCACGGCGCGCACGGCCCGAGGCCGGCCGATCTCGGCCGCCACCCAGCCATACGGACGAACCTCGCCGCGCGGGATGTCGAGCGCCTTGCGCCACACGTCGCGCTCGAACTCGCTGTGGCCACGGAGGTCCAGCCGGACCCGAACGCGACGGTCGCCATCCAGGCGCCGGGCGATCGCGCTCCCGAGCCGGCGCGGCAGGGCCGCGGTCGGAAAGAGCCGACGCCCGGTTCGTGCCGCCTCATCCGCGGCGAACGCTTCGGACCCGACGGCCCGTACGCCGAGGCCGTTCCATGCCACGAACAGCGGCCCGATCGGCGAGTCGATGGGTGCGATCCGGTCGGCGATACCCGCCTCGACGAGGACGTTCGCCCGGAGCGTCGACGGCGCGGGCGTCCCGAGGGAGGCGAGGGCGCCTTCGATCAGGTCATCGGACAGGGGGGCGGGCGGGTTCATGCGGTCAACTCCTCGTGGGCGATTCGCTCGTCGGCCTCGTAGGCCGTTCTCAGCTGGGCAAGGCCACGATGGACCTGTGCCTTGACCGTGCCCTCCGGCCGTCCGAGCGCGGCCGCCAGATCCGGATACGACAGCCCATCGACGTGGCGAAGGACGACGGCGGCGCGATACGCCGGCGGCAGTGCCCCGAGCAGCCTCGCCCAGCGATCGCGGGCGACGCGCCGTTCGACGGTCTCGGTCGGCGAGGCGGAGGGGTCGATCGTGGCCGGTTCGGGCAGGGGCGCCCCGGCGACATCCAGCGACAGCGGTGGCGCGCCGCGGGCGGCTCGACGGGCTGCCCGCGTCCGGCACAGGTTGAGCACGATCGTCGCCAGCCACGGTCGCAGCCGCAGGTCCAGGATGCGCTGGCGGTCATACCCGGCCAGCGCGCGGTACGCCCGGACCAGGGCGTCCTGGGCCGCCTCCTCGGCCGCCCCACGGTCGCCGAGCACCCGGAGCGCGATCGTGTAGCAGCGATCCTGATGTGCGGTCACGAGCGCGTCGAAGGCGGCGTCGAGGTCCCGGGCCAGCTCGCGGAGCAGCGACTGATCGTCGTCCATCACCGGCCAGAACCCGCGAGGCGTCGCGACCGTTGCATGACCGAACGGTACCGCTCCGGTCGCCATCGGCGCCCCCGGTGCGTGCGACAATCGGCCGAGATGCGTCTCGACGATCGGTTCGATGCCCTCATTGACCGTCTGGCGGGGTTCCATCACGCCTGGCTGGTCTATCTCGGGCTGGAACTCGGGCTCTTCCTCCGGCTTCGCGACGCCGGATCGACGGGCCTGACCGTCAGCGATCTCGCGACGGCCGCCGAATGCGATGCCCGAGCCGTCGACGCGTGGGCGTGGGCCGCCGACGCACACGACCTCGTGCGCTTCGACGCTGGACGGCTGGTCCTTGACGAGGAGACCGGCGTGATCCTGCTCGACGAGCAGCGCCCCGAGTTCCTCGGCGGGCAGTACGTCCACGCCGTCACCGCGTCGCTCGACTGGGACGGCATGCTGGGCTTCTTCCGGACCGGTCAGCCCCTCCGCGCGCGACCGGACCGGTACCGGGTGTCCATCGAGCGACTGACGATGCAGGACGTCGCCGTGTTCTTCCAGGAGGCGCTCTCGGTCCTGCCGCAGCTCGTCGCGGACCTGTCGCGCGGCGGCCGCGTGGTCGACGTCCATTGCGGTGGCGGCCGCTGGCTGATCGCGATGGCGCAGCGCTTCCCGGCGCTCGAACTCCTCGGCGTGGAGATCGAACCGGACTCGGTCGCCCGGGCGCGCGCCAACGTGGCCGCGGCGGGCCTCGCGGACCGCATCGAGATCCGCGAGAGCGATGCCCTCGCCGTGGGCCCGGCCGGCCAGTACGACCTCGCCTACTTCCAGTACGCCCTTCACCACCTGCCCGATCCGGCGGCCGCTCTCCGCGTGGCGTGGGCGTCGCTCCGACCGGGTGGCCGGGTCATCGTGCTCGACTGGGCGCTGCCGTCCACCACCGACGAGTTCCGGACGCGGCACGGGGAGCTCATCGCCGGTGTCCAGCTCGACGAGCTGTACCAGGGAACGGCGCTCGCGACGCGCGAGGGGTTTCGCGACTGGTTCGCGGCCGCCGGACTCCCCGACCCGGCGCTCATCGACCTGCCGTCCGGCGCCACCATCCTCTATCTCGAGCGCCCGGCGTGACACCCCGCGATCGATGACGGCCTTCGCGTTCATTCGGCGGTGACGGCTTCGCGCGGCCTCGATGGACGACGGCGCGACGTCGATGCCGCGACGATGCATCGGCTGTTGCTGCACGAGGCGCGCGTCCACGCCATGCCCGGACGCGAGGTCCGCGATCTCGGGGACGCGCTGATCCTGCACGACCCGCGGGACCCGGAGCCGTTCTGGAACCGGATCGAAGCCATCCGTTGGCCCGCGGACCCGGCGGCGTTCGATCAGCGCCTGGCCGAGACCCTGATCCTCTTCGCCACCCTGACCCGCCAGCCGCACGTGTGGCCCGCACCGATCCACGACAGCCCGGACGACCTCGTGGCACGTCTGCTGGCCAACGGCTTTCGGGACGTGGGCGCCGGCAGCCTGATGGCGCTCGTCGATGACACCCGCTCGCGGGGCGTGAGCGACCAGGACTACGGCCCGTCCGTGCGGCTCGAGCGCCTGACCGGGCTGTCCGCGGGCGCGCTCGGGGCGGCCGTGGAGACCGTGGTGGGCGTGCTCGTGGACGCGTTCGAGGTCGATGACCTCCGCCGGCCGGGCGTGACCGCCGAGACCAGGGCGTCGCTGCGGAACCCGGCCTTCACGCACTACCTGGTCTCGATCGACGGGATCGCCGCGGCGGTGGCGAGACGCGCGACGTTCGATGGGGCGAGCTACCTCTCCTCGATCGGGACCGCCCCATGGGCGCGCGGCCGAGGGTTGGGCGAGCTGGTGACCCTCGCGGCGACCGCGGACGCCGTCTCGGCCGGCTCCGAGTGGATCTACCTCGGCGTCTTCGCCGAGAACGACACCGCGACCCGGCTGTACCGCCGGGCCGGCTTCGAGTTGGTCGGCGAACCAGCCCCGGACCTCCTGCTGATCGTGTGACCGACGACGAGCGGGCTGCCCTCGAGGCCGCGGTCCGGGCCGCACGCGACACGACGCCGCCCGGGACGCGTCTGCTCGCGATCGGCTGGTCGAGCGTGGAGTCCGCCCGGACCGAGCGCGCGATGGGTGGGCCGTTCGAGGATGTCTCCGACGACGACTACCTCGGGGCCAGCTGCCGGATCACCGTCGGGATCGTCGGCGTGCCCGTCATCGTCCTCGAGCCGTGCACCGAGGGGCGGTTGGCCGCGCTGCTGGCCCGGCACGGCGAAGGACCGGCGGTCGCCTGGTATGCGTCCCAGGGCGACGTCGTCCCGGCCGGTCCGGTCTCCGACGGGCCGTTCGGCGCCGAGTGGCCAGTCCGTGGCGACGGCGTCGGCCCGGGCCCGGTGGTGCTGGTCACGGCGCGGGCGGCTACCATCGCCACATGAGCGAACCCGTCGGCGATCGCACCTCCGTCACCCTGCGACCCGCGACGCCCGACGACGCGGACACGATCGCGTCGCTGTTCACCGACGAGGGGTACCCGGTGGGCCCGTCCGACATCGTGACACGGCTCGGACGGTTCGCCTCCGCGCACTCGCAGGTGGTCGTCGCCGAGCACGAGGGCGCGCTCATCGGGTTCATGGCCGTCCACGCCATGCCGCGTTTCGAGCATGACGATCGGATCCTTCGGATCCTCGCCCTCGTCGTGGATCCCGGGGCACGCGAGCGGGGCGTCGGGCGCACGCTCATGGCCGAGGCCGAGCGGATCGGCCGCGAGCTCGGCGCCGCCTTCGTCGAGATCACCGCGGGCCACCACCGGCCAGAGGCTCGCCACCTCTACGAGTCGCAGGGGTACGACGGGACCGTCACGGCGTACCTGCGCAAGAAACTGTAGGCCCGTGACGCCGGACCGGCCCGAGGCGACGTTCCCTCGGCTCCGGCTTCGCCCGGGGGCCGGCCTGCTGCTTGACCTTCCCTGGGAGCGGCCGCTGGCTGGATGGTCGGGCGCGGAGATCCCGTTCCGCGACCTGCCGGTCGGACCGTCTCGCCACCTCGTCCGCTTCATCGATGCCGACGCGACGACGTATGCCCTCAAGGAGGAGCCGCTCCAGGTCGCGCAGCGCGAGTTCGACGTGCTCCGCCATCTCGAGACGCTGGACCTCCCCGCCGTCAAGGCCGTCGGCCTGGCCGCGTCGCCGGAACGTGACACGGCGATCCTCGTGACCGAGTACCTCGCGTTCTCGATCCAGTACCGGCGGCTCATGATGCGGTTCCCGCTGGGCCCCGGCCCATACCGGACCCGCCTGCTCGACGCGATGTCGTGGTTGCTGGTGGACCTGCACCGCGTGGGCGTGTTCTGGGGCGACTGCTCGCTCGCCAACACGCTCTTCCGACGCGATGGCGACAAGATCCAGGCGTTCCTCGTGGACGCCGAGACGAGCGACATCCATCCCACCCTGTCGGACGGCCAGCGGCGCTACGACCTCGACATCCTCGTCGAGAACGTCGCCTACGGCCTGGCCGACGTCGCCGCCCTCCAGGGGCGCACCGATGCGTTCGACGACGCCGTCGGCGCTGCCGAGGCGGTCCGCACCACATACGAGTCCGTCTGGGCGGAACTCCACCAGCGGCCGGAGTTCGCGCCGTGGGACCGGCACGGGGTGCGCCAGCGGATCCGCCGCCTCAACGACCTCGGGTTCGCCGTCGACGAGGTTCGGATCGACCCGACACCGGGGCGCCCCGACAAGGTCACGATGCAGGTGGCGATCTCCAATCGCCAGTTCCACGCCCGGCGACTGCAGCAGCTGACCGGTCTCGTCGCGCTCGAGGGTCAGGCCCAGCTGCTCCTCAACGACCTGCGCGAATACCACGCGTGGCTGGAGCACCAGGAGCGGCGCTCGATCGCGGAGGCCGAGGGCGCCGAGCGCTGGCAGCGGGACGTTCTCCGTCCGACCGTCGAGCTGCTCGTCCCGGCCATCGGACCGGGCCGTGATGCCATGCAGGCGTACTGCGACGTCCTCGAGGAGAAGTGGATCCTGTCCGAGCTCGCCGGGTACGACGTCGGGCTCGAGGCCGCCACCGACGCCTACCTCGGACTCGGTGCGCCGGCGCCCGAGGACGCGAGTCAGCCGGAGGAGGACGCGGCGGCCCTCGCCCTGCACTGGTCCGACATCCCCGGTGGGACCGATGCGCCAGACGACGACGCCGACGCGGGCGCCCCGGCAGACGGCGGCGCCGCGGGCGAGCCCCGCCACCCCGGCGTCCGCGACGGTCTGGCACCATGACCCCGATGCGACACGAACCCATGACGGCGCCGCCGGCGGTGGTCACGTCGGATCCGGTCATCCACGTCGAGGGCCTCGTCAAGCGCTACGGGTCGCTGGTGGCCGTGGACGGCATCGACTTCACCGTCCGGCGCGGTGAGATCTTCGGGCTCCTCGGTCCCAACGGCGCCGGCAAGACCACCACCGTGGAAGTCCTCGAGGGTCTGCGGACGCCCGACGGCGGGCGCGCGACCGTCCTCGGCGTGGACGTCACGGCTGGGTCGCAGGCGCTCAAGCCACGCATCGGTGTCAGCCTCCAGACCGCGGCGCTGTATCCGAAGTTGACCGTCGTGGAGGTCATCGACCTGTTCCGGAGCTTCTATGCGCACGCCTTGCCGACGGCCGAGCTGGTCGACCTCCTCGAGCTCGGGGAGCGTCGGAACGCGCGCACCCAGGAGCTGTCCGGCGGACAGCGGCAGCGGCTGGCCGTGGCGCTCGCGCTGGTCAACGACCCGGAGCTCGTCTTCCTCGACGAGCCCACGACCGGGCTCGATCCGGCCGCGCGGCGATCGCTCTGGGATCTCGTCCTCGGCCTCAAGGCGAAGGGACGGTCCGTCCTGCTGACGACGCACTACATGGAGGAGGCGGAGTTGCTCTGTGATCGGCTCGCGATCATGGACCACGGCCGGATCCTCGAGATGGGCCGGGTGGAGGACCTCGTGTCGAAGCGCTTCAAGGAGCGCGCCGTTCGCCTCGATGCGATCGATGGCCTGACCGAGATCGACCTCGCCGGGCTGCCGGCGGTGACGACGGTGAAGCACGACGACGTCGAGATCCTGCTCTACACCGCGGACGTCGCCGCGACCATCGGGGCGCTGCTGTCACTCACCGAGGCTCGCGGGCTGGAACCGGCCAACCTCGGCGTCCGGCGCGCTACGCTCGAAGACGTCTTCCTCGACCTGACCGGTCGGGCGTTGCGCGACTGAGCGGAGCGCCGATGCACGCGCTGCTGGCCCTCACGAACGCGAACATCCGGAGTTACGTCCGCGACCGTGCCGCGCTGTTCTGGACGCTGGCGTTCCCCTTGGTCTTCATCGTCATGTTCGGGCTGATCTTCCAGGGTGGCGGGAGCAGCCGGCTGACGCTCGGCTGGGTGGACATGGACGGGACCGGTGCATCGGCGGCGTTGCGGGACCAGTTCGATGGGCAGTCGGGCGTCACGCTCGAGGCGGGCTCGCGCGACGCCATCACGGAGCAGATGCGGATGGGAGATCTCGATGCGGTCATCGAGGTGCCGGCGGGTTACGCGGCGACGCTCGACGCGGCGGTGGCGGCGGGCGGCGGGCCGCCGGCGGCGATCACCGTGTACACGGACCCATCACGGGCCGCGCTTGCCGGCGAGGTCTACCAGGCGGTGGGCACGGTCCTGGGCGTCGTCAACCTCGGTGGCCGCGCGCCGCTCGTGGTGCCGGCCGCGCAGACGATCCAGACCGAGGACCTCAACTTCATCAGCTACTTCGTGCCGAGCATGCTCGGCCTGTCGATCATGCAGGTCGGGATCTTCGCCGCCATCCCGCTGGTCGCCGATCGCGAGAAGCTGATCCTCAAGCGACTGGCCGCGACCCCGCTGCGGCGCTGGCAGCTCGTCGGCTCGAACGTCCTCATGCGGCTCCTGATCGCGATCGCCCAGACCATCATCATCGTCGGGGTGGGGTCGGTGGCCTTCGGCGTGGCGATCGTCGGTTCGATCGTCCTGGCCCTCGGGTTCGTCGTCCTCGGCGCGGTGACGTTCCTGGCCCTCGGTTACGTGATCGCGTCGTTCGCCGGCACCGAGGACGCTGCGAACGGGATGACCAGCGTCGTGCAGTTCCCGATGATGTTCCTGTCGGGGTCGTTCTTCCCGATCGACCAGATGCCCGACGCCCTGCAGACCGTGGCTCGGGCCATCCCGCTCACGTACCTGTCGGACGCGCTTCGCCAGGTCATGGTGGGTGGCGCGCCGTTCGCCCCGCTGTGGCTCTGCGCGGTGGTCCTCGTCGCGTGGCTGGCGGTCTGTTTCGGGATCGCGGCGCGCACGTTCCGCTGGCAGTAGCCGCTCGTCGGGGACGCGCTACCAGCGCTCCTGGTGCACCAGGGACTCGAGGGCGATACGTCCGCCCGCGCGGGGCGGGCGCGTGAGGTCGTCGGGGTCCGCGGGGTAGCCGAACGAGAGCAGGTACTCGCAGTGGTGGTCCGGTGGGTAGCCGAGCAGCTCGCGCGCGAGGGGCTGGTCGTAGACCGTCGCCGGGACACTCCCGATGCCGAGTTCCCAGGCGGCGAGCTGCATGTTCGCGGCGACCTGCCCGAGGTCGAACAGGATCGAGGCCGGAGCGCCCGGCGCCGTGGGATCCGGGGTCACGAGCGCGACGGCCAGCGCGGCACCCGCGAGGTGACCGGCGAACGGCCCGACGGCCGCGAGCTGGCGCAGGTGCTCCCGGTCCCGGCACACGATGAACGCCCAGCGCTGGCGGTTCTTGGAGCTGCCGGACCGCCGCCCGGCATGCAGGATCCGGTCGAGGTGCGCCGGTTCGAGCGAGCGGTCGGAGAAGGTCCGGATCGCGCGCCGGCCCGCGATGGCCGCCCACACGGGATCCGTGGGTCGCGCGGCCGCACCCCCGTCGCTCATGGCTCCACGGCGGCGTCATCGGCCGGCTGGACCGGCGCCGTCGCCCCCGGAAGCGCGACCCGCGCCAGCGTGGTGAACCCGCCCGGCGTCTCGGCGACGGCGCTGAACTGGGCCTCCCCGTCCGGAAGCCGCTGGGCGGCGACCGCCGCGGCGGCCCATGCCGCCTCGTCGGGATCGAGCGGTCCGCCGAGCCACGTGGCCGCGAACCGGGCGACGGCGGCACGGTACGACGCGAACTCGTAGAGCCACGAGTGCTGGCCGTCCGGGACCACCAGGGTCTCGACCGGTCCCGCGCCGGGATCCCCGTCGCGGGCGGCGCGAGCCGCTGCGGCCAGCCGGTCGAGGTGGACCGCCGGCACCACCCGATCGTCGGCACCATGCGCGAGCAGGATCGGCCCGTGGTAGCGGGCGATCGCCGCCGAGGCGCTGATCGCGAGGACCTGATGACCGCGCGGCCGGAGATAGACGCGCGTCGTGAGCCAGGCCAGCGGGTAGGCGATCGGGTCCGGGATGGGCAGGTTGGCGAGGCGGAACGTCTGCCGTGTCAGCCGGTACGGGTCGGCCGGTGACGAGGTGGCGATCAGCGCCCCGACCCGCGCATCGGCGGCCGCGGCGAGGATGGCCCCGATGCCGCCCATCGAGTGCCCTGCGATCCCACCAGTGGTCACCTCCGGCCGGCGCATGAGCGCATCGAACGCCGCGAGGGCGTCGGTGCCGAACTCGCCCGCGCTGACCGGGAGCGTCTCGGCCGGATTCGCGCCGTGGCCGCGGACGTCGATCGTCAGGCAGTGGAACCCCGCCGCGTGCAGGAAGATCGCGAGCGGCAGCGTCCGATCCCGGGCCGACTCCCAGCCGTGGACCAGCACGAGGCCCGGCCCGCGCGCGCCGTCTCGCGCCGGGATGAACCAGGCCGGCAGGCGGAGGTCGCCAGACGGCACGTCGATCGACTCGAACGGCAGCCCGAGGGCGTCGGGCGTGACGCGCGGCGGGCTGGGACGCGGGAACCCGGCGCGAGCCCGATACGCGAGCGCGAACCGGTAGGCCAGGCCCATCGGTGCGGCGGTGGCGGCGGCGACGATCCCGGCGCGCTTGAGGGTCCCCATGGCGTCAGGGGACGCTACCGACGGCCGACCTGTCAAGCGAAGGCGCGTCGCTACACTGGGCGTCGTGGTGAAGCGCGACCCGCATCGCGTCCTCGGGATCACGCCCGGCGCGACGGCGACCCAGATCAAGGCGGCGTGGCGGCGGCTCGCGCGGGCCAATCATCCGGACCTGACCGGCGACGATCCGGCGGCGTCACGATCGGCGACGCGCCGCATGGCCGAGATCAACGACGCGTACGCGGCCCTCACGCGCGACGACGCGGCCCGGCCCGCGGATCGGGGCGATGGCGGCTCCCCGAGCCCGGCGGATCTCGGCCGCCAGGCCCCGCGCCGCGGCGGGCCGCCCAGGCCGCGACCGACGCGCCCGGTGACCGGTCGCCTCGACACGACGGCCACGTTCCGGGCGCGCGACGCCACGGCGACCGATCCGTCGCATCGCAACCCGCTGTCCGGCCAGCCGCCGTTGCGCGGCGAGCGGGTCGAGGGGGACCCGCCGCGGGCCTCGACGCCGACCGGCCCCATGACCCGCGGTCGTCTTCGCCACTTCCAGCCGCCGGATCCGCCACCGCTCGACCAGGCCCTCGAGTACGAGATGGCGTTCGGCAAGTTCCACGGGCACACCCTCGGCCAGATCGCGGCGTTCGAGCCGTCGTACATCGACTGGCTGACCGGGACCGTCACGCGCGATCCGGACCTCGTGTCGGCGGCGCGCGTCGTCCGCGCCGACCTCGACCGTCGCGGGGTGATGCGCCGGGCCAGGGCGGCGCCGGTCCGCGCCGGCCGATCGGCCTGAGCGGCCCCGACCCGTCCGTCGGCAGACGCCTGAGACGCGAGATCGCCCTCCGATACCGGAGGGCGATCCACGCGAATGAAGATCGGATCAGTGCTGCCGTCCCGACGGTCCTCCGGGCCTGTGGCCGAGTGCCCAGTTATTCGGCTCGTGATCAGGATTCGGGATCCTCGCCTCGAACCATCCTCGAGTCGACGTCCGCTTCCTGTTCCGTGACCGACGCCCCAGGTTCGTTCCCAGTTCGATCGCGGGTCGGCGTAGCCAGAACACTAGGACCCCCACCCGGGTCGGGGCAATGAGACCCTCGTCCCGTCCGGGTCGCGTCGATGGTCGGGCGCACACGCGCAACGGACCGGGACACTGGTACCAGGTGCCGCGAGGCACCGCGCCCGGATGCATCGGCGCGCTGTCGGCGAGGTTCGGCGCGCTCCGATAGGCTCGACCGATGACGCGACCCCCATGGCTGCTCCCCGTCCTGCTGGCCGCGCTGCTGGCGCTCCTGTCGGGCGCCTGTCGGGCCACGACGGCCGGATCATTCGATCCCGCGGGCCCGTGCGACGCGGACGTCCGCCTCCCGGGCGCCTACCCGGAACTCGAAGCGCTGGTGCCGTCGCGGCTCCTCGACGAGGCGCCGACGCAGCTCGACTCGGGCCGGAACTGTCCGGGCCCGAACCTGGGGGTCCTGGCCGACGCGGGGATCTCGGAAGTCCGCTTCGCGGGGGCGACGTGGTCCTTCGGGGCGGAACGGGCCGCGGCACTGGCCGTCTTCACGGCCCCCGGGCTGACCGCCGAGCTGATGGCCGACTTCTACGCCGTAAGTGGGCGTGACGCGAACCGCACCGAACTGATCGCGGCCACGACCCCTACCGTCGCCGGCCGGCCCGGGCACCGGATCGACACCAAGACGGGCGAGCGACTGCAGACCGTGATCGTGTGGCCATCGGCGATGACGGATCGGATCAACGTCGTGATCACCAACGACCTGCCCGAAGCGCGGATCCAGGACGCGCTCGCCGCGTTCGGCGACGACTGAGCCGAGTGCTAGAGTCGGGGCCATGACCGACCGCTCCAGTCCCGATCCGTGGGCAGCCCGACTCGACGCATGGAGGCGTGAGTGGGAGCGACCGGCGCTCGAGCGCGCCCCGGAGCGCAAGCCGCGGTTCGCGACCCTCGGCGACATGACGGTGGAGCGGCTGTACGGCCCGTGGACGCTGGACGAGGCCGGCGTCGACGCCGAGCGCGATGTTGGCCTGCCCGGACGACCGCCGTTCACCCGCGGGATCCATCCGACCGGCTACCGCAGTCGGCTGTGGACGATGCGGATGTTCGCGGGGTTCGGCGCGGCGGAGGACACCAACGCCCGCTTCCGCCAGTTGCTCGACGCCGGTCAGACGGGCCTGTCGATCGCCTACGACATGCCGACCCTCTACGGGTACGACACCGATGACGCCGAGGCCGAGGGCGAGTTCGGCACGTGCGGCGTGGCCGTGAGCAGCCTCGCGGACATGGAGGTCCTGCTGGCTGGGCTGCCGCTCGAGCGCATCTCCACCTCGATGACCATCAACTCGCCCGCGGCGCCGATCTGGGCGATGTACATCGTGGCGGCCGAGAAGGCGGGTGTGCCGCGGGCGGCGCTCGAAGGCACGCTCCAGAACGACATCCTCAAGGAGTTCGTGGCGCAGAAGGAGTACCTGTTCCCGCCCGACCCGTCGATGCGCCTCGTCACCGACACCATCGAGTTCGGGACGCGCGAGATGCCGCGCTGGAACACAGTGTCGATCAGCGGATATCACATCCGCGAGGCGGGCTCCACCGCCGTCCAGGAGCTGGCCTTCACGATCGCGGACGGCATGGCGTACGTGGAGGCCGCGCTCGAACGCGGGTTGCGCGTCGACGACTTCGCCCCGCGCCTGTCCTTCTTCTTCAACTCGCACTCGGACTTCTTCGAGGAGATCGCCAAGTTCCGGGCCTCGCGCCGGATCTGGCACCGGCTGATGACCGAGCGATACGGAGCCGAGAACGAGCGATCGGCGTGGATGCGCTTCCACACCCAGACCGCTGGCGTCTCACTGACACCGCAACAGCCGTTGAACAACCTCACCCGAGTGGCGATCCAGGCGCTGGCGGCGGTCCTCGGCGGCACGCAGTCGCTGCATACCGACGCCCACGACGAGGCCCTCGCCGTGCCGACCGCCGAGGCCGCCCTGCTCGCCCTCCGTCAGCAGCAGATCATCGCCGAGGAGACCGGCGTGGATGCGACGGTGGACCCGCTCGGCGGGTCCTGGTTCGTGGAGGCGCTCACGAGCGAGGTGGAGACGCAGGTCTGGCGGTACCTCGACGAGATCGACCGCCGTGGCGGGATGGTCGCCGCGATCACCGAGGGATACCCGCAGCGTGAGATCGCTGACGCGGCCTACCGCTACCAGCGCGAGTTCGATGCCGGCGAGCGCCGCGTCGTCGGGGTCAACGCCTACGTCGACGAGGGTGAGGATCTGACGGTGCCCGTGCTCGCCGTGCCGGAGGGCTCGCTCGAGGCCCATCTGGCGCGTCTGGCTCGGACGCGGAGCGAGCGCGATCCCGACGCGGTGAGCGCCGCCCTCGCCGGCCTGCGCGACGCGGCGACGCGACCGGGCTCGAGTGCCACCAACCTCATGCCGCACTTCCTGCGCTGTGCGGCGGCCTACGCGACGCTCGGCGAGCAGTGCGCGGTCCTGCGCGAGGTCTTCGGGGAGTACCGGGAGCCGGTGGCCGTCTAGCGGGTCCCGGGCCGGCAGGCAGGTCCCGGGCCGGTTGGCGGGTCCCGGGACCGCTGGCGTGTCGCCGGACCGCTACCATGCGCCCATGTATCTCGACGCGATGGAGTTCCTCGACGAGGAGCACGAGGCCTGGACGCCGTACGAGGCGCTGGCCGACCTGACCGACGACGAGCTCGAGCGGGTCGTGCCCGAGGCGCACGGTTGGTCGGGTCGCGACCTCATGGCCCACATGCTCGCCTGGCAGGCTGTCTCCCTCGACGCCGCGCGGGAGCTTGCCGTCGGGGAGACGAGCCCGACGATCGCCCGCGTCGACGCGGACTGGGACGCTCGAGGTGGCGAGGTCGTCAACGACGAGATCCAGGCGAGCTGGGCGGCCCGGCCGCTCGATGAGCTTCGCACCACGTTCCGGTCACAGCCCGGGGAGCTGCGTGGGACGCTGACCGTGGTGCCCGAGGCCCGCTGGATCAAGCACGCGACCTATATGGAGAGCTTCAACACCGAGACCGTCGAGCACTACCAGGAGCACCGAGGCGACCTCGCCGCCATCCTGGCCGCGGCGGGCCGTTGACGCTCCTCGACCTGCTTGAGCGTGCCGCGTCGGACCTCGACGGCGTGTCCGTGGTCGACGTTGGTGGATCCGCCGAGTTACGGGTCGCCGACACGGTCATCGCGGTCGTGGACGCGCGCGATGGGGCCGAGTTCAGACTCGACGGGGCGGTCGCCTCGGCGGCACAGCGAACGCCCGACACGGGTGCCTCGGACCGTGGTCCCGGCTGGGTGCAGTTCCGCCCCGCGACGCTCGACGGTCATGCCGCCGATCGGGCCGTCGCCTGGCTCGGGTTCGCGGCCCGGCACGCCACCACTCGCTGAGGCCGCGGACCGCGGCCGGCCGTCCGCGCTCGGGTCCGCGGCGGGGTGCGCGCTCGAGCCCGTGGCGGTCCTCGCTCGAGCCGGGTCGTCGTCCGCGCTCGAGCCGGGTCGTCGTCCGCGCTCGAACCGGGTCGTCGTCCGCGCTCGAACCACGTTTCTGCCAGATGTCACTGAGCTGAGCACCAGTCAGCGCGCGCGGGGCACGTCACGGCGATCCGTGCAGGCCGCCGTCGGCGGTTCTTGACGATCGCTCGCTCCCGGCAGCACGTGACCGGGATCTGGCGACGAATGCTCGGGTGGGTGTCATCTGCCGGCATCCAGGGGCTCGCCCGGCGCAAGGCGACCGGTGCCAGGACATCGGCGGGTCGCCCGGCGCCTGACCCCCGGCGGTGAGTCGCCGGCGGCCCGGGCCGGCGCCTAGGGTCGGCGGGCCGGGCTGGGCGCCCGTCCGCGTCAGGGAATCGGACGACCCCGATCTTGGCGGACCGGGGTCGTCGCGGGAGGAGGAGGGCGGTGGTCGAAGAGCGGCGCTCCGGGAAGAGCGGCGCGACGGGAAGGGCGGTGCTACTCGACGTCGGCGGTCGCGAATCGTCCGAGATCGAACTGCTGCTCGAGCTGCTCCAGCGGCCGGAACCCGACCACGCCCTGCGGCTGTGCGCCGGGCTGGAAGAACGCGATGGTCGGGATGCTCAGGATGTTGAACGCCTGGGAAAGGCGTGGGTTCGCGTCGACGTCGACCTTGACCACGTCGACGGCGCCGTCGTATTTCTCGGCCAGCCGGACCATCTCGGGGGCGACCATCTTGCAGGGGCCACACCAGGCTGCCCAGAAGTCGACCACGACCGGTCGCTCCGCCTTGAGGACGAGCTCCTCGAAGTTCGCGTCCGTCGCGACCTTGATCTCCGCCATGGGATCCGATCCCTTTCCTCCCGCCTTGCGGGAATGCTCTCGTCGACCCGCCGGAGCGGGCCGTGCCACCCGTCTAGCGGGCGATGTCCTGGATGAGTCGATACGCCTCGAGCACCCGTGGGTCCGCCAGGCGATAGAGGATCGTGTTGCCATCGCGTCGACTCGTGACGAGACCGACGTGGCGCAACACGGCCAGGTGCTGGCTCATGTTGGGCACCTGGCAGCCGACCCGGGCGCTGAGGTCGCTGACCGACAACTCGCCGATGGCGAGTGACTCCAGCACGCACAACCGCTTCGGGTCCGCGAGAGCACGACCGACGGCGGCGAACCGCTCACGATCGGCCTCGGCCGAGACCGGCAGGACGTCCAACATGCTGCGACCGTATCATCACTTGCGCAAACACGCAAGTAGGGATCAGCGGCAAGGATCAGCGGATGACCGGCACCGGACGATCGAATGCGATACTCCCGCGCATGGTCGACCTGGAGACACCGACGAACGTCACCCTCACGACGATCGAGGCCGCTCGCGAACGGCTCGCCGGTGTCGTCCATCGGACCCCGCTCCTGACCTCGACGACGGCCGCGCGCTGGGTCACGATCGCGACCGGCGCGCGACTCGGCGACGACCGCCTCTACCTGAAGGCCGAGCAGTTCCAGAAGACCGGGTCGTTCAAGGCCCGCGGCATGTCCAATCGGATCATGACGCTCGATCCGACGGCCGCCGCCCGTGGCGCGATCACGCTCTCGGCCGGGAACGCGGGCCAGGCCTACGCGTGGGCCGGAGCGACCGCGGGAGTGCCGATGACCGTGGTGATGCCGGCCGGGGCCGTCCAGGGCAAGGTGGATGCCTGCCGCGCGTATGGGGCGCGGGTCGTCCTCCACGGAGTGGATGTCGGGGAAGCCCTGGCTGAGATGGAGCGGATCCGGACCGAGGACGGCCTCACGTACTGCCATCCCTTCGACGACGCGGCGGTCATCGCCGGGCATGGGACCGCCGGTCTCGAGCTCGTCGACGACCTGCCGGACGTCGACGTGGTGGTCGTCCCGGTCGGCGGCGGCGGGCTCATCTCGGGGATCGCGGCAGCGGTCAAGGGTCGCCGGCCGGCGGCCCGTGTCTATGGCGTCGAACCGGTGGGCTCGGACGCCGTGTCGCTCGCGCTGGCTCGCGGGACGATCGTCCGGATCCAGCCCGTGAGCGTGGCCGATGGCCTCGGGGCGCCGTTCGCCGGTGACCTCACGATGGCGATGACCGCCCGGCTGCTCGACGGGATCGTCCTGCTCGATGACGCCACCATCCTGGCCGGCCTGAGATTCACGATCGAGCGGCTGAAGCAGGTGCTCGAGCCGGCGGGGGCCGCCGCGCTGGCCGCCGTCCTGGCTGGCCGGATCCCGATCGTCGATGGGGAGCGGGTCGCCGTGATCCTCTCCGGCGGCAACGTCGCGATCGAACGACTCGGCGACCTGCTCGCATCGGCCGGGACGCTGCCCGGAGGGAGCGCGTGACCGACGGATCGGAGGCCTCGACCTCACCCGAGGACCCGACGACGCTGCCCGTGCCCGAGGACCCGACGGCGGCGCCCTCACCCGAGGACCCGACGACGCTGCCCGCGGCCGACTCGGCGCGATCGAAGCCCCCGACCGACCCGCTGCTCCACGGCAGCCGCCGCCTCGTCGGCGCGAGCTTCGATCTGCTGGCCCGCAGCTCTGACGAACTGCGTCGCGCGTCCTTCTACATCGGCGCCGTCGCGTTCGGGACGCTCGCGCCACTCGCGGCGGGCGCGTGGTGGATCGCCATCCAGTCGGTCCACATGACCGAGATCGAGACGGAGTCCATGCTCGCGGGTCCCGTCGCGCTGTGGGTGAACATGCTGGTGTGGCCGGCGATCCTCGGGCTGCTCGTGATCACCGTCGAGAGCCGCGCGATGGCCGCGGCGATCCTCGCGGCCCGGATCGTGGAGCGGCCGCTGACCCTCGAGCAGGCCCTCGCCCGGGCCCGGATGGTCTTCTGGCGGACGATCGGCGCCGGACTGGTCGCGGGGATCCCCATCGCGCTGACGCAGCTGGCGATCGAAGCGGCGGTCGATTCGGTGGCCCCGGTCCCGGGACAGGCATCGCTCCCGATCTCCCTCCTGGTCACGGCCGTCGTCGGGGGTCCACTCGCGTATGTGACGAGCGGGGTCGTGCTCGGCGATGTGGAACCCGTCGAGGCCCTTCGTCGGTCGATCCGGGTCTTTCGCGTCCGCAAGGTGGCGGCGATCGTGGTCGCGCTGTTCGAGACCGTCGCCGCCCTCCTGATCGTCTTCGGCGTTTCGGCCGGTCTGGACCTGGCGCTCCGGGTGTTCGAGTCACTCGGGCTCGGCACCGATTCCGGGCCGGCCGGGATCGTCCTGGTGACCGTCGGGGTCGTGGCGGCGAGCTTCGCGCTCGGGACGTTGATCTTCACGGTGTCGGCGATCGCCATCGCTCCCCAGGTGGTGATGTTCGTGGGCCTGACGCACGCCACGATGGGTCTCGACCATGTCCGACTCGGAGGGACGCACGACCCGCTGGCGGCGCGTCCCGGCCGCCCGAGATTCCGGATCTTCACGCGTTCGATGCTGGTGGGCGTCGTCGTCGCCTGGATCGGGGTCGTGGCCCTGGCGCTGCAGTTGCGGGCCTGATCGTCAGTCCACGCCCAGCTCGCGGAGCCGGTCGTCGTCGATGCCGAGGTGGTGGGCAAGCTCGTGGACCAGCGTGGCCCAGACCTCGTCGGCAAGGTCATCCGGATCCGGGAAGTCAGCCTCGAGCGGGAGCCGGAACAGCGTGATCATGTTCGGCACCGTGATCGAATCCGCACCCCACTCGGTCCGGGGCACCCCCTCGTAGAGACCGTAGAGCGACTCGTCGGCATCGATGTCGTTGGTGGCCCGCTGCCGGTCGGTCAGGTCATCGTCGATGACGACCGCGACCTCGTCGAGCGCGGCGGCGAACGGCATCGGGAGCCTGGCGATGGCCCTCGACACGAGTGTCTCGAAGGGGCGGTGGCGGCTCGGCCGGATGGTGCCGGTCCGGGATCCGCGTCGGCGTTTGGGCATGGCGCCCGTATCCTAGGCGCGATGGACCTGCCCTTGGATGCCGTGCCGGCGGCGGATGCCTCCGCCACGCCCGAGGGGTTCGTCGTCATCGTGGAACCCGGCGACCGGATCCACTTCCTCGACTGGGGCGAGGACGGTCCGTCCTCCGGGCCGCCCGGCGTCCTGCTCATCCACGGGCTGGCGCAGACGGCCGCCATCTGGGCCCCGGTCGCGCGCCGTCTCCGCGGTACCCGTCGCGTCGTCGCGATGGACCTGCGCGGCCACGGGCTCTCGGATGCCCCGACCGAGGACGGCGCCTACGACCTCGATGTCCTCGTCGAGGATGTCGTCGCGGTCGCCGAGGGGTCGGGGCTCGTGGCCTCGCTCGAGACGCCGATGATCGTGGCCGGCCACGGGTTCGGGGCGATCGTCGCGGCCGCGACCGCGCGAGCGATCGGGCGGCGGTGTGCCGGTCTGGTGCTCGTCGACGGGGGGTGGGAGTCGCTCGAAGCGTCGACCGGCCTCGACGTCGAGGGCTTCCTTCGCGGGCTCGACGAGCCGCCCGAGGTCATGCGCTCGGTGGGCGCGTTCCTCGCCGATCGAGCGGCGTTCGATACGGGGACCTGGGACGCGGACCAGGAGGCGGCGGCTCGCGCGACGATCGTGGAGACCCACGCCGGTCGGGTCGTGTCCACGACGAGGCCGCACGTGCTGGAGGCGTGCGTCAGGACGATGTTCCGCTACGACCCGGTCGAGACGCTGGCCGATGTGGCCGCCCCGATCGTCGCGCTCGCGGCCGCCGCCTCGACCGATGACCAGCCGGGCGAACGTCGGCGCGCGCTCGCGGCCGTCGACGACGGGCGCCGGCTCGCCGAACGGGCGCCGATCGCGGTCGTGTCGTTCCTGCGCGACGGGCACAACCTGATGCGGTACCGTCCCGATGCGGTCAGCGCGGCCATCCTGTCCGTGGCGGGGACCGCGGCGAACGCCTGAGGAGTCCGATGCAGGTCGTCTACTCGCCCGCCCACCTCGCGCACGACATCACCGTCGAGACGTTCATGGGTGAGGCGGTCCCGGCCAATGAGGTCGCCGAACGGGCCGAGATCATCCGCGCGGTCCTCGACGCCGATGGTGGATTCGAGCGTCGTGAACCCACCGACCACGGCGAGGCGCCGATCACCGCCGTCCACGATGCGGGCCTGGTGCGCTTCCTCGAGACGGCCTGGTCCGAGGTCCGGCGCCAGATGCTGCCGCGGGCGTTCCTGTCGGCCGACACGTATCCGAACCGCCAGATGTTCGAGGGCATGAGCGCGGATGCGGTCGCGCGCCTGGTCCGCGAGCCCGAGCATGCGGCCGGGCGGGCGGGCTTCTGGGGTCTGGACTCCGCGGCGCCACTGGTCGCCGGGACGTACGGCGCGGCTCGCGCGGCGGTGGACGTGGCGCTCACGACCGTGGATCTCGTGCTCGGCGGGGAGCGCGCGGCCTACGGCCTGTGCCGTCCGCCCGGGCACCACTCGGCCCGCTCCATGTACGGCGGTTACTGCTTCTTCAACAATGCCGCGATCGCCGCGCACGCCATCACGGCCGCCACCGGCGAGCGGGTCGCGATCGTCGATGTCGACTACCACCACGGGAACGGATCCCAGCAGATCTTCTGGCGTCGCGGTGACGTGCGCTATGTCTCGATCCACGCCGATCCCGATCGGGCCTACCCGTACTTCCTCGGGCGTGCCGACGAGACGGGGGAGGGGGAGGGCGCCGGCGAGAACCTCAACCTGCCGCTGCGCGCCGGCGCCACGAACCAGGACTACCTCGAGGCCACGGACCGGGCGGTCGACGCGATCGGGGCTGCGCCCGGGTCCGTGGTGGTCGTCTCACTCGGGTTCGATACGTACGGACTCGATCCCATCGGCGATTTCGCGCTCACGACCGAGGTCTATCACGAGGTCGGTCGACGGGTCGCGTCGCTGGGTCGCCGGCTCGTGATCCTCCAGGAGGGGGGCTACCACCGGCCCTCGCTCGGCGAGAACGCCCGCGCCTGGCTCCGCGGCGCGGAAGGTCGGCCGTTCGATCCGATGCCGGCGGGTGGCTTCGCTCCCGGGGGATCGGTGGTCTGAGCCGCCCGCCGCTCGACGAGGACGGCCTCAGGGAGGGCGTCGCCCAGCTGACGGCCCGCGATGCGGCCCTGGCGGCGATCGTCGCCCGACACGGCCCGCCACCGCTGTGGGCGCGACCGCCGGGGTTCGGGACGCTGGTCCACATCGTGCTCGAACAGCAGGTGTCGCTCGCCTCGGCGGGAGCCGCCTTCGACCGCCTCACGGCCGCAGCGGCCCCACTGACGCCGGCTCGGTTCCTCGCACTCACCGACGCCGAGCTGCTGACCATCGGGTTCAGCCGGCAGAAGGCCCGCTACGGCCGCGCGCTGGCGGACGCGCTGTCGTCCGGGGTACTCGACCTGGACGCCCTCGCGACGCTCGATGACGCCGCCGTCCAGGCGGCCCTCGAGACCGTCCCGGGGATCGGGCGCTGGACGTCGACGATCTACCTGCTCATGGTGCTCGGTCGCCCGGACGTCTGGCCGGTGGGGGACATCGCGCTCGCCCAGTCGGTGGGGGACGTGCTGGGACTTGGTCGTCGCCCCGGTCCGGACGAGCTGGCGGTCATCGGCGACGCCTGGCGACCATGGCGTTCGGTGGCGGCGCGGCTGTTGTGGCACGACTACCTGGCCCGTCGGGGGCGCCAGGGGTAGGTCGTCCGCTGACGCGTCGGCTCCGCGAGCCGGCTCAGTCCTCCGGTCGGTACGGCGCCAGGCCGTCGATGTCGCCGACGAACTGCGCGAGCCCCTGGTGGCCGAGCATCTGGCGAACGGCCGACGCCTCCCCGATGTGCGACCAGTAGTGATACGTGATGCGCTGGATCTCGGTGCCCGCCGTGGGTGGGCTCCGCCGCCGGTCGTGCATCAACGGGACGGTGAGATCGTGCGTGGTCAGCGTGTCGAGGAGGGGATCGGTCAACGCCAGCACGCGCCGCCACGCGGCCCACATCGGACGGAGTGGCGGCGTGCTCGCCGGTCCGCCGCTCGCGACCCGATCCAGGATCGGTTCGATCTCGAGGCCCAGTCCGCGCATCGCCCAGATCCGCCGCTCGTGCCAGGCGAGGTGGCCGACCATCCACGAGATCGCGTTCATCGGCTCGAGGCGCTGCCGCGCGTCCGCCTCGGTCAGGCCACGGAGCCCGCGGCGCCACTCGGAACGGGCGAACCGGAGCTGCTCGACCCGGGGATGGACCATGGACCGCAGCCTAGCAGCGTCCGACGTACCATCGCGCCCTGCACAGGAGACCCGCGTCGATGTCGACCCACGCCGACCTGCCAAGCCACGTCCGCGCCATCGTCGATGAGATCGAGACGGAGATCGGCGACGAGCCCGGCGACGCCGAGACGCTGATCGAAGGGCTCGGGCGGCACGCCGGGAACGGTCGCGTCGAGGCCGCGGTCCGCGAGATCCTGATCGAGATCGGGGAGGACCCGGATCGCGACGGCCTGCGCGGGACGCCCGAGCGCGTCCACCGGATGTACACGGAACTCACGGCCGGCTATCACGTCGATCCGGACCGCCTGATCAACGGCGCGGTCTTCGACGTCGACTACAGCGAGATGGTCATCGTCAAGGACATCCCGTTCTACTCGCTCTGCGAGCACCACCTGCTGCCGTTCTTCGGGACCGCCGCGGTGGCCTATATCCCAAAAGGTCGCGTGGTCGGACTCTCGAAGATCCCGCGCATCGTGGAGACCTACGCCCGGCGGCTCCAGGTCCAGGAGCGGATGACCCAGCAGATCGCGGACTTCATCCAGGATCGGCTGGCGCCGCAGGGCGTCGGGGTGGTCATGGAGGCGACCCATTTGTGCGCCGTCATGCGTGGGGTTCGCAAGCCGGGCACGATCATGACCACCTCGGCGGTCCTGGGGCTGTTCCGGACACGAGACCGGACCCGGGCCGAATTCCTCGACCACCTCGCCCGGCCGGCACCGCGCGCCTGAACGACCGACTCGTCGTTTGTGGTGCCCGGGCGCACCGTTCGGTCCGGTCCGGCGATCCGGCAGCGGCCTCCCTTGCTAGCATCGGATCCCGCCCCAACGGATTCGAACCACGTTCCAGGAGGTATCCCGATGCGTCGTGCCCGACGTTGGACCAGCGCCATGGTCGCCGTCATCGTCCTGTCGATCGGCCTGGCGGTTCCCGCCGCCGCCCACGGGTCGAGGCCCTACGTCAAGGTCCTTGCCAGCGGGCTGGACAACCCTCGAGGGATCTCGGTCGACGGGAAGGGTCGGGTCCTGGTCGCCATCGCGGGCCGTGGCGGTCCGGATGAGGGATTCGGCACAACCGGCAAGATCCTGCGCATCACCGGCAACGTTGTCAGAACGTACGTCGCCGGGCTGCCATCAGCGATGTCTGACGAGGGCGAAGTCACCGGCCCCGTGAACGTCGACTTCGGGCGCGGCGGTCGGGCGTTCGCCGTGATCGGCGGCGGGCCACAGTTCGTCGACCCACGGTTCGACACCCTGCTTCGGATCCGCAAGGGCCATGACCGCATCGCGGCCGACGTCCAGGCGTACCGGAACCTGCACCCGGACCTCACGGACATCGATGACCCGGCAAATCCGACCGATTCGAATGCGTACGGCCTTGTGGCCCTCAAGCACGGTCGAGCGCTGGTCACCGATGCCGCGGGCAACGATCTGTTGCTCGTCAGCAGGGACGGCGATGTCCGAACGGTGGCCAGGTTCCCCAACGAGGTCATCTCGACGGGTCACCTGAGCCCGGATTTCGGTCTGCCTCCGGAGCTGCCGGCCGAAGCGGTCCCGACGGCGGTCGCCGTCGGCCCGGACGGTTACTGGTACGTGGCCGAGCTCAAGGGTTTCCCATTTACCCCAGGGGCATCGCGGATCTGGCGGGTGGCGCCGTGGGCGCATGACGCGACCTGTGATCCGGCCGCGGTCCATGGTCCCTGCACGCTGTTCGCCGACGGCTTCACATCGATCATCGATCTCGAGTTCGGTCGGCACGGCGATCTTTACGTGCTCGAGATGGTCAAGGGCGGGGTCCTGAACCTGTTCGTTGGCGGCGACACGACGGGCGCGCTCTGGCGGATCCACCACGGCGTCCGCTCCGAGATCGCCGAGGGTCGCCTCGACGCACCCGGAGGGATCGCGATCACCCGTGACGGGACCATCTACGTCACCAATCACAGCACGACCGTCGGTGGCGGCGAGGTCCTGCGGATCCGTCACTGACCGATCGAACCTGACGTTCAACGCTTGGGCGGGGCCCCCGGTCCCGCCCGACGCGCTACGATCGGTCCATGACGGACCGACCGATCAAGGTGCTCATCGCCAAGCCCGGTCTCGACGGGCACGACCGTGGCGCCAAGGTCCTCGCCCGCGGCCTACGCGATGAGGGGTTCGAGGTCGTCTACACCGGGCTCCGCCAGACGCCCGAGATGATCGCCACGGCATCGCTCCAGGAGGACGTCGATGTCGTGGGGCTGTCGATCCTGTCCGGTGCGCACATGACGCTCGTCCCGCGCGTGACCAAGCTGCTCGCGGGTCAGGGCCAGGGTGACGTCCTAGTCACCGTCGGTGGGATCATCCCCGACGACGACGTCGCGAGCCTCAAGGAATCGGGTGTCGCCGCGGTATTCGGGCCGGGGACCACGATCGCCCAGGTGGCCGAGTACCTGCGGACCAACGCGCGTCCGCGCGCGTAGTGGCGGACGACCCCGAGTCCCGAGCGGGCGCCCTCGTCGACGCCGCGCTGGCCGGTGATCGATTGGCCACGGCCCGCCTCCTGACCGCGGTCGAGAACCGGACCCCGATCGC
>CAYMTJ010000033.1:18302-31499 GCA_964393345.1 uncultured Anaerolineaceae bacterium | reverse complement strand
TCGGGTTCGGGTCAGGTCACGCCGGGGACACGTCCTCGAACGTCACCTTGACGTCATCGGCGTCGATCGGACCGTCGAAGGTCAGGTCGAGGATCCGGTCGAGCCCCATCGCGTCCGTGTTGGGATACGGGGCGATCTGGACGATATGGATCCGGACCTTGTCGCCGGACCGCGAGATCGTCATCCCGACCTCCTCGTCGCGCGGCCAGCCGGCCCACGTGATCCGGATGGTGGACGCGTCCACGTTCTTGACGATCGCGTCGTGCCAGCGGACGCTCATCCCGTCCTTCGGCGTCCCGGAGGAGCCGGTGACGAGGCGACCGGTCCGATCCTTGATCCGGAGCAGGATGTCGAAGCCGCCACGGTTGTCGAGGTCGACCGTGGTGCCGTCGCCGACCGGCGCGCTCGGGACCGGCGTGGGAGCCGGGGCGGACGGGCTGGCCGTCGGCGTCGGCTTGGGAGTGCTGGGCGGGCTCGACGGCGTCGGTGAGCCGCTTCGGCCGAGGACGCCGCTCGCCATGATGGCGAACGCGGCGACGAGGGTGAGCACGACCGCGGTGGCGGGTCGAGCGAGTGAGCGTGTGGTTCGTGTGCGGGGCATCCCTTGGGCATCCTTTACATCCGGCGTGGTCCGATCCAATATCGACCATCGTCGATATACAAGACGCCGGGATTCCCGTCTGGTTCCATCGGGTGCCACGAGTACCCACCGGGCGGCAGGGACCATCGGGCAGGTGCCTCCGCGCACCACGGCCCCGTAGACTCCGGACATGTCTGTGCTGGGCGGCCTCCGTGGCCGCCACCTCTTCGTCATCGACCTCGCCGTGATCGGTCTCTCGATCGTAGGCGCGATGATCCTGCGATTCGATTCGCTGCGGTTCACGCAGGACGCGTTGATCTACTTCCCCGCGGCGCTCTTCCCGCTGCTGGTTCGGCCCCCGGTGAACATCCTCGGTGGGCTCTACTCGCGTGCCTGGGCCTTCGCGAGCATCGGCGAGCTGGCCCGGATCGTCGTGGTCGCGGTCGCCGGCTCGCTCGCCGGGATCCTGCTCTTCTACCTCGTGCTGACGCCGATCGGGGTCGCCGGGACCGTGACCGACGTCGGGCGGTTCCCGCGGTCGTTCTTCATCCTCGAAGGGCTGTTGACTCTGGCGGGCATGGGCGGCGCCAGGTTCCTGATCCGTGCCTCGACCGAGTGGCGGGGCTGGCGGCCGGGCGATCGCGACCGCCGCGCGCACGCCGCGCCGGACGGCGGCGGCGCGGTCCCCACGCTGGTGTATGGCGCCGGCGAGATCGGTGCCACGGTGCTTCGGACCATCAGCGCGGCTCGCGATGGGCTCGGGATGCGCGTCGTAGGGCTCATCGACGACGAGCGCTCGCGACGGAACCAGGTCCTGCGCGGCCAGCGCGTCCTCGGCGGCATCGCGGAGCTCGACGAGATCTCGCGCGCGACGGGTGCCCGGCGCCTGCTCATCGCGATCCCGAGCGCCAGCGGCGAGGTGGTCCGACGGGCCGTCCAGGAAGCCACGTCCCTCGGCCTCGAGACCCGCACCGTCCCCTCGCTCGACGACCTGGTCTCGGGGCGCCTGGGTGCCGCCGCGATCCGCGAGGTCCAGGTGGAGGACCTGCTTCGCCGCGATCCGGTCGTCATCGACGAGAGCGGGCTGCGGGACATGGTCGCGGGCCGGGCGGTCATGGTGACGGGGGCCGGTGGGTCGATCGGGTCGGAGCTCGCCCGCCAGGTCTATGACCTCGATCCCGCGCGGCTCGTCCTGGTCGATCGGGCGGAGGGTCCGCTCTACGACATCGAGCGCGAACTCAGCCTCCTCGGCGATCGCGACTCCGGGACCGAGGCGAGGCACGGCCGTTCGCGCGCGACGCTGGTGGCACGCCTCGCGAACATCGCCTCGGACGAGCCGACGCGTCGGTTCGTGGCCGAGGACCGGCCGGTGATGATCCTCCACGCGGCCGCCTACAAGCACGTGCCGATGATGGAGCAGCACCCGGCCGACGCGGTGTACACGAACATCGGCGGGACGCTCTCGGCCATCCGCGCCGCCCTGGCCTCGGATGTCGAGCGGTTCGTCCTGGTCTCGACCGACAAGGCGGTCGAGCCCTCGTCGGTCATGGGTGCCACGAAGCGGCTCGCCGAGCTCGCCGTCGCCGCCGTCGCGAGGGAGTCAGGCAAACCCTACGTGTCCGTCCGCTTCGGCAACGTCCTCGGATCATCGGGGAGCGTCGTCCCGCTGTTCCAGCGGCAGCTGCGCGAAGGGGTCCCGCTGACGATCACCGACCCCGAGATGACCCGGTTCTTCATGACGATCCCGGAGGCCTCGCGGCTCATCCTCGAGGCGTCGCTGATCGGGGAGCCCGGCGACCTCTTCGTCCTGGACATGGGCGACCCCGTGCGGATCGTGGACCTGGCCCGGGACCTCGCGCGGCTCGCCGGTCGCGACCCGGACTCGGTCCCGATCCGGTACATCGGGCTGCGCCCAGGCGAGAAGCTCCATGAGTCGCTCTTCTATGACGCCGAGCGGATCGCTCCGACGCGGCATCCCAAGGTGCTGCGCGCCCGCACGCGCCCGGATGGCGCCGACGGACCGATCCCATCCCGCGTCCTCGCCGAACTCGACGCGCTCGTCGCCGTCGGGGCGACGGGAGACCACGACGCGGCCCGGTCGGCGCTGGCCGACGTCCTCGCCCGGCTCGACCCCGCGCCCGCGCCGGAGCCCGTGGCGTCGTGAGCGCGCCCGACGACCCCATCCCCTTCCACCGGCCCAGCCTCGGCCCGTCCGAGCGGCAGGCCGTCCTCGACGTCCTCGATTCCGGGTGGCTGACCACGGGGAGCCGGACGGCGGCCTTCGAAACGGCGTTCGCCGCGTTCGTCGGCGCGAGCCACGCGGTCGCGGTCAACAGCGCGACGGCGGCGCTCCACCTCGCGCTCGAGGGCCTGGGCATCGGGCGCGACGACGAGGTGATCGTGCCGACGTACACCTTCGCGGCCTCCGCCGAGGTCGTGCTCTACCCAGGAGCTCGACCCGTGCTCGTCGACAGCGACGCCGACACCGGCAACGTGGATCCCGCGGCCATCGCCGACGCGATCACGGAACGGACGCGGGCCATCGAAGTGGTCCACATCGCCGGGCTGCCGGCGCGGATGCCGGCCGTCCTCGACGCGGCGGGCGCCCTCCCGATCGTCGAGGACGTCGCGCATGCCTTCCCCTCGCCCATCGCGGCGTTCGATGGCCGATTCGCGGGGACCATCGGTCGCGCGGGCGCCTTCAGCTTCTATGCCACCAAGACCATCACGACCGGCGAGGGCGGGATGCTGGTGACCGAGGACGACGCGCTCGCCGAGCGGGCGCGGACGATGCGCCTGCACGGGATCGGCCGCGACGCCTGGAAGCGCTACACGGCCGCCGGATCCTGGTATTACGAGATCGAGGCGGCGGGCTACAAGGACAACCTCTCGGATCTCGCCGCGGCCATCGGCCTGGCCCAGCTGGCCCGTGCCGCCGAGTTGCGCGACGCGCGGACGGCCATCGCCCGGCGGTACGGCGATGGCCTTGCCGACCTCGCCGCCGCCGGACGGGTCCACCTGCCGGCGGGCGGCGGCGACCCGTCGCATGCGTGGCACCTGTTCATGCTCCGGCTGGGGTCGGACGGGCTCGACGACGAGGCGGTCGATCCGGACCTGCCGGGCGTCGCCGGCCTGCCGGCGTCCCTCCAGGCGCTCGCGTCGCGGCGAGCCCGCGTGATCGACGCGCTGCGCGGCCGCGACATCGGGGTCGGCGTCCACTTCATCCCGCTCCATCTGCATCCGCTCTATCGGCGGATGGGCTACCGGGTCGGGCAGTTCCCGGCCGCCGAGGCGTTCTACGCCGGGGAGATCAGCCTGCCGATCTGGCCCGGGATGAGTGACGGCCAGATCGACCGCGTCATCGACGCCGTCCGGGCGAGCGTCTGACCTACGGCTTCGGCCGATAGACAGGTTCGATGGTGACCAGACCGGGCAGGTAGGGCCGGTCTGGACCGAGCCGCGACGACGCCGCGTTCGGGTAGCGCGGCAGCCGCAGCGACCAGTCGGCGTCGGAGCGCCCGTCGACCACGATCTCCATCGGCGCCTGCGGCGCGGCGAACGCCACGACCTCGGAGAGCCGTGCGACCCGATCGATGAGCGGTTGGGACCGAGCGGCGAAGCCGATCGCCCAGGCGAGGCCTCGTTTGGTCGGCGATGCGGGGTCGGCGCGGATCATCGCGTCGATCGGGCCGAGTTCCGGGGACCGACCGTCGACCGCCGCCTGGAGCGTCTCGAGCGCGAGGCGCTCATCGGGGTCGCTGACGGCGTCGAGGGCCGCGGCCGCCGCTGCGTCCAGGGCGTTGATGGGGTTCGTGGCCCGCCCAGCCTGGATCGCGGCGGCGGCGGCCAAGGCGGGATCCGTCGCGGAGAGCCGGGTGATCGCGTCGAGCCGTGCCGCCGCCCATGTCTCCGCCTCGAACAGACCCGGCGGGGGCGCCGAGTGGATCAGCGACGGGACCGCGACCATCACGCGGGCAAGGTCCCTCGCGGCCGCCCCTGGATCCGCGTCCGGGCCGGAGGCGCGCTGGACGGCGACCTGGAGCAGCGCGGTCGGGTCGTAGGTGGCAGAGGCCTCGACCTCGGTGAGCAGCGCTTCGGCCTCGGTCGCCTGACCGGCCTGTCCGAGCAGCATCGCTCGCGCGCTCTGGACGAAGGTGAACGGCTCGTCCTCCGCCATCCGGTCCAGCGAGATCATGGCGCCAGCCGCGTCGCCCGCTGCTCGGCGTCCGATCGCCTGGCCGAGCCGGTAGACGGGGAGGTCGTGGAGGGCGATCGCGGCGTCGAAGTCGGCGAGGGCGGCGGCCGCCTCGCCGCGGTCGAGGTGACGGTTCCCGAACTCGGCCCGGACCATCGCCACGTCGATCGGGACGAGCAGGGCCGCACCGACGAGCACCGGCGCCAGGATCGCGAGCCCTCCCAGGGCCCGGCGGTCGCGACCGGCGCCGGCTGCCGATCGTGCGCGGCCGGGCGTGCCGGACCCAGGCGACGTCACCGGTCGCCCCGCGGACCCGCCCGGGTCGAGCCGGGCGACGAGCAGCATCAGCAGGAGGACGACGGCCGGGATGTGGACCTGGACGTCGACGAGCGAGTGGACGGCGAACGCCACCAGCGACACGACGGCCGCGGCCGCCAGGCCATCCACGGGGCGTGTCCGGATCGCGCGCCGGGCCAGCTGAGCGACCGTGACGACGAGCCACAGCACCGCGGCGGCGCCGACGATCCCGAGCTCGGCGAGGACGTGGAGCACGCTCGAGTGGGCCGTATACAGGACCGCGAGGACGTCCTCGCTGATCGGGGTCAGCGGCCGCAGGCCCGGCCACGCGCCGGGACCCACCCCGGTGAGGGGATGCCCCGCGAACATCGACCAGGCAGCTCCCCAGAGTTCGAGCCGTCCCGCGTCGCCGCCCCCCAGCCGCACGAGCAGGCCCGGGCCCAGGACGACGGCGCCGATGGCGACCGCGCCGAGGCCGATGATCCGGGCCCGCCGACCGAGCCGTGCCCGCCCGAGCGCTCGTCCGTCGCCACCGACGACGACGGCGACGGCAGCGGCTGCGCCCGCGAGGCCACCCAGCCACGCGCCACGCGACCCCGTGATCAGCATCGCGACGATGGCGAGCCCGATGTACACGACGACGAAGCGGGTGTTCCGCCAGCGCGCCCACGCGAGCGCGACCCCGATCGGGACGAGGAGTTCCAGGTAGAGCGAGACGGCATTGACGGTCCCGACGGTCAGCCCGACGTCGCCGGGCCGGAGCGGCGGGATGGCCGGCCCCACCACGGACCAGAACACGACCCATTGCGTCAGGGCGTGCACGAGGTAGGCCGCGGTGAACAGGAACCCGCCGATGACGATCAGCCCGTCGACCCGCGCCCGGAGCCACGGCTCGGCGAGGACCGCGCGGATGACGAGGTACGACGGGGCGGCCACCAGGACGAGGGCCAGCGCCTCGCGTGACGCCTCCGGTCGCTGGCTGGTCACGGCGGCGAGCGCGGTGGCGGCGATGACGGCCACACCCGGGAGCACCAGCGGGGAACGGACGTCCAGCCGACCACGCCACGCGAGGATCGCGGCGGCGACGCCGACAGCCAGGATCAGGACCTGGTTCAGAATCCTCGACTGGGGGGAGGCGAGGTAGTTCGAGGCCCCGCTGAACATCACGAGGTCGGTCAGGGCCAGGGCGATCAGGGCCCAGAGCAGGGTCCGCGGAGGCTGCACGGAAGCATCGTAGAGGCCCGCGCCCGGCGTCATCGGATAGCCCATTCGTACCGGTCTGTGGGGCCGGGACCCGGTGCTACGCTGCACCGGCCGTGCGTACCGCTACCCTCCTGTTCGCGCTCGCACTCCTGGTTCGCGGGGCCTTCTTCGTGCTGTTCCCCGACCCGGCCTACCCCGATTCCGCGTACTACGTGGACGTCGCGCGGGCTCTCGCCGCCGGGCACGGTCTGCAGATCGACTTCGTGTGGATCTTCGCCGAGGTGGGCGGGCGACTCCCGGCGGATCCCGTCCTCCCCATCCCGTCCAACGCCCACTGGCTGCCCCTGGCGTCGTTCCTCCAGGCGCCGTTCATCGTGGTCCTCGGGCCGACCCCGTTCGCCTCGGCCCTCCCGATGCTGCTCGTGGGGTCGCTGGCCGCGCCTCTCACCTGGGCGATCGCCCGGGATCTCGGCGCGGCGCCCGCGGTTCGGGTCGGGGCGGGCATCCTGGCGGCCATCCCGGCGGCCGGGACCGTCTTCATGGCCCAGCCCGAGAACTTCGCGATCTTCCAGCCACTGGTGGCCGCCATCATCTGGCTGACCGCCCGCGGCCTGCGCGGCGATCGCCGCGCCTACGCCCTCGCCGGGCTGCTGGTCGGCCTGGCGTCGATCGCGCGCAACGACGCGTTCCTCCTCGGCGGCGCGGTCGGACTGGCCTTCGTCGTCGATCGGTGGCGCGCGCGCCGGCAGGAGCGTCGACCCGCCATCTCATGGCGCGCGGTCGCGGGCTGCGTGGCCCTCTATCTGCTGATCGTCGGTCCGTGGTGGGCGCGACAACTCGCCACGTTCGGATCGATCTCGCCGACGGCGTCCTCGGGGCCGACGCTGTGGCTGACCGATTACAGCCAGTGGAACAGCATCACGGCGGACACCTCGTTCGACGCCTTCCTGGGCCAGGGGCCGGCCGCCATCATCGGCAGCCGGCTGTCCGGCCTGGCGTCAGCCCTGATGAACTTCGCGGTGATCGTCGGCTCCGTGGTCCTGGTCCCGCTGATCGCGCTGGGCGCCTGGCACCGCCGGCATGACGACGACCTGCTGCCGTGGTTCCTGACCTTTGCGCTCCTGCTAGCCGGCGCGACCCTCCTGTTCCCGTTGCACGTCCCGGGCGGAGCCTTCATCCACTCTGCCGTGGGCCTGGGCCCGCACGCCGGCATCCTCGCGCTCGAAGCGGTTGCCATCCCGATCGCGTGGGCCGGCCGGCGACGACCCGCCGGACAAGGGTCCGGCGTCACGCGTCTCGCGATCGGCGCCGTGGTCGCCTTCGTCGTGGCGACCGCCGCCGTCTACGGGCCGGTGGTGCATCGCGGCTGGGACTCGGTCGCGGCGCCGCGCCGCGACCTGGCGGCCCAGTTGGACCGGCTCGGAGTCGGCGCGGACGATCGCCTCCTGTCCATCGACGCGGCCGGCTTCCGGTACTGGACCGGCCGACCGGGTGTCGTCACCCCGAACGATCCCATCGACACGATCCGCGACGTCGCGGCGGGCTATGACGTCCGCTGGCTGGTGCTCGAACGCGGAGCCACGGTCCCGGCCCTCGAGCCGTTGCTGGCCGGGGGAGGGCGTCCATCCTGGGTGGGCGCCCCGGTGTTCCGAGTCACGGGTGGGGCGGGAGACGATCGTCCACGACTCGTGCTCTACCCCGTCTGCACGACCGCCGATGACCAGCGCTGCGAGCCGGACGAGTGAGCCGTCGTGAGGCCGTCACGTCTGCCGTCGCGATCTTCGCGATCGCGATCGCCGTGCGCGCGATCGTCGCGGCCCAGATCGTCTTCCCGAAGCCGGAGGACACCGCGTACTACGTCGGTGTCGCCCGCCACCTGCTCGAGGGTCGGGGTCTCGTGACCGACGTGCTGTGGAGCTATCAGACCCCGCCGTTGATCTTCCCGCGACCGGCATTCGAGGTCTGGCTGCCACTCCCGACGGTCCTCGCCGCGATCCCCATGGCGCTGCTGGGGACGACATTCGCGGCCGCGCAGGTCTCGTCGATCCTCGTCGGTGCGCTCGTGCCGCCACTCGCCTACCTGCTGGCGGCCGACGTGGCCGCGGAGCGCGGCCTGCCACGTGGCCGGGCGCGCACTCTCGCGCTCGGGACCGGGTTGACCGCGGCGGTCTACCTGCCGCTCCTCCTGCACTCGGCGCTGCCCGACAGCACGATGCCATTCGCGGCGCTGGCGCTGGGCGCGTGCCTGCTCATGCGCGGGATCGCCAGGGATCCGCGGACCACGCGACGGATCGATCCGCGCCTGATCCTGCTCGGCGCGCTCATCGGCCTGACCGCCCTCACGCGGAACGAGGCCATCTGGCTGGGAGCGGTGTGGGCCATCGTCGCGTGGCGGATCCCCGCCGCGACGCTCCCGATCCGCATCCGGATGATCGCGACGGCCGGGGTCGTCGCGATGCTGGTGTTCGCGCCGTGGGCGTGGCGCGACTGGATCGAGTTCGGCAGCCCGCTGCCGGGCCAGGCCGCGGCGAACGCCCTGTCCGTGACCGGGTTCGACATCTTCGCCTGGAACGACCCACCGACCCTTGCCCGGTACCTCGCGGTGGGACCGGCCCGCCTGCTCGAGATGCGGATCGAGGGAACGTGGCACAACCTCGCGAGCGTGCTGGTCCTGCCCGGGTTCCCGATCGCGCTGATCGGGCTCGTCGCCCTGCCGTGGACGGCCCGCGGCGAAGCGGTCCGACCCGTCCTGCTCCTGGCGCTCATCACGTTCCTCGTCACGAGCCTGGTCTTCCCGGTCGCGACGACGTGGGGGACGTTCCTGCACGCGGCGGGACCGGTGCACGTGCTCCTCATCCTCTCCGCACTCCTCGCCCTCGATGCGGGACTGGCGCGACTCGGGACTCGCCTTGGCTGGACGAAGCCGGTGGCCTGGCTCGGCGCCACGCTCACCATCGCCCCGGCGGTCCTGTTCTCGGCGGTCCTGCTGCCGGTGTTCGGAAGCGGCTCGCAGACGACCGCCACGCTCTACGCCACGCTCGGCGACCGGCTCGCCCGGATCGGTCACCCGCTCGACGCGGGGAGCGGGCCGGTCATCACGAACTTCCCGATCTGGCTGGCCGAGACCAGCGACGTCGAGGCCCTCGCGCTCCCGGACGAGACGCCGGCGGACGTGCTGGACCTCGCGCGGACGTTCCCCGGCACCCGCCTCGTCATCATCACCGGAGACGAGCACGGCGCATGGCCGGCGGTGCTGGACGCCCCCGGTCCCGATGTCGCCTGCTTCCGCGAGCTCGACCTCGGGACGCCCGACGACGCGGCGATGGCCGATCCACTCGCGACGACGCGGGCCTTCGAGATCGTCTGCCCATGAAGGGCGACCCGTATACTCCGAACCGCATGGAGGCCGCGCAGACCGGGACCCAGTCCGGGGACAGCCGCTTCGACGGACTACGCGCGGAAGCGACCGCCGCCGTCGGGCAGGGGGCGAACACGCTGCGGGCCGTGCGTGACCGCTATCGCCAGGCGTACGCCGAGACCCTGGCGCGCTGGCACGACCTGCGCGATGAGCTCGACGTCATCGAACGGACCCCCCGTGAACGCGGAGCGGCCACGCTCGCAGCGCGTTCCGACGCCGATGTCGCTGCCGAAGCCGCGGAGGCGGGAGCCTTCGACGCGCTGGCGCGGATCGCCCGAGGCGACGTCGACGCCCTCTCCGGCGAAGTCGGCGCCCGCCAGGCCGAACTGGCCAAGCTGGAGCTGGCGGCCCAGACCCTCGAACGGACGTGGCTCTTCCTCGAGCGCGGCGATGCGACCCTCGTCGCCGACGCCAGTGGGCCCCCGACGTCGGCTGACCTGTCGATGCGCATCGTGGAGGCGCAGGAGGCGGAGCGTGGGCGACTCGCCCAGGAGATCCACGACGGGCCCGCACAGTCGCTGACGAACGCGATCTTCCAGGTGGAGTACATCGAACGCGTGCTGCGGACCGATGCCGCCCTGGCCGCCACCGAGCTGCGCTTCCTCCGCGAGCTGCTGCGACGCGAGCTGGGCGACGTCCGGACGTTCATCAGCCAGCTCCGTCCGCCGCTCCTCGATCAGCTGGGGCTCGACGGCGCCCTCGTCGACACGGTCGAGCATGTCCATGCGGCCAGCGGTGTCGCGGTGACGGCCGACCTCGCCGCGCCCGCCGACCGGTTGACCGATGGCGCCCGGACGGTCGTCCTGCGCGTGGCCCAGGAAGCCCTCCAGAATGTGCGCAAGCACGCCGGCGCGAGCCATGCGGCGGTCGCGACCCGTCTCGAGGCCGATGACTGGATCCTCGAGGTGGTCGATGATGGTCGCGGTTTCGATGCCGGGGCGGTGGCGGCACGGGGCCGTCGGAACTTCGGACTGCAGTTCATGCGCGAGCGAGCCGAGCTGATCGGCGCGCGACTGGACGTACGATCACGACCAGACGGCGGCACCATCGTCCGACTGGCGATCCCGGTGGACCCTGGGCAGGGAGAGAAGGAGACCATATGAGTGCGACGGAATTCAGCGGCCAGGACCGGCGCCGTGGCGGCCCGGACCGGCGCAATGTCGGCGAGATCACCAAGATCCTGATCGTCGACGACCACGCCCTGTTCCGCGTGGGGATCGCCAACATCCTGGCCCGCGAGCCGGACCTCGAGGTCGTCGGCGAGGCCGACGATTCGCGCAGCGCCGTGGACCGCGCGCTCGAGACCTCGCCCGACATCGTGCTCATGGACCTGTCGCTGCCCGCACCGGGCGGCATCGAGACCACGCAGCGCATCAAGCGCGAGCTGCCCTCGACCGGGATCATCGTGCTGGCCCAGACCGAGGACGAGGACGCCCTCTTCGACGCGATCAAGGCCGGTGCGGCGGCGTTCATCCTCAAGGACGTCGGTCCGGACGACCTCGTCACGATCATCCGACGCGTCGTGGCGGGCGAGTACCTGATCAACGACAAGGTGTTCGCCAAGCCGGCGGTCGCGTCGCGCGTGCTCAAGGAGTTCCGCGAGCTTGCCGTGTACGGCCAGGATGCGGCACCGATCTTCGCCCCCCTCTCGCCGCGCGAGGTGGAGATCCTCGACAACATCGCGCAGGGGATGACCAACAAGCAGGTGGCCTACGCGCTGTCGATCAGCGAGCAGACCGTCAAGAACCACATGAGCTCCATCCTGCGCAAGCTGTCCGTGAACGACCGGACCCAGGCCGTCGTCTATGCGATGCGCCAGGGCTGGATCCGGATGCCGGAGGACTGAGCTGACCACCATCCCCGCGACCCCCGCGACCCAGGCGATCCGATGACCGACACCACCGAGGCTCGACCCGCCACCCTTGCCGATCTGGCTGCCCGCCTGACGGCGGATGTCGAGCGCCTCGACCGCGAACTCGGCGAGGTCGACGCGTTGATCACGCAGGCGCGGACCGAGGCCAGCCGGCACGACGCGCGTCGCACCGCGGCGGCCGACAAGGTCGCGGCGTTCCTTCGCGACGGGAACGGCGGCGAGCTCGCGGAGCTTGACGCCCAGCTCCTGAACCTCACGAAGCGCGCCGCGCTCATGGAATCGCAGGTGGACGTGCTCGACGGCAAGCGGCGCGCCCTGGCGCGACACCGCGATGCCCTTGCCACGCTCGCCGAGATGACCGGCGGGATGGACCCCACGATCGCGGTCGAGCCGCCGCCGCCACCGGCCGGCGAGAAGGGCGCCCGCCCGTCCCCGCCATCGGCCGAGAGCGAGAGCGGGACCCCGCCCGCGGTGTCGCGCCTGGTCCTGACCGCGCAGGAGGACCTGCGCCGCGAGATCGCCCGGGCGATGCACGACGGGCCCGCCCAGAGCCTCACGAACATCGTCCTCCAGGCCCAGATCGTGGAGCGTCTCGTCGCGCAGGATCCGACCTCGGCCAGCGGCGAGCTGCGTCAGCTCATCGGGATGGTCCAGCAGACCCTCGAAGCGACCAAGACGTTCATCTTCGATGTGCGCCCGATGGTCCTCGACGACCTCGGGCTCGTGCCGACCCTCCGCCGCTGGGCGCGCGAGCGGGGCCGGAAGGCGGACGTCCCGGTCGAGTTCGAATCGATGGGGGCCGATCGACGCCTCGCGATGGACATCGAATCCGGCCTGTTCCGGATCCTCGACGAGGCACTGGTCGCGTACCTCGACCGCCGACCGACGGCCATGGCGGTCCGGCTGGACTGGTCGCCCGATGGCGTGGAGGCCGTCATGACCGCGACCGGTGTCACGGGCGGCGACGCGCCCGCCGTCCCGCCGGCCCCGGACGCCCCGCCGGCCGGCGCGGATCTTCCGCCCGCGCTGGCCGCCATGATGGAGGAGCGCCGGTCCGACGCCCGCGACGCCGCGGAGGCGGCGCGCCGCAGCGCGATGATCGCCCTGCCCGCGCCCACCTGGCGCGAGATCCAGACGCGGGCGGCCACGATGGGGATGCACACGGAGCTCCTGGCCGACGGGTCGGAACTGCACCTCGTGGTGGACGCGCCCGCGGACGACGACCGCTGAGGCCGAGACCATGCCGCGGGCCGGTGGTCAGGGTCTGGTCGAATACGGACTCATCCTCGCGCTGACGGGCGTCCTGTCGGCCGGCATCCTGACGCTGTTCGGCGCTGCCGTCGCGGACATCCTGGACTCGATCGCGCGGATCATCGACGCGGCGACGCGCGGCGCCTGAAGCGGCGGCGTGCCCCCAAGGTCCCGGTGGCGTCACCGGACCATCGGGCTAGTGGGCAGCACGAGGGCGGCTCCGTATAGTGGCGCAGCCCTCATCCAGAGGGTGAGTACTCATCCAGGAGGCTGCCACATGGCGCTCTTCACGTCGTTCCTCGCTTCCCTTCGCCGGGACGAGGAGGGCCAGGGTCTCGCGGAGTACGCGCTGATCCTCGCCCTGATCGCGATCGTCGCGA
>CAYMTJ010000033.1:0-18202 GCA_964393345.1 uncultured Anaerolineaceae bacterium | reverse complement strand
CTGGTCACGACCGGCGGAATCTGACGGAAAGGAGGTACCAAACATGACGAAGCTTTCTGCTCTCATCTCGTCCTTCCGGAACGACGAAGGCCAGGGTCTCGCGGAGTACGCGCTGATCCTCGCCCTCATCGCGATCGTCGCGATCGTCGCCCTGATCTTCCTTGGTGGACAGGTCAGCGACATCCTCAACACCGTCGGCACGTCGGTCTGACCGGCCGCGTCCATCGCCTTGACACACTCCACCGCCGCCCGTACCGTGGGCCGCCCACTGGTCACGACCGGCGGAATCTGACGGAAAGGAGGTACCAAACATGACGAAGCTTCTTGCTCTCATCTCTTCGTTCCGGAACGACGAAGGCCAGGGTCTCGCGGAGTACGCGCTGATCCTCGCCCTGATCGCGATCGTCGCGATCGTCGCCCTGATCTTCCTTGGTGGACAGGTCAGCGGCATCCTGAACACGGTCGGCACGTCGGTCTAGGCCGGCGTCTCGTCCCTTCGTAGCGAACCAGGACCGCCGGCACCTTCGGGAGCCGGCGGTCCTGACTACTCCGGCGGTGCGTGGATGCCGTCACTCCAACGGACTATTGACGCCGTCCGAGTGGCGACCAACATGGATGTCGACCGACATCCGGTCCGAAGTCCGCGCACTCGAACCTCATCGAAAGGAGGTGAACCGACATGACCGCGCTGACGCGCCTGCGCCGTCTCGTGGATCGGTTCCGTGACGACGATGGTCAAGGCCTTGCCGAATACGCTCTCATCCTCGCTCTCATCGCCATCGTCTCGATCGTGGCCTTGATCTTCCTGGGAACGCAGGTCAGCGACAAGCTCAATGTCATCGGCAGCACACTCAACTCGGTTGCGCCGTAACGTCGGGACACCCGTCGTCGCCGCTCGATCGACCCGCACGATACGACCCGTCGGATCCGGGATCCGGCGGGTCGTCCGATTCCTCGGCGCGGCGGGGGGTCGTCGGACGTCTCGAGGTGATACCTTGCGTCCGACCTTGCGTCGTGCGGGAAATCCTGCCGTTTCCTCCTAATGGTCCTAGCCCTTTGGTATAGTCGCGCGCGTTTCGGTCGGTGCTACTGTGGTGCCACCTGTCACACCACGCCTCGGGGAGAAACAACTTGAAGCGCTCTAATCGCCTCGTCCTTTTGGTCGGAGTCTTCCTGGCCGTCGTGGCCTTCGTGGGGATCCTGCTGCTGGTGCAATCGCCGGGCAGCTCGGAACCTGAAGTGCCGACGACCGGCAAGGTCCTGATCGCGGTCAACGACATCCCGTTGTCCGGCGAGATCAAGGCCACGGACGTCAAGGTCGAAACGAAGGATCTCACCGCGATCAGCGCGGGCGCCTTCTCGGACGTCTCGCAGGTCGTCGGCCAGATCGCGCGCAAGCCCGTCGCGGAAGGCGCCCAGATCACCGCGGACACCCTCACGGGCGGCGCGCCAGGCCAGATCCTCGACATCAACTGCCCGGCCACCCTGCGCTGCATGGCGATCCAGGTGGACCAGGTCACGGGTGTCGGCACGGTCATCAAGACCGGTGACTACGTGGACATGGTCGTGGGCCTGACCGGCGACAAGTTCCCGGTCATCACGGTCAACCCGGCCGATGACTCGGTCACCGTCGTGAGCGGGCTCAACAGCACCAGCGTCAAGCTCCTCCTCCAGGGTCTTCAGGTGATGGGCACGTTGCTGCCGCCGCCGGTCGACTCCACGGGGCAGACCGAGACGCCGGACACGAGCCAGCCCGGCACGGCCCTCAATGGCCAGCAGCAGATCGTCGTCGTGGCGGTCGATGCCCAGCAGGCCGAAGTGATCAAGTTCGCGCAGCTCGACGCGTCCATCAGCCTGGTCCTGCGGTCCCCGGCGGACTTCATCGACCCGGTCACGAAGGAGCCGCTCGCACCGCTGCCCGACAACACCAACGGCATCATCCTCAAGAGCCTCGTCGACACCTTCGGGGTCCTCCCGCCGGAAGTCGTCGAGACCGTCACCCCCGCCAACAACTAGCCGGACCGGGCACCCGCCCGCCGGACGTCCGACCCGAGGCGCGACGAGCGCGACGACCACCAGGTCCCGCGCTCGTCGTGGTCCGGCCCCCGGCGCCCGACCCAGGCAAGCCCGACCCGAAACCGTCCACCCGAGAATCTGAGCGAGATGGCCGACCAGATCCGAGTCCTCGTCGTCGACGACATCCCCGAGACCCGCGATCACCTCGCGAAGCTCCTGAGCTTCGAGAGCGACATCGAGGTGGTCGGGACCGCCGCGTCCGGCCGCGAGGCCATCGACGTGGCCGTCCGGCTCACGCCGGATGTCGTGCTGATGGACATCAACATGCCGGACATGGATGGCATCGCGGCGACAGAACACCTGTCGTCTGCGGTCCCGTCAGCAGCCGTCGTGATGATGTCGGTCCAGGGCGAGGCCGACTACCTGCGCCGCTCCATGCTGGCGGGTGCCCGCGAGTTCCTTGTCAAGCCGTTCTCCAGTGATGAGCTGACGGCGTCGATCCGACAGGTCCATGCCCGGGAGCGCGACAAGCAGAGCCGGATCGCCAGCGCCGCTCCGGCGGTCGCCGCGACCGGCGCCCCGGGCGGGCGCCGCGGGTCCCAGGCGGACCCGGGGCTCGTCGTCGCGATCTTCAGCCCGAAGGGCGGGGTCGGTCGGACGACCGTCGCGGTCAACCTCGCTGTCGCCGCGGCGACCGAGCTCGGCAAGAAGGTCGTCATCGTCGACGGCTCGTTCCAGTTCGGCGATGTCGGCGTCCTGCTCAACCTCAATCCCAAGGGCAAGTCCATCGCGGACCTGCTGCCCGAGCTCGAGGCCGGTGATCTCGACTCCGTCGACACGTTCGTGGTCAATCACACGGCCGGCGTCCGGGTCCTGCTCGCCCCACCGAGCCCGGAGATGGCCGAACTCGTGACCCCGAGCGGCATCAAGAAGGTCCTCGAGGCGCTGCGTCGGGAGCACGAGCTGGTGGTGGTCGACTGCACCGCCTACTTCAACGACACGACCCTGGCGATCCTCGATTCGGCGGACATCATCCTGACGATGCTCAGCCTCGAGATCACCAGCATCAAGAACATGCGGCTGTTCCTCGAGGTCGCGGAACAGCTCGGCTACGAGGCCGGCAAGGTCCGGCTCGTCCTCAACCGCGCCGATTCGACCCTTGGCATCCGCGTCGCGGACGTCGAGCATTCGATCGGGCGTAAGGTTGACGAGACCATCGTCAGCGACGGTCGGAGCGTGGTGTACGCCTTGAACCGTGGCGTACCGTTCTTCCTGTCCAACAAGGAGGCGCAGGTGTCGCAGGACATCCTCCGCCTTGCTCGCTCCGTCGTCGGCGAGGGTGCGAGTACCGAAGTCGCCGACGACAAAGCCAAGATCGTCCAGAAGAAATCATTGTTCTCATTCCGATGAACAAGTCAGTAGTGAGCCCCTCGGGGCGAGAAGGGGTGTAGGCGATGTCCCTCCTGAAGCGGATCGAGAGCGCTCGACCGGGTGGCGGTGGACCTGAGGGTCAGCCGGCCGCGCCGGGCTCCAACCTGCCGGCGGTGCCGGGTGGCAGCGGTGGTACGCCCACCGCGCCCGCCTCGCCGCGGCTGACCAGCTCGGCACCGGTCCGGGAGTCGTTCCGGGACGTCAAGTTCCGGATCCAGAACCGGGTCATCCAGGACCTGGATCCGAAGCTCGACCTGTCCAACCAGGTCGAGGTCCGGCGCCAGATCGAGGACATCTTCGGCAAGGTCATCGACGAGGAAGGCCTCGCCCTGACCCGCGCCGAGCGCGTCCGGATGCTCGAGCAGATCACCGACGAGATCATCGGTCTCGGTCCACTCGAGCCGCTCCTGCGCGACGAATCCATCACCGAGGTCATGGTCAACGGGCCGCGCCAGGTCTACATCGAACGCTCCGGCAAGCTGGAGCTGACCAACGTCGTGTTCCAGAACGACGACCACGTCATGCGCATCATCGATCGGATCATCGCCCCGATCGGCCGGCGCGTCGACGAGTCGAGCCCGATGGTCGACGCCCGCCTGACGGACGGGTCGCGTGTCAACGCGATCATCCCGCCGCTGTCGCTCGTGGGCCCGGTCATCACGATCCGGAAGTTCTCGGCCTCGCCCTTCACGGTCGACGACCTCATCCGGTTCGGGACGGCCACCGCCGACATGTTCGACTTCCTGCGCGCCTGCGTGGAAGCTCGCCTCAACATCTTCGTCTCCGGCGGCACCGGCTCCGGCAAGACCACGACCCTCAATGTCCTGTCGTCGTTCATCCCGAACGACGAGCGGATCGTCACGATCGAGGATGCCGCCGAGCTCCAGCTTCGCCAGGAGCATGTCGTCACGCTCGAGTCGCGTCCACCCAACATCGAAGGCAAGGGCGCGGTCCCGATCCGCGAGCTCGTGCGCAACGCCCTGCGCATGCGGCCCGATCGGATCATCGTCGGGGAGTGTCGTTCCGGTGAAGCCCTGGACATGCTCCAGGCCATGAACACCGGTCACGACGGCTCGATGTCGACCGGTCACGCCAACAGCCCGCGCGACATGCTGTCCCGCCTCGAGACCATGGTCCTCATGGCGGGCGTCGACCTCCCGTTGCGCGCCATCCGTGAGCAGGTCGCCTCCGCCGTGGACCTCATCGTCCAGCAGAGCCGGCTCAAGGACGGCACGCGCAAGATCGTGAACATCACCGAGGTCCAGGGCATGGAAGGTGATGTGATCGTCATGCAGGATGTCTTCGTGTTCGAGCAGACCGGCGTGGTCGAGGGCAAGATCCAGGGCCGGCTCAAGCCGACCGGGATCCGCCCGAAGTTCGTCGAGAAGTTCGAAGTCATGGGCATCAACCTGCCGCCCGGCCTGTTCGGCTTCAGCTACTAGGCCCGGAAGGAGCAACGCCCGTGGAACCCATGACCCTCGCGATCGCCGGAGTCGCCGCCCTGGCGATCCTGCTCATCGCGGTCGGCGTCGCGACCTCGGGCGGATCGGGGATCTCCGACCGCCTGGAGCGCTACGCCTCCTCACGTCCTGATCAGAAGAAGGCCGCGGCAGCCGGCCAGGGCAGCCTGGCCGAACTGCTGGCGCAGAGCGCCACGCTCGCCAGCCTCAACAAGGTGGTCGAGCAGCGCGACTTCGGCGCCAACCTGTCGCGCGAGATCGCGCGCGCCGACCTCAAGCTCAAGCCATCGGAATACCTGATGATCTGGGCCGGGACCACGATCGGCGTCCCGATCGCGATGGTCGCCTTCTCGGTCTTCCTGCCCACGCTCTCGAACCCGGTCTTCCTGCTCATCGGCGGCCTTATCGGCTTCATGCTCCCGCGCTTCTGGCTCAACCGACGCAAGGGCGGCCGGCTCAACTCGTTCAACAAGCAGTTGCCGGACACGATCACGCTGATCGCGAACGCGCTGCGGGCCGGTTCCTCGTTCCTGCAGGCCATCGAGCTCGTCGTCCGGGAGTCCCGGCCGCCGATCTCGACCGAGTTCGGCCGGGTCATCCGCGAAGTCAACCTCGGCCTGCCGTTCGATCAGGCGCTCGAGAACATGGTTCGCCGCGTCCGGTCGGACGACCTCGAGCTGATGGCCACCGCCATCTCGATCCAGCACCAGGTCGGCGGCAACCTCGCCGAGATCCTGGACTCCATCGCCTTCACCATCCGCGAACGGGTCCGCATCAAGGGCGAGATCCGGACGCTCACCGCGCAGCAGCGGCTGTCGGGCTACGTGGTCGGCTTCCTGCCGATCGCCCTGGCCGGCTTCCTCTTCGTCGCGGCCCCGGGCTTCATGGAGCCCATGTTCCAGAAGCCACCGGAGGTCCTCGGACTGCCGGGCGGCGTCATCATCCTGGTCTTCGGCGGGTTCATGATGTTCATCGGCTTCATGTTCATCCGCAAGATCGTCGACATCGAGGTCTAGCCCGATGGACAACATCCTCCCTGTCGTCATCGCCGCCGTCGCGGCCGGGGCGATCCTCCTGATCTTCGTGGGGCTCGCCGGCGGCTCGCCGGTGGATCCGGTCCAGGCCCGCCTGACCCAGCTCGGGACCATGCAGGCCAAGAACCTCGAAGAGCTGGAACTCCAGTCGCCGTTCCTCGAGCGCACGCTGCGCCCGCTGGCCGCCCGGCTGTCCGGGTCGGTCTCGCGGATCACCAGCACCTCGTTCTCGGACCGCACCGAGAAGCGGCTCGCGCTCGCCGGCAACCCGGGCGACATCCGGGTGGCCGACTGGCTCGGCGTCAAGGCGATCGGCGCGATCGTCGGCGCGATCCTGTTCTTCTTCCTGTTCGTCGTCCTCGGCGTCCTGTCGTTCCCGGTCGCGATCGGGTTCGTCATGGCAGGCGTCGGCGGGCTGTTCGGCTACACGATCCCGGAGTTCTGGCTGGGTGGCCGGGTGCGTAAGCGCCAGAAGGCGATCCTGCTGATGATCCCGGACGCGCTCGACCTGCTCACGATCTCGGTCCGCGCCGGTCTCGGCTTCGATGCCGCGCTCGGACGGGTCGTGGAGAAGCTCAAGGGCCCGCTGTCGGACGAGTTCCGACGGGCGCTCGCCGAGGTCCGCGTGGGCAAGGCCCGACGCGAGGCCCTGCGCGACATCGTCCCGCGGACCGAGGTCCAGCCGCTGACCAACTTCATCGGCGCGATCATCCAGGCCGAACAGCTGGGCGTGTCGATCTCCAAGGTCCTGCAGGTCCAGTCCGAGCAGCTGCGCATCGAGCGCCGCCAGCGGGCCGAGGAGCAGGCCGCCAAGGCGCCGATCAAGATGCTGTTCCCGCTCGTCGGCTGCATCTTCCCGTCGCTGTTCATCGTCATCCTCGGTCCGGCGATCATCCTGATCGTCCAGAACCTGACGGTCTGACGCTGGGCGGAACGACCGACCGGGCGGCCACGCTGGTCGCCCGGAACGTCACCCGCGACACGGTCCTGGCCTCCCGGACGGAGGTCGCCGGGTCTCTCTGGGGCAAGTTCAAGGGCCTGATGGGGCGCCCGTCCCTGGCGCCCGACAGCGCCCTGTGGCTCCCGGACAGCAACGGGATCCACATGATGTTCATGCGGTTCCCGATCGACGCGGTCTTCCTCGGACGCGAGGACCCCGGGCATGACGGCGCCCGCCCCGTGCTGTCGGTCCATCGCGGGCTTCGGACGTGGATCGGGCTCGTGCCCCTCGTCCGCGGCGCGCACGGCGTGCTGGAGCTGCCGGTCGGCGCGATCGACGCGTCGGGCACGCTCGTTCGCGATCACGTCCGCCTCGACCCCGGATAAGCGCGCGTCGAGCGCCGCCTGCGACCATCCCTGCGTGTCGCTGGCCGCTCGCCTCACGACCCGCGTCCTCGATCTCGCGTTCCCGGCCGTCTGTGTCGGTTGCGGCCGGGAAGGTGACCCCGTGTGCGGGGCGTGCCGCCCGGCGCTCGACGCCCGGCTCACGACCCCGCCGGGGACGCCGGTGGGACTGTCCGGCGATCTACCGGACCGGATCCTGCAACTCGAGTGGTGCGCGCCGTTCAGCGGGGTCGTCCGCGACGCCCTCCATCACCTCAAGTACGCGGGGGAACGGCGGCTGGCCGAGCCGCTCGGGGAGGCCGTGGCGCGCCGCTGGGCGGTCGCGTCGGCGGGCGGCGACCTCCTCGTGCCGGTGCCCGTCCACCGCGACCGCGCGGCCCGGCGCGGCTACGACCAGGCGGTCCTCATCGCGACCGTCGCCGCCCGACGCCTCGGGCTGCCGGCGGTGACAGCGCTCGAGCGAAGGCGATCCACGACCGCCCAGTACGAGCTGGACCGGCGACATCGGGCCGCGAACGTGAGCGGTGCGTTCCGGACCGTCGACGGGAAGTCGGGCGAGGCCATCCGAGGCCGGTGGGTCGTGCTCGTGGACGACGTCATGACCACGGGCGCGACGCTGAGCGCGTGCGCCGAGGCGCTCGAGGCGGCCGGGGCGTCGGCCGTGTCCGCGGTCACGGTGGCCCGGGAGCGCTAGGGTCGGGGGGACGGCGTCGGGGGCGCGGCGTCGGGGGCACGGCCCGCGGCGGCGTCGGGGGCACGGCACGCGGCCCGCGGACGTCGAAGGCCCGGGCGGGCCTGGCGGAGGGGTCCCGCTATACTCGGGGTCTCCCGCTGCTCCAGCTCCGGAGGTGCCGATGCGAACCATCGTCAAAGGCAAGAACGTCGAGATCCCCGAGCGGGTCCGGACGTACGCCGAGCGCAAGCTCGGCCACCTGGAGCGACTCGTCGACGATGACACGGACGCGGTCGTCGTCCTCGCCAACGAGCACCACCGGAGCGCCGCCGACGCCCACTCGGCCGAGGTGAGCGTCGAGATCCACGGGCGGGTCATCCATAGCCACGCGGTCGGCGGCAGCTATCAGGCGGCCATCGATGGCGTCGTCGACAAGGTCGAGCGCCAGGTCGTCGATCACAAGGAGCGACCGCGTCTGCGAGCGCGTCCGGTGGAGGAGAAGGCCATCCTGCGCCGGATCGCCGACGGGACGGCGGCCCCGGCTGAGGGCCGTGGGGTGGTCAAGGTCAAGCGGTTCGCCATCGAGCCCATGTTCGAGGAGGACGCCATCGCGGCGATGGAGGAGCTCGGCCACCGGTTCTTCGTCTTCGTGAACGCGGAGACGGAGCGCGTCGCGGTCCTGTATGCCCGTGACGACGGCGCCTACGGCCTCATCGAGCCGGTGACGGACGGGGCCTACTCCCCGGGTCGCTCGAGGGCCGGCGAGCGCGGCTGATCGCCGGGGCGCCGGTACAGCCCATCGGCGCGCGTCAGCAGGCCGCCATCCACCATGTAGCGTCGCAGGGTGGCCACGTCGGGATGGAAGAGTCCGAGGCGCTGGTTGACCTCCTTCTCCGGATACGGGCGATCCTCGATGAAGCAGCGATCGCGCAGGTAGGTCAGCACGATCGTCCGCTTCCCGAGGTTCGCCGGGATCGCGGTGAGCCGGTCGTCATCGAAGTAGCCACGCAGCACGCGCGCCACGTCCGCGGGCAGGGGGCTGCCGTCCGGTCCGACGCCGGGCCCGGGGTCCCCCGAACCGTCGGCCGCGGCGATCCGCCGGCCCAGTGCATGGAAGCCGTCGATCCGCAGGCGGTACCGAACCTCCCCGGCGGTCTCGTGACGCTCGACCAGACCCACTGCGGCCAGCCGCTCGAGATGACGGCGGATGGCGCCCGGGCTGGACCGCAGGGCCGCCGCGAGCGCCGCCTCGGTCATCGCTGCGTCGGCCAGCCGCCCGGCGATCCGCAGCCGCATCGGGTCGGCGAGCGCCTTGAGCGCCGCGAGCAGGACGGGTTCCATCGCCTGCATCGTACGATGCGCCGGTGCTTCCAGACGGTCGACGCCTCGGTGCTCACCTGCCGCTGCCGGCGGGGCTGGTCCGAGCCGCGGATCGCGCTCGCGAGATCGGCGCCGACGCGCTCCAGATCTTCTCGGACAATCCCACCGCGTGGCGCCGCCGGCCGGAGCTGCCCGACGAGCTCGCGGCGTTCCGCGCGAGCCTCGCCGCGAAGGACATCGGCCCGCTGGCCATCCACGCGAGCTACCTGATCAACCTCCCCGGCCCGGAGCCGGACCTGGCGGCTCGCTCGATCTCGCTCCTCGCCGCCGAGATGGCGTCCGCCCCAGCATTCGGGGCGAGATTCGTCAACGTGCATATCGGCTCCCACCGCGACACGTCCGTCAGCGCCGGCATCGCCCGCCTGGCCGATGCGGTCGTCGCGGTCCTCGCGGCGGGCGACGGCGGGGCCGACGGCCCTGTGCTCGTGCTGGAGAACTCCGCCGGTGGCGGGTTCGGTCTTGGGACGGACGCGGTGGAGCTCGGGGCCATCGCCGAGTCGCTGGCGGTACGCGGCGTGCCGGACGACCGGGTCGGCTTCTGCCTCGATACGGCGCACGCCTGGGGCGCCGGCGCGGACCTCGCCACCGTCGAGAGCGTGGACGCCTTTCTCGACGAGCTCGACAGCCGGGTGGGTCTCGAGCGCGTGGCGATGGTGCATCTCAATGACTCACGCGCCGAGCGCGGATCCCTGCTCGATCGTCACGAGCACCTCGGCGCCGGGCGGATCGGGCGGATCGGCCTGGGCCGGATCCTGACCCACCCGTCCCTCGCGAACGCCATCTACTACCTCGAGACCCCCGGCATGAGCGAGGGGTACGACGCGGTCAACCTGCAGCGGGCGCGGGACATCGTCGCGGGGCGGGACCTCGCGACCCTGCCCGACGAGGCCTTCGCGATCCGCAGCAGCCGCTCGCGGATCGGCCCCGGGCCGGTGGATGACCGCGACGGCGACACGGCGGTCGTCGCGACCGACGAGGCCGCCTCGTGACCCGAGCGCGGGAGCTGGTCGGCCTCGCGGCCGTCCTGGCGATCGCGGCGATCCTGCGGCTGCCCGACCTCGCGACCCGAGCCCCGTGGGATGCCGACCAGGGCCACGACATGCTGGTCCTCCGCGCCTTCGTCCGCGACGGCGTCGTGCCGCTGCTGGGCCCCCCGACGTCGATCGGTGAGGTGCATCACGGTGCCGCCTACTACGGCCTGCTCGCGCCGGCCGCGTGGCTGACCGGTGGGGACTCCCCGTTCGCGGTGACCCTCTGGATCGCGCTGCTGGGGATCGCCGCCGTGGGGATCACGGTCTGGCTGACGCGATCGATGGGAGGACCGGTCGCCGGGCTCGCGGCGGGCCTGGCCATGGCCGTGTCGGCCGCATCCGTGGAGGAGTCGACGTTCATCTGGAATCCGAACGTCGTCGCGCTGACGAGCGGGTTGGCGATCGGCGGCGCCTGGGCGGCCTGGTCGAGTGGTCGGTCGCGCTGGTGGCTCGTCGCGGGTCTTGGCGCGGCCTTGACGACGCAGGCCCATGTCCTCGGGGTCGTGCTGACGCCCGCTCTCGCGGGGCTGTTCGTCGCCGATGTGCGTCGGGCCGCCGACGCCGGGACGCGGCGCCGGCTGGCGGCGGTCGGCCTCGGGGCGTTGGCCCTCGCGGCCGCGACGTACCTGCCGCTGCTGGCCCACGAGATGTCCACCGGCGGGGCGGAGATCCGGGCGCTCCTCGCCTACATCGGCAGCGGGGCGGGCGGCGGGGACGGGACCGCCGCCGACCTGCCGTTCCGGATCGCGGTGGTGGCAGCACGGATCGTCGGCTGGCCGCTGGCTGGGCTCATCACCGATGCGCCCACGGCCGTGCTGGCCGCGGTCATCGCCGTGACCGGGGTCATCGCCTGGCGGTGGTCCTCGCCGGTCCGGATCGAGCGACAGGCGGTCCGCTGGTTGGCCGTCACGATCGCCTGGAGCGCGGTCGGACTCGCGATCCTTGCCCCGAGCCTCGCGACCGTGATCGAGGGCCTCCCCAACGACCACTACCACGCGTTCGCGGACCCGCTCGTGTTCGCCCTGGTCGGCCTCGGAGCGGCGGCCGCGCTGCGGGCGACCGGTCCAACCTCGCACGAGGGATGGCCACGGACCCGGGTCGTCGGCACCGGCGCCGCCACGATCGCGCTGGTCGGACTCGCGGCCTGGAACCTTGCCACGCAGCCGCCGTCGGCGGCGCCGGGCGGGTCGTTCGCGGATGCGGACGCAGCGGGCCGGCGGATCGAGGAGACGGCCGCGGGTCGGCCGCTGGCGCTCCGCTCGCTCCCCGCGTTCAAGACCGACGAGTCGCTCCGCTATCCGCTCGTACGGTCCGGCGTGACCCCGGTCGACGAGACCCGGGCCGCCGTCCTCGTGGTGATCTGCGATCCCCGCTTCGAACCAGTGCTCGGGCGAGCGTGCGGTGGGCCGGCGGAGGATGCGTCCGTAAGCGACGTCCCGTCGTGGGGCGAGCCGCGCCTCGTCGCGCGGTTCACGGCGTCGGCGCGCGCCGTCGTGTCGATCTACGAGCGGCCCTGAGGCCATCGGGCCTCCGGCTTGTCGTCGTGGAGCCGCGGGGCCCTGAGCCGCGTCGGGGCTCCCGTTCGGATGGCACCCGGACGACGGGCCGTCCCGAGAAAACGTGAACGCCGGCGCCCCAGACGCCGGCGTTCACTGTCCCCGAGACTCGGACGAGGAGGGCTGTCCGAGTCGTGCCCAGTGGAATGCTCAGTAGCGGCCCTGTTCGCGACCCGAGGGGCGAGTGACCGGTCGGACCGTCCCGACGCCGACGCTGACGGGGTTCGGCCCGGACATCGAGGAGCGCTGCGGTGGGACCACCCGTCCCATCGAGCCGGAGCCCGGTCGATCCGTGGCGGTCGACGAGTCGGATGTCTGGAAGGGGCGGCCGTAACGGCGCATCCGGACGGCCAGGTAGTACTCCATGATCTGGCGGACCTGCGGCTCGCTGAGGAGCTCGTCCGCCCGGAGCGCGTATTCCACGCGGGCGGTCGGGTTCATCGATCCGGAGGCGACCAGCCCCAGGTACTGCGGCGTGTCCGCGTCATCGCGCAACTCGCGAAGCCCGCGGGCGAGCTTCGTCGCGGTCCCGAGCGACGGCATGCGATCGCCGCGGATGAGCCGCGAGATCGTCGAGTGATCGACGCCGGACTGCTGGGCGAGCTGACGCTGCGACATCTTCTTGGCCTTGAGCTGGGCTCGCAGCCATTCATTGAAGGCTCGTCCGTTTTGGGTCGTCATGTCAGAGAGGGCGCTCCGTCCGATCGGCCTGCTGCCGCCTGGCGGCCACTGCCGCGATGCCGCAACTATCGAACGGGCCCGAACGGTCCTATATCACCCGTTGGTACCGCTTCCCGGCGCCCGCGTCGCGAATTCGAGGCGATCGGTGCGGTGTGGTCGCGCGCGGTCGTGGGCGGCAATGGGCGGAACGCCACCCCGGACGAAGGTACGCCTCAGGTGGACGTCGCGGGCGCGCCCGGCACGCCGGGGTCCACGATCTGGGTCAGCCCACGCGGCTTGGCCGAGATCGCGTAGGCGATGGATCCCAGCACGATCACGGAGAAGACGCTGATCACGCGGTCGAGCAGCGCGATCGCGGTCGCCTCCGGCAGTGGCACGCCATAGGCCACGGTCAGCACCCCCACCACGCCCGCCTCGACGATCCCGAGCCCGGCCGGGCTGAGCGGCACGGCCGTCAGCAGCGACCCGATGAGGGCCACGAAGACCGCCCCCGAGATCCCCAGCTCCACATCCGGGAACCCCAGCGCCTGGACGACGAAGAAGAGCCGGAGGCCCTCGGTCATCCAGATGAACCCGGTCAGCAGCGCGAGGACCGGCAGCTGGCGCAGCCGGAAGGCCCCGAAGACGCCCTCCTCGAAGCGGTCATAGAGCTCGAGGAACCGGTGCGGGAACGGCAGCGCGGTCAGGATCCGCCGCCCGAAGTTGCGCATCGTGAACAGCCCCACCGACAGGCCGGCGACCACGACGAGCCCGATCAGGAAGACCACCTGGATGGCCGTCGGCAGGCCGTCGCGGAAGCTCCAGAAGCCCGCGGCGATCCCCAGCAGGGCGATCGCGATGAGGTCCAGGCAGCGCTCGATGAAGACCGTCCCGAACGTCCGGCTGAGCGAGACCGTGCTGTTGATCTTGAGCAGGTACGCGCGATAGACGTCGCCGAGCTTGGCGGGGACGACGCAGTTGACCAGCCACGACAGGAAGATGATCTCGGTGGAGTCGCGGATCCCGATCCGAAAGCCGGTGCCGCGCAAGAGCGTCGCCCAGCGGAGGCCACGCAGCGGGAACCCCAGGTAGAAGACGACGAAGGCCACCAGGACCAGCGGCCAGGCCGCACCCGAGATGAGCGACGGGACCCTGGACAGTTGCTGGCCGTTGATCGCGACGAAGACCGCGATGATCGCGAGCGGGACGGCGATCGAGAGGATCGTGCGCGGCTGGCGCAGACGCTGGCCCAGGGTCGGCGGCGGCGCCGGATCCGGGGGCTCGGTCGACGCCTCGAGCGCGGCCATGGGGCGCGCGAACGCCGGGTCCAGGCTCGGGCTGTGCTCCATCGCGCCCGACCCTACGCCCGGTTCCGGTGCCGGCGCCACGGGCCGATGGTCCTGCCCGCCCCGATCGGTCACGGGCGGTCACGCTCGGGGGGCGGCGACGCACCGGCGGGCGTCCGGACCCGGCCATTCCCCCGGATCCGCTGGACCGCCTTCGCGATGGGCGTGATCAATCGGACGGCGAAGCTGGCTCGACCGATCACGAGCTCGGCCGTCGGCAGGGCCGCGAGCAGTCCGGTCGGGGTGGACGGATCGCCGCCGAGCGCGGTGTAGGCGATGGCCACCTCGAGGACCGAGTGCGCATCCGAGACCGCGACGCGCGGGATGCCGTGCTCCTGGGCGAACTCGCCGGCCCGGTCATTCCCGGACCCGATCAGGCGGGCGTTGTGTGCCTCGATCCAGTCCACGTGCGCGACGAGGGCGGCGACGCGCTCGTCACGGCCGAGCGACCCGCGCATCCGGTCGAACGGGTGCGGGATCCCGACCAGGCCGCCCTGGGCGCGGGCGGCCGCGATCGTGTCCATCGCGGACATCCCGGGCGGGATGGCCCGCTCGAGGAACAGGCAGATCAGGTCGCCCTCGGCGGTCTTGACCTCCTCGCCGACGATGATCGTGAGCCCGGCGGGCGCGGCCTTGCGCGCCGCCAGCGCGCCATCGATGCGGTCGTGGTCGGTGATCGCGAGGTGGGTCAGACCGCGCTCCGCCGCGGCCCGGGCGACATCGGCCGGCGAGGCGAGCGAGTCGAAGCTCGCGTTCGTGTGGCAGTGCAGATCGATGAACGCGCGCCCCGGTCCGTCCATGTCGGCCGCGCTAGATCTGCTGGACGAGCGATTTCTTGAAGAAGTCGAAGTGCTCGAGGGCCAGACCCGTGCCCAGGGCCACGCAATTGAGCGGGTTCTCCGCGACGTGGCACGGCACGCCGGTGACCTGGGTCAGGAGCCGGTCGATGCTGCGCAGCAGCGCGCCGCCGCCGGACATCACCATCCCCTTGTCGATGATGTCGCTCGACAGCTCCGGCGGGGTCTGCTCGAGGACGCTGCGAACGGCGGCGACGAGCGCCTGGAGCGGCGCCTCGATGGCCTCCATGACCTCGGACGAGGTGATCGGGATGGTTCGCGGCAGACCGGCGATGAGGTCGCGCCCGCGGACCTCCATCGTCAGTTCGCGCTCGAGCGGGAGGGCGGTCCCGATCTGGATCTTGACGTCCTCGGCCGTCCGTTCGCCGACCATGAGGTTGTACTTCTTGCGGATATAGGTCGCGATCGATTCGTCGAACTTGTTGCCGCCGACCCGCAGGCTGTGCGAGACGACGATCCCGCCGAGCGCGATGACCGCGATCTCCGAGGTCCCGCCGCCGATGTCGATGATCATGTTGCCCGACGGTCCGCTGATCGGGACGTTGGCGCCGATCGCGGCCGCGAGCGGCTCTTCGATGAGGAACGCCTCCTTCGCACCGGCCTTGAGGGCCGCGTCGCGGACGGCCCGCTTCTCCACGCTGGTCACCCCGGCCGGGACGCTGATCATCACCTCGGGACGGTTGAACCCCAGCCGGCCGCGCGTCGCCTTGGCGATGAAGAAGCGGAGCATCGCCTCGGTGATCACGTAGTCGGCGATGACGCCGTCCTTCATCGGGCGGATCGCCTGGATGTTGCCGGGCGTCCGGCCGATCATCTCGCGCGCCTCTTCGCCGACCGCCACGATCCGGTTGTCGTCGGATACCGCCACGACGGAGGGCTCCGTGATGACGATGCCCCGCCCCTTCACGTAGACGAGGACGTTGGCCGTGCCGAGGTCGATGCCGATCTTCATGAGGTCGTTGTTTCGATCCCTTCCGGAAGGCGCTCGATCCGGGCGCCGAGGTCGACGAACTTTCGCTCGATGTTCTCATAGCCCCGGCGAACGTGGTGCGCGCCGTGGATCGTGGACGTCCCCTCGGCCGCCAGCGCGGCGAGGATCAGCGACGCGCCCGCCCGAAGGTCGCCGATCTCCACCTCGGCTCCGTGGAGCGGTGCCCGGCCCGTGATCGTCGCGTGCCGGTTGTCCGTCTGTTCGGCCACGACGCCCATCTTGCGCGCCTCCCCGAGCCACTCGAGGCGGTCCTCGAAGATCGCCTCGTGGACGTTCGACGTCCCCGTCGCCTGGGTCAGCAGCACGCAGGTGGGCGGCTGGAGATCGGTGGCGAGGCCCGGGTAGGGCGCCGTCTCGATGTCGGTCGCGCGGAAGGCGCCGTCGTCCAGGCCGGTGCCGTCGATCTCGATGGTGTCGGTGCCACAGGCCACACCGACGCCCACGCGGCCGAGCACATCGAGGAACCCGCCGAGGTGGTCGCATGGCGCCCCGTCGAGCGTCACCTTCCCGCCCGTGATCGCCGCGGCCACCACGAAGGTCCCGGTCTCGATCCGGTCGGGCACGACGCGGTGCTCGGCGCCGCGCAGCCGCTTGCGGCCCTCGATCTCGATCGTGTCGGGCGCGGTCCGTTCGACGACCGCGCCCATCGTGCGCAGGAACGCGATGAGGTCGTCGACCTCCGGCTCCTGGGCGGCGGGGCGGATGACCGTGTGCCCCTCTGCCAGCGTCGCGGCGAGCATCGCGTTCTCGGTGCCCATGACCGACACGAACGGGAAGCGCACCTCGGCGCCGCGCAGCCGGCCGGGCGACGTGGCGAAGTAGTAGCCGTTGCGGTAGTCGATCTGTGCCCCGAGCGCGCGCATCGCGTCGACGTGCAGATCCACCGGACGGCGCCCGATCCGGTCGCCGCCGGGGTTGCTGATGATCACCCGTCCGAACCGGGCGAGGAGCGGGCCGAGCAGGATGAAGCTCGCCCGCATCTTGGCGGCGGCCTCGAGCGGGACGAAGAGCCACTCGACGTCACCCGACGCGATCTCGTAGGTGTTGGGCGCCGGATGGTCGACCACGACGCCGAGGTCACGCAGTGTCTCGACGAGGACGCGGACATCCTCGATCTCGGGGACGTTGGTCAGCCGGCAGCGCTCACCGGTGAGGGTGGCGGCCGCCATCAGCTTGAGCGCCGCGTTCTTCGCGCCGCTGATGGTCACGGTCCCGCTGAGCGGCCGGCCGCCCTCCACGCGGAACAGCTCCCGGGCCACGGGCTCGGGTCGGTACTCCCACTGGAACGGTCGTGCGTCGGCCATGCGCCGGACGCTAGCCCCGGTGCCGGGGACCCTCCCGGTGGCGCCGCTCGGCGACGCGGATCCGGAGGAGTGCCTGCTGCAGCTGGGCCCGGGCCGCCGCCAGGTCGGCAGGGGCATGGAACGTGCCGCTTTCGAGGGCCTGCTCGGCTTCCCTTCGCGCCTGCTGCGCCTTCTCGAGATCGATCTCGCTGGCCATGTCGGCCGTCTCGGCCATCACGACGACCTTGTCCGGGCGGACCTGGAGGAAGCCGCCCGCGATCGCGAACGTCTCCTCCGCGCCACCCTTGCGGATCCGCAGCTCGCCGACGCCGAGCATCGAGACGAGCGGGGCGTGGTGGGGCAGGACACCCAGTTCGCCTTCGCTCCCGGGCAGCTGCACCGAATCCACGGTGTCCGAGTACGCCAGGCGCTCGGGCGTGACGATCTCGAGCAGCAGCGGCATGGTCAGCTCGCCATCTTCGATGCGTTCTCGCGAACGTCATCGATCGTGCCGGCGAGGAAGAACGCCTGCTCCGGCAGGGTGTCCGTGTTGCCCTCGAGGATCTCCTTGAAGGAGGCCACGGTGTCCTTGATCGAGACGTACTTGCCGCTGCGGCCGGTGAAGACCTCGGCGACGAAGAACGGCTGGCTCATGAACCGCTGGAGGCGCCGGGCGCGGGCCACGGTGGACTTGTCCTCCTCGGACAGCTCGTCGATCCCGAGGATCGCGATGATGTCCTGGAGGTCGCGATAGCGCTGCAGGACGCGCTTGGTCTCCTGCGCCACGTCGTAGTGCTCCTGGCCGATGACCAGCGGGTCCAGGACGCGCGAGGTGGACGTGAGCGGATCCACGGCCGGATAGATGCCGATCTCGGCGATGCTGCGCTCCAGGCGGATGGTGGAGTCCAGGTGACCGAAGGTCGTCGCCGGCGCCGGGTCGGTGTAGTCGTCGGCCGGGACGTAGACGGCCTGGAGGCTCGTGATGGAGCCGGACTTGGTGGACGTGATCCGCTCCTGGAGCGCCGCCATCTCCGTCGCGAGGTTCGGCTGATAGCCGACCGCGGACGGCATCCGACCGAGCAGCGCCGAGACCTCGGAGCCCGCCTGCGTGAAGCGGAAGATGTTGTCGATGAAGAGGAG
>CAYMTJ010000032.1:10140-32669 GCA_964393345.1 uncultured Anaerolineaceae bacterium | reverse complement strand
GCAGCACCTGGAGGACGTTGATGAACTCGTCGCCGAGCCCGTACTTGAACGTGACGCGCTTCGCGCCGACCCAGCGCGGGATGAGCAGGACTTCCTCGTGCTCCACGTTGACGCATTCGACGGGACCGATCCCCTCCGGAAACTCGAACGTCTCGGGCTCCGAGAATGGCGGCGTCGTGTACCAGCCCCGGTCTCGCTCCCAGATGACCGGCGGGTTGAGGCACTCCTCGATCGTGGTCCAGATCGAGAACGACGGCGCGAAGTCATAGCCGTCGACCACGAGGTTCGCGCCGTCGCGGATCCCGATCTCGTCGATCTCCGCGAACAGGTGGTCCGCCGCGTACCGGGCGAACACGTCCGACAGGCCGGGCTCGACGCCCATGCCGCACAGCGCCAACCGTCCCGCGGCGGCCCAGGCGTCCGCCTTCGCGAACTGCTCGTCGCCGAGCTTGACCCCGGTCTCGCCATACGGGTTCGACGGGTGCGGTCGCGAGAGCGACATCGCCATGTCGAGGTAGTCGGCGCCGGCTTCGAACGCGCCGTCGAAGATGGGCATCACGAAGCGGGGGTCCACCGCGTTGAGGACATGGGTGATGCCGTTGGCTCGACATAGCGCCGCCACGTCCGTCGGCGTGGAGGCATCCACCTGCGCCGCGCTGAACCGCGCGTCGTCGCCCAGGCGGTCGACCGTGCGCTCCGCCCGTGAGCCGTCGTAGTCGGCGATCACGACGTGCTCGAAGAAGTCGCGTCGCGCGGCGATCGGAGCCACCGCGCTGCCGACGCCGCCGGCGCCGACGACCAGGATGCGCATCAGGGGTCCCTCCAGTTCGGACGCGTGGCGCCCGGGCGTATCAGGAACGTAGTGTGCGGTCCCGGACCACGGTCCGTCCGCTCAGCCCGGAGGGGCGAATCGCCACTGCACGGTGCCGGTATAGCAGTGATCGATCCTGGCGCACAACGCCCGCGACAGGTCCCATTGCCGGCCGCTGACGAATGGCCCGCGGTCGATGACCCTGGCGGTGACGACGGCCCCGTTCTTGGGATTGCGGAACTGGACCAGCGTCCCGCACGGGAGCGTGCGGTGGGCCACGCCGACGAGCTCGCGAGTCAGCTTCTGGCCACAGGCGGTCCCGTTGCCGTACAGCCCGGGGCCGTACCACGACACGTTCCGATCGGTCCGCCAGGGGTAGCGCGCCACGGCCCGGACCTTGGTCGCCGGCTGGGTCTGGGCAGCGTCGGACCGAGCCTGGGGCGGCTCGGCGCGGTGAGCTGGCTCGAAGAGGATCGAGCGGTGATCCAGGACCCCGTCGGAGCGGGCTCCCGGATCGGGAGGGGTGATCGTCATCACCGTCCCGCGGCGCACAGCCGCGATCTCCACCTGCTGGAAGAGATCAGCATCCATCGGTTCGAACGAACTGGGGGCTCGTGAACCGACCGGTGTCGGAACGGCGACCATGGCGAAGGCGGCGATGAGCGCGACCCTCGCGACGACCCGAAGGCGTCGCACGTTGAGGTCAACCGTAGCATCGATGGCCGGATCGCGCCCGTCACGGACCGGCCCGCGAGCGTTGCAGGACCCTGACAGACTGCACCGGTGTCCACCGCAACGTACCCGCTGGACGGGCCCTTCGACCTGTCACTGACGCTCCGACCGCTCGTCCGCGGGACCGGCGACCCGACGATCCGGCTCACCCGTGGACGGGCGTGGCGTGCGACGCGCACGAGTGCCGGACCGGCCACGATCGCCCTCACCCAGGGCGCCGATTCCCTGACGGCCGAGGCCTGGGGGCCCGGTGGCGACGTCGCCCTCGCGGCCGTCCCGCGGCTCCTCGGCATCGACACCCACCGCCCCCCGATCGATCCGCCGCACCCCCTCCTGGACGGGCTCGCCCGGCGCTTCGCGGGCGTGCGCCTGACGAGGACCGAGGCGGTCCTCGAAGCGCTGGTCCCGGCCATCCTGGAGCAGAAGATCACCGGCGATGAGGCACGCCGGACGTGGCGCCGGCTCGTCGCGACGCACGGGGAGCCGGCACCGGGCCCGCCGGACCTCCGGCTGCGGCTCCCCCCGGCTCCGGAGACCCTCGCGGCGCTGCCGTACTACGCCTACCACCCCCTGGGGCTGGAGCGGCGCCGGGCCGAGCTCATCCGTCGGGTGGCCGCTCGGGCAGCATGGTTCGAAGCGATCGTCGATCTGCCGCTCCCTGACGCCCATGCCAGACTCACCGCCGTCCCGGGCATCGGACCGTGGACGGCCGCGGAGGTGGCCGTCCGGGCGCTCGGCGACCCGGACGCGGTGAGCGTCGGCGACTTCCACCTCAAGAACCTCGTCGCGTTCTCGCTCGCGGGTGAACCGCGGGCCGATGACGCGCGGATGCTGGAGCTGCTGGAACCGTGGCGCGGGCAGCGGGCCTGGGTCGTCCGCCTCCTGGAGATCGGTGGAGCCGCTCCGCCGCGACGTGGGCCACGCCTGTCCTCACGGCGGATCGACGCGATCTGAGCCATCGCGCCCTCGGCCCACAGGGTCCGAAAACCGCGCCGCGGGGACTCGACGTACCCTAGGCACCGATGACGACGCCTGCCCGCTGGCCGCGCCGCCCGATCGTCGCGCTGATCGCGGCGTCATTGCTCGTGGCCATCGGACCCTCGACCGCCGCCGCCGCCGGACCCACGGGCGCTGCGACCTCGCCCTCGCGCGCGTTCACGATGGACCTTGGGACCCGCCGCGACTTCGTGGCGCAGACCAACTTCGTGCAATGCGTCGGCGCCAGCATGCAGATGATGATCAACATGGCCGCGCCCGGCCGAGACCGATCGGCCGCCACGCAGCGCCGGCTCCAGGAACTCGCCCGGTCGACGAGCGGTCCGCGGCCCGACGGCAGCATCCGGCAGGGTGCCAGCGTCATGGGCTGGTCGACCGGACTCAATCAGCTGGGAGTGGGTCCGTACCGGGTCGTCGGCGCCAAGACGCTGCAGGGCGCCCTCAAGATGGCGGCTCGAGCCATGCGACGGACCGGGCGTCCCGTCGGGCTGCTCGTGTGGCAGGGTCGGCACGCGTGGGTCATGAGCGGGTTCAAGGCGACCGGTGATCCGCTCACGGCGCGGTCGTTCCGGGTCACGCACGCGATCGTGGAGGATCCGCTCTACCCGCACGGCTCCAGCGTGTGGGGTCGAAGCCCAGCGCCCGGCGCGGCCTTGACGCCGAAGCAGGTCGGGCGCCAGTTCGTGCCACGCCAGTCCTCATCGCGCTGGGCGGCCGTCAGCCCGTGGTCGAAGGCGCTCGCCGGCCTGTACGTCCTGGTCCTCCCCTACCCGGAGCCACATCCGAGCATCCGCCGGCTCCTCTGATCAAGGCTCCTGGCCGGGACCCGCGCGGAGCCGAGCGACCGCGGCGGCGAGGCGCGCCACCGATCCGGGGGTCGTCGGTTCGAGGGCGATGATGGCGTGGTCCGCGCCGAGGTTGGCATGTCGCTGCAGCCCCGCCGCCACGGCGGCTGCGTCGCCGGTTAGGGCGGGCGATTCGACCTCCGCGTGCGACCCACCGCCCGACCCGGCCGCCGGGAGGAGGTCCGGGTACCGCACGGTGATGCCCACGGTGATCTCGAGCGTGGCGGGGTCCCGCCCGACCGCGTCGCACGCCGCCGCGAGGTCCCGGCGCGCGGTCGCCAGCCGCTCGCTCGGGTCGCCGAACCAGGCCATGTTCCAGGCATCGGCGTGGCGCGCGGTCAGGTCCAGCATGCGCGGACGCTTGGCGGCGATGAGGATCGGCAGGTCGGGACGGGCGGGCGGGAGCAGGACGGCATCGTGGGCCTGGTGCCACGGCCCGTCGTGGTCGGCCCGGCCCTCGCGGATCAGCCCGCGGATGATCGTGAGCGAATCCTCGAAGCGGCCCACCTTGTGATCGGTCGGGTAGCCGAACGCGTCGTACTCCGGGTCGTGCCAGCCACAGCCGATGCCGAGGATCAGCCGCCCGCCGCTGATGTGGTCGAGCGTCGCGGCCATCTTGGCCAGCAGGGCCGGATTGCGGAACTCGGTGCACATCACGAGCGTGCCGAGCTGGGCTCGGTCGGTGGCCTCGGCGACGGCCGCGAGGATCGTCCACGCCTCGTGGATCCCGGTCGTGGGCTCTTCGGGGAAGCGGAAGAGCAGGTGGTCGTAGATCCAGATCGAGTCGAAGCCGGCCGCTTCCGCCTGGACGGCGATCGCGCGGATCTCGGCGTACGAGGGCGGCTCGGTCAGCCACTCGTCGTGGGCGATGGGCAGGACGACACCGACACGCATCGCCGCAGCGTACGACAGCCGCGGCGCGGTACCGTTGCGCCGGAGGTCGTGCCATGCCGAGTTTCACCAAGTCCCCGCCGGAACTGATCGCCCGGTTCGGCGAGATCGCCGCCCGCTTCCCGGAGGCCCAGCAGCGCAAGATGTTCGGGTACCCGGCGCTGTTCGTCGGTGGCAACCTCGTCACCGGGCTGTTCGCCGAGCAGTGGATGATCCGGCTGGCGCCCGCCGACCTCGATGACGTGCTCGCGCTCCCGGGAGCGAGTCCGTTCTCGCCCATGGCCGGCCGGACGATGACCGGCTACGCGGCCCTGCCGCCGGATGTGGTCGCCGACGACACCGCCCTCACCTCCTGGGTGGAGCGCGCCATCGCCTTCGGTCGGACGCTGCCCGCCAAGTGACGTCGGTCGCGCCGTCCCCGCGGCCCGGGATGGGGGCGATCCCGTTCGACGGCGGCACGACGTTCCGTGTCTGGGCCCCGCACGCGGATGCCGTCGTGGTCACCGGCGAGTTCGACGGCTGGGCCGCACAGACCGAGCTGGCGCGCGACGGCGATGCCACCGGCGGGACGTGGTCCGGCGACGTGCCGGACGCCCGTCCTGGACAGGAATACCGGTTCCTCCTTCGGACAGCCGCCGGCGACCTGTGGCGGCTCGATCCGTACGCCCGGCAGGTGACGAACTCGGTCGGGAACGCGGTGATCTACGACCCGGCCGCCTTCGACTGGGGCGAGACGACGTTCCGGATGCCCGGCTGGGACGACATCGTGATCTACGAGATGCATGTCGGGACCTTCGCGGCCACGGGACGGGAGGGCGGCACGTTCGACCGCGCGATCGGGCGACTCCCCCACCTTCACGAACTGGGTGTGGGCGCCATCCAGGTCATGCCCCCATTCGAGTTCCCGGGCAACGTCTCGTGGGGGTACAACCCCGCCCACCCGTTCGCGATCGACTCGGGGTATGGCGGTCCGGACGCGTTCAAGCGATTCATCCGCGCCGCCCACGAGGCCGGCATCGCGGTCATCGTCGACGTCGTCTACAACCACCTCGGGCCGAGCGACCTGGACCTGTGGCGGTTCGATGGCTGGCACGACGGGGAGTGGGGCGGGATCTACTTCTACAACGACCATCGCGCCGAGACGCCGTGGGGCGCCACGCGTCCGGACTATGGGCGCGGCGAGGTCCGTTCGTATCTCCGCGACAACGCGATGACCTGGCTGGAGGAGTTCCGCTGCGACGGGTTGCGCTTCGATTCCACCAAGCACATCCGGAGCATCGACGGCGACCCATCGAACCCGGCGACCGCGCTGCCGGACGGCTGGACGTTCCTGTCCTGGTTGACCGATGAGATCCGGGCGAGCCAGCCCTGGAAGCTGTCGATCGCCGAGGACCTCGCGCTCGATCCATCCGTCGTGGCGCCCACGGACGAGGGTGGGGCCGGGTTCACCGCCCAGTGGGACGCGGGCTTCGTCCACCCGGTTCGCCTGGCCCTCACGGTGTCCGACGACGACGCGCGGGACATCGGCGCCGTCATCGCGGCGATCACGGGGGACGGTCGCGGGCCGGCGCTGAGCCGCGTCATCTACACCGAGTCGCACGACGAGGTCGCGAACGGCAAGCGTCGCCTCCCCGAGGAGATCAGCCCTGGCGATGCGGGGAGCTGGTGGGCGCGCAAGCGGGCCGCCATCGGGTCCGCGCTGGTCCTCACCTCGCCCGGGATGCCCATGCTGTTCCAGGGCCAGGAGCTGCTCGAGGACGGCTGGTTCGAGGACACGGCACCGCTCGACTGGTCCAAGGCGGACCTCAACCGCGGGGTCCTGCGCCTCCACCGCGATCTCATCGCGCTGCGCCGCGACGTCGACGGCACCTCCGCCGGGCTGCGCGGGGACGGGATGGCGATCCTCCACGCGGACGACGACGCGAAGCGGTTCGCCTTCCACCGCTGGGCCGCCGGTGGCCCGGGCGACGACGTGGTCGTCGTGGTCAACCTCGCCGATCGGCCGGTCGACGACCTTCGTCTCCCGATGCCCCGGACCGGCCGCTGGCGGGTGCGCTTCAACAGCGACAGCCGCGACTACGACCCCGGGTTCGGCGATCACCCGGCGTTCGACACCGACGCTGAGGACGATGACTCGTCCGATGGTGGGTCAGGCCCGAGCGCGCACATCTCGGTCGGACCCTACAGCGTGGTGATCCTCAGCCAGGACGCGTGATCTGACATCGCTGCCGTCGCTGGTCGGCCGTGGACGGCAGCGGTCGCGGCCAGACCGGATCAGCCGTCGAGATGGGTGCCCGGCTCGTGCCGATAGAAGGGGATCGGCTCGGGTGGGAGCGGCGTGTCGCCCAGGATCAGGTCCGCGGCCTTCTCGGCGAGCATCATCACCGGCGCATAGATGTTGCCGTTGGTGACGTACGGCATGACCGAGGCGTCGACGACCCGGAGGCCCTCCAGCCCATGGACGCGCATCGTCAGCGGATCCGTGACCGACGCCTCGTCGACGCCCATCCGCGCGGTGCATGACGGGTGCAGGGCGGTCTCGGCGTCGCGCCGGACCCAGTCGAGGATCTCCTCGTCCGTGGAGACCGATGGACCGGGCGAGGTCTCGCCACCGTTGAACGGCCCCATCGCCGACTGACCCAGGATCCGCCGTGCGACGTGGACGGCCTCGACCCACTCACGCCGATCCTGGTCGGTGGAGAGGTAGTTGAAGCGGAGCGCCGGGTGGACGCGCGGATCCGTGCTCGTGATCCGGACGTCGCCGCGCGAGTCGGAATACATCGGGCCCACGTGGACCTGGTAGCCGTGCCCCGGAGCGCCCGCCGTCCCGTCGTAGCGGATCGCGAGCGGCAGGAAATGGAACATGAGGTTGGGGTAGGCGACATCGTCGTTAGAGCGAGCGAAGCCGCCGCCTTCGAAGTGGTTGGTGGCGCCGGGTCCGCTGCGGAAGAACAGCCACTGGGCGCCGATGAACGGACGACGCCACTTCTCGACCGCGGTGGGCTGCATGGACACGGGCTGGAGCGACTTGTACTGGATGTAGACCTCGAGGTGGTCCTGGAGATGGTCGCCGACGCCGGGCAGATCACGCACCACCGGGATCCCCAGCGCCTCCAGGTCAGCGGCCCTCCCGACACCCGAGAGCTGGAGCAGTTGGGGGCTGTTGATCGCCCCGCCCGCGAGGATCACCTCGCCGGCCAGGATCCGCTCCCTGCCGCGGCCCTTCGCCACCTCGACCCCGACCGCCCGATCGCCCTCGAACAGGACCCGGGTCACGAACGTGCGGGTCCGGACGGTGAGGTTCTTGCGGCGCCCCATGATCGGATGGAGGTAGGCTCGCGCGGCACTCAGCCGCCGACCGCGGTGGATGTTCCGGTCGAACGGGGCGAACCCCTCCTGGCGAAAGCCGTTGACATCCTCGGTCAGGTGATAGCCCGCCTCGCGACAGGCCGCGAAGAAGGCCGTGAACAGCGGGTTCGTGGCGGGACCACGTTCCAGCACGAGCGGGCCGTCATGCCCGCGCCATGGGTCATCGGCGTCGGCGGCGAGGCACGTCTCCATCCGCTTGAAGTACGGCAGGCAGTGGGCGTAGTCCCAGGTCGCCATCCCCGGGTCGGCGGCCCAGCGCTCGTAGTCGAGCGGGTTGCCGCGCTGGAAGATCTGGCCGTTGATGCTCGAGGAGCCGCCGAGGACCTTGCCGCGCGCGTGGTAGATCCGGCGGCCGTCCATGAACGGTTCCGGCTCCGATTCGTACTTCCAGTCGTAGAACCGGCTGCCGATCGGGAACGTGAGCGCGGCGGGCATGTGGATGAACGGGTCGATCCGCCAGTCCGACCGACCGGCTTCGAGCACGAGGACCCGGTTCGATGGCGAGGCGGACAGGCGGTTGCCGAGCGCGCTCCCGGCTGAGCCACCGCCGACGATGATGAAGTCGTACTGCGCGTGATCCATCGAACCCCGATGCTAGCAGCGACGATGACCGGCGCGGCGGTCGGTTCGCCGGACGGGGCGCCGGGGGCGGTATCGTAGGCGGCGCATGGAGCCCGCTGCGCCCCCGCTGATGTCCGACGGCCAGCCGTCCGCCCTCCTGGTGCCCGCCGGGACCCGCCTCGTCCACATCGGCCCACCAAAGACCGGGACCACCGCGGTCCAGAGCGCCTTCCACTCGGGACGGACGGAGATCGCGCGCCAGGGCGTCCATTACGCGGGTCCCACCCATCAGCCCTCGAGCGCGGTCCGGGCGGTCATCGGTCGGCCGAACCCGATGACCGGCAAGACACCGTCGATGTGGCTGTGGCGGACCCTCATGCGCGAGATCCGCTCGGCGAGCGAGGCGCGGGTCGTCGTCAGCAGCGAGTTCCTCTCGGACGCGCCACCGGACATCGTTCGGCGGATCGTGGGTGATCTCGACCGCGAGCGCGTCCACGTGGTGGTGACGCTGCGGCCCCTGGCGTCCCTGCTGCCGTCGCAGTGGCAGCAGTACGTCCAGACCGGGCTTCGCGTGCCGTACGAGTCGTGGCTGAAGGTCGTCCTCGGCCCGTCGCCCGGAAAGCTCACCCCCGGGTTCTGGCATCGGCACCGGCACGACCGCTTGATCGGGCGTTGGGCCGACGTCGTCGGCCCGGAGCGGGTCACGGCCGTCATCCTCGACGACCGCGACCGCTCGATGGTGCTCCGCACGTTCGAGGAACTGACCGGGCTCCGACCCGGGACGCTCGTGGCGGACGCGACCCTGGCGAACCGTTCGATGACGCTGCCCGAGATCGAGCTCGTTCGCGCGTTCAATGTCCTCGCTCGGGCCGAGGGCGTCGAGCGAGCGGTCCGGACGCGCGTGATGACCTACGGGGCCACGTCCTCGATCCAGGCCCGGACCCCCGGCGCGGATGAGCCGCGGGTCTCGACGCCGGCCTGGGCGACCGCGCGCGCGATCGAGGTCGCCCGCGAGATCGTCGACGGGATCGCGGCGTCCGGGGTCCGCGTCGTCGGGGAGCTCGAGGGGCTCACCGCGACCGCCGCGGATCCTGGTCCGGGCTCGTCACCGGCGCGCGTCGTGGTCCCGCCGGACCTGGCCGCCGCCGCGGCGATGGGCGTCCTGATCGCGACCGGGATGGCTCGGGGGCACGCCGCCGAGAACGGGATGCCCGGCGACCCCCCGGACGGCCTCGACGGTGAGGGCGACCGGCCGGCGCCTCGACGCGCGGCCGAGCCATTCGACCTGATGCGCGTGCCGACGGCCCAGATCGCGGAAGTGCTCGCCCGGCGGGTGATCCGCGACGGTCGCGCGCGCATCGCCGGGCTGGTCCGACGGGGCCGCTGACGGGCGATCCTAGGCGGTCGGCGGATCGGACTCCGCGAGCCCAGGGTCCACGACCGTCGCCCGTGGCCGAGCCTTGACCCGTCGCCGGATCATCGCCCACGCGATGCTCCCCAGGACGAGGAGCGACAGCGACGCGCCGACGACCACCGGGACCGGGGCCCCGAGGAGCTTGAGGCCGGACGCCAGCAGCAGGACCGCGAGGACCCGGCGGATGATGCCGCCGGGCGCCCGGGTCGACAGCTGGGCACCGATCCACGCACCCGGGATCGCGCCCGCGAGGAGCGAGGTGGTCAGCTCGAGCGAGATGCTCCCGAACAGCCAGTGCCCGACCGCCGCCGCCCCCACGAGCGGGATCGCCTGGAACAGGTCCGTCCCGACGAGGACGGACGCCTTCAGGGCGGGGTACATCAGCAGCAGGGCGACGATGACGACCGACCCCGCCCCGACGCTCGTGATCCCCACCATGAAGCCCGCCACTGCCCCAAGGAGCAATGTCGGGATCGGCCGGACGACGATCGGCGGCACGACCCGCGGCGCCTTCGCCGGTCCTTCGCCCAGCGGCAGGCGATTCCTGGTCATCTGCATGAAGCTGCGGATGACGAGGCCGGCCGTCGCGACCAGCAGCGCCACGCCGAGGCCCTGCTTGAGGAGCTCGTCAAGCCCCGCTCCGGCGGGCACCAGGCTGATCAGCCAGGCCCCGGAAAAGGCGGCGGGTACGGATCCGAGGCAGAGCCACCCGACCAGCTCGAGATCGATCGTGCCCTTGCGGTGATGCACGAACGCCGCGACGGGCTTCATCACCAGGCTCGCCACGATGTCGCTGGAGATGGCGGTCAGCGGGTTGACGTTGAAGAAGAAGACGAGCATCGGCGTCATCAGCGCCCCGCCGCCCATGCCCGTGAGCCCCACCACGATGCCGACCAGCAGGCCCCCGGCCGCGAGCGGAAGGTCGAACGTCAAAGCCGGTCCGCGCGGAGCGAGCGGACGGATCGCCGGCGAAGCATCGGCAGATGATACCGTCGGGCCGACGACCGCCGACGCGCGGCCCGACGACCACGCAGGATCAGGAGGCGCCCGGATGATCCGAGTCTGCATCGCCGGCGCCACCGGCTGGGCGGGTCGGGCGCTCGTGGTCGGTGTCCTCGCCGCCGACGACCTGGCGCTTCGGTCCGCGGTCGCGCGGGGCGCCGCCGGCGCGGACCTTGGGACGGCACTCGGCGGGGAGCCGCTCGGCGTGCCGACGTTCGCGGCCGTCGCCGACGCGCTCGACGACGTGGACGTCCTCATCGAGTACACCTCCCACGCCAGCGTGAAGGCGAACACCCTCGCCGCCATCGAGCGTGGCGTCGGCGTCGTCATCGGCTCGTCCGGGCTGTCGGCTGACGACTTCACGGAGATCGACGCTGCCGCGCGGCAGCACGGCGTCGGCGTGATCGCGGCCGGCAACTTCTCGCTCACGGCCGCCATGGCCCAGGCGGCGGCGCTCCTCGTCGCCCCGTTCCTGCCCCAGGCCGAGGTCATCGACTACGCGAGCGCCACCAAGGCCGACGCCCCCAGCGGCACGGCTCGCGAACTCGCGGAGCGGCTCGCCGGGGTGCGGACGCCGGTCCTTGGTCGCCCACTCGACGAGACGGCCGGTCTGCGTGAGGCGCGCGGGGCCGCCGTCGATGGCGTCCCGGTGCATTCGATCCGGTTGCCCAGCTTCTCGGTCTCCACCGAGGTGATCTTCGCGCTCTCCGACGAACGCCTGACGATCCGCCACGACGCGGGTTCGTCGGCGGCGCCCTATGTCTCCGGCACGCTCCTCGCGGTCCGCGCCGTCGGTGGCCGGGCGGGGCTGACCCGGGGGCTCGACACGCTGTTGCTCGCCACGGACGCCTGAGCGATCAGGCGGGCGGGAGCTCGACGGCGACCTCGGACGATCGCTCGCGTGGCCCGCGGCGGAACCACGGGTTCGCCTCGAGTCGGACCGCCAGCCGCGAGAGGTAGTTCGTGGCCACGACGGCCGCCGCCATGGCGGTCAGCACCGCCGGGAGGTCCAGCGCCCGGAACCCGACGAGGCCCACCCCCCAGCCCACGATGACCCAGTGGGTGAAGTAGATCGCGATGACGCGGTCGCTCCACCCGTACGCGAAGCGCACGTGCCGGTCGATCCAGCGGACCCGAGTCGCGAAGTCGCACAGCGCGAGCCACACGAGGATGATCCCGAAGATCGCGACGACGAACGAGATCGGCTGGCGCCAGTAGGTGAAGACATCGAACCCGGGGCGCTGGATCGCGATCAGCCCGGCGCCGATGACCAGCAGCACGATCCCGAGAACGGCGCCGCGCCGGAAGACCGCTTGCCGGTCCGTCGCGCGCGCCACGATCCCGCCGAGGACCGCTCCCGCGAGCGGATACGCGAGCCACGGGACGACGGCGTAATACACGTTCGGCGCGGAACCGAGGATCGGCGTGAGGGGCGCGTCGAGCAGCGGCGTCCCGATCGTGATCGTGCGCAGCCACGGTGCGGCGACGACGAGGGCGCCGCCGAGCACCAGCCAGGTCCAGTCGGGCCGTGAGCGGGTCCGGAGCAGCGCGATGATCACCATCGAGAGGCCGATGACATGGTGCAGGTCCACGGTCGTCGCCAGCCACCAGAGCGTGTACGGCTCCACCTGCGCCTCGGTGATGACGCCGGTCGAGAGGCCCAGCGCGGCCGGGATCACGCCGCGCAGTCCGTTGAGGACGTAGCCGAGCGTGACGAGCCACAGGCCGCGCGAGATGAGCCGCCTGACGTGCGATGGGGGCGCGGCCCCCAGGGAGACGCCCATCAGGAACGTGAACACGGGTGCGGCGGTGGGCCCGGCGGCGTAGCTGATCGCCTCGCCGATCGGCGTGGTCCACGTGTGCGGGGCGCCCCAGTGCCACAGGACGTGGACCAGGATCATGAAGAAGACCGCGAGCGCGGCGGCGAGGTCGAAGGCACGCACCCGCTCGCGCGTGACGATGCCTGTCACCGCGTTCAGCGTCGTCGTCCCGGACGTCGTCATCGCGGACCACTGTACCGGCGGCCACGCCGTCGTCGTTCGTCCCGGACCGGTATCGTGGAGACCCGACCCTACCGCCGCCGAGGAGCACCGTGCCGAACGACGATCTCCGTGACCCAGCGATGACGGTCGTGTACGGCCTCGATACGTGCGAGGACACGACGCGGGCGCGCGAGGTCTTCGACGCTGCCGGGCACGCCTACCGCTACGTCCGCCTGGACGTGGACACCGACGTCCGCGACCGGCTCCACGCCCGCGACCTCGTGGCGACGCCGGTCGTCGTCACGCCGGGGGGCGGGCTCTGGGTGGAACCGTCGGACGAGGTCCTGGCCGAGATCATCGCCGCCGCGCGCTAGCCGTCAGACGGCTCCCGGGTCCACGAGGACCTTCGGGGCGGGGCGTCGCTCGCCGATCCCGGCCAGCACGTCGGCGACGGCCTCGAGCCCGACCGTCGCCGCCACCAGCGGGTGGGGGTCCACGGTCCCGGCGGCGTAGTGCTCGATCGCGGGCGCCAGTCCCGGCGATCCGCTCAGGATGCCGACCGCGGTCACATCGTTGAGGGCCAGGACCCGCGTATCGATCAGGCTCGCCGTGCCCGCGAGCCCGATGAAGACCACCCGCCCGCCAGGCGCGACGGCACGAAGCGCCGCGGCGGGGACGGCGGGATCATCGGTCGCATCGATGACCGCGTCGAAGGTGGCGGGCGGCGCGTCGGCGGGCGCCCACGTCGTGGTGACCCCGAAGCCGGTGGCCAGCTCGCGCGCGACCGGCCGGCGGGCCACGAGGTGCACCTCGGCGCCCGCGGCTGCCGCGAACCCGGCAGTGAGCAGACCGATCGCGCCGGCACCCCAGACGAGGACGCGGCGACCGGGGCCGGCGTGCGCCGCGGCTGCCGCCCGCCACGCGTTCCCGCCGGGCTCGACGAGGGCACCGGCCGCGTCGTCCACGCCGTCCGGCAGCCGATGGAGGCTTCGCACCGGGACCCGCAGTCGCTCCGCGAGCGCACCCGCGAACCCCATCGAGATCCCCACCTCCACCAGGTCCCGGCACACGTGGGCGCGACCCGTGGTGCAGCGCTCGCAGGTGCCGCAGGCCAGCATGGTGTCGCCGGTCACACGGGCCCCCAGCCAGGACGCGTCAACGCCATCGCCGATCTCGCGCACGACGCCCGCCCATTCGTGCCCGGGTCGCAGCGGATAGGCGGCCCGTCCGGAGTGCAGGTACGCCATCGTGCCGGCGAAGAACTCGCGGTCCGTGCCGCACAGCCCCACCCGCGCGACATCGGTGACCACGTCCCCCGGTCCGGCGATGGGGACCGGCACGTCCTGGATCTCGGCACGACCCGGGCTCACCAGGACGAGCGCGCGCATGGTGCTCACGGCGGGGGGCGACCTCCTACGATGCGCACACTAGCGGCACCGACCGATGGAGATGGGATGGCCGAGCGGCGCAGCCAGCGCTGGTACGCGGGGACCGACAGGAACAGCTACATCCATCGGGCGTGGATGCGCCGCGGTCTCCCCGACGACGCATTCGATGGCCGCCCCCACGTCGCGATCGCGAACACGGCGTCGAGCCTCGTGCCGTGCAACCAGCACCTGACCGAAGTCTCGCGCTCGGTCGCCAACGGGATCTGGGAGGCCGGCGGCGTGCCGCTGGACCTGCCGGTCATGTCGCTCGGCGAGACGCTCGTCCGCCCGACCGCGATGCTGTGGCGGAACCTCGTCGCGATGACGGCCGAAGAGCTGTTCCGCGCCAACCCCATCGACGGCGTGGTGCTGCTGGGCGGCTGCGACAAGACGATCCCCGCGCTCCTGATGGCGGCGGCGTCCGTCGACCTGCCGGCCGTCGTCGTCCCCGGCGGTCCGATGCTGACCGGGCACTTCCGCGGCGAGCCACTCGGCTGCGGGACGGACGTCTGGCGGCTGAGCGAGGAGGTACGGGCCGGGACGCTCGATGCCGCCGCGTTCACCGCATCGGAGTCATCGATGATCCGCAGCGCCGGGCACTGCAACACGATGGGGACGGCGTCCACGATGGCGATCATGGCCGAGGCGCTGGGCATGACGGTGCCCGGGACCGCCGGGACACCGGCCCCGGACAGCCGTCTGCTCGAGAAGGCGCAGGGGGCCGGGCGGCTCATGATCGAGATGATCGACGCCGGGCGGCGGCCCAGCGACGTGATGACCGCCGGCTCGTTCCGGAACGCGATCGTGGCCCTGGCGGCGGTCGGCGGCTCGACCAACGCGGTGGTCCACCTGCTCGCGATCGCGGGACGGCTCGGCGTCGACCTGGCGCTCGATGACTTCGATCGGATCGGGTCTGGCGTGCCGCTGCTCGTGGACCTGCAACCGGCGGGACGGCACCTGATGGACGACCTGTTTCGCGCGGGCGGCGTGCTGGCGGTCCTGCGCGAGGTCGCGGACCTGCTCGACCCGCGGGCCCTGACCGTGACAGGGAGCGCGTTGGTCGACCATCTCGCGGACGCCCGGATCTGGGATCCGGCGGTCATCCGTTCGCGCGGCCGGCCCCTGTTGCCCGATGCCGGGATCGCCGTCCTGCGTGGCTCGCTCGCGCCCGACGGCGCGGTCATCAAGCCCGCCGCGGCGTCACCGGGGCTGCTGCAGCACCGCGGGCGGGCGCTGGTCTTCGACAGCATCGAGGACGCCCACCGGCGGCTGGCCGACCCGGACCTGGACGTGGACGCGGATTCGGTGCTGGTCCTGCGAGGTTGTGGGCCGCGCGGCTATCCGGGGATGCCCGAGGTCGCCAACCTCCCGCTGCCCGCGAAGCTCCTCGCCGACGGCGTCCGTGACATGGTCCGCGTCTGCGACGGCCGGATGAGTGGGACGGCCTACGGCACGGTCGTCCTGCACGTGGCGCCGGAGGCCGCGGCGGGCGGCCCGCTCGGCCGGGTCCAGACCGGCGACCCGATCATCCTCGACGTCCCGGCACGCCGCATCGATGTCGACATCCCCGCCGACGACCTCGCGCGACGCGAGCCGGCGCCCGCGGCCGTGGCGGCCTTCGCGCACCCGACGCGCGGCTGGGAACGGCTGTACGTCGACCATGTCCGGCAGGCGGACACGGGTGTCGACCTGGACTTCCTGGTCGGACGGAGCGGCGCGGGGGTCGCCCGCCACTCGCACTAGCCGTCGGGATCTCGCGCCGACCCAGCCGGAAGACGCGGGTCCAACGCGAACCTCTCGACGGACGCCGCCGCTTCCTACTCCCGGCCGACCCCGCTGATCACCACGTCGGCGAGGTCGCCCACCGCGGCACCGGCGGCCGTCATCATCGCCTTGCTGACGCTCAGCGCCAGGCGACCGCCCCCGGCCGGCATCACGCTCGACGCGAAGTCGCGACCACCGATCGTGCCGCGCACGCGCTGCTGCCGCAGCCCGCCGATCGCGGGGATGTGTTCGGCGGGGAGATCGACCACCGCGAGCCCACTTCCCTTGGACGGGTCCCAGAAGCGGATCTGGCCGGCAAAGCGGATCGGATCCATGCGTGCAGGGAACGACGCCTTGCCCGCGATGTCAACCCCCGCGGATCAGGACGCGATGCAGCCACTGACGAGCGCGGCCCACACGCCCCCACCCAACAGCAGGACGACGAAGAAGACCACGATCCCGCGCATCTCGACCTCCGGAGGCGGCGCCTCACCTGTCCCGAGCGAATGACCGCCGTGCGGCGGTCCCTGGGTCGCTCGACCCCCGAAGCATCCGCGGTCGCTCGTGTCGGGGATGGCTCACTCACCGGCCACCGCCTTGCGGTTCCATCGCGGCTCGCCGGCCCGACGGGCTCGCGGGCTTACGGCCTGCGGGCGGACGCCTCGTCGCCGACCGCCGTTGGCTCCCCCCACGGATCGACCTCGGCCGGCTTCTCGAGCGTGTCGCTCGGCTCGACGAGTGACGCGGATCCGATGTCGCCCTCGACCACCTCGGCGACGTCCGGGTGGGGGCCGTCGGCGCTGGTCTGGCGTCGGCTGTCAGGCGTCCTGTCGATCTGGTCCGGTTCGGTCGTCGGCATGGTGTCGGCTCCATCGGCGGATCTGTCCGCCGACTGTGGGCTCGCCCGGGCGCGCGTGAGATTTCGGCCTGCCGCCATCCGTTGCACTCGCGTGGCGATCACGTCGCGCCGAGGCTGACCGTTGACGCCCGGGCAAGGCTTGCCGACACTGCCGACGTGAAGGATCGACCCGACCCGGTGTGGCGTCGTCAGAACCTGCACGTCGCCGATGACGAGGCGCTCGGGCCGGCCGAGTACCGGTTCGTCAACCGATGGCGCGTCCCCGGCACCGTCGCCGAGGTCGCCGACCTCATCGAGCACCCGGACGATTTCCATCGCTGGTGGCCCGCGGCGTGGCTCGACTACGAACTGCTCGAGCCGGGCGATGACAACGGGATCGGCCGCGTGTTCCGCTACCGGGTCAAGGGCTGGTTGCCGTACTCGCTGCACCTGACGTTTCGCGTCACGGAGCGCGACGCCCCACACACGTTCGCCGTGGCGGCGAGCGGTGATCTCGTCGGCGAGGGGCGCTGGACACTCGAGCAGGACGGCGGCGTCGTCCAGGTCACGTATCGCTGGCGCGTCCGCGCGGAGCGAGCCCTGATCCGGCGCCTGTCCCCGATCGTCAAGCCCATCTTCCGCTCGAACCACTTCTGGGTCATGCGCGCGGGCGCCCGATCCATGCTCTACGAGCTCATGCGGCGACGCGCCGGCACGGACGAGGAACGAGCCAGGGTCCCGGCGCCGCCGCCACCGATCCCACCGACGCACTGGCCGTGGACCAGGCGCGGTCACTGAACGGTGGTGCCAACGGTCCTCGTGGTTCGCCGCGATCGGGGAAGTCGGTTCACGCGGACCTCGACGGCATGCTGCCGCCATCGCTCGCCGAGCTCGGTGGGGATCTCGAAACCGGCGCGCTCGTATCCGGTCGCCGCGATCGAGGCGCGTTCGAGCAACCCGAGGGCGACCTGATCGACGAGGTCACCCAGCGTGCCGTCGTCCCGGTCGATGAACGAGAGGTATCGCCCGATCGTCCGATAGTGGCGAACGACATGATCCCAGTTCGACCGCGGGACCTCGAGCCAGTCGGCGATCCGATGGCCGACGAGCATCCGGACGAGGGCGGGCGTCAGTCCGTCGAACATCTCACCCGGGAGCAGCGCCGCGTGCATCTCGAGCAGCGCCCTGGTCATCATCACGCCCTCGGGTGAAGCCGAGAACTGCCGTCGCGCGATGAGGTCGCTCAGCTGGCGCGCCTCGGCTCGTCGCGTGGGCAGGACGTCGGGCCGGATCCCCAGCATCTCGCCCACGACACGCCAAAGGTGCAGGTAGTCGTCGACGTCCTGCTCGCTGAGTTCGACGCCGAACCGCTGCAGACCCTGGATCACCGTGTACGAGAACGCCAGTTGCGTCCCCAGCAGGTCCTCCTGGCAGATGGGGGCGCCAAGCTCGTCCTCCGGCCACGCGTCGGTGGCGCGGATCAAGTGGCGGATGGCCGCGTGCATCAGGCGGACCTTCTGGATGGCGCGGATGCCCCGGCCGTGAGGCGCGAGGCCGCCGGGGGACAGGACGTCGAGGACGAACTGGGCGGTCTCGGCGGCGCGCCGGTACGGATCCTGCGCCATGCGATAGCTGTAGGTCAGGACGCGGACACCTTTGACCCCGGCGTAGCACCAGACGAGGGACGCCGTCGCGAGGATGAATGAGATGTGGAGCCCGTGCTCGAAGAACAGCTCCTCGGCGCGGTGCAGCTTGACGGGGTCGGCCATCGCCGGAAGTCGTCCCGTGTCACGGAGCCACCCCTCGACGCCGTCGGGAAGCTCCGTCGGGACGGGCTGGTCGTTGCGGACGAGGCCACGCAGCAGCCGGTTCACCGCCGCCGTTTCGCCGCGCGACGCGATGTCCGCGACGATGGCGTCCGCCTCGTCATCGCCGGCGAGTCGCAGGGAATCCAGGAGCTGGTCGGTATATCGCATGGACCCGGTCGGCATTGTAGTCCCGGACTCATGCGGTACCTGGCCACGTCTGACGGGCTCGCCCTGAGTGATGAGTCGACGTGCTATCCGGTCGCGGCGGCGCCGGTTGACAGGCAAGTGGTCACTTGCGTATCATGGTCGATGTGGACGTGTTCAAGGCCCTGGCCGACGCGACCCGGCGAACCATCCTCGACGAGCTGTCCGATCGCGACGGCCAGACCCTGTTCGAGCTCTGTGCTCGCCTGTCGATGAAGCACGGGATCGTGTCCACGCGCCAGGCGATCTCGCAGCATCTCGAGGTGCTCGAGGAGGCCGGCCTCGTCACGGTCCGACGTGACGGCCGCTATAAGTTCCACTACCTCGATACCCGGCCGCTCAAGCAGATCACGGAACGCTGGTCCATCGAGACCTGAAGAGGAGTATCCGAGTGCGGATCTATGTCACGAGCGTGTTCGTCGACGACCAGGCGCAGGCCCTCGACTTCTACACCAACACCCTCGGGTTCCAGAAGAAGCAGGACATCCCGCTCGGCGGGGCGTCATGGCTGACCGTCGTCTCACCGGATGCGCCCGATGGGACCGAACTGCTGCTGGAGCCGTCGGGTCATCCTGCCGTCACGCCATACAAGTCGGCGCTCGTCGAGGACGGCATCCCCGCCGCATCCTTCGCCGTCGACGACGTCGCGGCGGAGTTCGATCGACTTCGCGCCAAGGGCGTGCGCTTCACCCAGGAGCCGATGACGATGGGCGGCGTCACCACGGCCGTGTTCGACGACACGTGTGGCAACCTCATCCAGATCGTCCGACTCCCGTAGCCACGTCGTGATGCACGCCTAACGTCCTCGGTCTGCCGCCCTGACGGCGTCGGCAGGGTCGACCGATCTGCCGGTCGCCGGCTTGACCGGGCGTCGATCGCGTAGGACGAGGCTCACCCCGTGTCCGGCGATCGCGACCGACAGGGCAGCGAACCACAGGGTGACGAGCCCGAGCGGTCCGGTCCACGCCGCGACCGTGTCCGCCGCCTCGATCAGGACGGCCAGCTCGGCCCGGAGTGCGGACAGGTCATCCGACGACGTCGCCAGGGCGGTCCGCGTGGCGTCGATGCCTAGGCGAGTCGCCTGCACCTCCGCCGCGGCATCGGCGGCTCGGTCGGCCGTCGCCGAGAACTGGCTGGCCACGTCCACGAACGGTCGGGTCCCGAGGAGCTCGACCTGGAGCGCCGCGGCGCCGGATCGCAGGCTGGTCGACAGCGCCTGCAGCATCTCGGCCAGGCGGCTCGCCGAGGCTCCGGTCGAGGCGAGCGCCGACTCCGCGGACGTCGCGGTCAGCGCGGCGTCCGCCAGGATCCCGTCCAGTCTCACGACCGTCGCCCGGACGTCGTCGGTCTGGATCGGCCGCGTCAGGGCGACCGTCAGGGATCCGAACAGCGCCAGCCCGCTCAGGCCGAGCGCGAGGAGCACCCCGCCGGCGACCGAGGCGCCCGACCAAGGCCGGCGGCGGTCGGGGCGGAGGGGCGTCATCGCTTCGGAGCGAGCGTCCGCCGCAGCAGCACGACGGACCCGAGGAACAGCGCCAGGGCCATCGCGCCGAGCAGCGCGAATCGCAGGAGGTCGCCCTGCTCCCCGCGCAACAGGACGTCATGGAAGATCCGCGTCGCCTGGGTGACCGGCAGCAGTTCTGCACCGCGTTGGACGGGCTCGGAGAACAGCGCGAGGTTGACCGCGAGGCCGCCGAAGAACACCGAGGTCAGCAGCACCAGCAGCGTCAACTGGACGACCTGTCGCTCCGAATCGGAGATCAGGCCGACCATCAGGCCGAGCCCGGTCCCGCACAGGATCAGGAGCGCGATGGCTGCCCCGATCGAGGCCGGCTGCCCGAGGACGGGCAACTGAAAGACGCCGACGAGGAGGGCGATGAGCGATGCCGCGACGATGCCGCTCACGAGCCCGATGGCGATGTACTTGCCCAGGAGCGCCTCACCCGAACGGATCGGTGCGAGGCGGAACAGCTCCACGAGGCCACGCCGTCGGTCGCGGAAGATCGACAGCGCCCCGAGCGTGACGGTCATGTGCTGCACGATCAGGACCAGCAGCCCGATCCCGTAGAACCAGGTGATCGATGGTTGCGTGGGCGCGAGGGCGCGCACTTCTGCCCGCGTCGGCGACGCCACGAGCGATGGGTCGAAGCGGGCGGGGAGCGGCGCCCCCGCGTCGGTCGCGGCGTCCGCGGCCTCGGTCGCGCCGATCCGGATGACTTCACGGTTGACGGCGCCGGCGATCCGATCGGCAGCGTTGGTGACGAGGAGCTGGACGTACGGGTCGATGCTGTCGTAGTCGACCTGGATCACGACCTGCTGGCCGCGCTCGAGGGTCGCCTGGGCGTCGGCCGGCGCGGTGACGACCACATCGACCTCCTGCGCCGCGAGTCTGGCGCCCGCCGTCACGCGCTCCGGGTCGACGGCGACGATCTGGAGGGCATCCCCGGCGGCCGCTCGATAGGTCGCGAGGTCGGCCGGCAGTCCGCTCTCGGGCGGGATCACGAGCGCCGCGCGGATGGACGGCTGGCCGATGTAGCCGAGCCCGAAGATCGCGAGGATCACGAACGGGCCAAGGACGATGCTCAGGACCGACCAGGGCCGCCGGATCGTCTCGACCAGCTCCTTGCCGACGACCGCGAGGATCCTCAGGCCGGGTCGAAGGTGATCCCTCATGCGTCGATCGCCTCGGTGGTGAGACCGGCGCGCCGGATCAGCTCGGCGAAGACCTCGTCGAATGTCGGGCGGTGTTCGGCGATCGAAACGACCGACCCGCCGGCCGCTTCGACGGCGTCCATCAGGCGAGGGGTGGTCGTGGCCGCATCGTGCGTGGTGACATGGATCGACCGGAGCCCGTTCTGACGGACGTCCTCGACCGGTGGCCCGACGGCCAGGTCGGACGCATCGAAGGGTCGCTCCGTCGTCACCTCGAGCACCTGCCCGCCGAAGGCCTCGCGACGCAGCCCGTCGGGCGAGTCGAACGAGAGGAGCCGGCCACCGGCGATGAGCGCGACCGCGTCGCACTGCTCGGCATCGGTCAGGTATTGCGTCGTCACCACGAGCGTTCGGCCCGCATCGCGGAGGCGACCGAGCTCCGTCCAGATGGTCTCGCGCAGGATGGGGTCGATACCGGCGGTCGGCTCGTCGAGGAAGACCAGCGTCGGGTCATGGACCAGGGCGGCCGCGAGCTGGAGCCGGCGCTGCATGCCGCCGGACAGCCGGCCGGCTCGGCGGCGTCGCACGTCCCACAGCCCGAGGAGTTCGAGCACCCGCCGGGTCCGACGGCGGCGGCTGAAGAACAGGAGACCGAACAGGCTCGCCACGAAGTCCAGGTTCTCGCCGACGGTCAGGTCCTCGTACAGGGAGAACTGCTGGGGCATGAAGCCGATCGACTGGCGGACGCGCGTGCTGAGGTCGGCCGGATCCTCGCCCAGGACGCGGACCGTGCCGGTGGTCGGTCGCAGATCGCCGATCATCGACCGGACGGCCGTGGTCTTGCCCGCACCGCTCGGCCCGATCAGGCCCACGAGCTGGCCAGGCTGGACCACGAGGTCGAGGTCGTGGAGCGCCTCGAAGTCGCCGAACCGGCGAGACACCCCCGCCATGACGACCGCGGCATCCGGCCCGGGTGCAGCCACCTGCGCGGGTGGCGCCGTCGGCGCCGGGTGATCGGCAGGTGCCGCGGGCGCGGTCGGCGACGCGGGCTCCCGCCGCGCGTCGATACCGATCGGCGAGCCTGGCGCGTCGTCAAGGACGGGGGTCTTGGCCACGTGGGCTCCTCCGGTTGGACGTGGACTGGGCACGTCCGACTGCTCCGGACCCTACGCCCTTGGGCTTTTCAGGCGTACGCGAGACACGGCCCGTCGGCCCTACAGGGACGTTGCGCCT
>CAYMTJ010000032.1:0-10040 GCA_964393345.1 uncultured Anaerolineaceae bacterium | reverse complement strand
CTCGAGCCGGGCGAGGTTGGCCCCCAGGCAGAGATGGCGGCCGTGGCCGAAGGCGACATGGCGGTTCGGGTGGCGATCGAGGACACAGCGCTCTGGATGCTCGAAGGCGCGCGGGTCATGGTTCGCGGCGCCGTACGCAAGGAGCACGACGTCGCCGGCCGGGATCGTCGCGCCGTGGAGCTCGATCTCGTGCGCCGCGTTGCGGGCGAAGACCTGCACCGGTGAGACGAACCGCAGGAGTTCGTTGACGGCCGAGTGCACCAGCCCCTCCGGGTTCGCGAACAGCTGCGCGCGCAGATCCGGGTGCTGCGCGAGGTGCGACAGGCTCATCCCCATCGCCCCGGAGGTCGTCTCGTAGCCCGCGAGCAGCATCGTCATCCCGAACTGGCGCACGTCGACGTCGGAGAGCCGGTGGCCGTCCACCTCCGCCTGGAGCAGCATCCCGAGGAAGTCGTCATGGGGGACGCGCTTGCGCTCCGCGATCAGGTCGTCGATATAGGCCTCGGCGTCGCGGACGGCGTCGGCCTGGTCAGCCTTGTCGCGCAGCGCGCTCGAGAACATCCGCTCGACCCAGTCGAACCACAGCGCCTCGTCCTCCTCCGGGAGGTTCATGAACCGCGCCAGTGAGCCCAGCGACATGGGGTGGGCGAATCCGGCCATCACGTCGCCCCCGCCGTCGCGCACGATCGGATCGAGGAGCCGGGTCGCGAGCGCCTCCAGGTCCGGGCGCAGGGCGTCGATGCGCGACTTGGCGAAGAGCGGGTTGACGAGCGCGCGGTAGCGGGTGTGCTCCGGCGGGTCGAGCTCGAGCGGGAGCAGCGGGACGTCCCGTGGCTGCGACGGCGGGATGATCGTCATGCCCGGGACGGCCGACGTGAACGCTTCGTGGTCGAGCGCCGCGGCGGTCACGTCGTCGTAGCCCAGAATCACCCAGAAGCCGCCGTACAGATCGGAGCGCAGGAGGGGATGGGCCTCACGGAGCGGCCCGAAGACGCGCTCGGGATCCTGGACGAACTGCGGGTCGTGGTGGTCGAAGCTCATATCGACGTCCGTGGGCTCGCTCGGGGGCGGCACGCCTCGCTCGAGTGAGGCCGTCGACGGTCATCGAGGCGCACCTCGGATAGTAGGGGCATCCGAGCCGATAGGGTTCTGCGTCGGACTCGTCGGGCGAGCGCGACGGGCGACGGTCGCGTCCGCCGCCCTCGTAGGGTATGGGTCTCCGACGTGGGCTGACCTTCAACATTCGTTCGCCCGCCCGGGCAAGGTCACACCGTGCGGTCCGGGTCGTTGCTGCCCTCGTGTCGGCCTCGGAAGCAGACCGCTGCCCACGATCTCCGGCTGTCGAACCGACCGGTGAAGGCTCGTGCTGGCGGTACTACCCGGGCGCGGCGACGACCGGGGTCGAACCGGTCACCAGGCTCAGATCGCACCTGGCCGGTGGCTGCCCCGCCAGGCGATGGCTCGCGCCCCGAGGACGATGACGACGGCGACGAGGAAGGTCACGACCACCTCGTCGAACGAGAGACCGTCGATGTTCGGCTGCAACTCCTCCTGGGTCGCCCACCCGAACAGGCCCTCGCTGACGAGGACGCCGATGACGAACATCAGCGCCGACGTGGCCAGCCACAGCCAGCGAGTCGCTTGCCCCCAGAACACGATCTGCGTGAAGACGCCGAACGCGAGCGACATGACCGCGAGGGCGCCGACCCCCTGGAGACCGAGATCCCACTGCACCGCGACCACCTCCGTTTCTTCGGATCGCCGAGGCGATCCCACCGATCACGGTACGGAGCTGGCATGGGCGCACAAGTGCCCTGTGGCCCCGTCACGACCGTCCGATCGACCCGAATGCGACCGAAGGGCGGGCTCTGGGTCCGGCCGGGTCAGCCCTGCTCGGCCGCGGACTTGAGGGCGTCGGCGAACGCCTCGAATGACGGGCCGAGGTCGGGGATCGACCGGCCGATGAGACCGGCGAGCGCCCCGCTGTACACCTCGGTCATCGCGAAGTCCGTGCCCCCGTCACCGGCCGGCGCAAGGGCGTAGGTCCGGACGCCCCGGAACAGGCCCAGGGGCATCCCGCTCGCCCAGACCATGCGCCGGGGCGGCACGAGCTCGGTCACGCGGAGGGCGAACGTCCGCTGCCGGTTCACCGTGGACACGAGGCGCACGGTCCCACCCAGCGTGACGTCGCCGTCGATGGAGACGACCGTCGGGTTCCAGGCCGGCCATGACGGGAGATCGACGAGTCGCGCCCAGACACGCTCGGGTGCTGCCGCGATCCGCCGCGAGGCATGGAAGCGGAGCGCGCTCATCGAGCCCGCATCCGGTTGTTGCGCGCGTTGTGCTCCAGCTCGGCGAGGCCGAGCGCCTCGAGGACGGGTGGCACGTAGTTGCCGAATCGGCCGCGGAGGCCCTTCTTGATGCCGTACCAGCCGCCGACCGGGTTCCCCGGCGACCGACCCCACGCCTCGACCGTTCCGGGCGCCGCCTCCTTCTGCTCGTCGGCGATCCCGAGCGGCACCCAGTCGCCCTCCGCCGCCAGCATCGCGTGCAGGTCGTCGATGCAGCGGAGGTGGTAGCGAAGCTCCGTCGCCCCCACCTGGACGACGAGCGCTGGGGGATTCGCGTCCGGGTCCCGGTAGGCCTCGAACTGCGACGACCCCGGCGGGGTGTGCAGCACCCACGGATCGCCCTTCGTCCCCGCTCCATCGATGTCGGCCATCCTGAGTCCTCCGCCACGATCCCCGCGCGACGTGCGCGGATACAGTCAGGACGATATCCGGCAAAGACCGCCATCATGTGTCGGGAATTCCCACCCTAGGGACGACGGATCGAGGAGGACCGCGGTGCGGGCTGGGCGACTCGTGACCCTGCTCCTGCTGCTGGAGCGACGCGGGCGGTTGACCGCCGCGGAGCTCGCCGCCGAGCTCGAGGTGTCGGAGCGGACCGTGCTCCGAGACGTCGAGGAGCTGTCCGGCGCCGGCGTGCCGGTCTTCGCGATCCGCGGACCGGGCGGCGGCTATGAGTTGCTCGAGGGCACGGGGACGGCGCTCGCCGATCCGCAGACCTGGCGGCCGCTGGACCGACGCGCCGGTCGACTCCGGCGCGCCACGGTGCGAGTCACGCCCGATGGCCGGCGCCTGGCCGCCGTGCTCGGACGCCTCCAGCCACTCCGGGTTCGCCGCTCGGCCGCACCCGATGCCGCCGGACGACTGGAGGCGACGTTCAGGATCGGGGCGTTCGAAGGCGCCGTGCTCGATCTCTGCTCGCTCGGCCCGGACATCGAAGTCCTCGCCCCCGAGGACCTGCGCGCGGCCGTCGCGACGCGCCTCGGCGCCGCGGCTTCGCAATACGTCCGGGCCGACGCCCGTCGCGGCCCGCGGGCACCCGTGGACCGACACGCCCCGTGATCGCGAGCCGTCCGGCGAGCCTGGTCGCCCGGGCCTGCTCGGCCCGGACACGTCGGCTACCATCTCGACCGGCCATGCCTGAATCCGTCGACGATCCAGATCCCCGGCCGGTCCCGACCCTCGAGGGACGACGGGTCCGCCTCCGGCCCGCGACGGTCGCCGATCGCGACCGCCTGCGGGAGATCCTGCTGGAGCCCGCCGTGGCGGCGTGGTGGGGCCCGCGGCACCCTGACGAGGACGTCGCCGATGACTGGCTCGAGGGTGACGAGGCCACCGTCGTGTTCGCGATCGAGGACGAGGGCGTCGTCATCGGCAGCATCCAGTACTCCGAGGAACGCGACCCCGACTACCGTCACGCCGGGATCGACCTGTTCCTCGGGACCGCGTGGCAGGGCCTCGGGCTCGGTCCGGACGCGATCCGGACGCTGGCCCGATACCTGTTCGACGTGCGCGGGCATCATCGGCTCGTGATCGACCCCGCCGCGGCCAACGAACGGGCGATCGCTGCCTATCGGAAGGTCGGCTTCGTGCCCGTCGGGATCATGCGCGCGTACGAACGCGGCCCCGACGGCACCTTCCACGATGGCCTGCTCCTGGACCTCCTCGCCGACGAACTCGCCTGAGCCGACCGACTCGGAAGGCGCGAGCCGCGGCTTGATCGGCGGGCCTCTGGGCTCGCGTGACCGGACGCGCCCACCAGGCCATGCCGGAACGATCGCGAGCCGATAGGCTCACCGGATGCGTCCCGCGTTCATCCAGTGACCGTCCCTGTCCAGGAGGCGCCCCAGGGTCGCCTTGAAGGGGTCGGGCTGACGGCGCTCGGGTACCCGCCGTTCGTGACGTTCCTCGTGGCGAACCTGACCGCGAATGCCTCGTGGTTCATCTTCGGCGCGGCGCTCAATACCTACATCCTGGCCGTCACGGGATCGGCGCAGGCCGTCGGCGTCGCGTCGTTCATCTACAGCCTGCCGTTCGCCCTGTTCATGCTCCACGCGGGCCTCATGGCCGACCGCTTCGGTTCGAAGGTCCTGGTGGCGCTCTCGCTGCTCGGCGCCGGCTCGGCGATCGTCGCGACGGGTCTCCTCGCGCTGGCAGGCTTCCAGCTCTGGGTGCTCGTCGCGCTCGGTTGCGTCATGTCCACGTTCCAGACGCTGGGCGCCCCGGCGTTCATCTCCATCGTCAACGACCTGGTCCCGCCGCGGGCGGTGTCGAGTGGGGTGGCGCTGACGTTCCTGGGCTTCAACGTGGGCCGGATCGTCGGCGGGATCATCGGCGGCGTGCTGCTGGCCACCCTGGGCGCCGACATCGTGGTCGCGGCGGCGCTGACGATCGTGGTCGCCGGGGTCATGCAGGGTGCGCCGGCCCTGCCCATCTTCCGCCTTGGGGTCCGGGAGACCGTGGCGCGCACGACGGACCGGTCGATGCTTCGCCCGCTGGTGGAGGCGGCCTCCTACGCGCGTCGCTACCCGACCCTCGGGCTGATCGTCCTCGTCGCGGTGGCGCCAGGCGCGATCGGGTTGTCGTACATGTTCCTGCTCCCCGTCGTCATCCGGGACCTCGGAGCGGATCCGGGGACGATCGGGCTGCTGTACGTCGGCGGCGGGATCGGTGGCCTCGTGGCGGGGCTGGTGGCCGAGCCGCTCATGCGTCGCCTCGGCCACGGCCGAACCATCTTCGTCGGGATGGGGGTCATCGGCGCCGGTCTGATCGGTCTCGGGCTGTCTGGGGCGCTCGGCCTGGCGGCCATCGGCACCGGTCTCGCGCAGGGTGGCTTCGCGATCTACGGTTCGTCGAGCCTGGCGCTCGTCCAGTCGCTCTCACCGTCCCGCCTTCGCGGTCGCATCACCTCGCTGTTCACGCTGCTGTACTGGGGCCTGATGCCGTTCGGGGCCCTTGCCGGCGGCCTCATCGCCGAGCGCTCGAGCGCGCTCGTCGCGGTCAGCCTGGCGGGCTCCGCGGTCATCGCGTGCGGGGCGGTCCTGTTGGTCGTCCGACCGCAGATCGCCACGCTCCGGATCGACCGAGCCGCTGGCACCGTCACCGGTCGACTCGACGGCAGCGGCTACACGCCCTCCTGACTCCATCGCCGCGCCCCCGGGCGACGTGCGACCGGATCCGATGGCCAGCTCGGCTCGCGGCCCCGGGTTCCCGGATCCGGCCGAGCGTCAGGCGTCGGCCTGCCGGCGCAGACGTTCGAGCTCGCGGCGGAGGCGCTTGCTCGGCCGGCCCTCGCCACGGACCAGCGAGATCGCCGGCCACGCCTCGGGCACGACGGGCGGGCTGTGGTCCACGTAGCACGTGACGGCGGCGGCCGCACCGACACGCGACTCGATCGGCCGCACGACCTCGACGATCCGCTCGCGATCGGCGATCCGCGCCTCCACCCGATCGCCCGCGCGGACCTTCGTCGACGGCTTCGCCGGCGATCCGTTGAGGAGGACGTGCCCGCCATCGCAGAGCTCACTCGCGAGCGGACGGGTCTTCGCGAGACGAACCGCGCAGAGCCAGCGGTCGATCCGCGTCTCTTCGGTAGGAGGAGTCACGCGTCCTAGGATGGCATGGCTCGCGTCGGCAGCGCGGCGATTTGCCCAGGACGAGCGGTCGCGGACGCACGGCACGATCGCGCTGACGATGTGACCGGTCAGCGCCGCTCCGACGCCGTGGCCGCGGCGTCGTATCTGGGCGTGCAGATGGACCTTGTCGCCGCCTACGCTTCGGGTAGGTAGGTGATGGGGCCTGGGGCGGCCGTCATGGGTGCGGCCAGGTGGCGGGCGGAGCCGTCGGGGAGATCCGGCTCCGATTCGCGGCCCGCAGCGCGTTCCGCGGCATCGGCCGCGGCGAGGTCGATGAGCACCTCAGCCGCGCTCGTCAGGACGCCTCGGAGCGGCACGATCATCGCTTCGAGGATGGCGCGGTCCTTCGCCGTTCGAGGGCGCGCCGCGCGATAGACGAGGTCGGTCTGATCCGGCCCGTGCGCGATCAGCTCGGTGGTGATGACGAATCGGGGAACACCCGGCACCTGCATGTTGATCCGTTTGGTCACGTACTCGGGCGGCACCCAGTCGATGATCTCATCGATGGACACGTTCGCACCGTGCGCGCAGTGATTGACCGTGCCGACGCCCCGCCGGCCGCCGGCTAGGTCTTCGACCACCTCCATCGGCTCCAGCGACCAGCGGATCCGACGGGCGGGCGAGGTCGTCCACTCCCAGAGGATCTCGCGAGGGACCGGCGCCGGGATCGTGATCACCGCGAGCGCGTCGTCGTCGGTCACCTTCGTCCGGACCCTCTGCAGCTCCGCCTCCCAGGCGCCCCCGAGATCGCTGACCCAGCCCTCGATCTCGCCCACCGACTCGAACGATTCGCGATATGCGCGCATCCCCGCGGTCGTGGGATCGTCGAGACCCATCGCTCCGACGAGCGCATCGGTGTACAGGGCGTAGGCCGGCACACCGAGATCCTCGGCGACTCGGTTCTTCAGAAGGCGATGGACCACGACGACGTCGCTCCCCACGAGCTCCTCTTGTCCGGCCATCCGCTGGCGGACGACGGCGCCGTGATGGGCGACGAACTTGAGACCCAGCCCGGGGATCCGGCTGCAGGCCTTGCACTCGCAGCTCGAGGCCCGGGTGATGTCCCGGACGCGGCGCTGGAACGCGAAGTAGCAACGCTCGATCAGGTCCTGGAGGGCGGGCCCGTCGACCGTCTCGGTGGGTACCCACATGAACGCGGCGTCGCCCTCGAGTTTCGCGAGCTTGAGCGTCGGTCGGAGCGCGCCGACGACCGTGTCGATCAGGTCGGCGAGGATGTCCTGCGCGTGGTCGAGCTCCACGCCGGCGAGGTACCCGCTATAGCCCGCGATGTCGGCGATGACGAGACAGGCGGGTTCGGTCCGGGCGAGCATCACACCGGCTCCGCTATCGGCAAGTGGATCGAACCGACGATCCCAGCCGGCGCAGGGCCCGTCGCCGGAAACTGGCCGAGATGATCATCCCCGGATTGTCGCGGACGCGCGTGATCGCCCGGGCCCGGCGAGTGTCAGGCTGGGTTCGCGGGGTGCGCCTTCACGGTGGCCTGACTCGGCACTGATCTGGAGATGCTGATCGGACCCTAGCTCATCATCGGCCCCGGCCGGCCTGCGCATCGATGTGCCGGCGGATTCGTCCGGCGATCGCCTCCTCGACGACGGTGTCCGGGTCGCGCAGTCCGCCGAGGCTCGCCTTGACGCCCACGAGCCCCGCATACAGCGGCGGACATGTCGGGCAGGTCTCGAGGTGGGCCTCGACGGCCGTCCGGGTGTCCGCGTCGAGATCGCCGTCGAGGTACGCCGACACGTGCCGGCGGGCTCGCCAGCAGCGCAGCGGCTGGGCGAGGCTCGCGAGGCGTCGCTCATCGCCCTCGGCAAGTGCACTGACCAGCATCATCCGTCCCCTGCGCAGGCGTTGCTTCGTGGCCGGCAAGCCGGCGTCCATCGCCCGGCCGATCTCGACGGCCGTCCATCCGACGACGTCGTGCAGGACGACCGGTACGCGGTAGATCACCGGGAGGCGCGCGAGCGCATCCTCGAGCTCATCGCGGAGCTCCGCCCGCTCGATCACGCGCTCGGGGGCGACGGAGTAGTGGTCGTCCCGCCAATCCGCCTCGACGGCCTCGATGTCGAGCTCCTCGCGGTGGACGCGTGAGCGATCGATGACCCGGTTGACCAGGCTCCGCCGCAGCCAGGCGGAGAGCGCCGCCGCGTCGCGAAGCTGATCGCGGCGGCGCCAGGCGCCGACGATCGTCTCCTGGGCACAGTCCTCAGCCTGGTCCGCGTCACGGACCAGGCGGGTCGCGAGCCGGACCAGCCGGGGCAGTTCCGCCATCAGCTGATCGGCGAACGCGTCGGCGGCGATGCCGCCAAGCGGAGCCTGTGCGGTCGGATCCTGGTCGAGGGTCAGGGCAACTGGCCTTTCGCTCAGTCGCTGGCGCGCTTGGTGCTCACGCCGAACAGCGCGTACAGCGGGCAGAAGCCCACGATACCCGTCACGAGCAGCAGGGCCGCGAAAAGCCAGACCGCATAGACGATCGGGGCAGTCACGACACCCGCGATGGCGAGGCCCGTCAGCCCCACGCCCGCCACGATCCTGATGATCCGGTCGAGGGGCGATTCGTTGATGGTCAGCTTCATGGCTGGGTCCTCGTGGTGGCGGGCCGGTGCCCGCTTCTACTCGATGGACGAGCCGGGTCCACGAATGGATACATGGGGCCGGGGTCCGGCAACCTCAGGCGGGCGTGGGTCGTGACCTCGATCGTCGAAGCCAGCCACGTCCCGAGACCCCGCCCTAGCCTGCGGGCGCCATCACGTGAGCGTGACACCGCCGTCCCCTAATCTGGTCGACGTGACCGCGCAGGACCCAGAGGCAGCCGAGCCAGTCGCCCGGCCCGTGGACCCGTCGTATGGCGCCCTCCTGGGTCTCCCGTGGGTCGGACGGATCGTCCTGAGCCTCGCGGTCGGCCGGATCGCGGCGTCGATGGCGACCGTGGGGCTCATCGTGTTCGCGCTGGAGCGGTTCGACAGCCCGGCCATCACCGGGGTCATGGTGTTCGCCTCGACGGCGCCGGCCGTCGTCATGGGACCGCTCGCGGGCGCGCTGCTGGACCGCCACGGCCGGGTTCGCCTCGTCATCCTGGACCAGCTGGTCGGGGCCGCGGCGATCCTGCTCGTCGCGGTGCTGGCCATCGCGGATGCGCTGGCGCCGGTCACGCTCATCGGCATCGTCGCCCTGACGGGCATCACGCGGCCTCTCTCGATCACCGGCCTGCGTGCGCTGCTCCCGATCCTCGTCCCGCCTTCGCTCTGGCCACGGATGAACGCGCTCGACTCGAATGCGTTCGTGCTGGCCACCCTGGTCGGACCGGCAGCCGCCGGCTTCGCGATCGCGTTCCTGGGCCCGGAAGCGGCGCTGGTCGGCGTGGCGGCGGTGCAGGCCGTCGCCGGACTTGCCCTCATCGGCATCCCGGAGCACGGGCCCGCGGCGCGTTCTGGACGATCACTGCTGGCCGACACGTGGGGCGGCGTGCGCTACACGCTGGGCAACGCGACCCTGCGTGGCCTGTCGGGCGCCATGACCGTCTACTACGCAGGCTTCGGCGTCCTCACGATCGTCGTGCCGGTGCTGTTGCTCGGGCGGTTCGAGCAGGACCCCGCCGTGGTCGGGCTTGCGTGGTCGGCGATGGCGCTTGCCGGAGGTTCGGCCGCCCTCGTGTTCGGAGCCCGTGATGGCGCCGGGCGCGAACGGCGATGGCTGGCCGCGGGCATGGCCGCCACGGCGGCGGGTACCGCGGCGCTCCTGGTCCCCGGGCCGGTCGTGGTCGTCTTCGTGGCGCTGCTGGTCGCCGGGTTCATGCAGGGCCCGATCGACATCGCGATGTTCACGCTCCGGCAGCTGCGAACCGAACCCGAGTGGTTCGGGCGAGCGTTCGCGGTCTCCGTGGCGTTGAACTCGGCCGGATCTCCCATCGCGGCCGCGGTGGCCGGGATCGTCATCGCCGGCAGTCTTGAGGCGGCCGTGTGGTTGGGCGCGGGACTGTTCTTCGCGAGTAGCGTCCTGGCCGTCGTCCTGGTGCCGGCGGACGCTGGACGCCGCTAGA
>CAYMTJ010000031.1:14904-32737 GCA_964393345.1 uncultured Anaerolineaceae bacterium | reverse complement strand
GTTCGGGCAGCCCGCTGCCAACGACGCGAGATCGTCGTGCTCCCCCTGGTCGACGGACAGGTCCCAGCGCACCTTGACGGCGATCCACGCTTCGACGAGCGGGCAGCGCTCCTCGACCACGGTCGGCAGCCACTGGCCGGGGTCGCTGTCGGCCTTCGCCATGTTGCTCTCGATCGAGACGGCGACGAGGGTCCGTGGATCGGCGAGGTCGTTCGCGAACCGGACGCGACGGCTGGCCGGCCAATCGCGGGCACCGGAACGCCAGGCTTCCGCGAGGGCGACGACGTGGTCGATCGACAGCTCGGCGACGTCGGTCAGGACCAAGCCGTCGTAGGCGCTCGTCCAGCGACCGCCCGTCAGTCGACACCGTGACCCGATCGACGGCGGCTCCTCGGCCTCGCTCATGAGCACCTCATCGCGGGTGTCGCAGCCATCGCCGTCGTCATCCACCCAGAGCGGGAACAGGTCGCGGTCGTAGCCGCCGCGGCGCTCGGGTTCGATGCGCAAGCGAGCGAGCAGGGCGGAGAGGGGTTCGCCGGCGTCGGGGGTCGGTGATGGGGATGCCGAGACCTTGGGCGAGGTCGTCACGGGCGCCGGAGACGCGGAGGGCAGGACCGCGGGGGCTCCCCGCTGACTCGCGAGGACACCCACGACGATGATGATGGTAACCATCGCGATCAGGACGACGACGAGTCGAGCCGTCGGACTCAGGCGGGACATCGGGACCGGGAAGGCATCGGCCGAAGGCTACCCGGCACGGTGCGTCGTCGCACCGGATTCCCGGCGAGAGCGCTCGAGCGGTGCGCCGCGGAGGCCTTGTCCGGCGGCGCCAGACACTAGGATTGGGACGAAGGTCCTGACCCAATCGTCCCGGGGGCACGCAGTCTTCCAATGTCCACCGCCCGACGCCATCTGAGCGTCCTGGCAACCCTCGGCCTCCTGGCGCTCATCCTGCCGTTGAGCGTCATCCCCGCGTATGCCGAGACGTCGGCCACCGTGCCCTCCGGGTTCCGCGATGAGCTCGTGTGGTCCGGCGTGTCGGCTCCATCGGCGGTCGTGTTCGCGCCGAACGGCAAGGTCTTCGTCTCGCTGAAGGACGGCCGGATCAATGTCTACGACAGCCTGACGGACGGCAGCGCCACGACCCTCATCGACCTCTCGAGCGACGTCCACAACTACTGGGATCGCGGCCTGTTGGGTCTCACCGTCGACCCGTCGTTCCCGTCGCGACCCTACGTCTACGCGCTCTACACCTACGACCACGTCCTGGGGTCATCCGCGTCCGCCCCGCGCTGGGGGACCGGCTCGTTCTCCGATGGCTGTCCGAACCCACCCCAGGGCAACACGGACGGCTGCATGGTGTCCGGTCGGCTCGAACGCCTGACCGTCAGCAGCAACGGGACCGGGAACAGCGTGTCCGCGCGCAAGACCCTCATCGAGGACTGGTGCCAGCAGTATCCGAGCCACTCGATCGGCGCGCTCGGCTTCGGTCCGGAGGGAGCGCTCTACGTGTCGGGGGGCGATGGTGCGAGCTTCAACGAGGCCGACTGGGGCCAGCTCGGTGGTTCGCTGCCGAACACGCCGACGCCCGTCAACCCGTGCAGCGACCCGAACGAGGAGGGCGGTGCGCTTCGCTCGCAGGATCTGCGCACCACTGGCGACCCCACCTCGCTCGATGGGACCGTCCTCCGCGTCAACCCCGACACGGGGGCGGCGTGGCCGACGAACGCGAACGCGGGCAGCTCCGATGCCAACCGCGCGCGGATCATCGCCTACGGCCTGCGCAACCCGTTCCGGTTCGTGATCCGGCCGAACGGCCATGTCTGGGTCGGCGACGTCGGCTGGGGTGTCTGGGAGGAGATCAACAAGATCACCGATCCCAACGCTGCGCCGAAGAACTTCGGGTGGCCCTGCTACGAGGGTGACGGCGCGAACGGCCAGTACATGAGTGCGAGCGTGGGGCTCAGCCTGTGCACCAGTCTGGGCTCGCAGAGTGCCCCGACGTACCGCTACGACCACAGCGCGAACATCGTGAGCGGCGACGGGTGCACGCCGGGCAGCAGCTCGATCTCCGGGCTGGCGTTCCTGCCCTCGAGCAGCAACTACCCGTCCAGCTACGACGACGGCCTGTTCTTCACCGACTACAGCCGCAAGTGCATCTGGTTCGCCCCGAACAGCGGCGGGAACCCGGACTTCGGCAACATCTCGCGGTTCGCCAACCTGCGCCGGACCGGCGAGGCGAGCGGTGGCTCGGTCTATCTCGGGATCACGCCGTCGGGCGACCTCATCTACACGGACTACGACCGAGGCGAGGTCCGGGCGATCCGCTACTACCCTCCGAACGCGCCACCGAGCGCCTCGTTCACCGCGACGCCGACCTCCGGCGCGCTGCCACTGACGGTGCAGTTCGATGCCAGCGGGTCGAGCGACTCCAACGGTCACGCGCTGACCTATGCGTGGGATCTCGACGGGGATGGCCAGTACGACGACTCCACCGCCCAGAAGCCCAGCCGGACGTACACCCAGAAGGCCGACGTGGTCGTGCGCCTGCGGGTGACCGACAACGGCTCGCCGCCGGCCAACGCGACGACGTCGAAGACGATCAACGCCGGATCCTTCCCGCCGGTCGTGACCTGGCCGACGCCTGCGCCGACGCTCACCTGGACGGTGGGTGACGCGATCGCCTTCGCCGCGACCGCGACCGACGAGGACGGCGCCGTCCCGGCCTCCGGGTTCAGCTGGCGGCTCGTCCTTGACCACTGTCCGTCGAACTGCCACACGCACACGGTCCAGACGATCGACGACGTGCGATCCGGATCGTTCACGGCACCCGACCACGAGTACCCGAGCCACATCACGATCGTGCTTTCGGTCACCGACAACGACGGCATGACGACGACGCTGGAACGCGACCTCCAGCCGATCACCGGCTCCGTCACCGCGAAAGCGTCCCCGATCGGGATCGCGATCAGTCTCGGAGCCGGGACCGGGGCGCCGCCTGCCGGCGTGACCGGGATCGTGGGGAGTTCCTTCCAGGTCTCCGCGCCGGAGACGGCGGCCGTGGGGTCGCTCATGTACGCGTTCGACCACTGGTCCGACGGGGGTGCTCGCAACCACAGCGTGACCGTCACACCGGGCGCCACGAAGCTCACCGCGACCTATCGGTTGACGACGGTCCTGCCGTTCTCGGATATCGGCACGTCGAGATTCGTGGCTGACATCGTCTGGCTGCGCGAGAGTGGGATCACGTCCGGCTGTTCGGCGACCAGCTTCTGCCCGGACCGCGAGGTCACTCGTGGGCAGATGGCGTCATTCCTCGCTCGGGCGCTGGCCCTCCCGTCGGCGCCGCGCGATTACTACACGGACGACAAGCGCTCACCGCATCAGAACAACATCAACAAGATCGCCGCGGCGGGGATCACGCACGGTTGCTCGGCCACGAAGTTCTGCCCGAACGACGTCGTGACCCGCGCCCAGATGGCGTCGTTCCTGGCCCGGGCCCTCGCGCTCCCCGCGACGGGCACCGACTTCTTCTCCGACGACGAATCGAGCTCGCACGAGCGCAACATCAACCGGGTGGCAGCCGCCGAGATCACCCGCGGTTGCGGTGGAACGCGCTACTGCCCGGACGACGTGGTCACGCGCGGCCAGATGGCCGCCTTCCTGCACCGCGCCCTGGGCGACTGACCGCTCCTCGCGGGGCCGCGCGCCGTGGGGCTCCGCAGACCGGCCGAGGATCGCGCTAGCGGCGGCGACGCCCGAAGAGCCCGCCCTTCTTCGCCTCCGCGCCCTCGGGGACGACGAACCCGTCGCGCCCGAATGCGCGATCGCTGAGCTTGATGAGCCGCTCGGCGGCGGCCGACTTCGGCGCCCCGAGGACCACCGGGATCCCCTCGTTCACGGCCTTGAGGAAGATGAACGGGTCGTAGGGCAGGTCCGTGCCGATCTTCGTCCCGAGCGCGTTCTCGATGTCGCGCAGCTTGAGGATCTCGCGGGCGAACATGTTGTTGAGCACGAAGGTGGACTTCGTCGCGATCGAGCCCACCTCGTTGAAGTAGTCCAGGACCGCGTGGACAGCCCGGAGGGCGGCGATCTCCGGGTAGACCGGCAGGATGACCGCCTCGGCGGCGTCGAGCGCGATCATCGTCCGCTCGTCGAGCGCGGAGCCGGCGTCGATGACCACCGAGTCATATCCGTCGAGCAGGTTCGCGATGATCTTGCCGACGTGCTCCGGCGTCACGAGGTCGGCCCCCTCCGGCGTGCCGGGGGCCGCCAGCACGTGCAACCCCGAATCGTGCCGGATCGCGTACGTCCGCAGGATCTCCGGTTCGCGCAGCGCGGCCTGGTCGCGGACGGCCTCGGCGATCGTCACCTTCGGTTCGATGTTGAGGTGGCTCGCGACCCCGCCGAACTGGAGCGACAGATCCACCAGGATGATCTTGTCGGGTCGACCGGCGGCCGCGGCGATGGCCACATTGGTCGCGATGGTCGTGGTCCCGACCCCGCCCTTGGGGCTGTACACGGCGACGCTGCGCCGGGCGCGGGCGAGGGTCAGGCCGTCGGCCGAGATGACCGTGCTCATGTCCTTCGACCGCTGGAAGCGCAGGAGCAGCGCCTCCACGCGCGCCTCGAGCTCGCGAGCGTCGAACGGACGAGCCATCACGTCGTCGGCACCCGCCTGGAGGTACTCGATGCGTTCGTTGACATCGTCGGTCTGGCTGACGCACAGGACCGGGACGCCGGCGAGGTCCGGCGTGCCTCGGATCTGCGCGCAGACGTCGACGGTCCGCCGGCCGCCGGCGACGCGATCGAGGATGACCAGCTGGTGACCGGGCGTCTGGGCGAGCGCATCCTCGGCGGTGGCCACGACCGTCACGGTGTAGCCGGCGCCCGTCAGGACGGCGGCGATGACCCCATCCGACGATGGATCACCGTCGAGGAGCAGGATGAGACTGGCGGGCACGGAGCCTCCCGGAAGCGAGTGGGCGCACCCGGCGTCGGGCACGCATCATGGGCATGCAGGCGATCGCCCTGAGGATACAGCCCACGGGCCGAGCGCTGGGTGCGTGCTAGACTACCGCTTCGTTTCCTTTCCGCTCCGCGCCGGTTCGACCGTCAGCGGGGCATACCCATCGGAAGGAGTGTCTAGGCGCATGCGCCGATATGAACTCATGCTCGTGATCCGCCCGGACGTGGCGGACGACAAGAGCCAAGCCGTCGTCGATCGCACGACGCGCCAGATCGTGGCCGCCGGTGGCCAGATCGTGAAGGTGGCCCCGTGGGGTCGCCGCCGACTCGCGTACCAGATCGATCGGCACCGTGAGGGCTCGTACCAGATCATCGTGTTCGAGTCCCCGGCCGAGGCGATCACGGAGCTGGAGCACACCCTCCAGATCACCGAGGAGGTCATCCGCCACCTCGTCACGCGCGTCGAGCGCCCGGTCCGTGCCGGCCGCCGTGACGACGACGACAGCGAGGACGGCGTCCCGCCGCCCGACGAGGACGACGAGGACCAGGACGACGGGACCGAGCGGATCGACGAATCCGAAAGCGAAGCGGCGCCCGCCGCGATCGATTGACGGAGGTTTGAGATGGCGTTCTGCAAGATCATGCTCATCGGGAACCTCGGTCGGGATCCCGAGATGCGCTACACCCCCAGCGGCCGCCCCGTGACCCAGTTCAGCGTCGCGGTGAGCAACAGCAAGCCGGACGGCCAGGGCGGCTGGGTGGACGAGGGCACGGACTGGTATCGCGTCAGCATCTTCGGCGATCGCGCCGAGCGTGCCGCCGAACAGCTCCGCAAGGGCAACCGCGTCTTCGTCGAAGGTCGCTTCAAGACCCGCGAGTTCGAGGGCAACGACGGCCAGAAGCGGACCTCGCTCGACGTGACCGCCGACAACGTCATCAGCCTGGACCGCAAGGGCCAGAGTGACGACGGCGCGTTCTCGGGTGCCCCGGTCGCGGCCGGCGCCGCCGGCTCCGGTGGCGGCTCCCAGGGCCGGCCCGCGTCCGACGACACCGACCTCGACGACCTTCCCTTCTGACCTGGAGAGACTGACCCATGCCGCCCATCCGTTCCAAGAAGCGCGACGACATGTATCGCGACCGTCGTCGTCGCAAGGTCTGCGCGTTCTGCGCCGACAAGACCGCCCAGATCGACTACAAGGAAGTCAATCGGCTTCGCCGCTACCTTTCGGAGCGGGCGAAGATCGAGCCGCGTCGCAAGACCGGCACCTGTGCCGGCCACCAGCGCGAGCTGGCGGTCGCCCTCAAGCGGGCTCGGCACGTGGCGCTGCTCCCGTACGCGCCGCAGCACCTTCGACCCTGATTCCCCGCGGGCCCGGTCCATCGTGACCGGGCGCCTCACCGGGTGAACCGTCGCATGGCACCCGCGTCGCTCGTTGTTCCCGACGGCGCGACGGGCCCGTCGACCGCGGCCTTCACGGAGAGCTGATCCCTTGGACATCGTCATCCTGGTCGTCGCGTTCCTGATCATCCTGCTCGGTGCCGAGCTGTTCACCAACGGGATCGAGTGGTTCGGCCGGAAGCTCCAGCTGGCGGAAGGCGCCGTCGGCTCGGTGCTGGCCGCGGTGGGCACGGCCCTGCCGGAGACGATGATCCCGATCATCGCGATCCTGTTCGCGACCGGCGAGAGCTCGAGCGAGGTCGGGGTGGGGGCCATCCTGGGCGCGCCGTTCATGCTCGCGACACTCGCGATGTTCGTGACCGGGATCGCGGTCCTCGCGGTCGCGCGCCGGCGCCCGACCGGGGATGTCATGCGCGTGGACACGAAGGTCCTCGCCCACGACATGCGCTACTTCGGCATCGCCTATGCCATCGCCATCGGCGCCGCCTTCCTGCCGCTCGAGCCAGCCTGGCTCAAGTGGATCGTCGCGGTCGTCCTGCTCGGGATCTACGCCTGGTACGTCAAGGGCCATTTCGAGGCGGACGCGGACGTGGACGCGGAGGACCTCGCGCCCCTGCGGTTCCGCCGGCTCGACCGCCGCGCGTATCGATCGAACCCCGGGGTGCCGCGACTGCGGGTCGTCAACCTGCAGGTCCTGGCCGCGCTCGGCCTGATCATCATCGGCGCGGTCTTCTTCGTGGACGCCGTGGAACACCTGTCCGTCTCGTTCGGCGTGGACCCGGTCCTGCTCGCGCTGGTCATCGCGCCGATCGCGACGGAGCTGCCGGAGAAGTTCAACTCGGTCATCTGGGTCCGGGCCGGCAAGGACACGCTGGCCATGGGCAACATCACCGGGGCGATGGTCTTCCAGTCCACGATCCCCACGGTGGTCGCCCTGCTGTTCGCACCGGCGGCATGGTCGATCGGGGAGGGGTCCTACACGGCCTTCGCATCCGCCGGCATCGCCTTCGCATCCTCGGCCGCGATCTTCATCCCGATGGCCCGCTCCGGACGGTTGCGCGGCAAGGGTCTGCTCGTCGGCGGCGCCTTCTACCTGGGCTACCTGGCCCTCGTGATCTCGGTCGTCGCGGGGATCTTCGAGGGCTGAGCGTTCGGACCTCGCTGATATACTCCCGCGCATGTTGACCGAGAAGTCGTCGGACACCCCGGCTCCCACGACTCACCACGCGCCGAAGCCGGCGGCGCTCGATGCGTTGACCTGCTACTTCGAGGGCCGGTTCGTCCCGATGGCCGAGGCCAAGGTCAGCATCATGACCCACGCGTTCATGTACGGGACCGCCACCTTCGAAGGCATCCGCGCGTACTGGAACGAGGAGCAGGGCCGTCTCTATGGCCTGAAGCTTAGCGAGCACGTCGAGCGCATCCGCCAGTCCTGCCGGATCCTGATGATGCGCGACATCCCGTCCGTGGACGAGCTGACCGGTCTCATCGTGGAGACGGTCCGCCGCAACGGGTTCCGCGAGGACGCCTACATCCGCCCGTCGTTCTACAAGTCGACCCGGGCGATCGGCGTCCGCCTCCACGACCTCGACAACGAGCTGTACATCATCGCCCTGCCCTTCGGGAACTACATCGATACGGAGACGGGCGTCCGGCTCATGACGTCGAGCTGGCGACGGAACAGCGACGAAGCGCTCCCCGCTCGCGGCAAGATCGTGGGCGGGTACGTGAACATGGCGTTCCAGAAGACCGAGGCGGAGCTCAACGGCTACGACGAGGCGCTCGTCCTGACCGCCGGTGGGCACGTCAACGAGGCCTCGGCCGCGAACCTGTTCGTGGTCCGCGACGGCGTCGCGATGACGCCGCCGGTCAGCGATGACCTGCTCGAAGGGGTCACGCGCAAGGCCATCATGGAGATCCTCGGCAACGAGGGCATCCCCGTCGAGACCCGCTCCATCGACCGGTCCGAGATGTACATCGCGGACGAGGCCCTGCTGTGCGGGACCGGCGTCCAGGTGTCGCCGGTCATCGAGGTCGACCACCGGGCCGTGGGGTCGGGCGCCATCGGGCCGATCACCCAGATCATCAAGGACCGCTACTTCGACGCCGTCCGCGGGCGCCTGCCGGAGTACGCGCACTGGCTGACCCCGATCGAGTAGGGGCGCCGCGAACCGGCGTCCGGCCACGGCTCCGTCGCGCGGGCGACGGGCTCAGGAGAGCGGGGGCGCCTCCAGCGCGGGGGTGTCGCGGCCGATCGTGATGACGACATCGGCGAGGACGTCCGGATCGGTCTCGGTCGTGACCGTCACCTTGAACGTGGACTCGAGGTACGCGATCGTGCTGGCGAGGTCCGCCTCGGCGCCGTTGTAGACGACGATCTTCGTGGTCGCGGGGATCGCCCCGGGCGGTTTCGCGCGCGGTGACGAGGCCGCCAGGCCGCGATACTCCAGGTACCCGGCGAGGGCCGGCCCGACGCTCCGATCGGACAGCCCCGACACCACCCAGACCTGGGCGCCTTCCTGGGCGAGTTCTTCGCGCTGCGCCTCTTCCTGGGGGTTGCCCTTGAACGCGTTCTTCACCGTGCTCCGGATCCGGGACACGTTGGGGTACATCGCGTAGACGGGAGCCCCGGGGGCCGTCTCGCTGCCGTACAGGGGCGGCGAGAAGACGTACGAGCGGATGTTGGCGGTGTCGACGGCCGCCGCCAGACCCAGCAGTTCGTCGATCTGGTCGAGGGGGATGTCCGTCTTGACCGCGGACTTGAGCGCGTCGACGAGCGCCGGGATCTGCGGGATCAGCGCGTACGGGTCCGTCTGCTCGCGCAGGGACAGGAGCAGCCGCTGCTGGCGGGCCGCGCGCGTGAAGTCGCTCTCGCCCGCGACCTTGCGCACGCGCGCGTACTGGAGCGCCTGCGACCCGTTCATCCGCTGGAGCCCCTGGCCGATGTAGAGCCGCCGCTTCTGCCCGTCGGGCGCGGGGAAGCGGTTGTCGACGACCGGCATCTGGACGTTGACGGTCACCCCGCCCACCGCGTCGATGACCCGCCGGAAGCCGTCGAAATCGACTTCGACGAAGTAGCGGATGTCGAGCCCGTAGAGCTCGCCGATGATGGCCTTGAGCGCGTTGTAGCCGCGGACGCGGTTGCCGCCGGGCCAGATGTCGGAACGGTTCCGGTTCTGGATGAAGAACGAGTTGATCTTCGAGCCGAAGACGTTGCCCCACAGGCTGCGGGCCGGGCCGGCCGGGACCGGCACGTTCGTCATGTCGCGCGGCAGGCTGAACATCGCGACCTGCTTGGTCACCGGGTCGATCGACACGGTGATCATCGTGTCCGTGTTGTGGCCGCCCTCCTGCGTGTCCGCCCCGATGAGGAGGATGTTGAGCTGCTGCTTGCCGTCCCACGGCGGGATCGAGACCGTGGGGACCGGTGTCCCGGTCGGGGTCGGTTCGGCGGTGGCCGGCTCCGAGCCCGACGGGGCCGCGCTCGGCGAACCCGTGGCGCCCGCGGACGGCGTCGCCTCCGGATCCTCCTCGCACTCCTCGTCGATGTCCTCGCCGATGAAGATGCACCCGCTGGTCAGCGTGTCGAGCGCGAGTAGGTCGACGCGCGCGACGACGACGTGGACCCCGGCCATCACCAGGATCACCGCGAGCAGCCCGGCGACCGACAGCGGGTGCCGGATGGCGCGGGCCGGCCCATACCGGCCGTCGCCGCCGGCCGCATAGCGGTTCAGATACTCCGTGACGCGATAGGCGTCGACGATGGCCACGACCCGGTAGGCGAGCAGCAGCAGGTTGATGACGAAGACCGACGTCCAGACCGTGGGGTTGAGCGCGAGCGCGATCAGTTCCGTCTGGTCCAGGCGGAGGACGACGCCGGCCACGAGGGCGATGACCAGGATGGGTGCGGCCGCGAACCCGAGGGCCCGGGCATAGGCGCCGGCGTAGAGATGCCCCAGTCCGGGGAACAGCAGCGAGAGGAACGCCGCCGCGAACGGGGAACGGGCGCGCGGGCGCACTTCCTGCGGTCGTTGCATCGCGGGTAGGATACTCGGACCCGCCGAAACCCCGTACCCGCGGCCCCGTTCGCGCGGAGACGTCCCACGCCGCCCTCGGAGTCGCATGTTCCACGCCGTCAACTCGAAGCCCGACCTGGTCGCCCAGGAGCACGACATCCTGGCGCGATGGCGCGAGCGGCGGACCTTCGCGCGACTGCGTGCCCAGAACGCGGGCGGCCCCACGTGGAGCTTCCTCGACGGCCCGATCACGGCGAACAACCCGATGGGCGTGCACCATGCCTGGGGTCGGGCCTACAAGGACCTGTACCAGCGCTTCCACGCGATGCTCGGCGAGGACCAGCGCTACCAGAACGGGTTCGACTGCCAGGGCCTGTGGGTGGAGGTCAACGTCGAGCGCGATCTCGGGTTCACCTCGAAGCGCGACATCGAGGCGTTCGGGATCGACCGGTTCGTCACGCTCTGCAAGCAGCGCGTCCTGACCTACGCGGCCCGCCAGACGGAGCAGTCCATCCGGCTCGGGATGTGGATGGACTGGAACGACCCGGACGAGCTTCGCCGGCTGCACGACCTGCTCGCCGCCGATCCGGCCGCGGTCACCACGATCGATGGGCCCGGCGGCCCGGTGACCGATACCGTGGAGATGCTGGTCGGGCGGCTCGGGATGCCCGACACGGGCGGTTCGTACTTCACGTTCAGCAACGAGAACAACGACCTGATCTGGGGGTTCCTGGCGGAGTGCCACCGGCGCGGCTGGCTGTACAAGGGCCACGACACGATGCCGTGGTGCGCGCGGTGCGGGACAGGACTCTCCCAGATGGAGCTCAACGAGGGCTACCAGGACCGCGAGGACCCGGGGCTCACCGTCCGCTTCCCCCTCGTCGACCGCCCGGGTGAATCCCTCCTCGTCTGGACCACGACCCCCTGGACGCTGACGTCCAACGTCGCGGCCGCGGTCGGCGAGGACCTGCGGTACGTGCGGGTCCGGCAGGGCGACCACCGCTTCTGGCTGGCCAAGGGCACGCTCAAGACGGCGCTCGAGGGCACGTTCGAGGTGGAGGAGGAGGTCGCCGGATCGGCGCTCGTCGGCTGGATCTACGAGGGTCCGTTCGACGACCTGCCCGCCGTACGCTCGGCGTTCGCCGCCGGGACCCGCGACGAGCCCGGGACGGCGTACCGGCACCGGGTGGTGGCCTGGGAGGAGGTCGGCGAGGACGAAGGCACCGGCATCGTCCACGTCGCGCCGGGCTGCGGCGCGGAGGACTACCAGCTCGGCAAGCGACTCGGCCTCCCGATCGTGGCGCCGCTCGACGAGAGCGGGATCGTCCTCGACGGGTTCGGGGCGCTCTCGGGGCGGGACGTCCGCGACGTGACCGACCCGATCGTGGAGCACCTCACCCGCGAGGGCCGCTTCTACCGCCTGGAGCCGTACCGGCACCGCTACCCGCACTGCTGGCGATGCGGGACGGCCCTGGTCTTCCGGCTCGTGGACGAGTGGTACATCGCCATGGGCGAGGTCTACGAGGCACCGCGCGAGACGCTCACCGCCGAGCAGGTGGACGCCAGCCTTCGGTACCAGATCATGGACGTCGTCGACCGGATCCGCTGGATCCCCGAGTTCGGGCACGAGCGCGAGCTCGACTGGCTCCGCAACATGCACGACTGGATGATCAGCAAGAAGCGCTACTGGGGGCTGGCGCTGCCGATCTACGACTGCGCCGCGTGCGGGACCATCGAGGTCATCGGCGGGCGCGACGAGCTCCAGGCGCGGGCGGTCGAGGGGTGGGAGGCCTTCGAGGGGCATACGCCCCATCGCCCGCACATCGACGCGGTGCGCATCGCCTGTCCGGGCTGCGGGGCGCCGGTGGAGCGCATCAAGGACGTCGGCAATCCGTGGCTCGATGCCGGGATCGTGCCGTTCTCGACGCTCCACTTCCGCGAGGAGCCCGACTACTGGGCGAAGTGGTTTCCGGCCGACTTCATCACGGAAAGCTTTCCCGGCCAGTTCCGCAACTGGTTCTACTCGATGCTCGCGATGTCCACCGTCCTGCGCCGCGAACCGCCCTTCCTGACGATCTTCGGCTACGCGCTGGTCTTCGGCGAGGACGGTCGCCCGATGCACAAGAGCTGGGGCAACGCGATCGACTTCGACGAGGCCGCGGAGCGGATGGGCGTCGACGTCATGCGCTGGATGTTCGCCAAGGCCCGGCCCGAGGAGAACATCCTGTTCGGCTGGCACGCGGCCGATGAGGCCCGCCGCGAGCTGCTCGTCCTGTGGAACGTCTACGCGTTCTTCGTGACCTATGCCCGGCTCGCCGGCTGGACCCCGGCCGAGGCTGCGCCTCCAGCGGCGGAGCGGAGCGCGCTGGACCGCTGGATCCTGTCGCGGGCGGCAGGCACGGCGGCGACCGTCGAGGCGCGCCTGCGCGAGACCGACGCCGTCGGCGCCACCCGGGCCCTGGCGACCCTGATCGACGATCTCTCCACCTGGTACCTGCGCCTGTCGCGCCGCCGGTTCTCGCGAGCCGACGCCGGCCCGGAGCGATCCGCCGCCTTCGCGACCATGCACGAGGCCCTGACGGCCACGGTCCGGATGCTCGCGCCGATCCTCCCGTTCGTGACCGACACCATCTACGGCAACCTGGTCACCGACCTGCCCGACGCGCCGGACAGCGTCCACCTCACGCCCTTCCCCTCGGCCGAGCTGGCGGGGCACGCCGACGAGGCGCTCGAGACCGCGATGGCCATCGCCAGGGACGCCGTGGACCTCGCCCGGACGCTCCGCAGCTCGGCGCACCTCAAGACCCGCCAGCCGCTCGCCCAGGCCTGGATCGCGTTACCGGACCGTGGCGACCAGGTGGGCGCGGAGTTGCTCGGGCTGATCGCGGAGGAGATCAACGTCAAGGCCGTCACGGTGATCGCCGATGACTCGGACCTGGTCGAGCGGCGCGTGAAGCCGTTGCTGCCCCGGATCGGCAAGCGCCTCGGCGCCGCGATCCCGGCGGTCATGGCGGCGGCGCGGGACGGGTCCGTCACGATCGCGGCGGACGGTTCGGTGACGCTGGGCGGCGCGACGCTCGCGCCCGACGAGGTCGAGATCCAGGCGTCGCCGCGGCCGGGGACGGCGGTCGCGGAGCACGACGGCCTCGTGCTGATCATCGATACCGATCTGACGCCCTCCCTGCGCGCTGAGGGCGACGCGCGCGAGCTCCAGCGGGCGATCCAGGACCTCCGCAAGGACGCGGCGCTCGAGCTCGACGACCGGATCGAGCTGTGGGTCGAGGGGCTTCCGTCCGATGTCGCGGCGTACCTTGGGTCCGTCGCCGAAGACACGCTCGCGACGGTCCGCGACGGCGCGCCGCCGGCCGCAGCCACGCGCACGAGCGTCACGCTCGACGCCGGACCGGTCACGCTCGCACTGCTCCGGCGCTCCGATGGCGGATAGCGTGCTGGCGGTCGATCGCGGGCGGCCTCGCTGGGGGCTGTTCGGGCTCCTCGCGACGGCGATCGTGCTCGCGGACCAGGCGACGAAGGCGTGGCTGACCTCGTTCGTGGAGCCCGGGGCGATCGTCACAGTGGCCGGCGACTGGTTCCGGCTCGTCCACGGGCGCAACTCTGGGGCGCTCTTCGGCCTCTTCCGGGATCAGGCGATCGTGTTCGGCGTCATCTCCATCGCGGTCGTCGCGGTGATCGTCACCTACCACGGACGTGCTGGCCGCGTCACGTATCTGAGCATCGCCCTGGGGTTCCTGCTCGGCGGCGCGCTGGGGAACCTGATCGACCGGTTCCGCCTCGGCTACGTCGTGGACTGGCTGGACTTCGGGATCGGCTCGACCCGGTTCTGGACCTTCAACGTGGCCGACGCGGCGGTGAGCACGGCGATCGTGATGATGATCGTCATGGCGCTGTTCCCGGGGATCGTCGCCCGGCTCGGGGTGCGGGCCGATGGCTGATGCGGCTGTGGCGACGGGCGACCGGACCCTGCGCGTACCGGACGGGCCGCCCGGGCGCGTCGATCGCGTCGTCGCCGAGATGACCGGGCTCTCGCGCAGCTACGTCCAGAAGCTGATCTCGGACGGGCGGCTCACCTCGCAGGGTCAGCCGGTCCGCGCGAACACCATCGTCACGGGCGGCGTCGAGCTCCACCTCGACGTGCCACCGCCGGAGTCTCTGGACATGGCGCCCGCGCCGGAGATCCCGGTGACCGTGGTCTACGAGGACGACGACCTGCTGATCGTGGACAAGCCGTCGGGGCTCGTGGTCCATCCGTCGCCCGGTCACCGCGCCGATACGCTCGTCAATGCGCTCCTGGCGCGCGGCGGCGGGTCGGAGTACGGCGGGATCGCCGGTGTCGCCCGGCCCGGGATCGTGCACCGGCTTGACCGCGATACGAGCGGCCTGCTGATGGTCGCGAAGCACGATGCGGCGCAGGCCTCGCTCATGGCGCAGTTGAAGGCTCGCCGCGTCAAGAAGTCGTACCTCGCGCTGGTGCAGGGCAGCGTGAGCGCGACCGCGGGCCGGATCGAGGCGCCGATCGGGCGCGATCCGAAGCACCGGACCCGGATGGGGGTGGTCCCCGACGGGCGCCCGAGCGTTACGGGCTATCGCGTCCGCGAGCGGTTCGCGGATTGGACGTTCCTGGAGCTCGATCTCGTCACCGGGCGAACCCACCAGATCCGCGTCCATCTCGACGCGATCGGCCATCCGGTGGCCGGCGACCCGGTCTACGGGACCGGGACGTCCCGACGGGGCCCGGACGGCCTGGATCGGCTGTTCCTCCACGCGTGGCGGCTCGAGTTCAATGCCCCATCGGATGGCCATCTGATCCGGGCCACCGCGGACCTCCCCGGGGAGCTGGAACGGGTCCTCGAGGGTCTGCGCTCGATCGGCGGGAGGCGACGTTGACCGACGACCCATCGCTCCAGCCGCCCGCGGACGTCATCGAGGGCGACATCCGTGTCTCCGACGACCCGGGCCGCCCAGACGGGGTCATCGATGGAGCACCGGGCGCCATGCTCGTCATCCTCTCGGGGCCGTCCGGCGTGGGCAAGGACACCATCATCGACGAGCTCCAGCGTCGTGAGCAGGCGTCGGGGAAGGCCGGCCAGCGGCACTACGTCGTCACCGTCACGACCCGCGCCCCGCGAGAGGGCGAGGTGGACGGCGTCGACTACCACTTCGTGTCACGCGAGGAGTTCCTGCGCATCCGGGCGGCGCGCGGCTTCCTCGAGGCCAACGAGGTGCACGGCAACTGGTACGCCTCGCCGCGCGACCAGGTCCGCGACGCGCTCGCCACCGGGCGCGACGCCCTGCTCAAGATCGACGTGCAGGGTGCCGCGACGGTGAAGGACCAGGTGTCCGAGGCGCTGTTGATCTTCGTGATCCCACCGTCGCTCGAGACGCTCTTCCAGCGATTGCGTGCCCGGGCCACGGAGACGGCGGACGAGCTGGAGCTTCGCCAGCGCAACGCCGCGCTGGAGCTGGCGCGCCAGGAGGACTACGACTACGTCGTGACGAACGAGACCGGGCAGGTCGAGCGGACCGCCGAGCGGATCGAGGCGATCATCGCCGAGGAGCATCGGCGGGACCCCGGGCGTCGGGTCCGCGTGTAGGGCCGCGGGATGACGCTCGGTCTCGAGACGGACCCGCTGCGCGGGTCGCCGGACCGGCGTCTCGTGGAGGTCGCCATCGATGCGGCGGGCGCCGCCGGCTCGCGGACGTATACCTATCTCGTGCCGGATCCCCTCGCCGATCTGGTCCCCGGCGAGCCGGTCCTCGTGGAATACGGGCGGCGCCAGGCGCTGGGGATCATCCTGGCGGAGGTCTCGCAGGCCCCGGCGGGCGTCGATCCCAAGCCGATCGCCGATCGCGTTCGGGCGGATGGCCCGCTGCTGCCGCCCCTGAGCCTCGCGCTCGCGCGCTGGATCGCCTCGCACTATCTCGCGCCGGCGGCGCTGGTCGTCCGGGCGATGCTGCCGCCCCGGATGCTCGAGCGCCTCGAGCTGGTCGCGGAACGCACGCCGCAGCCGCCGGCCGATGGCCATGGCGCGCGCGAGGTCGCGAGGGGGGATCGCGCCCTGGCCGCGGGAGACGACGACCTGCTCGAGCAGCTTGACGCCGGCCCGCGCGCGACCCGTGACCTCGCGTCGCCCGAGGGTCGGGCGGGACTCGTCCGCCGGCTCCGCGGCCTCGCGACCCGCGGGCTCGTCGCGCTCGACTGGACCCTCACGGCCGCCGCGGCGGGACCTCGGTACGAGCGCTGGATCCGGCTGACGGACGCCGGGCGCGATGTGATCGGGACGATCCGCGGCGGCAGCAAGCCCGCGGGCAGACCGCTCGGACCACGGCAGATCGCGGCGCTCGAGGAACTCGCCGATGCACCCGCGGACGGGATGGGCGCCGCCGGTCCGGGCGGGCGACACGGATCCGCGGCGATCGCCGGGCTGGTCCGGCGCGGCTTGCTGGCGTCCGAGATCCGCGAGCGGCCGCGCCGGCCCCTGGCGACCCGCCCGGTGGGCGGGCGCGGCGGTCGGCCACCGGGCACCGACCTCGTGCCGGCCCAGGCGGCGGCGCTCGAGGCGATCCGGAGCGCCATGCTGGCGGGTGACTCGACGCCCCTGCTTCTCGACGGCGTGACCGGCGCCGGCAAGACCGCGATCTACCTCGAGGCGACCGCCGGCGCGATCGAGGCGGGTCGCCGGGTGCTGCTGCTCGTGCCCGAGATCGCGATGGCGATGCCTCTCGTGGATCGGGTCCGGGCCGATCTCGACGCGCGCGTGGCGCTGATCCACTCCGGGCTCGGCGACGGCGAGCGTGCCGACGAGTGGCGCCGCATCCGGGCCGGTGACGTGGACATCGTCGTCGGGACGCGCCTCGCCGTCCTCGCACCGCTCCCCGACGTCGGGCTCGTCATCGTCGACGAGGAGCACGAGGCCACCTACAAGAGCGACCGGACCCCACGCCTCCAGGCGCGGGACACCGCGATGGAGCTGGGGCGGCTGGCCGGGGCGGCCGTGGTCCTCGGCTCCGCGACGCCGGCGGTCGAGACGATCGGCCACGCGCGCGCCGGTCGGTATCTTCGGGTGAACCTGCCCGGCCGGCCGGTGGGGCAGCTGCCGACGGTCGAGATCGTGGACATGCGCGAGGAGCTTGCCGCCGGCGAGCGTGGCCTGATCTCGCGGCCCCTCGCGGCGGCGCTCGACGGCCTGGATCGCGAGGCCGGCGATCAGGCGATCCTCGTCCTCAATCGGCGCGGGACCGCGTCGGTGGTCCTGTGCCGTGACTGCGGGCACGTGCAGGCCTGCCCGGACTGCGAGCGGCCCCTCGTCTACCACCAGGCCGGCGGCACGCTCCGGTGCCATCACTGCGGACGGGCTACACCGCTCGCCACCCGCTGCCCGAACTGTGCCTCGCCACGGATCCGCTACCTCGGCGGTGGCACGGAACGGGT
>CAYMTJ010000031.1:2223-14804 GCA_964393345.1 uncultured Anaerolineaceae bacterium | reverse complement strand
CGGTTCGGGAGCCCACCGTTCGGCCGGACGGTCAAGCTGACCGTGGGCCTCGCCGACCGAGAGGCCGCCGAGCAGCAGGGCGTGGCGATGGCGGCGACGCTACGTGCGCGCGCGCTCGAGCGTGGCGTCCGCGTCTCGGTCGCCGGACCGGCACCGGCCTACATCGCGCGCCGCGCCGACCGTTGGCGGTTCAATGTCGTCCTGCGGGGCGACGATCCGGGCGCGCTTCTCGATGGGGGCCCGGAGGCGCCGTGGTCCGTGGACGTGGATCCGGAATCGCTGATGTAGCGGTCGCGTCCGTCGTGGGGCGCATCGAGCGTCAGTCGAGCGCCCGCCGGTAGGCGACCGCGACAGCACCGAGGCGGGTCTCGAGGTCGCGCAGCCGCGCCAGGCGCGCGTCGTCGAGGGGATCGGGTTCGAGGCCCTCCGCGGCGATCCGCTCGACGTCCGCCCAGCTCTGGGCCCCGGAGCGATAGACCACGACGACGTCCCCGCCGAGCGACCGCTCGGTATCGGCCACGAGCGCGACCTCATCGGTCGTGAGCTCCGCGAAGGTCCAGCCGCTGGCCATCTCGATGTCCTCCAGGGAAGTCGGCTGTCGCCCGTCAGGCGACCGACCGATGATACGCCCGAGGTCCACCCCGGATGACCGCAGGCGCCCGTTCGTGCGACGATGACGCTGCACCGAACGAAGGAGCTGCCAGATGAACGAGACGAACGGGGACCAGCCGATCAAGGACGCGGCCGACGACACCGCGAAGACCACGACGGACGGTCTCGCCAGCAACGCCGCCCAGATTCTCGAGACGATCAAGGACGCCATCGACGACTTCGCCGAGCGTGCCGAACCGACGGTCAGGGACGTATCCGCCCGCGTCGCCGAGATGGCCTCGACGGCCGCGACCAAGGCCGCGCCCCTGGCGAAGCGGGCCGGTGAGGCGACCGCGGAGGGGGCGGAGAAGCTCGCGGTGAAGTCGAAGGAGTGGGCCGCCGACGTCCGCCAGACCATCGCGACCGCGGCCGACAAGGCCGGCGACGCGATCGACGGCGACGATGCGGCGACCCCGCCATCGGCCGCCCCCGCGACCCCAAGCTCCGCGGCCGCCGCCGACGAGACGCCCAACGCCTGATGAGCGTCCGTCCCATCGTCATGCTCGGCGACCCGCGGCTCCGGTTGAAGGGCCTGCCCGTCGACGCGTTCGGCAAGTACCTGCACGAGTTGCTCAACGACCTCGCGCACACCATGCGTGACGCGCCAGGCGTCGGGCTGGCCGCCCCGCAGCTCGGCGAGGCGCTCCAGGCCTGCGTGATCGAGGTCGAGGGCCGGCTCTACGAGCTCGTCAACCCGAAGATCGTGCGCTCGACCGGCGACGACCGGGATCTGGAAGGCTGCCTCTCGATCCCGGGCTACGTGGCCTACGTCACGCGCCGCGAGAAGGTCTGGGTCGTCGCCCAGGATCGCCACGGACAGAAGATCAAGGTGGCCGGCTCCGGGCTGCTGGGCCGGGCCCTCCAGCACGAGCTCGATCACCTCGACGGGAAGCTGTACATCGACTACCTCGAGTCGATGGACGAGCTGATGGCCGTCGGGCAGGGCGACGAGGACGACGCAGAGGTCCGCGAGGCGACGAGCGCCCTGGCGTGACCGACGGGCGGGTGCGCACCGTCTTCCTCGGAAGCGGCGGGTTCGGTCGCGAGAGCCTGCGCCGTCTCGCACGGCACCCGGCCGTGGAGCTGGTCGGCGTCGTCACGGCGCCGCCACGCCCCGCGGGTCGCCGCCAGGTCCCGTCCCCGGGGGCCATCCGGCCTGTCGCCGAGGAGCTGGGGGTTGGGACCATCCTGACGCCCGAGCGCCTGCGAGCGCCGGACAGCATCGCGGCGGTGCTCGCCCTCGAGCCGGCGCTGCTCGTGCTCGCGGACTACGGGCAGATCGTGCCGGCCGCCCTGCTCGACCGTCCGCACGGCGCGCTCAATCTCCACCCATCCCTCCTGCCTCGGCACCGCGGCGCGACGCCGATCCCGGCCGCGATCCTCGCCGGCGACGCCGAGACGGGTGTCTCGCTGATGCGGATGGACGCCGGTCTCGACACCGGACCGATCGTGTCGGTCGAGCGCCTTGCCCTCGACGGGACCGAGACCGCCCCCGAGCTGGAAGCGCGGCTCGCGACGATGGCCGCCGCCCTGTTGGAGCGATCGCTGGACGCGTGGCTCCGGGGCGAGTCGACGGCTGAACCGCAGGATGACGACGCGTCGACGCTCACCCGGCCACTCCGCCGCGAGGACGGGCGACTCGACCCGGCGCGTTCGGCGACCGCGCTGGAGCGCCAGGTCCGCGCCTACCAGCCGTGGCCCGGCTCGTTCGTCGAGACGGCGATGGGGCGCCTGGTCGTCTGGCGCGCCTCGGTGACCCGTGGACAGGACGTCGAGCCCGGCACGATCGTCGACGCGGGCATGGTCACGGCCGCCGGGACGCTCGCCCTCGATGAAGTCCAGCCAGCGGGCGGCCAGCGGATGTCGTGGGCCGCCTTCATCCGCGGCCGGCCTGGCATCGTCGGCACGAGGGTCGTCGCTGGCCCTGAGCCGCTGCGCTAGCATCGAGCGATGACCGACGATGCGCGTCCCGGGTTGAGCGGGCTGACGGCCGCGGAGCTCGTCGGCTGGGTCGAGGCCGCCGGCGAGCCGTCGTTCCGCGCGCGACAGATCGCCGATGCGGTCTGGCCCGGCGGGGGGACGACGGACGCGTCGACCATACAGACCCTGCCACCGCCGCTCCGCCGCCAGCTCGCGGCCGCGTTCCGGCTCGAGACGCTCGGCGATACGGACGTGACGTTCGCCGACGGTGGCCTGACCGAGAAGGCGCTCCATCGCCTGCACGATGGTGCGCTCATCGAATCGGTGCTGATGCACTACCCGGCCCGCGCGGGCCGGCGCGAGCGACACACGCTGTGCATCTCGAGCCAGGCGGGGTGCGCGGTCGGGTGCCCGTTCTGCGCCACCGGCGAACTCGGGTTCACGCGGGACCTGGACGTGGCGGAGATCCTCGACCAGGTCCGGCATGCGGCGCGACGCCTGGCCGCGGACGGCCGTCGGCTCACCAACATCGTGTTCATGGGGATGGGCGAGCCGTTGCTCAACCTGGACCGGGTGCTCGCGGCCGTGGAGGCGCTCAACGACCCGGAGCGGTTCGGGCTGGGCGCGCGGCACATCACGGTGTCCACGTCCGGGGTCGTGCCCGGGATGCGGCGCCTGACCGAGCTGGGTCCGCAGTTCACGCTCGCGGTCTCACTCCACGCGGCCCGCGACCCGCTCCGCGACGTCCTCGTGCCGCTCAACCGGCGCTGGCCGGTGCGCGAGGTGGTCGACGCCGCCCGGGCCCACGCTGCGGCGACGGGTCGACGCATCTCGTACGAGGTCACGATGATCGGCGGGGTCAACGACACCGAGGTGGATGCGACCGCGATGGCGGAGCTGCTCCGCGGGGATCACGCCCATGTCAACCTGATCCCGATGAACCCCGTCGCGCATACCCCGTGGAGTGCCAGCCCGATGTCGGTCATCGAGGCCTTCGCCACGACCCTCCGGGCCGCCGGGATCGAGACGACGATCCGGCGTAACCGGGGCCAGGAGGTCGGCGCCGCCTGCGGGCAGCTCGCGGCGCTGCGCGCGGGTGAGCCGCCCGCACCGGCCGTGGCACGTCGACGCGAGCGGCTCGAGATGGCGAGTGCGGCCGCCCTGCGCGGCGAGCGCAGCGCGGCCCCGGTCCCGGCTGGGGTGGGGGAGTAGGGGTGGCGACCGGTCGAGCCCGCGTCGCGGCCAGCATCCTCGATGCCGACCAGTCCAACCTCGCCAACGCGGTCCGCCGCGTCGAGGCGGCGGGCGCGGACCGCTTCCACCTCGACGTCATGGACGCGCACTTCGTCCCGAACCTCACGTTCGGACCGAAGACGATCAAGCACCTTCGGCGCCGGACGGAACTGCCGCTTGATGCCCACCTCATGGTGAGCGAGCCCGGTCGCTACATCGACGAGTACCTCGACGCGGGGTGCGACTCCATCACGATCCACGTCGAGATCGAGGAGCCGATCGAGCCGACGTTGCGGGCCATCCGCGCCGCAGGCCGTGCCGCCGGACTCGCGGTGCGGCCGGCGACGCCGCTGGCGGCCCTCGAGCCATACGAGCACCTGCTCGACATCGTGATGGTCATGACGGTCGAGCCCGGCTTCGGCGGACAGCAGTTCATGAAGGAGGTCGCGGCCGACAAGCTCCTCGCCGCCCGGCACTACCTGCGCCACAAGTCGCACGGCGCGGAGGTGCATGTCGACGGCGGCATCAATCGCGAGACGGCGGAATTCGCGGGCGGACTCGCGGTGGACATCCTGGTCGTCGGGTCCGCGCTGTTCATCAAGGGTCACGACATGGGTCGGGAGATCCGGCTGATCCGGGCGCTCGCGGATGAGGGCTACCAGTACGGGTTCAATGACGGCGTCCCGCCGATCCCGCGCGACAAGATGGTCATCTTCACGGGGCTCCCCAAGCCGTTCGCGCGCGCGCTGATGGACGAGATCGAAGCGGGTGGGATCCCGGTCATCATGCTCCGCGGGGACGGCGTGATGAACCCGGATGGGATCCGCGACTACGACCTCCTGGTGCCGGCGACCGTCGAGGACCTCGTCATCGAACGCCACGCCGAGATGCGCGACGTCTACCAGGCGCGAGCGAGCGCGTGGCGCGACGCGTTCATCCGCGAGCACGGCATCATCCCTCCAGACACGATCTGATGCGGGCGCTCCTCCAGCGGGTCAGCCGCGCCGAGGTGCGGGTCGACGGGTCCGTGACCGGTGCGATCGACGACGGGCTCGTGATCCTGCTCGGGGTCGGTCCGGACGACGATGCGGCGGTCGTCGACGGCCTCGCGCGGAAGGTGGTGGACCTGCGGATCTTCCGTGACGATGAGGGCCGGACGAACCGGTCGCTCGTCGACACTGGCGGCGGCGTCCTGCTCGTTTCGCAGTTCACGCTCTACGCGGACACGCGTCGGGGTCGACGGCCCGGGTTCACCGGGGCGGCCTCACCGGAAGTGGCGGAACGGTGTTACGAGGCGTTCGCGGCGGCCCTGCGCCGCCTCGGGGTGCGCGTGGCGACCGGGATGTTCGGGGCCGAGATGGCGGTGGAGCTCGTCAACGACGGACCGTTCACGATCTGGCTCGATACCGCCGAGCGCTGAGCACCCGGCTCGCTGTCGCCGACCCGTCGGGCTACTTGGACGCCTTGTTCTGGGTCCGTCGGCAGCGGGTGCACACGAGCGTCCGGGTGGGGACACCCTTGACGTCGATGACGAGCGGCTGCAGGTTCGGCTGCATCCGGCGGTGCGCCCGAACGCGGTTCATGCCCGATGACTGCGGATTGAAGCCGCCCATCGAAGTCTTGCCGCAGATCGCGCAGGAGCGGGCCATGCGTGGTCCTCAGAGTGCAGGAAGGAGGAAGCGAGCCGAGTAGCGGCCCGGACAGAAGCGGTAGGATACCACACGGCCTCCGGCGTCCCGCCAGGTCGCCGACCACCCCACGCTGCGCGGAGGCCGTCGTCCGAGTGCCACCCGATCCCATGCCAGGCCGCCTGCTCGTCACGAGGCGCGCGATCGTCGACGTCGTCCGCGCCGCGACGCTCGGATCGTACGGGGTGACCGGGTTCGCCGGTGGTTCGCTGGCGCGGCTGCTCGCCCGGCTCGACCTCGCCCAGCCGGGGCTCCAGGTCCGACTGCACGGCGGCCTGGACATCGAGCTCGACCTCGAGGTGGCCCTCGGCGTCCCGGTCGCCGAGGTCGCGCGCCAGGTCGAGTCCGCGGTGCGCTACGCGGTTCGTCGGTCGGTGGATCTCGAGGTCCGGCGGCTCGTGATCCACATCGACGGCCTGCGCGTCGAACCGGCGGGCGCGCCGCCCGTGACCGTCAACGTCGACCCGGCCGCGATCCGCCCGCGCGATCTCGCCGACAGCGGGACGGACGTCGCCTGATGGCGCGCCGGGCGTGCGACGGCGCCGGGCTTCTCGAGGCGTTCCGGGCCGCGGTCGCCAATCTCGAAGCCCACGTCGAGGAGATCAACAGCCTCAACGTCTATCCGGTCCCCGACGGCGACACGGGATCGAACATGTACGCGACCGTGCGGGCCGCGCTCGATGAGGCCGAGGCAGCCGCCGGGGAGACGGCCGAGAAGGTGGCGACCGCGATCAGCTTCGGGGCGCTCATGGGCGCGCGTGGCAACTCCGGCGTCATCACCAGCCAGATCTTCCGGGGCATGGCCGAGGCGCTCGACGGCAAGCGGCGGTTCAACGGACTGGACCTCGCGCACGCCCTGTCCACGGGCGCCAAGACCGCCTACGGTGCCGTGGCGAAGCCCGTCGAAGGGACGATCCTGACCGTGATCCGGGAATCGGCCGTGGCCGCGGTCGCCGCCGCGGAGCGAAGCCAGGACCTCGAGTCCGTGTTGGCCGCGACCGTCGATGCCGCCGAGAAGTCCGTCGCCCGCACGCCGACCCTGCTCGCCATCCTGCGCGAGGCGGGCGTCGTCGATTCCGGTGGCCAGGGCCTGTACCGGCTCTTCCAGGGCGCGCTCCTCCACCTCGTCGGCCAGACGCCTGTCGCCGTCGCGACCTCGAGGACCACCGGCGCCAAGCCCTCGACGCTCGTCGCGCACGCCGATGAGGGCTTCGGGTTCGAGACGATGTTCCTGCTCCAGGCGAACGGCTCCACCCCGCTCGACGTCGACGCGATCCGCGACCACCTCGAGACGATCGGGGAGTCCGTGCTCGTCGCCGGCGATGCCCGGGCCCTCAAGGTGCACGTCCACAACGAGCGCCCGGATCTGGTGATCGGCTACGGGCTGGGTCTCGGATCGATGAGCCGGATCAGCGTCGAGAACCTCGACGACCAGGCACGCGACGTGCGCGAGATCCGGGCCACGGCGTTCACCGGCCACGAGGGGTCGACCGTGACCGCGACGGGGACCGCGAGCACGCCCCCTCCCGCGTCGGGCGCGACGCCTGGCGGGGCGATCGCCACCGGGACGGCGGCACCGTCGCTCGCGCTGGGTGTCGTCGCCGTCGTGGCGGGCGACGGTCTCGCGGCGATCTTCCGGGACTTCGGGGTGGCATCCGTGGTGCAAGGCGGCCAGAGCGCGAACCCGAGCACGGGCGAACTCCTCGCGGCGATCGACATGGTCGACGCCGCCGAGATCCTGATCCTGCCCAACAACCCAAACGTCGTGCTCGCCGCCCGCCAGGTGGCCGGGATGTCGGCGCGGCCCGTCGTCGTGGTCCCCACGCGAAATGCCGCCGAGGGGTTCGCCGCCCTCCTGTCGCTCGACCCGACCGCCGGCGCCGCGGCCAACGCGGGCCCGATGACCGACGCCGCGCGCGCGATCCAGACGATCGCGGTCACCGATGCCGTCCGCGACGCGACGATCGGCGGCAAGAAGGTCAAGCGCGGGCAGACGATCGCGCTTGATCCGGACGACGGGCTCGTGGCCGTGAACAAGGATCGCGACAAGGCGGTGCTGGCCGCGGTCGACGCGCTCACGCCCGGATTCGAGCTGGTCACGATCTTCTATGGTGACGGCGCGGACCTTGCCGACGCGGAAGGGGTGGCGCGACGGATCGGCGCGCGGGTGCCGGGGATCGAGGTCGAGGTCCGGCACGGCGGGCAGCCCTACTACCGGTACCTGATCTCGGCGGAATAGCCGTGGCCAGGCGGACGACCCCGAGTACCCCGCCGCCGAGCGATCCGATCGAGCGGCTCTCCACACCGCTCCATCGCTCCGGGCTGGCCGCGGGAGCGTTGCTCCGCCGGGCGGGCATCCGGCTCGGGTTCGACACCGTCCGCGAGCTCCTCTTCCACCTGCCCCGTCGCTACGACGACCTGCGCGAGATGCAGCGGCTCGGGGATCTCGTGTGGACGGAGGAGGGGAGCGTCGTCTCCGCTCGCGTCCGCGTCGCGGAGATCCGGGTCGAGCCGACGTTCCGCCGCCGCGTCCAGCGGACCGTCGCCCGCCTCGAGGACGACACCGGGTCCATCGCGGCGACGTGGTTCGGGCGACGATTCATCGAACGTCGGCTGACGGCCGGCGCCGAGGTCGTCGTCAGTGGCCGCGTGAAGCGGTTCGGTCGGACGCTCACGTTCGACAACCCCGAGTTCCAGGTGGTCGACGGCGATGACGCCGAGGTCCTCCACGCCGGCCGCATCGTCCCGGTCTACCGGCTGACCGCCGGCCTCACCGCTGCCCGCCTTCGCTCGGCGATCCGTGAGGCGCTCGACGTCGCGGGGCACGCCTACCCGGAGTACCTGCCCGGGTCGATCCTGCGGGACGAGCGGCTGACCGCGATCCCGACCGCGCTCGAGCACGCCCACTACCCCGACACCTTCGAGGGTCGGGACGCGGCCCTCCACCGACTCGCCTTCGACGAGCTCCTCGCGCTCCAGATCGGGATGGTGAGCCGCCGCCGGCAGCGCGCCCGAGCGTCGGCGCCGGTCGTCGCGATCGATGATGGCGACGATTCGGCGATCCACGCCGCGCTGGTGGAGTCGCTGGGAGTGCGGGTCGGCCGGCCCGTGGCGCTGACCCCGGATCAGACGGCGGCGTCGGACGCGATCCGCGGCGACCTCGCCCGGCCCACGCCGATGCTCCGGCTGCTCCAGGGGGACGTCGGGTCCGGCAAGACCGCGGTGGCGGCGTACGCGCTGGCCGCCGCCGCCCGGCAGGGCCACCAGGGTGCGCTGCTGGCGCCGACGGACCTGCTCGCGAGGCAGCATCTCGAGACCGTGGGGGCGCTCCTCGCGGACCTCGGGATCGGCGTCACGCTGCTCACCGGGTCGCTGCGCGCTGAGGCGCGGGCCAAGGCGCTCGGTGACATCGCCTCGGGACAGGCGGCGGTAGTGGTGGGGACGCATGCCCTGATCCAGGACGCGGTCACGTTCCGGGACCTGGGCCTGGTCGTCATCGATGAGCAGCACCGGTTCGGTGTCGCGCAGCGGGACGCGCTCGAGGGCAAGGCCGGCGGGCGGCCCCCACACGTCCTGCTCATGACCGCGACCCCGATCCCACGGACGCTCGGCCAGGTCCTGTACGCGGACCTCGACGTCAGTGACCTGCGGACGCCGCCGGCCGGCCGCGTCCCGATCCGGACGGGGATCCGCCGCCCGGATGCCCTCGACGCGACCTGGGACAAGGTCCGCGAGGAGGCCGCGGCCGGGCGTCGGACGTTCGTCGTCGTGCCGTTGATCGATGACACGGGGGCGACCGCGGACTCGGCAGTCGCGGCGGAGAGCGAGGCGGTCCGGCTGCGCTCGTTGCTGGCGCCCCTGCGGGTGGGGCTGGTCCACGGCCGGTTGAAGGCCGCGGATCGCGATGCCGAGATGACCCGGTTCCGGGACGGAGACCTGGATGTGCTCGTGGGAACGACCGTGGTGGAGGTGGGCGTCGACGTCCCGGAGGCGACGATGATGATCATCGAGGCCGCGGACCGGTTCGGGCTCGCCCAGCTCCACCAGCTCCGTGGTCGCGTCGGTCGGGCCGAACTGCCGTCGTTCTGCGTCCTCGTCTCGGATTCGACCGACGAGGTGGCGCAGGCGCGGCTCAAGGCGGTCGCCGAGCTGCGCGACGGGTTCGAGCTCGCCGAGCGGGACTTCGAGCTCCGCCGCGAGGGCGACGTGCTCGGTCTGGTCCAGAGCGGCCTGCCGCGGCTGCGGGTCGCGTCGTTGGGCCGGCCCGACCATCGCGACCTCGCGGTCCGGGCGCGGCGCCACGCGGAGACGCTGCTCGACGAGTCGGGTCGACTCGGGCCGGAGGCCGCCGCGCTGGACGCGGAGCTCCGGACGGGTTGGCTGGCCCGCGTCGCCGCCGGCGAGGGCGAGGACGACATCGATGGCTGATGCGGGCCGGGTGATCGCGGGTTCGGCGCGGGGGACCCGCCTTGCGGCGCCCGGCGACGGGACGCGACCGATGGGGGACCGCGTCAAGCAGACCCTGTTCGCCATCCTCGAACCGGAGCTCCGCGGCGCCCGGTTCCTGGACCTGTTCGCGGGGAGTGGCGCCGCGGGGATCGAGGCCCTGTCGCGCGGCGCGGCGACCGCGACGTTCGTGGAACGGGACCCGGGCGCGCTCGCGGTCATCCGGACGAACCTGGTGCGGACGCGCCTCGCGGGTCCGGCGGCGCAGGTGGTCGAAGGGAGCGTCGGGCGATGGCTGGCGCGAGCGGGCGTCGAAGCCGATGGGCTCGCCGACGTCGTCGTGCTCGATCCGCCCTACGACACGCCGGATCTCCTCATCGCCGCCCTGGAGGGTCTGGAGTCGCGGCTCGTCCCGGGCGCCCGGGTCGTGGCCAAGCACGCCACCCACCACCCACCGCCGGCTCGCGTGGGGCTGCTAGCATCCGAGCGCGAGCGACGCTTCGGGGAGACGACGCTCACGTTCTACCGGCGGATGGAGGAGTGATGCGCGCCGCGGCCTATCCCGGATCGTTCGACCCGATCACCAACGGGCACATCGACATCATCGGCCGGGCCGCGACGGTCTTCGACCGGGTGATCGTCGGCGTCCTCGCGAACCCGCGCAAGACGCCCCTGCTCACGGTGGACGCGCGGATGCGCGTCATCGAGGCGGCGCTCGCCGAGACGGGCGCGCCGCTCGACCGCATCGCGATCGCCTCGTTCGATGGCCTCACGGTCGACTTCTGCCGGGCGAACGACGCCCAGGCCATCGTGCGTGGACTGCGCGCGATCAGTGACTTCGAGACCGAGATGCAGCTGGCCCACAACAACCGCGTCCTGGCCGGCGAGATCGACACGGTCTTCTTCATGACCTCGGTCGCCAACGGGTACGTCAGCTCCAGCCTCGTCAAGGAGATCGCGCAGTTCGGGGGCGACGTGTCCGGGATGGTCCCGGCCGCGGCCCGGATGGCGCTCGATGAGGCGTTCGCGAAGCGCTGACGCTTCCGACGCGTGCCATACTTGGCGGAACGCGTGCCGGGTGGCCACCCGCCGAGCCAGGAGGACCCTCCGATCGACATCATCTTCCTCGTCGAGCGCCTCGAGTCGCTCATCGCGAACGGGAAGAAGCTTCCCCTGACGACCAACGTCGTGGTGGATCAGAACGCCGCACTCGGCCTGATCGACGAGCTGCGCGTCGCCGTTCCCGAGGAGGTCCGCGCCGCGAAGCGGATCAACTCCGAAGGCGAACGGATCATGGAGAAGGCCCAGGAGGAAGCCGAGCGGATCGTGGGCAAGGCGCAGGAGCAGGCGGCGTTCCTCATCGATGAGCGCGGCCTGACGCACGTCGCCGAGGCACAGAGCGAGCGGATCGTGGCCCAGGCCAACGCCGACGCGGACGAGATCCGGCGCGGCGCGGATGAGTACGCCGTGAATGTGCTCGTCGGCCTCGAGCGCGACGTCGAGAAGACGCTGCAGAGCATCCGCAAGGGCATCGCGATGCTCGACGAGCGGCACGCCGACGTGGTGGCCGAGGACGAGTTCGAGCCGGGGGTCCCCGAGGGGTGGGGCGAGCAGACCGAGGACGCGTCCCAGCCCGTCCGGTCGTGATCGTCGGTCCATGACGGTTCGCCCGTCGGACCGGCAACCCACGACGGTCCACCCATGACGGTGCGCCCGGCTCCGTGGCCGCGGCCGCCCACGTCGGTCGGCCGGTGACGGTCCGCCCGGCGGACGGGCCGCTCACCTGGAACGTCGCAGGGCTCCTGGCCGACGAGGTCGGCGCCGATCGGCAGTACCCGATCGTCGCAGTCACGATCGAGCCACCCGACGGGATCACGCTCTCGACGCCGATCGATGGCGCCGTGCGCCTCGTTCGGACGAACCGCGGCATCCTCGCCGACGCCGGCCTGACCACGACGCTCGCCGCGGAGTGCAGCCGCTGCCTCAAGTCGGTCGTGGTCCGGCTCGACCTGCGGATCGAGGAGGAGTTCCTGCCGTCGCTGGACATCACGACCGGGCAGCCCGTCCCGACCGACGAGGATCCCGACGCGCGGCGGCTCACCGACCACCACGAACTCGACCTCGAGGAGCCGGTCCGCGAGGCGATCATCCTGGCCGAGCCGATCGCCCCCCTCTGCCGGCCGGACTGCCCGGGGCTGTGCATCACGTGCGGCCTGCCGCTGGAGACCGGGGACCACGACCACCCCGACGACGACATCGACCCGCGCCTGGAGGCTCTGCGCGGGTTCACCGTGGATCCGTGACGTGGGGGAGAGGCACGGACGCACGCGCGGACCGGACGCGGAGCCGACCGCGGACGGCCTCCTCGGACCGAGCCACGACGGACTGGGCCATTACGGACTGGCCTACCAGGCGGTGGGATCTGCGCGGCCCACGGTGTGCACGTCGATTCGAGGGCCTCAGTCACTCGCTCCCGCCTGTAAGACCCAGATACCTGCTTCGCCGACCGCGTCGCACGTCACCCGACCCTCCGGCGACAGATCGAAGCAGACTCTCCAGCCTGGCAGGCAGGCGCCGTGAGCGACGACCGCCGCAAGCCGCCCGCCGAGCGACGACCGCCGCCGCGACGATCGCCGCCGCGAC